>JAEYJO010000053.1 GCA_023408815.1 Bacillota bacterium | reverse complement strand
ATCGCAGTTTCAAATAAACTGCGAAACTGGATAATAGTGTAAATTTTTAGTATTAATATATCTATTTAAGTTATAACATATTCAATATATTTCGATTATTAATAAAAAGTATTCAAATTAAATAATTTTATGAAAAAGTCTTTATAATAGTGTAGGTTATGGTGCATTTGTATTAACGTTAAAGTATTATGAATTTTACTGCGAATATTGATAAGTGCTGAACTATATGTTTAGTAAAATAAACAACAGACAAAATAACTAAAAAGAAAGGTTAAAAATGAAAAAGTGGTTTGAAAATTTAATGGTATCTAAAAAAATGTTGCTTGGATTTGGTTTTATTACTATACTTGGAATTATAAGCGGAATAGTTGGAATAGTTAACCTAATAACCATAAGCAACCATCAAAAAATGGCATACAATAATCGAACTTTGGGTATTGTCTATGCTGCCCAAGCAGATGAAAGTCTTTTGAGTGTGAGAGTATTAGTTAGAGATTTATTTATCTATTATGATAGTGATAATAAAGAACAATATTGTCAAGATATACTGGATGAGATTGATAAATTAGAATCAAAACTCAATAGCTATAAGTTGACAATAGTTGACAGTATAGATCAGGAAAATTATGATAATGCTCAAAACGCTTATAATAACTATAAATTAGTTATCATAAAAATATTAGATGCGGTTGAAACTGGTGAGCCTGCATCTTCAATATTATCATTGATTCAAGAGTCGAAATCTGAAGCGTTGGAAATAGAAGAAGCATTTTCGGCAGCGACAAATGACAGTGTGTCTGACGCGGCTAGTGGACTCGCTTCTGATATTCAGGCGACATGGAATGCTATATATATTATGATAACTATTATAGCTATATCTTTTGCTATATCAATGTTTTTCAGTACATATATATCCAAAATAATTAGCAAACCCCTGCAGATGCTCAGCAAGGTTTCCGAGCATCTCGCAGTTGGCGATGTTGATATCTATGGTTTAATAACTGAGGAGGATAAAAGAGTAAAATTACGAAAGGATGAGATTGGAATGGTCTCTCTTTCTTTTAATAAGCTAATTGAGTCTATTATACAACTAAGCAAAGAAATAGAAAATGTCGGAACTGGGGATTTGACTACAAAAATAACGGTTCGTTCTGAAAAAGATATAATGAGCAAGGAACTTACCAATCTAGTTACGAAATTCCACGAGCTTGCGTCCTCTATATCTGCGTCTGCAGATCAGGTGGATGCCGGAGCATTACAGGTGGCGGCTTCGGCCACTTCACTTTCACAGGGGGCAACGGAACAGGCAAGCTCTGTAGAGGAATTACTCGCTTCTGTAGAGGAACTATCAGCATCTATGGAGGAAATTACTGCCCAAGCAGAGCAAAATGCACAAAATGCTCAGAAAACAAATGAACTGGCGGAAAGTATTCAACAGAATGCTGATGTTGGAAAAAATCAAATGCGAGAAATGCTCAATGCTATGCAAGATATTAATACCTCATCAGAGAATATCAGTAAAATTATAAAAGTAATCGAGGGTATTGCGTTCCAGACAAATATATTGGCAATAAATACTGCTATAGAAGCCGCCAGGGCGGGACAGTATGGCAAAGGTTTTGCGGTAGTAGCAGATGAAATAAGAGACCTTGCGGCACGGTCGGCTAAAGCAACAATGGAAACAACTGAATTAATTAAATCTTCTTTAGAAAATGTGGAGTCAGGTAGCAATATTGCAGATAAGACGGCAGATACTTTTAATAAAATAGTGGATGGTATTTTACAGGCAGGTACGCTTGTTAATTCTATTTCAATAGCATCAAGTGAACAAGCTGCGGCTTCGCATGAGCAAACATTAGCAATGGAACAGGTTAATCAGGGAATTATGGAGATTTCACAGGTTGTTCAAAACAATGCTGCATCTTCTCAAGAGGGTGCAGCAGCCAGTGA
Source organism: Bacillota bacterium (assembly GCA_023408815.1). GTDB lineage: Bacteria > Bacillota > Clostridia > Lachnospirales > Lachnospiraceae > Kineothrix. Next base: position 54,204 of record JAEYJO010000053.1, on the reverse strand, counting down.
AGAGCTTTCTGCTCAAGCTCAAAGGCTTAAAGAGTATGTAGGCATCTTTAAAATAAATACCTGAAACACAAGGTAATATCTTATTTAATATGCAGCGTGAACTAATTCTATTTCATGAATATAATTAATTTCTATATAATAAAAACAGATTGCACCTATTAAGATATCGGGAGGATAAGTCAGCGATTCGTTGTAAAGTAGAGCATTCAGTTGTTTATAAAGGACTTGAGAAAAACATGCACCTATTTTGAGGAAAACATCTTCAAAATGCAGAATGCAAGCTAAGAAATACAGGGCAAACGGCGCAAATCTCTTAAAAACAGGACAAAATGGGGTAATTAAGAAAAGACATCAATAATCAGCGTTTCTCCAGTAGTACCAACTGTAACATGTAACGGACAGATTTGTACAATAAACCAGTGCTTACTTTGAAGAGCTATGCTGGGTTAAAAACGCCAAGGAGGAGATTGTGGGCTTATATTTCGTCGAGATTTTGGGCGGTGTGCTGAACGAAAAGAACAGTCAGAATATTTCAAGCCTGTTTTAAAGCATTAAATGCTGATGGCAAAAGAATCTGCTAAGATGCAGAATAGTGCAATTAAAAAGAGGACGCTTCAAGCGCGAAGCGTCCTCTTTTCTTGTAGGTGCGCCCGGCGGGCGCACGTTTCAACGGGTGAAAGTCCCGAGTCCGCCCAGTAGTGGGAAGGACATAGCCAATGGCAAGGGTGTCGTGGGTGACTACGAATCTGAAGGAAACCGGATGGCAAATCTCTGGTCTGACGCACAGAAATCATATCAGGCTGATATAATAGTGTTGGTTCGCGGCCACACAAGCACATCAAAGGAGGTTATCCAAATGAATATAAGTAGTTTATCACATTCAAAATGGAATTGTAAGTATCATATAGTTTTTGCACCAAAATATCGCAAAAAGGTAGCGTACGAAGAATTAAAGCAGGATATAGCAAATGTGCTAAGTATGTTATGCAAACGAAAAGGTGTGCAAATAGTAGGCTCTACCGTGCGCTAAAGCTACGCGGTGGGTTCGAACTGGCTGTTGTAAAGCTCCGCATAGAAACCGCCTTTTTCCAGAAGCTCCGCGTGAGAGCCGCTTTCCACAATGTCGCCGTCCTTCATGACCAGAATCAAATCGGCGTTTTTGATGGTGGAGAGGCGATGGGCAATCACGAAGGAAGTCCTGCCCTCGGTCAGCTTATCCATCGCTTTTTGAACGATGCGCTCGGTGCGAGTATCCACGGAGCTGGTCGCCTCATCAAGAATGAGCAGCGGCGCGTTCTGAATCATCGCGCGAGCGATGGTAATCAATTGTTTTTGCCCCTCTGAAAGGCTTGCTTTGCTGTCTAGCACTGTATCATATCCGTTGGGTAGCGTTTGGATAAAGTAATGCAGCCCGACCGTTTTGCACACGTCTACCACATATTTTTCTGTGACGTCCTGCTTGCCGTATACGATGTTCTCCCGGATTGTTCCCTCAAAGAGCCACGTATCCTGCAGCACCATGCCGAACTGACTGTGCACGTTTTCTCGCGTAAGCTGGCTGATTGGAATGCCATCCAGCAAAATCTCACCGCTGTCCAGCTCATAAAACCGCATGAGCAAGTTCACCATGGTTGTTTTTCCTGCGCCTGTCGGACCGACAATCGCCACCTTCTGCCCGGCCTTCACATGGGCGGAGAAATCGTGGATGATTGTCTTTCCCGGCACATATCCGAATTTTACATTCTGGAATTCCACATCGCCGTTTGTGTGTTCGAGGTTCTGTGTCTTGTGGCTTTCATCTGGCAGCTCTTCCTCCGCAAGAAACTCAAACACGCGTTCGCCGGCCGCTGCCGCGCCCTGCAGGGTGCTGAACGCCTGCGCGATTTGGGACAACGGCTGTGTAAACAGGCGGACATACATAATAAACGCTACGATTACGCCGAAAGAAATGGTTCCGTTCACGGTCAGCACCGCGCCCACCACGCAAACCGCCACATAACCGAAGTTTCCGATAAAGCTCATCAGCGGCATCATCAAGCCAGACAGAAACTGCGCTTTCCACGCGCTGCCGTACAGCTTGCCATTGATATTTTCAAACGCTTGCTTTTCCGATTTGCTGCCGTTATAAGCTTTCACAACGTTGTGCCCGGAATAGACCTCTTCAATCTGCCCGTTGATTTCTCCGAGCGCATTCTGCTGCGCCCCGAAATATTTTTGCGAGCGAGACATAATCATTATCATCAGAACAAATCCGATGATACTGCAACCCACCGCGGTCAGCGTCATGAGCCAGTTGTTCAACAGCATCATAACCAGAGAACCGACAATCATGGTGATTGAAGTGACCAGTGTTCCGACACTCTGGTTTAAGGACTGTCCGATGGTATCAACATCGTTTGTCACACGGCTCAGAACATCGCCGTAGCTGGTTTTGTCAAAATAGCGGAGCGGCATGCGGTTGATTTTTGACGAGATATCACGGCGCATATTTTTTGAGATTTTCTGTGTCGTGGTGGCCATCATCATATTTTGAATCAAGCTGAACAGCAAGGAGCCACCATAAAGCAAAAGCAATGCCCATGCGATATTGGCTACAGCGCCGAGATCAATACTTCCCGAAACAGGAACCCCGTTTAATAACTTCGGAAGACCCTTTGCGATTTCGTTGGTCAAGCCTTTTAGCTGATCTGGGCCGATGATTTGGAACACCGTACCCACCGTCGCGATGACAAGCGCGATTACGATTACGGGCAGATAGCTTTTACAGTACCGGAGCAGCTTTCCCATTGTTTCACCGAAGCTTTTCGGCTTCTCACCGCTGCCTGTCGTCGTGCCGGGCCCCCCGGGTAATGGCCCCTGCTGCGGACGTCTTGTTTCTCTGTTTTCAGTCATACCGCCAATTCCTCCTCGCTGAGCTGCGACATGGCAATCTCTTTGTATACCTCGCAGCTTTTCAATAATTCCCGGTGCGTGCCTTTACCGGCGATGCGCCCTTCGTCCAAAACAATAATCTGGTCGGCGTTCATAATGGTACCGATACGCTGGGCGACAATCATGCTGGTGACACCCGCAGTTTCTTCCTTCAGAACCGAACGCAGCGTCCGGTCAGTCTTATAGTCCAAAGCCGAAAAGCTATCATCAAAAATATATATTTCTGGCTTGCGGCAAACCGCTCGCGCAATAGCGAGCCGCTGTTTTTGTCCACCCGATACATTGGAGCCGCCCTGCGAAATCTCCGAATCATATTGTTTGTCCATGTTGTCCACGAAGTCGGCGCCCTGCGCAATCCGAACCGCAGTTTTTATTTCCGCTCCAGTGGGCGCGTCCTGTCCGTTGTCGCCATAAGAGACATTGAAGCCGACCGTTCCGCGGAACAGCACCGCCTTTTGCGGAACGTAGCCGATTTTGTTGTACAGCGCTTCCTGCGTATAGTCCTTAACATTGATTCCGTCTACTAGAATTTCGCCTTCGGTTACGTCAAAGAAGCGCGGCACCAAATTGATCAGTGTGCTTTTTCCGCTTCCTGTGGAGCCGATAAAAGCCACAGTTTCACCCTGTTTTACCGTAAAGCTCACATCTTGCAGCACATAGTCCGCGGCATCCGGATATCGAAAGCTGACATTGCGGAAGGAAACCTCTCCCCGAACGCCCGGCTTACCTTCCGTTGCCGTGCCATCTAGGATGACAGGCGGCGTATCCAACACCTCGTTGATTCGCACAGCGGAAACAGCGGCACGTGGGAGCAGGATAAACATCATGACCAACATCATGAACGACATGATGATTTGCATAGCGTAGGACGAGAAGACAATCATATTAGAGAACAGCGTAAGTTTTTCCATCGCGCCCGCTCCATTGATGAGATACGCGCCAATCCAATAGATGGCAAGGGTAAGTCCGCTCATGAGGAAATACATCGCTGGATTCATAATTGCCATGCCCCGACTGGTAAACAACTGCGTGTCGGTCAAATCCTTGTTGACGGTCTCAAACTTACCTTCTTGGTACGCCTCGGCATTATAGGCCCGTACCACCCGAAGTCCTGTCAAATTTTCTCGCGTCACGCGGTTCAGGCTGTCGGTCAGCGACTGCATTTTCTTGAACTTGGGGATAACCGCACTCAAGATAATGCTCATCATGGCGATAAGAACCACGACCGTCATTCCGGTTGCCACCGTCCATTCGAGGCCCTTTCCGGCAATCTTCGTGACCGCCCACACCGCCGTGATGGGGGCTTTAATTGCCATTTGCAGCCCCATTGTCACTAAGGTTTGAATTTGCGTAATGTCGTTGGTGGATCGGGTAATCAGGCTGGAGGTAGAAAACTGGCTGATTTCCTCCATTGAAAAAGAATCTACTTTAGAAAACAGCATGCTGCGCAGCCTACGCGCGAAGGACGTCGCAATCCGTGCGGCAAACAAACCAACGATAACCGCCGCCGCGAAGCTGCCCAGCGCACAGAGAAGCATATAGCCACCCGCAATCCAAATTTCCGTGATATCGCTGCCCGGTGTTTGTGTCAGTTGCGTGATTTTCGCCATGTAATCCGGCAGCTTGAGATCAAGCCATACCTGTATAACAATAAATACAAGGCTGATGGCAACCTGTATCCATTCCAGCCTGTTCAGCCGCTTAAATATTTTGAGCATATTACAACCTCCATGTGTATAATAGTATTCATTACGAACTGTATTAGGAATATGGGGAAAATAGACACCACACAAGGTGGTGTTATGTTATTTTCTGTCTGTCAATTCGCTTGCAAACTCCGCCATTCTGCCAGTGATGCGGATATATTCCCGGGCATCGTGCTCACCTAAAAAAGCCAGCATTTTTGAAGTGTTCTCCAAAATATCCGCTTTGAGCTCTCCGGCCAGAGCTCTCCCCTTCGGGGTAATCTCCACCAAAATTCGTCTCCGGTCAGACAGATCAATGCGGCGAGTGATGAACTCCTTCTTTTCCAGACTGTTTAGTGTCGCAGCTATACGTGCGGAACTGATACCCATAAAGGCGCTGATTTCACTGGGCAAAACAGAATCCTCATGATCAGAGAGATATTGAAGAACAACGGTCTCTCCTTGCATGGATTCTTGAAATTGCCGTTGAGGTCTGGCTTTATTGAGCGCAAACATCTTTTTCATGAACTCTAGCGCCAATTCTCTATAATCCATTTAGTCACCTTCTTTCAAAAAATATTAATTAATACTGTTAATAATATACTATATTAGGTAAAGTGTCAATGCAAATTTAGAAGGATAATGAGTTAGTCAATGGACAGCGGGAAGGGGAGAAAAAAATCCAGCAGGTGGCCAAAAAGTCTTGCCTGATAACTACTTAACACCGTTAGGAGCTTTGCTGTCGGCAAAACATATAAGCCGTGGTGATTTTTTTTATTGTCATGGACGTTATATTCTGAGCACGTTCTTTCATTCCGTTACTGATCCAGTCCAGACTTGAATCAGTGCGACACTGCCTCCGATGGCAAGATAGTAAAGCATCTCTATCTGCTCTTTCTCAAGAGCTATGGCGACTGAGCGCCAAGCTTGATAAGTAGTCGTGGGAGACGTCTAACAAGTGCTGAAACATCGCCTTATCCTCATTCACGGAAAACAGAATATAGTAGATGCCGCTTTGTTTGTAGATTACCTTACAAATGTCTTCCAAAATATTTTCAGCGTTTTTGGTTTCCCGAGGCTTCGATAGGATTCATTTTATCAACGCTCCAAAATCAAATTTATATCGTTCAAGAGATTTTCGGGGCTGCTATAGTGCGAACAAAATGTATTGAGGTTGACGTCTGCATGGCGGCATAATTCGGATGTTGTAATCTTTGCGATTTTTTTTGCTTCATGAGTTCCAGCAGGCTCTCGTGCAAAACATTTTTGTATATTTGACTCTGCAATCTTCTTTGACCTCATAGCGACAAGTCATAATTATTCCTCCAAATTAGCTTGAATAACAAACAGCATTGATAACCTTTGCATTAGCGTACATCTTTTGACGAACATGTTGTAGACTATTGATCTACTTGCTTATAAAATATATCATGTAAGCAGTAAATCTGGCCTTTTGATAGGATACTGCAGTCACTGCCCTATATTATGAATGGAGAAATCGACAAACTGTACCTATAATGGTGACAACTTAAAAAGCCTGCTGATTTTCATTTTGAGAATCAACAGGCTTTTTCGGGATTAAAGCTTAGATAAGCATTCTTTCAGACAAATAAATGCAATACTTTATTCCCACTTGAAGAAGAGGAGGGAAACACCCACACAAATGATTGCAATTACAATTATCACGATTAATGAAACGAAAACGCTATCATCGTTAGGCTAAGCGAAGCATCCTCCGAAAAAGGATATGCGGCGGCCGAAACCTGCATTACCATTTCAATCAGGGAAATCCAGATATAAAGTACTTCAACTTTTCAAACTATAAAGGCAATCATGGAACCTACACCGCTACCCATTACATCCGCGTTGACTTTCTAGAACAGGTTGTGCTTGGTGGGATCAGACGCTTGACGCGGTTTTACAGCAAGTATGAAACTGAGTTTGTCAAGACGGTGATGGGTCATTCCCAGCAGGCGGTCATCAATGGCTTGAACAACAGGCAGCGGGAGTCAAACGCCCTGATGATGCGAGGCAAAGAGCCCGATGGCTTGTTTGAGCGGATGTATGAAGATAATGTAAACGGGAAAATCTCCGATGAACGCTTCCGGCTCATGACCAAGTGGTACGAAGATGAACAAAGGAAGATTCTAGAACGAATAAAAGGGCATAAAGCTGAACTAAAAAAATCAAGCTCACAGTCCATGACTATGGATATGTTTATCGCTACCGTGCGCAAATACACCTGTGCTGTGCCAGAAAGCTCACGCCGCGTATGCTCAACGAACTGGTTGAGCGAATTGAAGTATACCATGCTGAAAAAGGTAAACGGTGTACAGGTTCAGAAGATCAGGATTCACTACAACCGCGTTGGCTGTATTAAAATCCCGGATGTTATGCCTTTACCGGAACCGGACGTTTGTATCCAGACAAGAAAAAGCAAATGTTCTTACAGCAATTTCAAATGCTATAAGAACACCCGCCATAACGGCTATTCTTGCCATTGCAATATTAAAAGAGCCTGTCAGCGGTAGAAAGCTTTCCGGAATTATTTGCACGGTGACAGGCGTTTTGGTTATTTAAGGTTTGATGGTACCGGGGAGCGGATTAACATTGGAACATGTCGGAGGAAATATGCTTGTGCTTTGTGCAGCAGCATGTGAATCTGCTTTCAACACGTTTTCGCGCATTTTTGCAGTGAAGGCCTCAACACAATCCACAGTGCCATCAAATCCTATTTCTCAGACCACCATCGTATCGACAATCGCTTTGATACTATGTCTTATTCCTGCAGCATTTGAACAATCAATGAAGCGACTTGCCGCAATCGGGCTTTTGGAATGGATGGCACTTTTATGGTATGGCATATTTGTGACGGCGTTGGCATTTATCTGTTGGTATGCAGGAATAAAGCGTTGCGGTGCATTCACAGCAGCAGCCTTTTCCGGCATGATGCCGTTTACCTCCATGCTGCTTTCAATCGTATTATTGGGTGAAAAAGCCGATTGGAGGCAGTGGCTTGGAGGTGTTCTGGTCATCATAGGCATGATACTTATCGGAAGCGAAGGCCTGAATACCGCTTCATCAGTAAATAAAAATACAAAAATGACAGAAAAGGAACGGGTAACGGAATAGTGTGTAATCTTACTTTGAACCGGCAATGCAAAGGCCGAAGAAATCACTGGTTACTGTGGGGTTACGCAGATTAGAATGACGCAGAAGTTCGGTGATTTCATAAGCAGTATAAGCGGCATTTAATGAACTGATCAGACCGGGGCGCATTTCCTTAGGATGGGTAGAAAAATATACCATCCTCTTTTTTAAGGGATGCACATCACGACGTAAATCGGTGATGCAATACCGGCCTCCCGCACGGAGAACGCGAAAAATTTCATCAAAGGCTCGGATAGGATTCTCCCATTCATGCAGGGAACCGTTGGATATAACAGTGTCAAAGCTTTCGTCCTCAAACGGCATATTCATACAGTTTCCTTGAATGTACCGGGCGGAAATTCCGTATTCGGCGGCATTTTTTTCGGCAAAGCGGAGCATGGCAGGACTGATTTCGCAGCCGGTAAGCGAAGCCGGATGAATCTTTGCCGCCAGTTCTAAACCTACATATCCGGGGCCGGGCCCGATTTCTAATACATCCCCGCCTTTTATGCCCGAAGCGATCATACCGTCTACGCCGTTCCATCCTCTATCTCGCATATTACGGGCAAATACATCAAAAGTTTCCACAGTAACTTCATTCTGAATACCCTCGTTTGTTTCAATAACTCTGTTCGTTACCATCTGCTTTTGCCTCCTTTAAGGTGTTCCATGATTGTTCCGCCCAAGTGAGCTCTGCCTGATAATGCAGAATATGATGTTCAAAAATAATATTAGCGGAGATCTGATAGTCCTCGGGAATGTACTCTATCGTTTCCTTACGGTGAATCTCCAGTTCATCGAGTGTCTTTTTAAGGCCTGCGATATGCCGGCTAAGACTATTCAGCAAAGCATCGCTTCCTATCGAATCGGAAAAGTAAAAAGTGCCGTCGATATCAAAGGTAGGGCGATACTTGATCTGCAAAGTTTGTGCGAGCAATTCCTTGAATTTGTCAACTCCGGTATCGCTTACCTGATATACGGTCTTCTCCGGACGTGCCCCCTGCTTGTCACGATTGGCTATGATCAGGTTTGCCGCTTCCATTTTCTCGAGATGATAATATACGGTGGGCAGTTTAATCTGGGTAAAATCTTCAAGCTGTTCTTCTATCAGCTTTTTAATCTGGTATCCATGCTGAGGACCAAATCGCAGGAGTAAACCAAGAATGTATAAGGGAATCATATAATCACTTCCTTTCTAAATAGTCAGTACTGAGTATAATTATACTCAGCGCTGACTATTAGTCAAGAGAAAAATTATAAAAGAAGTATGTAAAATTAAAATATATGTCCGAAAATGGCGAGATTATTTTTTAATCTGTGCTACAATAAGAAAAAAAGGAGGACGCCATCGTGTTGGAAGATAAAGACAAAGCATGGTATGCTGCCTTTAAATCTAAGGACAGCCGCTTTGACGGGCGCTTTTTTGTAGGGGTGTCCTCGACTGGAATTTATTGCAGGCCGGTATGCCGCGCGAAACTGCCAAAGGAAGAGAATTGTACCTTTTATTCTACAGCGGCAGAAGCAGAACAGGCAGGCTACCGTCCATGTCTTTTATGCAGGCCGGAGATTGCTCCCGGCACATCCGCCGTGGATGCTACGGCATCTCTTGTAAGCAGGGCAACAAGATTACTAGAAGAAAACTGCGGAAACGGGCAGAGCCTCGAAGAGTTTGCAGAAAGACTTGGATGTACAAGCCGTCATTTACGACGGGCCTTTACTGAAGAATATCATGTATCTCCAGTGCAATATTTGCAAACATGCAGACTGCTTCTTGCAAAAAATCTGCTGACCGATACAAGTCTTTCCATATTGGATATTGCAATGGCGTCCGGTTTTGGAAGCTTAAGACGTTTCAATGATTTATTTAAAAAGCAGTACAGAATGCCGCCTACCGCATTACGGAAGCTGGCTCCAGGGGAAGAAAGACGGCAGACTGATGTGACATTAGCTCTAGGTTACCGCCCGCCTTATCAATGGGAACGTATTTTGAGATTCCTGGCCCAGCGTGCAATTTCCGGTGTGGAAGCAGTTGATGAGGAATCATATATGCGTACGGTACGTTTGGTATCAGGAGAGTTGAAAGAGGCTTGCGGATGGATACGGGTAACGAATAGACCAGCCCAAAATGTATTGAATGTTACGATATCCTCTGCCTTGCTTTCGGTATTGCCGCAGATACTGGCTAGAATTCGGTGCTTGTTTGATTTATATTGCGATCCGGAAGCCGTAAATGAAGTTCTATCATCCATGAACGATATCCGGCCTGATCTTTTTGTTTCCGGCACAAGAGTTCCGGGATGCTTTGAGCCCTATGAAATGGCGGTACGTGCGGTGCTGGGACAGCAGATTAGCGTTAAGGCGGCAGGCACATTGGCTGCCAGACTGGCAGAAACGTATGGAACGCCCCTTCAAACCGGCATAGAGGGGCTGACACATGTGTTCCCACGCCTGAGCGTATGATTGCGCTGGGAGGATCGATTGAAAATTATTTGGGTCCTCTGGGGATTACGTCGGCGCGTGCAAGAACAATACTGGAACTGTCCCGCATATTCGCGCAGAAAAAAACAGATGTTAATCTGTGTTCGGGGTCTGAGCGGGAAGTGAAGGTGTTAATGGATATCCCGGGAATCGGAGCGTGGACGGCGAAGTACATTGCCATGCGGGCTATGGGATGGCCTGATGTTTTCTTGGATACCGATTACGGTGTAAAGAAAGCCCTTGCTCCGTTAGCACCGGAAGAAATACTGACTTTAGCGCAGACATGGCATCCGTGGCGCAGTTATGCGACCGTTAATTTGTGGAATTCATTGTAATATGGAATTGATGATAGATATAAATGAAGGAGGAGCGGATATGCTTTATTCAACAAATTATTCTTCGCCTTTGGGCAGAATAATGCTGGCCGGCAATGGGAACAGCCTGATCGGTCTGTGGATGGAAGGCCAAAAATACTACGGAGGTACCTTAACGGAAAAGGTGGCGGGAAAGGATGATCTGCCAGTATTTTCTGATGCAAAGGATTGGCTCGATAGATATTTTGCAGGAGAAAAGCCAGCTATTTCCGAGCTTTCTTTGGCTCCGATCGGCGGAGAATTCCGGCAGGCTGTATGGAATATTTTGTGCGAAATTCCTTATGGAGAAATCACTACCTATGGAGAAATTGCCAAAATTGTGGCGGCCCGCACCAATAAAGAGCATATGTCCGGCCAGGCAGTTGGGGGAGCGGTAGGACATAATCCCATATCCATTATCATACCCTGTCATAGAGTTGTGGGATCTAACGGAAGCCTGACCGGTTATGCCGGGGGTATCGATAAAAAGATGAAGCTGCTGGAACACGAAGGAGCGAATATTTTAAAATTGTTTAAACCTTCGAAGGGTACTGCGCTTTAAATGGAAAAAGGAGGAAATGCTATGGAGGCAGAGAAATTAATTCAAAAGATGGTGGCTTATTATTCAGGCGATCCCAAACGGATTCAGCATTTTATTAAAGTGTACAGTTTTGCGAGCCTTATCGGAAGGGAAGAAAAGCTTGAAGGGAACATGCAATTTATTCTAGAGACGGCAGCTATCGTTCATGACATCGGAATTAAAGCGGCAGAAATGAAATATCAAAGTGCAAGCGGAAATTATCAGGAATTGGAAGGCCCTCCGATAGCTGAAAAAATGCTGACAGAGCTTTGCTATCCTCCGAACGTTATAGAAAGAGTCTGTTATCTGGTAGGGCACCATCATACATATAATGAAATAGACGGATTAGATTATCAGATACTTGTGGAGGCAGATTTTCTCGTTAATATGTATGAGGATGAAATGGGGGCAAATGCTATCAACTACGCGCTTAACAAGATCTTTCGTACAAAAACAGGAATAAAGCTTTGTAAAACCATATTTGCTTTAGATGATTTATAATAAATATGAGTCAGTAATGTAGACTTTGATGCCGTATACATTTCGGACTCAAAAATATTCGAATCAGACGTACACTTCGTTTTTTTATTGCATTTTACCACTCAATATGTAAAATACAATTTGGTTAGCTGAGACTAACTAGAAACGGAGGTATGTGATGAAAACAATTACACATCAAAACAAAAATCTTACAGTAAGGGATCTTGTGACAACGGGTATATTTTGTGCAGTATTTCTTGTTCTCATGATGTTGGGTGCCGGCTTGCTCGCACCTAATCCGGTGCTTACCTTTCTGATGCCCTGTGCGGTTGCGCTGCTGACAGGACCTGCATATATGCTATTGATTGCGAAGGTGCCGAAGCATGGACCGGTTATCATTCTTGGAGTGGTGATCGGATTATTGATGTTTGTTACAGGGATGTACTGGATGTGGTCGATCGCTCTGGTATTGCTTGGAATTGTGGCAGATTTCATCGCGGGTGCAGGCCGCTTTCGGAATGTAACATTAAATATCATTAGCTTCGTTATATTTTCTTTGAATCCGATGGGATCATATCTGATGCTTTGGATTAACAGGGACAGTTATTTCTCTTATATGGTCGGAAAGGGAACGGAGCAATCTTATGTGGATACAATGGGAGCGACCGCACAGAACTGGATGCTGCCCGCAATGATCGCATCGATTATTGTAACGGGTTTAATCAGCGCCATTGCAGGAAGAATTTTATTAAGAAAACAGTTTGAAAAAGCAGGAATGACAGCATGAATCTTTTGAAATTTAAGGTTGATAAAAGTCGTCAGGGGTTTATAAAGCTGGATCCGAGAACCTTGTTTTTGTTGATATTATTTTCAAATATTGCGATTTTTGTCAGTTCATCCATATATAGTGAATTCATTCTCATGGCATCTATTCTTCTTCTGTGTGCCTGCTGCGGCATTTTGGGATTCTCTTTAAAGATGGGAGTTACATATTTTATCTTTGTGCTGTTAGATGTATTGATCAGCAGCTATTTCGGCGATTCATGGATGATTTATGTTGCGGTAGGGATCCGGTTTATAAGAAAAGTGATTCCTGCAGGAACATTAGGCGCTGCGCTGATCCAGACGGTCAGGGTAAGCGAGATTATGGCAAGTTTTTCTAAGCTTTTGGTACCTGGAACAATTATTATTCCGCTTACGGTGCTGTTAAGATATTTTCCATCTATTGGCGAAGATAGGCGCGCAATTAAGAAAGCAATGGCTATGAGAGGGCTGCGGGGAGGTTTTTTCATACACCCTGTCCGAACCATAGAGTGCTTCTATGTGCCGATGATGATGTCGGCATCCAGAAGGGCTGATGAATTGTCCTGTGCAGCGATTACGAGAGGAATTGAAAATCCCAAAAAGAGAACGACGCTTGCTGAGGTGAGATTTCAGACGGCAGATTATATCTGCATGTTGTGTGGTGGGGCAGTAACCGTTTTATGTATCCGGGGAGGGAATATATGGTAATAATTAAAAATATATCTTTCCGGTATAAAGGTTCTTCTAAGCTGAACCTTCAAAAAGTAAATTTAGAAGTGCAGGATGGAGAATGCCTACTGCTTTCCGGCAGAAGCGGATGTGGTAAGACCACTCTTTTGCGCATGATAAATGGACTGATCCCGCATTACTATGAAGGAGAAATCGAAGGACAGGTCCTCGTAAATGGGAATGATGTGGAAAAAATGAAGATGTATGAGATTGCGGAACAGATCGGGACAGTCTACCAGAATCCGCGTTCCCAGTTTTTTAATATCGATACGGATAGTGAAATATTATTTGGAATTGAGAATATGGCATATCCAAGAGAAGAGCTAAAAGTCAGATTTGCTAAAACAGCAAAAGAAACGGGAGTGGAAAATCTGCTTGGAAAAAATATATTTCATCTCTCCGGCGGAGAAAAACAGAAGATAGCGTTTGCCTCCGTATATGCCATGCAGCCCGATATATATCTCCTTGATGAGCCATCGGCCAATCTCGACGCACATGCGGTGAAGAGACTGCAAGAGCAGATATGCGCTTTGAAGAAGCTTGGCAAGACTATCATTATAACAGAGCACCGTTTATATTATCTGAAAGAAATAGTGGATAGGGTAATTCATTTAGAGAAGGGCAGGATTTGTGGAGAATATCCGGCGTCCGGCTTTTTTGTACTGCCTGATGAAACGAGGGTACAAAGGGGACTTAGATTATTGGATAGAGATGTTGAATTACCAATTCAGAAAAATCTGAGTCAAAAGAAATCCAGCCATAAGAAGAGTACATTGGACGTAGTGAATGTGAGTGCAGGATATAAGAAGAATCCTGTAATCCGAAATATCAGCTTTGAAGCATCGGAAGGAGAAATTATAGGAATAGCCGGTCATAACGGTGCCGGAAAATCAACGCTGGCAGAAACCTTATGCGGATTAAACCGTATTTTGGAAGGACATATATTTTATAAGGGTAATGAACTTAAGGAAAAGCAGCGCTGCTCCTTAGGATATATGGTATTTCAGGATGTTGACTATGAATTGTTTGCAGATAGTGTCAGGAATGAATGTGCCTACGGAATGAGCGGAATAGATGCCGGAAAAATATCCCGGATATTGGAAAAATTGAATCTGGATGCTTATGAAGATTGTCATCCTGCTTTGCTCTCGGGAGGTCAGAAGCAAAGACTTGCCGTCGCTGTTGGAATGTTATGCAATAAAGAAATCCTCATATTCGATGAACCCACCAGCGGTTTAGATTATGATAGTATGCTGCGTGTCTGCGATCTGATAAGGATGCTGGCAAAGGAGGGTAAGATAGTATTTATTGTAACTCATGACTATGAATTGGCGTGTAATGTATGTAACAGAATTTTAGTTATGGATCAGGGACAGCTTAAGGAAGATTATGAGATAACGGTAAAAACCAGAAAGAAAATGACAGAGTTATTGCTGTAGCTAAAAGGAAAGAATCAGCCGTGGAAATTATCCGCGGCTGATTTTACGATATTCCATAGGAAGAACACCGTTGGCCTTCCGGAACAGATCGGCAAAACGCCCAGCATTGGAATATCCTACGGCCTGTGCTACCTGACCAATGGATAAATCGGTGTAAGCGAGCAGCTGTTCCGCCTGCCCGATCCGTGTGCTTTGAATATATTCTGAAATAGTACTGCCCAAATAGGCTTTGAAACTTTTTTTGAGCTTGGTGGATCCCATACATGCAATTTTACAAAGCTGTTCGATAGACAAGTCGTCTGCATAATGATCACCGATATAGGCAGTTACAATGTCTAACAGGCGCTTGTCTGCCTTGGAAATGGACATGATCTTCTGCTGGTTTATTTTTCGATGATGTTCAAAGACCAGTGACAAGGCTTCCGCAGCTTTGGCATCATAAAACAATTCTGCTGAAATACCTTCTCCGCGATAGGATGAAAGCTGGTTTAAAAGCATAGTCATTTCAGGAAAATCTATAGATTCATCAATACTTTTAAAAGCATCCTGAGGACTTTGATACAATTCTTTATATTGTTCTTTAAGATAGGGCTCATAATAGGCCGGTTCATATTCGATTCCGATGGACTGAATAGGAATATTTTTATGAATAAGCGCTTTAAAAGGCTCATAACCGCCTAAAAAGCTTTTGACCACATAGTTGTTCAACCGTTTATAAGGAGTCAGCTCTTCGCCGGAAATAGACTTGTAATAGGTCACACTTAAACATTCGGGAATAGCCATATCTACAACAGAATCTTCATGAAAGCAAAAATCATGGATTTTAATATTATAATGCTTCCCGGAATTGTAAATCCAGTAATAGCCATGGCCGATGAGTTCATTTGCCTTCCAGCATTCCCCGGCAAACGGAAACTGCGCCGGTGCAATACAGGGTTCAAACAGTCCATTTTCAAATACTTTCCGGTAGTAATCATTGACAATGTTTTTCATTATGCATTCCTCTTCTCTCAAAATATACATATAAGACGTTGTCACATTCAAATAAGACTCAAGTGGATAGAAAATATTGTATCATAAATTTGGATGATTTACTATACTTGTAGATTTAAAAAATAATTTAAATATTAGGAGAATGACTGATATGTATAAAAATAAGAAAACAAAAGAAAGAGGAGGATTATCCTTACTGATGGAATGGGCAGGGAAGGATAAATATTATATTTATTTTGCGATTATTGCCTCTTTGACGGCAAGTGTAATGTCCGCAGTTCCATACTATGTTTTTTATAAGTTGATAGATGCGACGGTAAAGGGCGAATGCAGCGTCCGGCTGGCAGCTCAGTATGGGGCGGCGGCAGCGATCAGTATTCTCATTCGGCATGTGATGATTCCGTTTGGCGGTATTTTATCTCATAAGGGAGCATACCGGACACTGTATAAAGTACGCTGTATGGTTACGGAACATATGTCTAGAATGCCGCTGGGGAGTCTGAATGAAAGAAGCAGCGGAGAAATCAAGACCGTAATGAATGAGAGTATTGAAAAGCTGGAACTGTTCTTAGCGCACCATGTAACGGAATTGGTTCTTTACCTCTCCGGACCGATTGTAATCTTTACATATCTGTGTACGGTCAATGTGCCGTTAGCATTAATTAGTTTGCTTCCTTTGCTTTTTATTGGGGGAGTTATGGCTGTGATGTTTGGTAGAATGAGCAAATATATGGAAAAAGTCAATCGGACCGGCAGTTCTCTTTCCGAAGCGATCATTGAATATATAAATGGCATGCGGCTGATCAAAGCGTACAATATGGGAACGAAATCCTTCAGAAAGTATGCAGGCGCTATTGAAGAAACCCACACATTATGGGGAGATATTTCAAGAGCTACCGGACCGTTGTATGCTATTTATGTCGTGCTTCTGGAGTGCAGTATTTTGTTTATTGTACCGCTTGGCGGCTATTGGTTTATGAATGGATCTATCGAAGCAAGCGTATTGCTTTTGTTTGCATTTGTGGGAACGCAATATCTGACGGATATCAGACCCTTGCAGGAAATGGCATCCAGTCTTTCTTATGTTATGAATGGGGTGGCGCAGGTAAAAGGCATTCTGGACACGGAGGTATTTCAGGGAACAGAAGAATTTCCGGAGAGACATGATATTGAATTGTCTGACGTAGGATTTTTCTATGAGAAAGGGAAAACGGTATTAAACAAATGCAATCTGCATATCGGACATGGAGAACAGATTGCATTTGTAGGAGAATCCGGTGCCGGAAAAACGACAGCAGTACAGCTGATATCCAGATTCTATGATGTTACTGAGGGAGAAATTAAGATTGGCGGTGTCAATGTAAAGGATATCAATTATGAAGAATTGTTAAAAAATATTTCTATTGTTTTTCAGCAGAGCTTTTTGACAAGCGGCAGCGTATTCGAAAATATTGCGATGGGAAAAGAGACGGCATCGTTAGATGAAGTGAGGGAAGCGGCAAAGTCAGCGCAGATCGATGATTTTATCATGGGATTGCCGGATGGGTATGACACCTTGGTCGGAAGCTATTCCGGACGCTTTTCCGGCGGTGAGAAACAAAGAATCTGTATTGCGAGAGCAATTCTCAAGAATGCACCGATATTGATTCTCGATGAAGCGACCAGTTCGGCAGATCCGGAAAATCAGATAGAAATCGATCAGGCAATTTCGAATCTTTGCAGGGGAAAGACTGTTATTATTGTGGCTCACAGACTTGGAATCGTACAAAGCTGTGACCGGATAGCGGTGGTAGAGCATGGAACGATAGAGCGGGTAGGGACCTGGGATGAAATATTGCAAAACAGCACATATTTTGCAAAGGCATGGAAAGATTACAATACGGCAAGGGAGATGCAGTATATTTCTCCTTCGCAGAGCAAAGCAAAAATGGAAGAAAATTAGAAAGGCATGGTTATTAATATGATGAAACAAGAAGTATTTCGTATGGGAAGAAGGCTAAAACTGTCCATAGGCGGAATTGTCGTGGAAGGATTACTTAGTATCAGCGGCTTTTTGGTATTGTACCAGATACTGGAACTGGTTTTTGGTTCGGGAATTCATATGGGTGAGCTGCTCATTCTGACTGTTGTTGTTGCAGGAATTTTTATTGCAAGGCTTATTCTGTATTCGGTCTCTTATGTAGGCAGCCAAATTGGCGGTTCTGATGTAAGCAGGAATATCAGGATTGCTCTTGGCGATAAGATGAAAAGAATACCGCTGAACCGTTTTATAAAGAACAAAACCGGATTTTACATAAATGGAGCATCCAGTGAAGTGGCTGATTATGAACAGATTCTTACCCATAAGCTTTCTGATATTGTGAAGCTCTCCGTTCTTGTAATTGCATCCGGACTGGCAGCAGTCTGTATATATCCGCCGGTGGGAATTGTTCTTATTATTTCATCTTTACTGCTGATTCCGACCATGTACCTGACGATTCGCAAGGTAAAATTTCATGGGACAAGAAAAAACAGGGCAAGGCAGGAAAATGTCAGTGCCATTACGGAATATATATCGGGAATGCAGACGCTCCGGGCCTATGGCATGGGTGGCATAAAAAATGAAGTCCTGACAAAAGCTATGAAGGATTATTCAGATATCAGCTATCAGTTTGAAAAAGTAGTGCTTCCCATCGGCTCCATTTATATGGGAATCAGCTGGCTGTCTCTTCCGATTATTATTATATTGACTGTAAATGCTTATATGCAAGGAATAATAACACCGGAGATATTGATTTTACTGACTATGCTGCCATTGTTTGTGGCGAAATCCAATGGTTCACTGTTCATTCTTTTCTTATCCTACAAGAATTTGATGCTGTCCAGGGAAAATATTGAAAGAATTCTGGAAGACGAGGAAGAAAAAGCGGATGTGGCAGGATTCCGGCCTAAGGATTCCGGTATTGAATTTGAACATGTTGCATTTTCCTATAATTGTGGAGAGGAAGTGTTAAGGGATGTCAGCTTCCTAATCAGGCAGAATAGCTTTACTGCAATTGTAGGTGATTCCGGTTCGGGCAAATCCACCATTCTCAATCTAATTGCAAAGTACTATCTTCCTGATTCCGGAAAGATAAGAATAGGCGGGTGTGATACCGAGGGAGCATCGTCCGAACAGGTATTATCAAATATTTCAGCAGTCGATCAAAATGTATTTTTGTTCAATGATACAGTAAGGAATAATATCCGGTATGCAAGAGCAGATGCAACGGACGAAGAAGTAGAAGAGGCCTGCAGGCTGGCAAATTGTGATGGATTTATCCGAAATATGAAAAATGGATATGACACGCAGGTCGGGGAAAATGGAAATCGGTTGTCAGGCGGGGAGAGACAACGGTTGTCCGTAGCGAGAGCATTGATTAAGAATAGTCCGATCATACTTTTGGATGAGGCAACTGCATCTTTGGATATTGAAAATGAATTGCTGGTGAAGCAAGCTATTTCGCAGTTGATGAAAACGGATAAGACTGTAATTATGATAGCGCATACATTGCCGATCGTGAGACATGCGGATCAGATTTTGGTAGTAAATGATGGAAAAATTGTGGAAAATGGAACACACGAGGAGCTGCTTGAACAGCATGGAAAATATGCGGCCATGTGGAAGGCATCTCAGAAATTGAAATAAAAATAGTAAGATTGAACTATATTGAGGTTACTGTTCACAAAGTATCATATTGAGAAATCTTATCACATACAAAAGGGATGCGTCATTGCATTCCTTTCTCTGTTGCAGTACAATTTATATGACCGGATAATATTTATGGTCATATAAAAGGAGGAATTTATGCCGCCTATATTTTCAGAAAAAGAAAAAGAACAGATCCGAAAAAGATTGTTGGAGAAAGCGTCGGAGCAGATGCTTGAGAAAGGAATTAAAAATACGAATATCTCAGAACTTGCCAAAATGGTTGGAATTGGAAAGGGAACCTTCTATCATTTTTTTTCATCCAAGGAAATGCTGGTTATGGAGGTAATGTCTCGGTGGAGAAGGGAAAAGCTAGAGGCCTTTCAGCAATTGCTGAGTAAAAAAGGAACGATGACCATTGATGAATTGTTTGAGTGGTATCAAAGTGCGATCTTTAATCCGCAGGAAAATCTCATATACAAGATGACTGCAGAAGATGAAGAATGGCTGAAAAAAACGATTCCGTCCGAGCTTATATATAACCCGGAGCGGGACGAGCAGATAATTCATATCTTGTTGGATCATACGACGGGTATCAAGAAGAACTTGGATTATGGAGTTATTGCTAATTTTCCGAAGATCATAGCATATGCTCTGGAAAATAAAGATATGATGAATGAAAAGGCATTAAAGGAAAACTTTCGCCTGATTATGAAGACGTTGTATGAATATGTAAAAGCATAATAGGATTAAACGAAAAGGAGTAAATAAAAGTATGAGCTTAGTAGAATTTCAGGATGTTGTGAAAACCTATGGAACGGGAGAAGGGAAACAGATTGCGGTCGACCATGTGGACTTTACTATTGAAAAGGGGGAATTTGTTGTTATTCTTGGTCAGTCGGGAGCTGGGAAATCAACTGTATTGAATATGCTTGGAGGTATGGATGTTCCGACGGAGGGGAAAGTGATCATTGACGGCATGGAGGTTTCCGCCATGAATGACAAGCAGTTATCCAATTATAGGGCAAAGACGATTGGCTTTGTATTCCAGTTCTATAATTTGTTGCCTAGTCTGACTGCATATGAAAATATTGCACTGACAAAAAACATAGTAAAGGATGCTTCGGAACCGATGGAGCTACTCAAAGCAGTAGGTTTGGAGGAGCACAAGGACAAATTTCCTTCCCAGATGTCAGGAGGAGAACAGCAACGAGTATCTATCGCAAGAGCACTGGCGAAAAATCCGAGAATAGTGTTAGGAGATGAACCGACCGGTGCGCTGGACTCGGAGACGGGAATCATCGTACTCGAATTATTACAGGATCTGTGCAAAAAAAAGCATCATACGGTCATTGTAGTGACACATAACGCAGATATTGCAAAGTGTGCGGATAAAGTGATACGGATGAAAAACGGAAAAATTCGTGAAATAATACATAACGAATATCCGCTTCCGGTAAGGGAGGTAAATTGGTAATGCTCATAAGAAAAATGCTTCGTGAGATGCGAACTAATTTCGGACAGTTCTTTTCCGTATTCTTATTATCCTTTCTGGCAGTATGTATGTTTACTCTCCTTAAGGCCAGCAATGTCGGGGCATATCAGGCCCTTGATAATTTCCATCAGAGAACGAATCTGGCGGACGGCTGGCTGTATGGAGAAGGATTCTCGGATGAAGATTTAAAGAACGTGAGGGAGCTTTCTGATGTTACTGCCGCTCAGCTGCGTATGCAAGTGACCGGAACCTCTGTAGAGCAGAACAACGCTCAGATTGAGATTTTTCTGGAAGAGGAGAATCTGCTGACAAAGCCATATATAATAGAGGGTGTTGAGTTTGATCCGTCCGATACAGAACATTTATGGTTGTCTGAGCGTTTTGCAAAGGAATGGGACCTGTCGGTGGGAGATGACTTTGCGTTTACGTATAATGGAGTATCGGTAGAAAAGAAAATAGCAGGCCTGATTGCTTCACCGGAATTCAGCTATATGTGTGCAGATACCGATTTGGATGTAGATTTTAAGAATATAGCCTATGTATATATGGCCTATAATGCATTTCCGGTGCGGGAATATGTAGAGCATCTGATTGCTGCGGGAAAAATCACTGCCGATGACGTGTTGGAGCATACGAAACTGCTGGATGCCGTACTGGAACAATTAGAAGCAAACGGACTGACCAAAGACGCGATTACGCAGGAAATGCTGCTGAAAAGAATCGATGGACTCAGTGATGAAAAGCTTCTTGCCATGATGCCGTATACGCAGATGATTTTATCCACGGATAAAGAAGATGTGATGAGCTTGGAAAATGAAATATCTGAAGCGGTAGATGGCAATTATGCCGTATTTGTGGATAAAGATTCCGTTGCAGGAATAAAGGTGCTGGAGGATGAGCTCAGTCAGCATGAGCAGTTTGCTTATATATTTACAATGGTATTCGTACTGATCGCCTTGCTGGTTATTATGACTACTATGAGCAGGATGGTAGCTAATCAGAGAACCCAGATTGGAACCATGAATGCTCTTGGAATGAAAAATAGTAAAATTATGGGACATTACTTGAGCTATAGTTTTGTCATATCATCATTGGGAGCTGCAGTCGGCTTGATCGTCGGGCCATTGTGGTGGGGGCAGGCGCTGACGGAGTTATTCGTGTCCTTTTATACCATTCCGGAATGGAAGGCGGCTTATGACAACTCATTTTTTATAGCAGCGGCGCTTGTTGTTCTGATCTGCACCGGTACGTCGTATCTAAGCTGTCGCAGACTGCTTCGTGTAAAGCCATCCGAAGCGCTGCGTCCGGCACCGCCCAAGTCCGGCAAGAATTGTATTTTTGAAAAGCTGCCTTTCTGGAAGGGACTGGGTTTTACGGTACAGTATAATCTGAGAGATATTTCGAGAGCCAGATTACGTGCTTTTATGGGCATTTTTGGAACAGCCTGCGGCATGATGATCATGGCTTGCGGATTGGCTTGCAATACGACGCTCGATAATGTGTATGATTGGAATTTTGAAAAGCTGCAGAATTATGATTATAATATCCAATTTGCAAAGGACATTACGACGCAGCAGGCGGATGTATTTTCAGAGAAGTATGGCGGAGAACTTATTATGGCCGGCAGTGTGGAGGTTGCCGCTAAGGACCATGCGCTGTCCGGAGATAAGAAGACAACGGGGCTTGCGGTCACAGAGGGAAAAGGTTTTTATGGAATCACTAATGTGAGGCAGGAGGAGGTGTCCATTCCGGAAGGAACGGTAGCCATTTCTTCTAAACTTGCACTTGCGCTCGGCGTTGAAGTTGGGGATGGAGTTTATTGGCATATCTATGATAAAAATGAGTGGTATAGAGCTACTGTCGGAGTAATCAGCAGAAATCCCACGAGTAGCGGCATTACCATGCTAAGAAAAGACTTTGAAGAGACGGGCAATAAGTTCTTGCCGGCTTTTCTGTATACGAATACAGATGTTACAGACTTGGAGCGAACAAACAGCTTGATTACCGCCACACATAGTAAAACGGATCGATTGGAAGCTTTTATGCAATCTATGCAGATTATGTATGTGATGGTAGGAGTACTGATTGTTTTTGCGGCCATTTTGATCATAGTTGTTTTATATAATTCGGGAAATCTGTCTTTTAACGAAAGAATCAAAGAGTTTGCCACATTAAAAGTACTAGGATTTGAGAGTAAGCAGATCCAGAAAATACTGACCATCCAGAATCTTTGGCTGTCTGTCATTGGAATATTTCTGGGGGCACCGTTCGCGAAAATAATCCTGCAATATATGTTTGACAGCAATGGTGACAGTTATGATTATGAAGCGGTGATCTCCGCGGGAGATTATATATATGCAGCAATATTTGTACTGGGTATTTCTGTACTTGCAGGAGTATTTTTCTCCAAGAGAATAAGGCGGCTGGATATGGTGGAAGTGCTGAAGGGTATGGAATAAATTTTAATAAATAATTATTTATATTTGTGGGGGAATTGCGGATGAAAGTGACGTTATTCATATTGTTGATCAGTATGACAGGACTATTGGGAGGGTGTTCGGATAAGGAGAATGATTTGCAAAGCGAGAAAAAAGCGGATGAGGTAAATGTGCCCGCGGCGAATGCCCCTCTTGCAAGGGGGGATAGCGTAAAGCTGGAGATTGGGGAATCGCAGAGGATGGATCTGTGGACGCAGACCTTTGTATATCCTGATAACATCGATGAAGGAACTTTATCAGTCGGGAAAAACAAAGGAATTTATCTTAATCGGCATTGGCTATCCCGACGGCTATGATTTTGACACGATAAGGGAGCGCGATTTGGTGCGTGAACCCGGTAAATTCCTTGCTATGATTGTAAATGGTGTAATTCCGTATACAGAAAGTAATTATAGTATCGATGCGCAGAACAGAACCTTTTGCGGCGCATCTTATGGCGGGTTCTTCATGATATACAGTCTGCTGCAAAGCGATGGATTAACAAAAAATGTTTTTAAAAACTATATACTTTCCAGTCCGACGTTCCTGAAATCCACCGGCGGATTTACGCTTGCCGATTATGAAGAAGTATATTGGGAAAAAACAAATGTATTGAACGCCAATGTTTTTCTCGCTGTTGGTGAAAAGGAAAGTGAATATGAGTTTCAACTGCCTATCCGGGACTTTGTCGAGAAGATTCAGGAGAGAAGATATAGCGGCCTGAATCTGACCTATAAGGTATATGAGGAGAAAGATCATTATACGGTATGGGTTCCCGCTTTGCTGGAAGGTCTGGAAATGTATCTGGAATGATTGGGTAAACAGAAAGAACGGCTTTCCCTAATCCTAAAATAGATGTAAGCAGCATAGGTATCAGCAGGGCAAGGTCAGAACTGCTTCACAACCTCCTGACGGAAGATTTTTGAATTCCACTGTTCCTTCATGAACCTTGATTATCTGCCGGACAATCGTGAGTCCAAGTCCATGACTTGGTACCCCGGCCGGAATTTCCTTCTGATTTAACTGCTTCAAAGCTTCTTTTGAAAAACCGCTTCCATTATCGGAAACAGAGAGTATGCAGTGAGAGAATTGCCTGTACAGCATAATCTTAATGTCACAGCCCTGAGGGTTGTGCTGTACGCTATTATCGATCAAGTTGAAGACCGCCCGTTTCAGCAGTTTTTCATCCCCTGAAATTTTAATGTTTCCGATGGAAGGATCGAGCTGTACATCTATGGAATATATTTCGGAAAGTCCCCCGTTCAAGAAATCAGCCAATACCTTCCGTACCAGAGGCGCAAGGAGCATCTCTGATTTGTCCAGAGGCTGCATATCATACGCAAGTTTTGAAGCAAGATTTAAGTCTTCTACCAGTGTTTTGATTCTTTCGCTTTGCTTGCGGATAATAACGGCCTGTTCTCTGCCGGATGGGGATAACTCTACATTTTCCTCCAATTGGCTGGCATATCCCATTACCATTGACAGAGGTGTACGGATATCATGGGATATACCGGCAATCCATGAGGTTCGGGCATAATCTCTTTTTTTCAGGGCGGACTCCTGCCTTTGCAGTTGGAGCGAGGTCTGGTTCAAAAGGATGGCAAGATCCCCTAAAATGCCATTGGCCGGCAGCTCCACCGCCTGCTTTTTGGCCATTTTTTCTATTCCGTCGGCAAGCAGGCGAAAAGACCGGAACAAACGCATTCCAAACATCAAAGCGAGCAGCACGGCTGCAAGCCCGTTTAACGAAAGCATCAAAGGTATCCACACAAGAGTTTTATCCATTACTTTTTGCGGCATCTGAAAATCCGTTTTCCAGACGCTCCCCTTGGGACAGCCCATTACCAGAAGTCCGTCATTATGCCGCCAGACATAAACAGGATAATCCTCAAGATACCATTTGGTAAATCCGGCGACCTCGGGTATCGTATAGTTTTTGAAGAGCTCCTTTGGCAAGTTCATGCTCCAAAGTATTCCGCCCTGCTCATTAAGCAGCATTCCCCATTCATAACGGGTATTCATTGCCTTCTTTGCGGTTTCTGAAAGTGTATATTGATTTCCCTGTTTTTGGAGTCCTTTTGCGACTTCGGAAACCCGGTATGCATATCCGTTTTCCTGCTGGAACGCCATTAGCCAGAAGAAAAGCAAGGCGATATTAAGGGTCAGCAGGATCAATGCGATACCTGCGGCACTCCCTATATAGCGTGCCAAAATTTTTATCATACTTTTCATACTTTGCTCACTCCGATCAATTTGTACCCCAATCCCCGCACAGTAAGAAGATAACGGGGAGAGGAGGGCTCAGGTTCTATTTTCTCCCGTAAACGCCGGATATGCACCATCAGTGTATTTTCGTATCCGTACAAATCGTCTCCCCATGCCGCTTGGCAAAGACTGTCTCCGGTTACAATGCTGCCTCTGTTTTCATATAATTTTTCCATCAAAACAAACTCTTTTGCTGTCAGTGTCATGAATTTGCCTTTATGATTTACCGTGGCACTGTTCAAATTCACTTCTGTCTCGCCGAGGCGAAAAACCGGTTTTTCAATTTGCCGTACCGACACGGGAAAATACGTGCGGTTTAAAACTCCTTTTAATCTAAGGAGCAGTTCTCTGGGCAGAAAAGGCTTAGTAATATAATCATCCGCACCAAGTCCCAGACCGAGCAGGCGGTTTTCGTCCTCATCTCTGGCGGACAGAAACAATACGGGAGCGGGCGATATACTTCTAAAATCCCGCATCAGGGAAAAACCATCACCATCAGGCAGGGAAACATCCAGAATCACCCCGTCCGGTTTCGCTGTTTGAAATAATTCCATTGCCTGTTTACAATCAGACGCCGTTAATATTTTCTGAAATCCCTCTTTTTGAAGGATGTCCTTCAGCATCTTTCGTAGTTCAGGCTCATCGTCCACTAACAGAAGCCTGCATTCAAAAATATTATTCATATTCATCACCTGCACTTATTATAAAGTATCTAAAAAAAATTTCATATCTGTTATTTCATATTTAAGGTAAACGTAAGGTTGCTTACAAGTCTATGTAAGCCGGCTATGCTATGCTGTTTTTGGTATTTTAACTGATAACTATGAAAGGCGGTATTAAAATGGCTGATATCATTAAAACAAGCGGCTTGTGTAAGCAATATGGCAAATACTTGCGCGTAAAGGATCTGGATCTGTCTGTTCCGGAGGGAGCCGTATATGGTTTTCTCGGTCCCAACGGGGCAGGCAAATCAACTACATTGAAAATGATACTCGGACTGGTAAAGCCCACTTCGGGAAGTATCACAGTTTTTGAGAAAACGGTTAGCGCTAAAAACCGGATACCGATATTAAAAGATATTGGATCTCTTATAGAGTCTCCCAGCTATTACGGACATTTAAACGGTTATGAAAATCTTCAGATCATTTGTACATTGAAAGGTCTGCCCGAAAAAGAAATCGACCGGGTTCTGCATATTGTCCGTCTTGAAAAGCAGAAGGATAAGAAAGCAGACCAATATTCTCTGGGTATGAAGCAGCGTCTGGGACTGGCCTGTGCCCTTTTGGGAAGTCCGAAGCTTTTGATTCTGGACGAACCCACCAACGGTCTTGATCCCGCAGGTATTCAGGAAATGCGGGAATTGATCTGCTCTTTGCCCAAAGAATACGGCATGACGGTATTGGTTTCCAGTCATTTGCTCAGTGAAATTGATCAGATGGCCACCAATGTGGGAATTATCAGTAAAGGAGAGCTTGTTTTCCAGAACGGCTTATCCGTTCTTCATCAAAAGAGCAGCCGCCGTATTGCTATACGCACACTGGATAACGAGCGGAGTGCATCTATTTTACTGGAACAGGAAATTGCTGTTGAAAAACAGCGGGAGTACCTGATGCTGCCAGCCTTTGATGATTTGGAATTGGCTCGTTATACAAAAAAATTATTTGAGCATAACATTCAGGTGGTCCGTATTGAACAGCGCGAAAAAAGTCTGGAGGATATTTTTCTGGAACTGACCGGAACGGCGGTGAGCCTATGATTAAAGCATCGATTGTTGAATGTAAGAAAAGCCGGTACAGGAAGCTGTGGATAATTGTTGCTGCTTTAATTGGCGTTCAGCTTTTATGGGAGCTTTATTCATTTCGTAACATGGATACCTATGATCTTGCGCAGGGCTGGTTAGCGTGTCTGTACCATTTTCCCGTGCTTAATGCAATCTTTATGCCGGTAATTACGGCGGTAATTGCCTCAAAGCTCAGTGACATAGAACATAAAGGCCAGACCTTAAAGCTTCTGGAAACAGTTATGCCCGCTGCAAGGCTGTTCGATGCAAAGCTGATGTTTGGCACTTTTTACGTACTTTCCGTAATCCTTTTACAGATTGGAATAATGCTTCTGACCGGATATGTAAAAGGGTTTGCAGGACCGGCACCTTTGAAGCAAATGGGGTACTATCTCCTTTTTACATTCTGTGTAACTGTTACCCTCTTATTGTTGCTTATTATTGGTCTGAAATCGATTGGACAGGATTTTTAATTCTTATATTGGCCTTCCTTGTTATCTATTGTACCGGCCGTATCCTGTTTGTAAGAAAGGAGATGTGATTATGTTTTATCGTATTCTAAAGGCGGAATGGATGAAGCTGCGGCATAGTCCTGTGTGGCTTGCATTTTTCTTCCTTCCGATACTGCCTGCCTTTATGGGAACTTTTAACTATGTGCAGAATATAGGAATTTTACAGAAGGAATGGTACAGCTTGTGGACACAGCATACCTTATTTACCTGTTTTTTCTTTCTTCCTGCCATTATAGGTGTGTATTGCTCCTATCTGTATCGTATGGAGCATATGAACTATAATTGGAATGCTGTTATGACATCCCCCGTACCTATAAGCAGTTTGTTTTTCGCAAAGCTTTTATCGGCTTCGGCGATGGTGGTTTTAACTCAGGTTTGGATCGGGATATTATTTGTATTGTGTGGAAAGATTACAGGACTTTCTTCGCCCATACCGTCCCAATTGCCGGAATGGCTTCTGACCGGTACTGCCGGAGCCATTGTAATCTGTGCCGTACAACTCTGTTTTTCTCTCGTTATCCGAAGCTTCGCCGTTCCGGTGGGAATCGCACTGATTGGCGGTATTGCCGGAATAGGAATGATTTCCAAAGGCTATGGACATTTATTCCCGTATTCTCTTTTTAGCCTTGGAATGCGTGCTAATCAGCCGGATGGCAGTATGCCGTACAATTTGGGACAGTTTCTCATAAGCTGCGCGATATATCTTCTTCTCTGCATTCTGTTTGCCGTATACTGGCTGAAGCATCAGGATGTAAAATGATGCATATAAACCAGAACTGGAAAAAAATTGACCGACATGTTACTTGATGATAAAATTACCAGGAGCACTTACGTTAAAGATCAGTTTCTATTTGAAAGGAAGATATATTTGAGTAAGAAAAGGAATCAGGGACACCTGATTAAAGAGGTTTATCCGGATTCTATCGCGGAAGAAATGGGAATTGAAGTAGGTGATATTTTACTTGCAATTAACAATGAAGAGATAGAGGATGTATTTGATTACAGATATCTGATTAAGGATGAATATATTGAAGTACTGATCCGGAAGCAGGATGATGAAGAGTGGCTGCTGGAGATTGAGAAAGATTATGATGACGATTTGGGAATAGAGTTCGACAACAGCCTTATGAGTGATTATCGCTCATGCAGTAATAAATGTATTTTTTGCTTTATTGACCAGATGCCTCCCGGGATGAGAGAAACGCTTTATTTCAAAGACGATGATTCCAGACTGTCTTTTTTGCAGGGAAATTATATAACTCTTACCAATATGCAGCAGAAGGATATTGAAAGGATTATACGGTTACATCTTGCGCCCATTAATATATCGATACAAACTACAAATCCGGAACTACGCTGTAAAATGCTTCACAACCGATTTGCGGGAGATAAGCTCAGATATTTGGACATGCTGTTTGAGGGGCACATAGAAATGAATGGGCAGATTGTATTATGCAAGAATATTAATGATGGCAGTGAACTGGAAAGATCGATAGAGGATTTGTCAAAATATCTTCCTTTTATGCGAAGTGTTTCTGTGGTTCCGGCGGGTATAACAAAGTACCGGAAGGGTTTGCATCCGCTTGAATTATTCAATAAGAAGGAAGCGGGAGACGTTATCGATATGATCGAAAGCAGGCAAAAGGAATTTTACGAAGAATATGGACTTCATTTCATTCATGCCAGTGACGAATGGTATATCACAGCAGAAAGGGATTTCCCGGAAGAAGAACGGTATGATGGTTATATCCAGCTGGAAAATGGCGTCGGCATGATGAGAATATTTATTGATGAATTTGATGCTGCACTGGATGAGGTTAAGAAAAGTATAAAATGCAGGAAGGTTAAAAACAGTATTTCGAGAACGCTCACTATGGCTACGGGAAAGCTTACTTATCCGACGATAAAAAGCTTCGCAGCTCAGCTTATGGAGCTTTTTCCCCGGATAACGATTAACGTATGCTGCATTCGAAATGATTTTTTCGGGGAGACGATCACAGTATCGGGACTTATTACAGGACAGGATCTGATAAAGCAGTTAAAAGAAAAAAAGGATAACGGTGAGTACCTCGGGAATGTTCTGCTTATACCGTCCAATATGCTGAGGATGGGAGAACAGATTTTCCTGGATGATATTACAGTAAGTGATGTGGAAAAAGAGCTGGAGATGAAGGTGGTTCCATTGGAATCGGGCGGTAAGGAATTTATCGATGCGGTCATAAATGATGATTATTTGATGGAAAGAAACAATGAAAATTTTGTTTATATAAAAGCCTATAAACAAAAGGGTGAGGAATAAATGGACAAAAGTGCACGTTTGAAATAGTTTAAAACTATGTCAAACGTGTATTTTTTTGTATTTTGCAACTTGGAAAAAATAATTTATGCTATTTATAAATAGTATTGATATAAATGGCAAGGAGATTAACGATGAAAAGTGCGGTGACCGGTTTTCCGAGAGTAGGAAAGTTAAGAGAATTAAAGTTTGCGTCAGAGAAATATTTTCGCGGAGAAATAACGGAAGACAATTTAAAAGCCGTAGGAAAGGTTTTAAGGAATGAAAACTGGCGGTTACAAAAGGACGCCGGCATTCGTTATATATCTTCCAATGATTTCTCGTTTTATGATGGAATGCTGGATACGGCTATTTTGCTGAATGCGATTCCCGGGGAATACAGGAAGCTGAATCTAAGTGAACAGGGAGTTTATTTTTCGATGGCAAGAGGGTATCAGGGCGTACAGGGTGATGTAAAAGCCTTTGCTATGAAGAAGTGGTTCAATACGAATTATCATTACCTGGTGCCTGAGCTTTATGAGGATACAAAGATTGAACTTTCCGGAAATAAGCCATTCGAAGAATACGAAGAAGCAAAGGCCATTGGGATAGAAACAAAGCCGGTAGTGATCGGCGCGTTTACATTTCTGAAACTTGCGAAATATAACGATGGAAAAAATGCTGATGATTTTATGGAAGATATCATTCGATGTTACAGGGATATGTTCGAAAGGTTTGGGCAGCTTGGTACGGAGTGGATTCAGATTGATGAACCGGTGCTGGTAACGGATCTGTCGAAAGAGGATGTTGCGAGATTTGTAACATTATATAAAGAAATCCTGAAAGGAAAAAATAAACGAAAGGTGCTGCTTCAGACCTATTTTGGGGATGTGAGGGACTGTTATGAGGATCTTGCGGCTTTAGATTTCGATGGGATCGGGTTGGATTTTCTTGAAGGGAAGAAGACGTCTGAGCTTATTAAAACATATGGATTTCCGGAGGATAAAATCTTATTTGCCGGAGTCGTGAACGGAAAAAATATCTGGAAATGTGATTATAGAATAACTCTGAACTTGATGAAAGAGATTAAACAATATGCTTCACATATTGTTATATCGACTTCGTGCTCTTTGCTCCATGTTCCTTATACCCTGGAAAGTGAAACAAAGCTTGCGCGTGGTATTCGGGAACGTTTTTCCTTTGCTAAGGAAAAATTGTATGAACTGAAAGAACTTTCTGACTTGGCAGAAAGGGAAGACTTTGAAGTGTCCCATGAGTATGGAGATAATCAAAGAGTATTTGAGGCTGTCAGACCGTATGAGGATAAGAAGGTACAGGCAGATGTTTCGGGACTTTCCGATGAGGATTTCATAAGAAAAACGGACAGAAAGAAACGGAAACAGATTCAAAAGGACTATTTTCAGTTGCCGCTGCTGCCAACAACAACCATCGGATCGTTTCCGCAGACTTCGGAGGTGAAGAAGAACAGAAGCAGTTTCCGAAAAGGTGAAATCAATAAAGAGTCATACGACAGTCAAGTATTTTCATTTATAGAGAATTGTATCAGAAAACAAGAAGAACTTGGTCTGGATGTACTTGTGCATGGAGAATTTGAGCGCAATGATATGGTGGAATTTTTCGGTGAAAATCTTGCCGGATATGTGTTCACGGAGAAGGCATGGGTCCAGTCTTACGGGACAAGATGCGTAAAACCACCGATTATTTTTGGAGATGTAAAGCGTATCAGACCCATTACGATTAAATATTCAGAATATGCGCAGAGCCTGACTGATAAGCCGGTTAAGGGAATGCTTACCGGCCCTGTTACCATATTAAACTGGTCATTTCCCAGAGAAGATGTCAGCCTTCAAGTAATGGCATATCAGATAGGAATTGCGATTCGGGAAGAAGTGTGTGATTTGGAAAGGGCTGGAATCAAGATTATACAGATAGATGAAGCCGCACTTAAGGAGAAACTTCCCATCAGAAGAGAAGAATGGTACAGCGAATATCTGGACTGGGCGATCCCTGCATTTCGTCTTTGCCATAGTAAAACGAAACCTGAAACACAGATTCACACACATATGTGCTACAGTGAATTCGATGAAATCGTAAAGGACATTGATAATATGGATGCGGATGTTATTTCGTTTGAAGCGTCCCGCTCAAAGCTTACTATCATTGATGCGTTGCAGGCAAATCATTTTCAGACAGAGGTTGGACCCGGAGTATATGATATCCACTCTCCGAGAGTGCCTGCAGTCGAGGAAATTGTCCAGGCTTTGCAGAAAATGCTGGAAAAGATAGACAAGAATAATTTGTGGGTAAACCCGGACTGCGGTTTGAAAACACGAGGCATTACGGAAACGGATGCGAGTCTTAAGAATTTGGTTGAGGCAGCAAAAACGATGAGAATTCAGCTCTAGGCAAAATTAAATATTATAAAACGCAAGAAGACAGGAGAAATGGAAAATGAAAAATAACGCACCTTTTAAATCTGATATTGTAGGAAGTTTTTTAAGACCTGATTATTTAAAGCAGGCGAGAAAAGATTATGAAGAAAAAAGAATCAGTATAGAAGAATTAAAAGCAACGGAAGATAAGGCGATTACAGATTTGATACAAAAACAGAAGAAAATCGGGTTGCCGGTGATCACAGATGGGGAATTCAGGAGAAGTTCCTGGCATCTCGATTTTATGTGGGCATTTAATGGTGTAGGTCACGAAAAAACAAAAAAGGGGATACCTTTTCATGGAGAACCTGCATTGATCGATGATACATTTTTAACCGGAAAAGTATCGGTTGGCATCCATCCTTTTGTGGAACATTTTAAGTTTGTGAAATGCCTTGAAGACGAAACGGTCGTTGCCAGACAGACAATTCCGGCACCTGCACAGTTTTTATTTCAGATGATCACTCCGGATAATCTGGAAAAAACTAAAACTATCTATCCGAATGAGGAAGAACTGATACATGATATTGCCGAAGGATACAAAAGGGTCATCCGGGATTTGTATGCGGCGGGATGCAGGAATATCCAGTTTGATGACTGTACATGGGGAGTATGTATCGATCCGAACGCGTGCCTTATTTTGGGGACGGATGAGAAAGGTTTGCAGACATATATTGAAAAATTAATTCGAATCAATAATCTTGCTATGGAAGAAAAGCCGGAAGATCTTGTTATTAATACTCATATCTGCCGGGGGAATTTTCATTCCACCTGGGCTTGCCAGGGAGGATATGAAAGGGTGGCAGAAGATCTTTTTGCAAAGGAAAATGTAAATGCATTTTATTTGGAATTCGATGATGAACGTTCCGGGGATTTTGAGCCGCTCCGCCATATGTCTAATGATAAAACAGTTGTATTAGGATTGATTACAACAAAATCACCTCAGCTGGAGAAAAAAGAGTTTATTATTAACCGTATCCATGAAGCGGCAAAATATGTTCGGCTTGAGCGCCTGTGTCTTAGCCCGCAGTGCGGATTTGCCTCTACGGAAGAGGGGAATAAACTGACAGAGGAAGAGCAATGGGAAAAGCTGAAACTCGTACAGGAAATTGCAAAAGAAGTATGGGGTTAACAATTATATCCGGTCGCCTGCAGGAATGCAGGCGATTTTTTATGTAATAGGAAAGTGCTCCTATTACATAAAATGGATGCGCAGCTGCGCGCGCGGAACAAAAGCTGTGCTGGCAAAGTATTAGGCTGCGTGAGTGTGCGAAGCACACTTTTGTTCTATAATAGGATCAGGGCGCCAAAAGGTCCTTTTGACACCCTGATCCTAATAGGGAAGTGCTTTTGGTCTCTCCTGGTGCAGAATCAAATAAAGTGCAAAAATGCATCAAAAATGAAGCAAATAACTATCGGCATGAATTTAAATAAAAAAATACACAAAAATTTAATGATATATTATATCAATAATATATAAATTAGTGCATTTTTAATAAAAATTATTTTAATTGACATTAAATGTTGAAATAAATATATAAATATGATATAAAAAAATAAAGATGCAAAAATGCATTTATAAAAAATAAAGATGCAAAAATGAATTTAAGGAGGCAATTATCATGGCACTGATGACAGGCGAACAATATATCGAAAGCATTCGCAAACTTAAAATGGAAGTTTATATGTTTGGCGAACGAGTAGAGAATCCGGTTGACGATCCGATACTCCGTCCTTCGCTGAACTCTGTAAGAATGACGTACGATCTTGCGCAGGATCCGCAATATGCTGAACTGATGACCGTAATATCACCGTATACGGGAAAGAAAATCAATCGGTTTGCGCATATCCACCAGAATACCGAGGATTTAAAGAATAAAGTAAAAATGCAGAGGCTTTGCGGTCAGAAAACAGCAGCATGTTTTCAACGATGCGTAGGAATGGATGCCTTCAATGCAGTATTTTCCACAACATTTGAAATAGATAAAAACTATGGAACAGAATACCATGAGAATTTCAAAAAGTTTATGAATTATTGTGCCGATAACGACCTGACAGTGGATGGTGCTATGACAGATCCCAAGGGAGACCGTTCAAAAGCGCCTCATGCTCAGGAAGACCCGGATTTATATCTCCGCGTTGTAGAGACGAGAGAAGACGGCATTGTGGTACGCGGAGCTAAGGCGCATCAAACAGGCATTGTCAATTCCCATGAAGTTATTGTAATGCCCACAATATCCATGGGGCCGGATGATAAAGAATTTGCTGTTTCTTTTGCGGTACCGGTTGACAGCGAAGGAATATTGATGATTATAGGCCGTCAGTCTTGTGATACAAGGAAGCTGGAGGGCTCCGAACTGGACGTAGGAAACTCGGAATTCGGCGGTGTGGAAGCCTTGGTTATTTTTGATGATGTGTTTGTTCCCAATGAAAGAATCTTCATGAATGGTGAGACAGAGTTTTCGGGAATCATGGTAGAAAGATTTGCAGGTTATCACCGCCAGTCTTATGGCGGATGCAAGGTTGGTGTGGGAGATGTACTGATTGGAGCAGCCGCAGTGGCAGCCGACTATAACGGAGCGGCCAAAGCATCTGCAGTGAAGGATAAATTGATTGAGATGACTCATTTAAATGAGACGCTTTACTGCTGCGGAATTGCATGTTCAACCGAGGGTTATCCGACGGAATCGGGAGCATATATGATCGATTTGCTGCTGGCTAATGTCTGCAAACAGAATGTGACCAGATTCCCGTACGAGATTGTACGCCTGGCAGAGGATATCGCGGGAGGATTAATGGTTACGGCTCCTTCGGAGAAGGATCTGAGGGATGAAAAGATTGGAAAATATGTGGAAAAATATTTCCGCGGAGTTGCCGATGTAAGTACAGAAAACAGGTTGAGAATTCTTCGTCTTATTGAAAATCTTGCACTTGGAACAGCGGCTGTCGGATATCGGACGGAGTCCATGCATGGAGCGGGTTCTCCTCAGGCACAGCGCATTATGATAGCAAGGCAGGGTAATCTTGGATTCAAGAAGGAGCTTGCAAAATCAATAGCAAAGATCAAAGAATAATTTTAGGGAGTTGGAACTATGAGTGAAATTACGGTTGATGAAATTGAAAAGGTGCTGGATGAACAGATAAGGCCGGAACTTTCTCTTCATGGGGGCGATATAAAGATTGCCGGTTTTGAAAATGAGGTTCTTTCCTTACGAATGCTTGGGCAATGCAGCGGGTGTCCTTCAGTAAATATAACGATGGAAGGCCTTGTAAATACAAAGCTCACGGAGAAGCTGCCAGGACTTAAAAAAGTTTCTCTGGTAAACGGAGTCAGTGACAGTCTGCTCATGGAAGCTCGAAGCATTTTGCAAAGGAGACATCAGTGATTCTATATGTAAAGTATTGCGGTGGATGTAATCCCAGGTTTGAAAGAAGCCTCTTGGTGGCAAGAATAACAAGTGAATTACCGGAAGTGAAACTGATGTACACACCGGATTCGGGAGCGGACGCTGCGGTAATCATCTGTGGATGCGGATCTGCATGTGCAGACCGAACCGGCGCAATAGGGACATATGGGACATTTGTAATCTGGCAGAATGAACAGATATCGGAATTATTTGATTTTTTGAAGCAGGTAATTATCATAGTAAATAGAAGCGAGGAAACTTTATGAACTGGAAAGAAAAATATGCCGATAAGATTTGTTCGGCAGATGAGGCCGTTTCCCATATAAAATCGGGTGATCGTGTTGTAGTGGCACATGCATGCGGTGAACCTGTAATTCTTACGGATGCAATGGTGGCTAACGCAGAAAAATATGATTTCAGGGATATCGAAGTCGTGCATATGGTAGCGATGGGAAAAGCAAGCTATTGTGCGCCGGAGATGAAGGATCGTTTTAGACATAACGGACTTTTCCTGGGGGGCACTACCAGAGCAGCAGTAGAAGAAGGGCGCGGTGACTTTACACCGATTTTCTTCTCACAGATTCCCGGTTTGCTGAAAGGCAAGCTGCGTGCAGATGTCATTTTATTCCAGGTAAGCGAACCGGATGAGCATGGTTATTGTTCCTATGGAATATCCTGCGACTACACGAAGCCCTGTGCGGAATCAGCCGGGATGAGAATAGCACAGATTAATCGGAATATGCCGAGAATACTGGGGGATAATTTCATACATATTAGTGAACTGGACTATATTGTTGCCGAGGACACCGATGTTATTCAGCTTAACCCTCCCAAGATAGGTGATGTGGAGAAAAAAATAGGCGAAAATATTGCTTCTCTGGTAAAGGACGGGGATTGCCTCCAGCTGGGAATAGGAGCAATTCCGGATGCGGTTCTGCTGTTTTTGAAAGAAAAAAAGGATCTGGGTATCCACTCTGAAATGATTTCCGATGGTGTTGTAGAATTAATAAATGCGGGAGTCATTACAAACAAAATGAAACAAATTGATAAAGGGCAGTGTGTCATGACATTTCTTATGGGAACAAATAAGCTGTATGACTATGTGAGAGATAATCCGACGGTCAAACTCTTACCTGTAGATGTTGTAAATGATCCCAGAATTATTTGCCAGAATGACAATGTTGTTTCTATAAATTCCTGTGTTGAGGTTGATCTGATGGGGCAGGTTTGTTCGGAATCAATAGGCTTAAAGCAGATTTCAGGAATTGGCGGACAGATAGATTTCGTACGCGGCGCAAATATGTCAAAGGGCGGACGAACAATAATGGCTATGCCTGCAACTGCAGCAAAGGGAACTATATCAAAAATAGTACCGTTTCTGGCGGAGGGAGCTACAGTTACAACCTCTCGCTGTGATGTCAATTATGTGGTCACGGAATATGGAATCGCTCAGCTTCAAGGGCAGACACTGAAAGAGCGCGCCCGCCAGCTTATTGCTATCGCGGCGCCGCAATTCCAGGGTGGGCTTATAGAAGAATTTACAAAGCGTTTTCATTGTGAATACTAATTATCTTTTAGCACTATTGTGCGGAAAAAGGAGGAAAAAATGAAGTTATACGTTCTTAACACGGGTTATCTTGAAACAGACAAAAATGCGATTGTTGCCTGCAGCACATCGGGAACCAGATCAAATCCTCATGTACAGAATAAGTGGATTAAGCTTCCTGTTATGGCATTTCTCATCGATACGGGCGACGGATACATCTTATATGATACCGGCAGCAATCCTGATGCAATGAAAGGATACTGGCAGAATATCATGCAGGAAATTTATCCGTTACATCAGACGGAAGAGGAAAGACTGGAAAACCAGTTGGCATTATGCGGCGTTAAGCCGGAAGAAATTAAAACGGTTATCCTGTCTCATATGCATCTGGATCATGCAGGAAATCTTCAGTTATTTCCGCATGCAGACATTTATGTACCAAAAGCAGATTATCTGAATGCTCTGGCAGCAGTACATATGAATCCCGATCCGGAAACTCATGGAGGATATATCAAAGGTGATTTGGAAAGACCTGTAAAGCAATATCATCTGGTAACAGAAGATTTTGAAATTGCGCCGGGAATCGAGGTACTGAATCTGCCCGGACATACGGAAGGCCTTTTAGGTCTGGTCGTAC
Source organism: Bacillota bacterium (assembly GCA_023408815.1). Classification (GTDB taxonomy): domain Bacteria; phylum Bacillota; class Clostridia; order Lachnospirales; family Lachnospiraceae; genus Kineothrix. Next base: position 16,068 of record JAEYJO010000053.1, on the reverse strand, counting down.
ATTTGGAAGGCGGAACGATTATCCTTCCGCAGGACTGCATTTATACAAGCGAGATTTATGGACCGCCGGCTAAGGCTTCCGGCCTATTGTACGACTCCGTTGCATTTTTCAAATCGATTGAGAAAGTACGTAAACTTCAGAAAAAGTATGATGCAAAAGTATTTTTTGCGCATGATGATGAGTTTTTCCAGACGCTGGATCTTGCACCAAAGTATTACGAATAAATTAAAACGGCCGATTTCTGCGGGAAATCGGCTGTCTATATTTTGGGCTGTTACAGGAATGAAATTATTTTAGTACCATTGTGACTATTCCGTAGGCAATTTTTTTACCATTAACGTAGGAAGATACTTTGCAATCATACATTTCGTTCCCGAGTTCGCATTTTAATGATGCCTTTAATTCCATGACGTCGCCTGGGAATACGGAATGTAAAAAACGTATCTGCTGCAATTGAAACAGGAGGGGAAGCTTACCATTCCGCTCAGGAATCGACAGAAGCATAAGGGCGGCAGCCTGTGACATGCATTCGGTAATATAAATCCCGGGTAAGACCGGATAATCCGGAAAATGCCCGGAGAAAATATCCCACTTGGGATTTATGGTTACGGAAGATACGATAGACATTCCGGGAATGAGTTCAGATACCGAATCCAACAGAAGCAGGGGGGATCTGTGAGGCAGTATTTCTTTTATTTGTGTTTGGCTTAATGACATATTGACCGTCTCCCTTATACTGTGATGCCGGGTTCAAAAGTGTATTTTGTCCCTTGATACCTGCGGATCGTGATATGTTTATAGAATAATTGATTCACAGGAGAAAAGAAAGAGAAGAATGATATTTTAAGTAAAAAAAATGTGAGGTAAATAGGAATGACGAATTTAGAAAAGTATAATAGGATTGTAAAAAGTAATCTGGGAGCAAATGATAGTCAGTTAAACGATGAGATTTTAGTATATAATCGCTTCCCCAGGTGGGATTCTATCACACATGTTGAAATGGTGGCGGAATTGGAGGAAAAGTTTGATGTAATGTTTGATACTCTGGATATTACTTCATTTGGAAAATATAGCCTGGGGATAACGATTTTGGAAAAGCTGGGAGTTGATATGGGGAGGTAAGAAATGATCTTTTCGATTGATAAGAATCCGGCAGGGGGAGCGGCACTGGTAGATGATTCAGGAACATCGATCACCTACGGAGAATTAATCGGACATATTAAGGAATTCGGGAACAGGATAAACGGAAGAGCCTTGGTTTTCTGCTTTTGTAAAAATATGCCCGGTTCGGTGATCGGTTATCTGGGCTGCCTTGAAAACCATCATGTTGCGCTGCTTCTCGATAAAAATCTGGAGCAGCAATTTTTAAAAACTCTTATTGAAATATACCGGCCCTCATATTTTTGGATACCAACACATTTGCGGCACAAAATTACGGGTATGTTTAAGGAACTGATATATGAAGCACAGGGATACGAGCTTTTTTCAACAGGGAATGAATCTCCGGATATGAGCGATGAACTAAGCCTGTTACTTACCACATCCGGAAGCATGGGTAATCCGAAGCTGGTTCGCTTGAGCAGAGATAACTTAGTCTCAAATGCGCAGGCCATAGCAGATTATCTTGAGCTGTCCCCCGAGGAACGGCCGGTCACTTCCCTGCCCATGAATTATACTTACGGATTATCTGTAATAAATAGTCACCTTATTTCCGGGGGAAGTATTCTTCTTACTGAAAAGAGTGTAGTACAGCAGGAATTCTGGGACTTTCTGAAGGGAAAAAAAGCAACAAGCTTTTCCGGTGTACCCTATACTTATGAGCTACTGAAAAAAATCAAAATTATGAGTCAGGACCTCACTTCCATTCGGTATTTTACGCAGGCGGGGGGGAAGCTTTCCAATGCAATGCAAAAGGAATTCGCCGTATGGGCAAAAGAAAAAGGAAAGCGTTTTTATATTATGTACGGACAGACAGAGGCTACAGCCCGCATGAGTTATCTTCCCGAAGACAAATGCCTGGATAAAATAGGAAGTATAGGAGTACCAATTCCGGGAGGAAGATTTCTGCTTAAGGGGCCGGACGGCAATTATATCGATAAGCCCGATACGGTAGGGGAACTTATATATATGGGAAGTAATGTATCACTTGGATATGCGCAGTGCAGGAAAGATCTTATGAACGGAGACGAAAACAAAGGTGTTCTCGAAACCGGTGACATGGCGCAAAAAGATGAAGAGGGATATTATTATATTGTCGGCAGGAAGAAACGTTTTATAAAATTATACGGAGTTCGTATCGGACTTGATGAGTGTGAACAACTTCTGATAAATAAGTATGAGGGAGCGGAATTCGCATGTATCGGGAACGATGATGAACTTCATATATACACGACTGACAGTCAGATAAAAGAGCAGGTCTGCAGCTGGCTTTCGGAAGTGCTGCATATCAGCAGCAAAGCCCTTACCGGCTATTATATAGAAGAGATTCCTAAAAATAATGCAGGAAAAAAACTATATTCTCAGCTGGAGTTAAAGAATTAATTCGAGGAGAGAAAAATGTCCATCATAGATTTGAATTTCATGGAAAATCCATATAGGCTTGAAAAAGAGAAAAAGGATATATTTCTGACCGAAAAGCTAAGGCGTCTGACGGAATATCACAAAGAAAGATGTACTCCATATGATAATATTTTAGAAGCTTGTGGCTATGAGGAAAATAAAGTTTCTCATTATAAGGATTTGCCGTTTCTTCCGGTTGGTCTTTTTAAAAGAATGCGATTATGCAGCTGCGGAAACAGTGATGAGATTAAAACAATTACTTCGTCAGGTACTACCGGTATGCAAAAGTCTCAAATCATACTGGACGGAGAGACAAGAACTCTTCAGCAAAAGACTTTGGCGGCTATAGTAAGTGATTTTACCGGAAAGAAGAGACTTCCGATGCTTGTTTTTGACAGTTCTTCCACCATAAGAAAGCAAGCGCAATATTCTGCCAGGGCTGCAGGAATATTGGGCTTTTCGTTGTTCGCAAGCCATAAAACATATGCGCTGAATGATGATATGTCATTAAATCTGGAGGCTGTGAAGGAATTCGTGGAGAAGAATGGGAAAAATGATTTTATCATTTTTGGTTTTACATACATGATATGGAAATATTTATATTTGGAATTAAAGGAGAGAAATGAATTTATCGATATGAGTAACGGGCTTCTTATCCATGGCGGCGGGTGGAAGAAAATGCAAGACCTGAATATAACTAAAAGCACTTTCCGTAACGGATTAAAAGAAACCGGCGGCCTTGTACGCGTCTATGATTATTATGGAATGGCAGAGCAGACAGGAAGCATATTTATGGAATGTGAATTTGGGCACCTCCACTGTTCGGATTATTCTGGAATGTTAATACGAAGACCTTTGGATTTTACAGTTTGTGAGAAGAACGAAAAAGGGATTATCCAGGTAATGTCGTTATTGCCCTTAAGCTACCCCGGACACAATATTTTAACAGAAGATGAAGGAATGCTGCTAGGGGAAGACGATTGTCCCTGCGGCCGGAAAGGTGTATATTTTGAAGTGTTGGGGAGGCTTAAAAAAGCTGAGATAAGGGGGTGCAGTGATACATATGAATGATTTTGGAAATATAAAGTTCATGCTTGGAACACAGGATATATTATTGGCTATCAGAAACCAAAAGCCAAAGCCACCTTTTTCAGATGAAATTATTTGTTTCTTTGATTGCCTTTCAAAATGTATTAGAAATAATAAAGATGCAAGGTCTTTTTCCGATGTGATGACTTTCGGGTTCTGGTGCAGAAAAAAAGGCATCCTGCAATACAAAGAACAATATGGAGATAGATTGGAAGCCACTCTCGGACGCGGGACAACGCTGCATTTTGCTCCGTCCAATGTACCCGTTATGTTCGCCTATAGTATGGCTGCGGCGCTGCTTTCCGGAAACAATGTTATTGTACGCTTGTCATCAAAAAGATCTGCACAAACAGATTTGATTATCAGCGGCTTGAAAAAAACCTTGAATGAGTTTCCCGAAATGAAGCATCGCATGGTAATTTGTGGTTATGAGCATGATAAAGAGATAACGGATAAAATGTCACAGCTGTGCGATTTACGTATTGTCTGGGGAGGTGATGGAACAATAAATGAAATCAGAAAATCTCCTCTGCCGCCAACAGCCTTAGAATTATCTTTCCCCGATCGTAGTTCTATGGCAATGATAGATGCAGCAATATTCCAGAAAATGGAAGAAGCCGGAGACATCGCAAGAGAATTTTACAACGATACTTTTCTGTATGATCAAAATGCGTGTTCCTCGCCTAGAATTATATGCTGGGTAGGAAATCAGGAAGACATTCGGGAAGCAAAAGAAAGATTCTGGTATGAGGTAGGTACATTTACCAGAAACAGGTATCATCTCGAACCGGCACTTGCAGTAAAAAAGTGGGAGACATCATTTTGTCTGGCGGCGAATGTGCCTGATGTAAAAATTATTGCCGACGATAATCTGATTGTACGGGTTGAACTTCCTCATTTAATGCAGGAAGCATGGGAATATTCAGTTCCCGGCGGCTTTTTTATTGAAATCAATGTTGAGAAGGCTGAGGAAGCGCTGCCTATCATTACCAGCAGATGCCAGACATTGTCTTGCCTTGGATTCTCACATGAGAAGATCGCCGGCCTATTGGTAGAGAATCAAGTCCCCGGCATAGACCGTATTGTGGACTTTGGGCATGCTTTGGATTTTTCGCTCACATGGGACGGAATTGATTTAATTGAAAGTATGATTAGAAAAATAAAGTATGATAAGTAAAGAGAGTTATCGGGTAGAAATTATGGAATTTACTATTAGAAATGGCGATTTCAAACTGTTTTGCAGGAAGGAAGGGGAAGGAGCCCTCATATTGCTTATTCATGGTGTGGCATGTGACAGTGACTACTTCGATGAAGCGGTGTTTTTTCTTAAAAAGCATTATACTGTTGTTTCGTATGACCGGAGGGGATACAGCAGAAGCAGGCAGATTGCTGCGCCGGATTTGCTGGCTGGTGGATATTCGGTAAGAAGCCAGATGGAGGATGCGGCAAAAATTATAAGATATATGGACTCGGGAGCAGCTTTTGTTGTTGGCTGCAGTGCAGGCGGCATCATTGCGGTTGAACTCGCCGGAAAATATCCGGAACTTGTGAGAGGAATTATTCTGCAGGAGCCGCCTCTTACATGGTCGCTGCAAAGTAAGAATGATATCAGTAAATGGAGAACAGAACTTAAGGATGCAGTGGAGAAAAAACATATCAATAGTGCACTTATTTCGCTTAATAGAGCTATGGGGGGAACGGATAACCGGTCAAAGAGCATAAGCCTGGAAAGTCAGATGCAGAATCTGGAGAACTTAAAGGTTTTCCTTTTGGAAGAAATAGATCATTTTTTGGAATATGAAATAAGAAAAGAAGAGATCACGCTCCCTTGTGCGGTTATGGTTGGAGAATGTGATAAGGAGGGGCTCTTTGCACGGACGGCAGAATCCATTGCCGCTCATATGAATTGGAGACTTGTAAGAACTCCGGGATTTCATAATTTCCCTGCGGATCTTCCATTCGAATTCGCTGTAATGATAGCCGGTTTAATATCAGAAATGCAGTATTGGCGCAGTATCTGATTATCTGCGCCTTCCAAGCAGCAAATTTAATTTCCGGCTGTCTGCTTGCTTTTTACTGGAAATTGCTGCACACTGTTCAAAATACATTTTTTGCATGGACTGAAGTTCACCGGCACTCGGCGGAACCCTTTCCAATACCGGCGGAACGTAAGCAGAGTCGTGCTCCTTCGCATATCCTATCAAACAATCATATATCTCTATACATTTCATGCGTTCTGCCTGCGCGATTATATCAGGATAAACTTTTTCCCAACCATTTCCTTTTTGGCAGGCGATCCTTGTCTGTGCAGCGCCGGAAGACAAGGAAATCCCTAATTTACATATATCCACCAGAGCTGAAAGCTGTTCCGGTATAATATCTGACTTAAAGTAGTTGGAATTAAACAGGAATAGTAAATGCTGTGCTGCATCAAATAATGCTGTTCTGTATTCCTTTATTTGCTGAGGGGTGTTCATGGAATTCAAAAATGCGGTATTTATCTCATCGGCTTTTTTTCTAAGTTCGAGGACATTTTCTGCTGATATCATCAATATCTCCAATCGCTGGTAAGTATTAATTAATAATTTTTCTTAACATGCTACTAATTATGTTGAAATAATTAGTATTTTTAAGTATACTCTATACAAAATGTTGCAAAAATGCAACTAAAAGAAAACATTCATTTTGTATGTTTTTGGACAGGAGGATAAGATGGGCAAAGGCGAGCAAGGGAACTTCCCATTTTTAATACAGGATTATCTCGAAGCGATTTTGGAGAATTTTCATGATGGTATTTATATAACGGATAACGAAGCTAATACGGTCTACTTGAACCATAGCTATGAATTGATCAGCGGTCTGCTGAAATCTGAAATGATAGGCAGGAATATGAAAGATTTGGTAGCCAGGGGAGTAATTTCAAGAAGCGGTACGCTGGCGGTTCTCGAAACGAGAGACACTTTTACTGCAGAACAGAGTTTCCGGACCGGAAAAAGAGCGATTATTACGAGTACTCCGATTTTTGAAGAGGGTAATAACAGTGAAAATATTATTATGGTTGTCACGATTGTACGTGAGATTACAGAAATCTATTCTATAAGAAGGGAACTTAGAAGAAAAGAGCAGCTGAATCGTACTTACCTGCAGGAAGTGGAACGAATACAGAGAGAAATGACGGGAAATACCGAGATTGTGGCTGTTGATAAGAAATCGATTGGTCTGATGCGAGTCGTAGAACGTGTTTCCATGGTGGACAATCCCATACTGCTGTCAGGGGATAACGGTGTCGGAAAAGAAAAGATGGCTGAATTTATCCATAAACATTCGGAACGCTCTGAGTTTTCTTTTTTGCGTATCAACTTTTCGGTGATACCGGAAGCGGAGCTCATGGGTTATTTGTTTGGAATCTACGATGAAAAAAGCGGTGAATACAGGATGGGGATGCTTGAAAGTGCAGAAAGAGGAACTGTCTATATCGAGGAGCTTAGTGAAGTACCGCTAAAAATGCAGATTGTATTGCTTGAACTTATCAGAGAGGGAGCTTGCGTTCTTGGTGACGGGACGGTACGTAAATTAAACGTAAGGGTTATTGCGGGCAGTGTTTATTCTCTGGAAGAATTAAAGAGTAAAAATATCATAAACAGGGAAATATTAGATATATTTTCATTGTTCCCCCTGGAAGTCGTTCCTTTAAGGGAAAGAAAAGAAGACATAGTTCCTTTGCTGGATTTCTTTTTGAATCAACATAATAAAAAGACCGGCGAGAACAAGAAATTTGATCGTGACAGTTATAAAATCCTGCTTGATTACCATTGGCCGGGAAATGTTCTGGAATTAAAAAATCTGGTTCAAAGGGCAGCCATAATAAGCCCTGAGGACATCATTGGCCCGCAGGATTTGTTTATTGAGGAAAATATAGAATTTACGAGCAAAAGGCAGGAGGAACTTCCGGAGAAATATGATCTGAAGGAAGAAATAGCGCGTCTGGAAGCAAGTTACATGGAAAAGGCTTTTAAAAAGTATCGTAATACAAGGCTTGCCGCAGAAAGCCTCGGTATGGACAGTTCAACCTTTGTAAGAAAACGTCAGAAGTATGAGAAGGCAGGATTTATGAAGGAGCGCGGTAAAAGGATTTCAAAATAAACTAATATCCGGATTGGTCAGGCCGTGTCTGACCAATCCGAAAATTTTCCAATGGCGTTACTGCCAATAAGTCATTTCACATATCATTAGCTCTGTTTATAATCCTGAAGAAAATCCTTCAGCGACTCTGCCGCAATGCTCAGCTCATCGACACAAGGCAGATATACGATACGGAAATGATCGGGCTTTGTCCAATGAAAGCCGCCGCCGTGTGTAAAGAGTATCTTTTTCTCTTTAAGAAAATCCAATACGAATCTTTCGTCATCCACAATATGAAATTTTGCGATATCCATGTACGGGAACATGTAAAATGCTGCTTTGGGCTTTACGACACTAAGGCCCGGGATATCGGCTATGGCATTGTAGATAAACTCTCTTTGTTCGTAGATTCTGCCTCCCGGCAGCAGCATCTTTTGGGCATCTTCAAGGTTTTCCAGCGCAGTTGGGATTAAGGATTGCGCCGGTACATTGGAGCACAGCCGCATGGAAGAAAGAAGATTGATCCCTTCTATATATCCTTTTGCCCTGGATTTATCTCCGCAAAGGCACATCCATCCGCAGCGATAACCCGCTAAGAGATGAGACTTTGATAAGCCGTTAAATGACACGGTCAGTAAATCCGGCGCCAGCGAAGCTAACGCGATATGCTCAAGTCCATCCATAACAAGACGATCGTAGATTTCATCGGCAAATAAAATCAACCCATGCTGCCTTGCCATCTCTGCAATTTGGAGAAGAATCTCTTTGGGATATAGTGCGCCGGTGGGATTGTTGGGATTGATAACAACAATAGCCTTTGTCTTATTTGTGATCTTACTTTTCATATCCTCGATATCCGGATACCATTCATTTTGTTCATCGCATATATAGTGTACTGCAACTCCGCCTGCCAGAGTAATGGAAGCGGTCCACAGCGGATAATCCGGTGACGGAACAAGTACTTCGTCGCCGCTGTTTAAAAGCCCCTGCATACATAATGTGATCAATTCGCTGACGCCATTTCCGGTATATACGTCATCCACAGAAACATCAGGCATATTTTTGCTCCGGCAATACTCTGCAATTGCTTTTCTTGCACTGATCAGTCCCTTGGAATCCGAATAGCCTTCCGTGTTTGTAAGGTTTTCCGACATACTTTTTATTACTGCGTCCGGTGCTCTGAAACCAAACGGCGCCGGATTTCCGATATTCAATTTCACTATTTTCTCTCCTGCCGCAATCATTCTGTTGGCTTCATCCATAACAGGTCCCCTGATGTCATAACACACATTGTCAAGCTTTGATGATTTTTCAAACATTCTCATAATAAAAACCTCCTAATTTTTTATGACAAAGAAAAAGCCCCAAGCGTAAATCTTTACGCTTAGGGCGAATATGCTAATATCCGTGTTACCACCTAAATTCAGGAAAACCTGCTCTCATCCACCACAATCATGGTGTGTCCCTGTAACGTGGGAATACGTCGAAACCTACTAAGCATATCCACTGAAATGTGCCTTTGGGCTCCTCTGCTCCGGAACTGCTTCACCATGAACTCCATAAGGATTTTCACCAGCCATCCTCTCTCTGAAACTTCATCCATGCTTACTACTTTCCTTCATTGCATTTATCTTTATCATTAAGAGCATTTTAATTTCTTATAAGTATTTTGTCAATAGTCTATTTATATTAAAGCAGTTAAGATTTATATTAAAGCAGTTAAGATATAAGGAACACTTGTTCTGCAAGCACAAATAGTGTATACTTATCTCATTATAATATTAAAAAATTTCATATGGAAGAAGGTGTAAGCTATCATATATATAAGCAGCTTTCTATTATCCGGAAAGACAGTGAATAATTCCAATATATATCCATATAATGTGTTTGCAGATAAATTAGATAGGTTATTCTTATTTGGTCCAATTACAATTTTATATGGCGACAACGCATCCGGAAAATCTACAATATTGAATATTATGGCAAATAAGCTGCAAATCGAAGGACAGGAATATGCCGCCAGTAACAAATATGGAATCTATTTCAAAAGGTTTATAGATGAATGCAGTTATATGTTAGGTGAAGACGAAAGTGGTACGCCGATTGGCAGACTTCCAGAGAGAAGCAGATACATTAAAAGTGAAGATATTTTATATGAAATAAAGAAAATACAACAAGAGCAGATTCTGGGAGATGGATATGTTTATGAACATGTCAGGAGAGGGATGCCTAAAGAGCAGATAGAGCAATTAAGAAATTCTGTAAAGATGATTGAGCAAATGGAGTATATGAAGTTTGCGCAGGAAAAATATTCAAATGGAGAAACCACTTTACAGTTGCTGGATGATTATATGGAACCGGATGCGCTCTATTTGCTGGATGAGCCTGAGGTATCATTATCACCGGCTAATCAGATATTGCTGGCTGAGAAGATAAATAAAATGGCCAGATTTTTAGGATGTCAGTTCATTATTTCTACTCACTCACCGTTCATGCTGGGGACATTGAATGCAAAAATATATAATTTGGATTCCAGGGAACTGGAAGAAACAAGATGGACAGAGCTCGAGAATGTAAGATATTTCTATGATTTTTTTGAAAAACACAGGAACGAATTTAGGCGTTAAGGCTTTTGATAAAATAGCCGGGAGCCTTGTTAAGCAACGGGATGATTGGAGAGGTGATAATGGGAAATACGGACAAGTTCGAGATGATAGCTGATAGATATGACACTCCTGAAAGGATACAAATTGCAAAGATATCGTCAAATGCGATTCGCGAATATTTAGTTGAGCCCCAAAATAAAAGAGCCATTGATTTTGGGTGCGGAACGGGCCTCGTCGGAATGGAATTGTTACACGATTTCAAATCTATTCTTTTTCTGGATACATCACAAAACATGATCGATCAGATAAAGCGAAAAATTTCTGCTTCTAACTATACAGAATGCAGTCACATTATGCTTCGATCTGGAAAAAGATAGTTTTTCGAGTTTGCATGCAGACTATATCTTTATGGTTCAGGTTTTACTTCATATTGATGATGTCGGACTGATTTTATCAAGACTATATGATATTCTAGATGAAAGAGGACATTTATTGATCGTGGATTTTAATAAAAATGAAAAAATAGTGTCGGATATGGTTCATAACGGATTCGATCAAATGGAGTTAACGAAGAGCATGGAGAAAATCGGATACCGGAATATCCGGTCCAGAACTTTCCATAGCGAAAGTAAAATATTCATGGGGAAGGATGCATCTTTGTTTATTCTTGATGCCGGGAAGTAAGGAGGAAAAAACATGGAAAATGAGAGAAGTGAGATGCCTGACAGCCAGCGCGAAGAGCTGATTGAAACCCTAAGAAGGCGCTTTGAAAAGAACATGAATCGTCATGAGGGCCTTGAATGGGAGAAGGTATTGGAGAAATTGGAGGAAAGCCCCGGAAAGTTAGAAGCGCTGGGGAAAATGGAGGCAACGGGCGGTGAACCGGATGTTGTGGAATATGATGAGCAGACGAAGGAATATGTTTTTTATGACTGCTCTGCTGAAAGTCCGAAGGGGCGCAGGAGCATTTGCTATGACCGGGAAGCGCTGGAGACGAGGAAAGAGCATAAGCCGGAAAACAGCGCTGTAGGTATGGCGGCAGATATGGGAATCGAGCTTTTAACTGAGGAACAATATCGCAGATTACAGAGAAGCGGCAATTTTGATGTCAAAACTTCGAGCTGGCTGAAAACACCCGATGAAATTAGAAAGCTCGGAGGTGCAATCTTTGGAGATTACCGTTATGATACCGTATTCGTATATCATAACGGCGCGGAAAGCTATTATTCTGCCAGAGGGTTTCGGGGAGCGCTTCGGGTGTAGGCTTTTCATAAATGGAAATGATTACCATTGTTTTCACTAAAAGTAAGTGATATAATAATCCACGTAAAATTCCCCTTTTACAATGGGAAAGGCGCTCGTCCTCGGATGGGCGTTTTTCTTTTTATGTAATAGGGAATTTTTTTATAGTTGAGGAAAAGAAATATCATGAAGTTCATAGTGCTCGAACCATTCCTCTTTTGTCCTGTAAACTGTGTTATAGGAACTAAAGGCAGGAGCAAAGATAGTACACATTTTTAAGTCTGAATTACTAATGTTTATGACATTATGCCATATGCCTGCGGGAATAATTATGCCATAGCCCTCGTATACGTGTGACTGGTTGTCGATGCAATCATAACAGGGTCCCATGATGACTAATGCTTCACCTTTCTCGATATAAAAAAACTGATCGGAAGCATAATGCACATCCAATCCTGTTTCCGTATCGACGGGTACGGACATAAGTGCAAGTTGCATATTTCTGCTGGTCCATCTTGTGGAATAGAAAAGTGTGTTGTCAATAATTTCCCTCCTTAGGTCTGTTATATAGGGAACGGGCCCTTGGCCTGTGTTGTTTCGATTATTGGGGAACCCGCCGGTGTTAAAATCCATGTCGCTACTCCTTGAGATTTCTTATAGTAATACTATATGTATTTGGAAACATAAAGTGTAAAAGTTTGAGGGGTCACTAAAAATACTGAAAATCCCAATTACGGCACGATTCTTTTTTGGGGCATTAAAATTTGATAATTCTGGGTTCTGAGGTATAAGAATAAAACGTTGCTGTTACATCTTCCAAATACAGTACCTCCATAAGATTATCATCTACAGTATACATATTACTCAAAACAGATGCATTCTCATCCATCATGGCTTGGCGTGCATCACGACGATTATCATGAATTGCTTTGCCTTCAATACGGAGCCATGTTCCTTTGCTCATTCCGCAGATTTCCACTTTTGCATTATTAAGCATTTGTGCATAGACCTTTTTTTGGTTGTTGGTAACGATGTACAGTTTGTCCTCAAATTCACTCACTGCTCCAAATGGACGAACACGAGGCTGGTCGCCTTCGTTAGTTGCGAGGTAAAAAGTTCCGCAAGATCTTAGAAATTCTAAAACTTCATTCATGGTGATTGCTCCTTTACATTTTGTGTGGTATTCTTGACTATAGGTTTATTATAAAGAGTAAGAGCAAAAAAGCAATTACGATATTTTATGATACTAGTATTAGAAAGGATACTGTGATGGCAAAAAAAGAACTGTTTGGATTTTGCCCATATGTGACTTCGCAAAAAGTGCTAACGGGCAAGTGGTCGATGTATATTATGTATTTATTGTCGCTGGAACCTGCGACACGTTTTAACGAGCTGCAAAGGAAAATGCCGGAAAATATGACACACACGACATTATCAAGGCAACTTAAAATGCTGGAAGATGAAGGATTGATCATCAGAAAAGTATACTCTGAGATTCCGCCAAAGGTGGAATATTCCCTTAGCGATATAGGAAAAAAGTTTGAAGTGGTTTTAAATGCCTTATGCAAATGGGGAGACGAGTATATAGAATATCTGAATAGTAGAAATTAATTAACGATAATAATATTAAATTTAAAAAATTAGAATAAGGAGAAAGACAATGATAGGGTTTTCGATGATCTTCTTTTTAATACTTTTAATCGGAATAATATTAGCCATTGTTGGTTTAATAAAGAAAAGTATTCTTCTCAAAATCATAGGTGTTTTGCTAAGTGCTGGAGCAATTATATTATTTTTAAATATAGCAATGTTTGGATGTTAATGCAGAAATTAATAAGCGCGCAAATGCATTGAACTTGTTGGAATTTGTTGATGCACAAGTATTAAATGGATATGATGAACTCATAAAAACAGGGGAACAGTATTATACTGACGCAACCATGATTGATGATATTGTAAAGGATGTATTGAATTGTTCTATCGAAAGCAGATTATTAAAAGTAATGAAAAGGGAGCCGGCTATGGGCTCCCTTAATAGACTCTATATTCACAAATTTACCTATTGTATTCTTCGTCTTTATAACATTGCATGAAAATTTTTATCATGTATGAAAAATTTTTTTGTAATATATATTTTGATAGAGTATAATAAACATGTTTTTTTATTTTACCATCAATTGACAGCTTGTGAAAAGACTTGCAAAGGAGAACTGAGATGAGGTACAAGATAGGCAAAAGTAAGATGAATGATTTAAACGAAGCAGTAAAAGAAGCAAATTTAGAATCAGGCAGCCCCGAATTGATTTTATTCTTTTCAGGAGTAGATAAATTTGCGGATCATGCCAAAGCAATTAAAGAGAGGTTCCCGGAAGCCATAACCATGGGAGCGACCACCTTCGCGGCGTTCTGCAAAGATGGAGCTTATAAGGACACCTTATTATTATTAGCTTTCGAGGAGGGTATCAGATGCGAAGCCTCCCTTTTGGAGGACGCTGATAAATATGCGCTGAAATATGTGGAGCGTGTAGAGCGGTGCGCGTCCTCCTTCCATAAGCCGGAGAATACGATGTGTCTTGAGTTCTCCAGCGCATTGATTAGCTGTGAAGAACTGGTATTGTCTACCTTGAATGCCGTATTATCCAAAAAGAAAATACCAGTGTTCGGCGGTTTTTCCGGAGATAAGGGAAGGGCGGAAAAGACACTCATTTCCTTAAACGGCGAGGTTTATCAAGATGCTTGTGTTTTTGTGATCATAGAAAATCTGGGCGGCAAGATTAGATTCTACCGTGAAAATATTTATAAACCTACCAAGCGTTATTTTAAATCTACCAAGGTAGATGTGAGAAACCGGATTGTATATGAATACAACAACAAGCCCGCTGCCAAAGTAATTGCAGAGGCTTTGGAAACCACTGTGGATAAGCTTCCCCAATATTTAGACAGCTATCCAATGGGACGGATTATCGGAAACGAAATGTATATCGTGGCTAATAATTCTGTGGTAGAAGGCAGCGCTATGCAGTATCATGCCAGAATTTATAACAACTCTCAAATCGTTTTGCTGGAACCTGATGATTATAAGAAAGTAATAAGGGATACTCTGGAACAGGTAAAAAAAGAATGCGGAAAGCCCAGCTTAACCATAATGGTCAATTGCCTTGCCAGATCCATGCTCTTTGAATCCAATGGATATTTGAACGATTTCGCATCCGATGTAGGAAGCGCTCTGGGAAATTTCGTAGGATTTGCAGGATACGGCGAACAGTTGAACGACCAGCATTTTAATCAGACAATGGTACTTGCGGTATTTGAATAGGAGGAAAAGGCATGAGTTGGTTTAAAAGGAACAAGACGGACGAGCGGATGACGGAGGGCGGGGCTGCCGCAGTAGAAACAGCGGATAAAACAGTGGAAAAAAGCTTGCAGTTCGGTGTCTTACATATAGAAGAAAAAATTGAACAATTAATGCAGGAGGAGGTAGAGGTCTCCAAATATATGGACGATATATCAGGTACCTTCTCTCAAATCGGAAGCATTAATACTATGATAGCGGATATCAATGAGGATTTTAAGGATTTCAATTCCTACGCGAACCAGATTCATGAGATAATTCAGCGTTCCGACGCCGTAATAGAACAGACGGAGACTAATGTGGAGGAGTTGAGGGAAAACATACATAGCACCAATGAGCAGATGGATTCCATCAACCTCGTTTTTAAGCGTCTGGAAAAAGACTTCGAGAATATTCAGAATATGTCTAACGGGATCACCGGGATTGCATCTCAAACCAATCTGTTGGCGCTGAACGCCTCTATAGAAGCTGCCAGAGCAGGAGATGCCGGAAGGGGGTTGCCGTTGTTGCCGAGCAGATACGTGAGCTCTCTTCATCCACGAAGCAACTGGTGGATGGAATTAACGGAAGCATTCAAGCGTTGTTCGTAAGCATTAATGATGTCAATGAAGAGCTTTCGGCATCTCAGACTGCCAGCCTGACAAATCTGGAAAAAGCAGGTGCTGTTCAGAATAACATAAAGCAGGTCAGCGATTGCACCGGAGAAGTAAAGAATTTCAGCAATTACATTATTGAGGGCATCGACAAAACCAGTTCCAGAATCAATGGTGCGGCAAAGGGAGTAGGCTCTATTTCGGACGTTGTGGATTCCTTCGGAGAGAAACTGGAGATTTTGGATGCAAAGATAAGCAAAAAGTCAAGCATCGTATGCAGCGTTATCGATTTCCTGCAGCAAATGGAAAATATGCTTGCGAAACTTGTAAAATAATCATAGTCATGAGAGAAAATCCCTGTCGGCAGACAGGGATTTGTTTTGTAGTGCGCCCGGCGGGCGTACGTTTCAACGGGTGTAAGTCCCGAGTCCGCCCGGTAGTGGGAAGGACATAGCCAATGGCAAGGGTGTCGTGGGTGACTACGAATCTGAAGGAAGCCGGATGG
>JAEYJO010000033.1 GCA_023408815.1 Bacillota bacterium | reverse complement strand
TGGTATGTTTGGTGCGAATAGACTGAGAATTAGAACTTCTTATATATTGGAATTCGGAGCAGGAGTCTTTTTGTTTTGAGCATATTGCCTAGAGACGTTCGCAAAAGGACCTTTTGACACCCTAATCCTATTACATAAAAGTGTCAGAGGCATACCACTCTCTCCCCTGACACTCCCTGTACTACAATTATTAATCGCTTTATTCTTCCGTATAAAGCTCCATTAACTTCTCGGCCGTCAGCTTCATGGCGAGCGGTCCATTCGAATTCATATTTTCATCAAAATAATAAATCCGGTTATTCTGTACCGCGTCCAAAGACTGCCATACGGAGGAGCTTTCAAGGCTCTGGACAAATGCTGTAGTTGCCTCATAATTATGCTGGAATACAATGTAATAGGGATCCATTTCCGCTACCGCTTCCAGCGATATGGTCTCACTGGATTCCGGATAACCCTCAGGTTTGGTCAGACCGAATGTTTCATAATAGGATGGGGTTCCAACTGCAATAAAGCCTTTGCCGTCAGTACGAAACAGTGCATAACTTCTGTCAGAATATTGACTGACTTGTTCCTTGGCATCAGCAATCGCCGATTCCACTTCCGTAATAACGTCCTGTGCTTTGCTTTCCTTGCCAATAATCTGCGAACAGCTTAGCAGCTGTTCCTGCCAGGTGTCACTATAATCCAGAAGAATGACCGGAGCGATTTCGGTCAGCTGGTCGTATACCTCATCTATGCCTCCATGGATGGAAAATGTAATAATGACATCCGGTGCCGATTCCAGCACTGCTTCCAGATTAATCTCCCTTGCACTTCCAAGGTCCATAATCTCCACTCCGCTCATATAAGGAGCAAACAATTCCGAGCTCTCCAACGACTCTGTCTGACCCAGAAGATTGCCAAGCGATGCGGCAGTGGGGGTTACTCCAAGAGCAAACAAATGCTCAAGATAAAATGTATGTAATAAGGTAATTCTTTCCGGCATACTTTCAAGAACAACCTCATGCCCGGCCGCATCTACTATGGTTCTTGGCCATTCTGCTTCTTCACCGGCCGCATCTTCTCCGGTTACTTCTTCTGCTTCTGCCGCGGGCGCTGAAGCCTCCTGCGTTACCGGTACCTCTTCTGCGGAGACATCTTCACTTTTATTTGTTCCTGCGGAACATCCCACGAGCAGCATGGACATTACTGCTGCAGATAATATAAAACTTATTGGTTTTTTCAATTTTTCTCCTCCTGTCTTAAAAAAATTGCATGAGTTAGCCTTTTCTAACTCATGCAATTCTATCATACCGATATTTATAGATGGAATGGAGAAATCTTTAAATTACCATGGATTATTCCTTAATAACTTTTCCTTAACTCGCTTGGGGAACAACCCATTCGTTTTTGAAAGATACGGCTGAAATACAAGGGATCAGAATATCCAACCTCCCCGGCAATTTCATGGACGTAAACGTCTGTTGTCAGAAGAAGTTCTTTGGCGCGGTTCATGCGGTACAGGATCAGATAATCTCCCGGCCCCATCCCTGCATACTTGTGAAATATATAGTAAAGCCTGTTCGAGGTCATCTCATACATTCCTGCCAGATCTCCTACCGAAAGCTCTTCCGAATAGTGCTCATGAATATAATCACTGATTCTTTCATAAAGATCCCTGTCATGAGAAACAAATCTTTTTTCCGTACACACGAAAATCTCCTCCAGCACGCACCGAAACAAAGTCTCCCGTTGAAATTCCGATAAAGTATCCGGGATATGGGATATTTTCCACAACCGGTTGAGCAGCCCTTTTAATCTGGGGCTGTGACCAATGGTAAGTTCAAAATGTGTATCCGGCAGCCGCAGACCATTTCTATGTTCATTCTTAACTTCATAAAGAATTGCCATATACTGCAATTCCTTGTTTCCTATTACCTTTTTATCGAGCAGCATCTCTGCTCCCCCATGAATAATCTTCTTAGGGTCGGTTATATACTGGGTCCCGTTAAACCCAAACTCGGCTTTCCCGCTAATTGGAATCAAGATTCCCGGAAAAGGTGCTGTTCTTTGCCTGCCTTTTCTTCCCGGCTCAACTTTATAGCGGTACACATCCTTGACACGAAAGTCCGATTTGGCAAAGCTCTCCACCAATTGATTAAATTCAAACTCCATTTTATTTTCTCACCTTTTTATCTGACTGTGTTATCTTTACAAATCCCTTTAGTTAGTTCAATCTAACCGTATTGTATCATATCTTTCCTGACTGGTATCATACATTTTCTTCCCGGTGAAAATATTTATCCAAATCCTTCCTGCGCTCCTCAGACATACCTTTCTTTACCGGAATAACCGCGGCATTAGCCACATCGCCAATCATTCGGATCGCAAATTCCACATTCTGCCTTATGGCAGATTCGTTAAGCGTTGGCAGCAAATCGTGAATTGTATGAATCTCTGCCGCAGAAGTACCGCGGCTTAAACCAAGCGCCGGTATATCCTTGTCACAAAACGGCGCTGAATCACTGGAATGGACACGGCAATGGGTTCTGGCAGAATAACCGGCAACTTTACAATACTGTTCTGCAAATGTTTCCAGTTCCTTTTCTCCGGTAATAAAAATTTCATTGGATCCCAAAGCCGTCCCGCACATATCGAAATTGAAACAGAATTTTATCTCATCCAATAATTTCTCATTTTCTGCTACATAAGCCTTTGAACCCAGCAATCCCAATTCCTCACTTCCACACCAGATAAAGCGCATGGTTCTCCTTGGCGGATTGGCTGCAAAGTGACGATAGACGGCCAATAACGCAGTGGTTCCGGTAGCATTGTCCCAAGAACCTGTTCCAAGGGGAACGGAATCGTAGTGAGCCGTCAAGACGATGGACTCTTCCTTCCAATCAGTTCCTTCGACGACAGCAAGCACATTCCGGCTGTTTTTCTCATTATTCTCTTGTTCCAAAGTCAGATGAATAGTCTCTGCCTTTGCCTGAATCAGTGCATTGGCATCTGCTGCCGTAATCGTAAATCCGCAGATTATCCCGTTTCTGCTAAAGTGATCCCGCAAGGTCTGCGGATAAAGAGAGGCTTCTTCCGCTGTAAAATAATACTTCCCTTTCATAACGAGAAAAGCCGCTGCTTTGTGTTCTACCAGTCGTTTATATGTATTCTCTTCGGTCAATTCATTTAAGAGTACTGCTGTATCACTGAGATCACCAATGCCGGCAAAGTCAATTTCCGATGCCTGATCCAAATACAAAAGACTGCATTCTTTATCGATGCTGCCGGAGCGTAAAAACGGCATGCACGGCAGTTCCCGCCCGAGCGCTTTTATGGAACATTTTTTTACGGTCCCGGAGGGAATCGTAAACGGCATCAATTCTCCGGGAGCTGCTTTACTCCCGGTTTCTTCTCCGGCAAGATTAATCTCCTTCAGAATCAATTCTGCTGCCTGTCTCTCTTCTTTACTTCCACCGACGCGGACAAAACTCAGTTCCTGTACAAAGTCCAATAAATTATTCATTTTTATACCCATCTGCGCGTTGCGACGCACACTCAAATCAATAGTTGAATACGCATTTTCATTCAACCTTTCTGCCCTCTCTATCCGAAAATGGCAAACTTTCTAAAAGAATTTTTCAACCAATACACAGGTAAATCCCAGACTTTTCCTATGTTCATTCTTTTCATCATTTCCGGATTTCTCGTCTTCTTTTTTCTTTTGAGGATGCTTTTCGTACACTAACGGACTTACGTCATAATTGGTAACATAACCGAGCTTATTATAAAATCCCGCAGCCCTGTCCTGACTGTTGATCACAATATGTTTTACGCCGCTTTCCAGAATCCATTTCTCTGCATCTTCAATAAGTATCCGGCCATATCCGCCTTTTTGTTTTTCCCGGATTACACATACTCTTTCTATTTTTCCTACTCCTTTTGCCGGAAAAGTGATACGACATCCCGCTATTGGTTTATGATCCTCGATCAAAATGACCGCCTGAAACTCTTTCCGGGAAGAATCATGGGAGAATTCCACCTCAATGGGAATACTCTGTCCAAAGCAAAATGCGTCTGTCCTTATGTAATCATAAGCTTTATATAACCATTCCGGAGATTCCTCCGTAACATGATAAATTTCCATCTTTATACCTATCTGCGCGTTGTGACGCGCACTCGAATCAATAGTTGAATAATGCGATTAATTGTTTTGGTGAGAACTCCAGAAGTCCGGCACCGTTTTTATGAATCACGGCAATATCCTCAATTCTCACTCCGCAGTTACCTTCCAAATATATACCGGGCTCAATGCTGACAACCATGCCCGATCTGAGTATACGGGTTTCTTCTTTGCCCAATCCGGTCCCTTCATGGATGTCCAGTCCGATTCCATGTCCCAGACCGTGAAGAAAACTTCCTTCAAATTCTGTACTGTCAATGATATTGCGCGCAATCCTGTCAATCTCTTTTCCCTGTATTCCTTCTCGCAGCGCATCGATTCCTGCCTGTTGTGCGGTCAGCACAAGATGATATATCTGCTTCTGACGCTCAGACGGTTTCCCGACAACAATCGTTCTGGTCATATCCGAATGATATCCATTTACTGTACAGCCAAAATCCATTGTAACAAAATCACCCGTTTGAATATGATAAGCCGTAGGCCAATGATGTGGATACGCTGAATTTTTACCGGCCGCTACAATTGTTTTATTCGGTTCCTCCGATCCCCGTATCCGCATTGGATATTCCAAAAATGCCGCAACTTCCAGCTCACTGATTCCCGGTTTCACAAAATTTAACACTTCCTTGAATGCATCGTCTGTAATTTCACATGCTTTTTGGATTTGCTTTAATTCCCACGCAGATTTTATTTCACGCAATCTTGCAATTCCATCCTTCGATGCAATCCGAATGTCTTCGATCTCAGTGCTTACCAGAGAATAAATAACGAGAGGAATTGTCTTTTCCACTGTCAGGTAAGCAATCTGCTCCTCCTCAAGCAGTTCTTTTACTACATGCCCAAGAGTATCCTGTTCAACCTGAAGTAATTCCACCTCTTCCGGCAGTTCAACTTTCATACGCATCAGCCATGAAATATAAACACGCCGCTTTTGGGAAACATACATCACCCCACTCCCACTGCCGGAATTAAGATGATGGAAATATCGCTGATTGACAGAATCCGTAACCAGCATTGCAGGATACATTAAATTACTTTCCATAATTTTTCCTCTTTTACTCAAAATAATGAAGTTCTTCCACTTGATGACAGGCTATCATATGATCGTTCGATAATTCCCGCAGCACCGGCGTCTCTTCTCTGCATCTGTCTGTAACATATTTACATCTTCCGGCAAATTTGCAGCCTTGCTGAAAATTAATCGGACTGGGAACATCTCCATCCAGTACGATTCTGCTTCTTTCATTTTCTTCCACCGGGTCCGGCTTGGGAACCGCCGAGATCAGCGCCTGCGTATATGGGTGAAGCGGACTCAAATACAACTCTTCCGCGGCTGCGACTTCCACTAAGGATCCCAGATACATGACTCCGACGCGGTCGGAAATGTAACGAACCATGGAAAGATCGTGAGCTATAAACAAATAAGTCAAATTAAGCTCTGTTTGCAGCTTTTTAAGTAAATTGATAATCTGAGCCTGAATGGAAACATCCAATGCAGAAATAGGTTCATCGCAGATAACAAACTCCGGATTGACAGCTAATGCACGGGCTATCCCCGTCCTCTGTCTCTGCCCGCCGGAAAACTCGTAAGGAAAGCGCTTGGCATGGTCTGCATTTAACCCTACCATTTCAAGCAGCTCACGCATTCTGTCGTCCATGTCCTGCGGACTCCCCAAATGATGAATTTTCATTCCCTCTTTAATTATTTCTCCAATCGTCATGCGGGGATTTAAGGAGGCATAGGGCTGTTGAAAAATCATCTGTACCTGTTTGGTAAATGTTTTGGAATCTTTTCTGTTAAAATCAGCAATAGATTTTCCTTTATACAATATGTTTCCATCCGTAGTCTTATATAAACGCACCAGCAGCCGTCCAAGCGTACTTTTTCCGCATCCGGACTCTCCTACAAGGCCAAAAGTTTCGCCTTTTCTGATTTGTAATGATACATCGTCAACCGCCTTCAAAGTGCCTTTCTCCACCTTGAAACTTTTTTTCAAATGTTGAATATCAAACAGCACTTCACTGCTTTTCATCTTTCTACACCTTCCTTCTTTCAAGCTTAACCGGACACTCCGGATCTAACAGCCAGCAGCGGCATAAATGATTTTCTGACAATTCACTTTCCGGCGGAAGATGATCCTGACATACCTGCATTGCATATTCGCACCGATCTGCAAAAGGGCATCCGGCGGGCGGCTTTACAAGATCCGGCGGGGTTCCCTCAATTGATTTAAGAGGCTCGCCCTTTCGTTTGCTCAACCGGGATATGGAATCCAGCAATCCCCATGTATAAGGGTGCTTAGAGCGATAAAAGATATCTCCGACCGTTCCTGTCTCGACTACTATTCCGCCATACATTACCGCCACCTTTTTTGCAATGTTCGCCACCACTCCGAGATCATGTGTGATAATAATGACAGATACATGTTTTTCTGTCTGCATTTCCTTCATCAGATCGAGAATCTGTGCCTGAACAGTAACATCTAACGCTGTTGTCGGTTCATCCGCTATCAATACCTGCGGCGAGCAGGCCATTGCCATTGCAACTACAACTCTCTGAAGCTGTCCTCCGGAGAATTCGTGCGGAAACTGATTCACTCTGTGCTCTGGATTCGGCATTTTTACCATTCGCAATAATTCTACTGCCCGTTCTTTTGCTTCCGTCCGCGAAAGCTTTTTTCCATCGGATTTTTTTCCATGGCGGAGCAGAACTTCTGCAATCTGATTGCCGGCAGTCATCGTCGGATTAAGTGCGGTCATCGGATCCTGAAAAATCATACCAATCTTATTTCCACGAATATTTTGCATTTCTTTTTCAGATATTTTCAGCAAATCTGTTCCATCAAAAAGTATTTCCCCGCTTTTAAACTCTGTGATTTCCATGTTGT
Source organism: Bacillota bacterium (assembly GCA_023408815.1). Taxonomy (GTDB): domain Bacteria; phylum Bacillota; class Clostridia; order Lachnospirales; family Lachnospiraceae; genus Kineothrix. Next base: position 10,251 of record JAEYJO010000033.1, on the reverse strand, counting down.
GAATTCGCATGATACTCTGTGCCGTAACGGATTTACCGCATCCGGATTCGCCGACTATAGCCAATGTTTCCTCGTCATCTACCTTTAGATTCACCCCGCGTACAGCCTGCACTTCTCCGAAATAGGTATGAAAGGATACGCTTAAATCTTTTATTTCAATCATATCATCATCTCCTCATCTGGGGGTCTAATGCATCTCTGAGCCCATCGCCGAATAAATTAAAGGCCAGCATCGTAAGGGCGAATACTATTGCCGGTGTAAAAAACAGCCAAAGGGAACCGGGAAACTGATTTGCACCGAGCTGAAGAAGATTTCCCCAGCTGGCTTCCGGGATGGCTATTCCCAATCCAAGATAACTTAGGTATGCTTCCGCACCGATGGCACTCGGAACACTCATCGTATAATTTACCAGTATTGGGCCAACCGTATTGGGAAGCAGATGAATCTGAAGTATCTTCCACTTGCTTGCCCCCAGCACTTGTGCCGCCATCGCATATTCATTTTCCCGTAAAGCCAGAACCTGACCCCTGACCAAACGTGCAAGACCTGTCCAGCCCGTAAGACACAATGCTAACAAAAGTGTCCCAACGCTGCCGTTAAACACTGTCAATAGCAATATCATTATAATCATTTGGGGAATCGACACAATAACATCAATGATGCGCATCAATACCATATCGACTTTTCCCCCCAGATATCCCGCAATACCGCCATATATTGTTCCTATCATGAGATTAATCGTCTCCGCGACGAAACCAATAATTAGTGATATTCTGGTTCCGCGTACCAACCGTGTCAATACATCGCGTCCAAGAATATCCGTCCCGAACCAATGCTCCACACTGGGCGCCTCCAATGTATGAAGCAGATCTTCTTTTTGATAACCAGGTAGAATAAATGGGCCGATGATTGCAATCAAAATAATGAAAATAATAAACCCCAATGAAATCATAGCGACTTTGTTTTGCTTTAACGTCCGAATAACCCCCTGCATATAGGTCAATGATATCCGGTTTATTTTTTGACTCGCTTTTATATCTTTGGGAATTCGTGTGAAATCTTTTACAAAAATTTCTTCAGCCATTTCTATCTCCTCGCTCCTGATAATCTGACACGCGGATCAATAACACAATACAGGATATCTACTACAAGCATACTAACAACAACAAATATGGAATAAAAAATAGTAAGTCCCATCGTCAAGGTATAATCTCGCGCCGATACGCTGTTCACATAGTATTTTCCTAATCCGGGAATTGCAAATAAGCTCTCTATAACAAAGGAGCCTGTACAAATCGTTCCAACCATACGCCCCACCACCGTGACAACGGGCATTAACGCATTGCGCACTTCATGCTTCCATATAACGGCGGTATGGGATATCCCTTTGCTTTTTGCCGTTTTTATATAATCCTGACTGATTACATCCAGCATGGAAGAACGCATCAGGCGGGCAATGACCGCTATGGATCCCATTCCCAGAGTAAACGATGGAAGTATTGTATAACGGAAGCTCTCCCATCTTGAAATTGGGAATAATTGAAACGATGTATGAAAAACATCTTTGAACCAAGTCGATATCCAAAGCCCGAATATACATTGTAATAATGTGCCAAGTACAAAACTGGGCACGGAAATACCAATCACCGCAACAATAGAGGAGAAACGGTCCCACCCTTTATTATGATGAAGCGCCGCCTCAATTCCCAGAAGAATACCCGCTATCACGCCGATACAAAGGGCACGCAGCCCTAAATCGGCCGAAACGGGAAATGCTGTTTTAATAATATCGGTGACATTTCGATTGGAATAGGTAATAGATGTTCCGAAATTACCATGTAAAATATTTGTCAAATAGATGACATATTGTTCTCCCAAAGATTTATCCAGACCGTAATTTGCTTCCAAAGCCGCCTGCGCTTCCTCTGTCAGGTTGTCATTTCCTTTTGTAAACGGAGAACCGGGAATCAGATGCATCAAGAAAAACGTCAGTGTAATTACCACAAAAACTGTTATGATCGCAATAAGAATTCGTTGCAGAATATATTTTTTCACTGATAGATACTCCTTTATTTTTTTCTGCAAATATCCGGGATAAAGATTTCCCTTATCCCAGATATTATTAAAAGAGAATTTATTCTTTAATCACTGCAAAATAGGTATCCAGATAAGGAACAACAGCCCTGCGGATAACACCGCTGACGCGTTCTGATACCGCGTAATACTGTGAGGTGTAATACAGAGGAGTAATTCCCTGGTCATCTAAAAGTATTTTTTCTGCCTCTCCGATCTTTTTGATACGTTCCGTTTGATCCAAGGTATATACAGCATCTCTATAAATACTATTGAATTCCTCACTCTTGTACAGGGAAGACTTGGCACTTTCATCATTTTCATAACTGCCCAGGAAATTAGTCGCATCGTCGTAATCTGCTCCCCAGCTGGTCAGGTTCACATCGTAATCGTCACTCTTAATCTTGGCACTTACGGAGCTTGCATCTAAAGTTTCTAAATTAACCGTTATTCCCAGACCATTCTGTAAAAGCTGCTGAAGTGCTCCCGCTACAGAATTAAATTCGTCGGTATTTCTTGTTAAAATTGTAATAGCGATATCCGATGCCTCAATACCAAGCTCATCCGTACCCTTCTTTAATAATTCTTTTGCTTCGTCGGGATTATAAGTATACTCTAATGTGCTGCCGACAATATCACGGAATGTGGAATCCGCACCTGATAATCCCAAAGGAATAAATCCGTCTGCCGCTGTTGAATCATTCTTCAAAACACCTTGCACAAGACTGTCTCTGTCTATAGCTGCCGAAATAGCCTGACGAATATATTTGTTAGAAAGATATTCATCGCTAAAGTTATACCTAAGATATGCCGTTCGGCCATTGTTATAGGATAAGGGCTCAAAGCCTGCGGATTGTACGGCTGATAATCTTTGAGAAGAAAAATCAACAATATCCAATTCGCCATTCAGAAACATATTAACCTGTGTGCTTTCATCCGGAATGATATATACATTAATCTGCTCAATCGCAATGTTATCCTTATTCCAATAATAAGGATTCTTCTTAAGGACAACTATATTATCCAGTTTCCATGAATCCACATAGTATGGACCGTTGCCAAGGGAATTCTCCGCACTGGTGCCATAATTATCATCCCCGCCTATGGAAGCAACAAAATTACGGTCCACGCCAAAATGCTGGCAATGAGTAAGAAGCTTTTCAAAATACGGAACAGGATATTCCAGCTCAAACTTCACTGTTTTTTCATCCAATGCAATAACTCCTAATTCCGAAGGATCTGCCTCCCCCGCAAAAATCGCCCGGGCATTTTTGATTTCATAATTAAAATCAGGATATGCCACTTCCGTAGAGCCATCCAAAAGACGGGTAATTCCATATACCCAATCATCCGCAGTAACCGGATCTCCGTTGTTCCAGGCACTGTCTCTCAAATGAAAAGTCCACTCCGTATAATCATCGTTATGCTCGATCTTGTCGGCTAAGCCATCAACAAGCTGCTGATCATCTCCGAATCGGGTAAGACTTTCCTGTGTTAATCCGAAAATATACATCAGGCTGCCACCCAGAGAAATAGCCGGATCAAAGCTGGACGGATCGGCGCTTATCGCAACATTCAGCACTGACTCGGAGCCGCTTACACTCGTTTCTGCGGAAGCCTCCTCTTTCACTTCTCCAGCTGCCTCACCACTTTGCGCTTCACTGCTTTCTGCAGTATTGCTGCCTGTCTCAATGCTGTCTGCCACATATCCTGAATCCGATGTGGTGCCGCAGCCTGCCAGGCTCACTCCTAAGACTACTGCCGCCAAAAGCGTAGAAACCGTTTTTTTCCATAAATGTTTTTTCATGATTATAATCTCCTCTCGTTTATAATAAGTCCTTTAATGGGTTGATCGATGCATCTACAGACAATATCCCATTTTTCGGATTTCGGTCATCCCAGTTCGGGCTGTTCCAAATTGTCTTCGAAATTTCTCCGGCATAATCCTCAAAAGTCTCATTTTCCGGATGCCGGAGGAATAACTCATCAGGCGTCTTGCTCAGTTTTTTTCTTTCTCCGTCGTCTGCCCAGAGCACATCGAAATCAACCTTTGACAAGATTCTTTCATTATAGCTTCTAAAAAGCTTATTTCCTCCCTTTTGGGGCCCCGTTGCTGCCAATGTCCTGGCATTGCTGTTATTGTGGAATGCCGGAATCGTATTTAACTCTCTTAAATATCCCCAGATATTCTTGTAATCTTTGATTGGCTTCTTAACCGGTCCAATGTTACGATAATAGCTGATATCCCATCTTACCAACGTAACATATGCTCTTACATCACTGTCTGTAATGTAATCACCGAAAAGAAAACGGTTTGTTTCCAAACGTCTCTCCAACTTATCGAGCGATTCATAGAAATCTTCATATGCTTCTTCATAGGCCTCCGGAGACTGGCAGAATGCCATGCGATAATGTGCATTGTTTATATGAGGGAATAACCAGTCGTTAAACTCATCAATCTCTTTTCTAAATTTCTTAGGATACAAATCCGGCGCATCCTTGGGTTGAAATGGTCTGAATTGTACCTCGAGATAATTGGTCAATCTATGATAATCATTGTTCACAGCCTTCTTTTCGATCACATCGACAAAGGTCGGTGTTGTTGCCCTCCCCTTAAAAGCAGGATCAGCTCTCTTGTAAAATTCACTCAGGAAATAAGCTCCTGTGGCTGCATCCTTATGACCGGGCTGATCACCGAATCCATGTCCATATTTATTAGACTGTCCTGAATGTGATGTACGCTGGTCTTTAATTACATCCTGCAATCCTAACAAATCCCTTACGATAACCGGTCTGTTTGACCAGTTACAGCCTGTTGCCCAATAAATGGAATATCTGTCTGCCGCCGCTTTCCATTCTCCCTCTTTATCTCCAAAAGGCTGGATAAACGCATTGGGCTGACGAATAAATGCTCCCCTTTCATCTGTTTCACTAACTGTCTCATTCGGTCTCGGATCTACACCAACCTCTTTCGCGTATGCTTCTGCCTCTTCGTCGGTATAGGACTCCAACAATTCTTCCGCACTCTGTGCTGATGCTGAAAGTTCACAACTACTCATCTTAATTTCCTCCATTTTTCTATGATTTTAATAGTATTTCTATAAAGGTTCCTTTGCCATGGATGGGAATCTCATAGGAAGATGCCGGGTGGATTCGAACCACCAACCTGGGGTTTGCAGCCCTTTGCCATTCCAACGGCTACAGCATCAAAAAATAATTACATAAAAAAAGCAGCTGCCATATGCTTATGGCAACTGCTTACAACATATTGGGGTAAGCTAGGTACACAATGCATACGAAAAATAAACTGTATTCATACATACAGCCTGACAGCAACAACATACCATACAATTGTTTCTTTTCATCGTGTTATTCTTCATAGCATTTTCCCTTCCTTCTTTTGTAGATTTCACATTTCTGTTATATTAAATATAATCTTACAATTGATTTGTTATTCCATATCATACCAGAGTATATGAATCCTGACTAATTTCTTTTTCCTTTAGCTGGTAATACATTTTAGCAATATGAAGAATGCGGCATCCTATTGAGGGTACTCACAGGATAATCCCTTTGTTTTCTAAGAATTTTCCTGCATACAGTTTGCGGCATCAATTGCAATAACAAGCATCATCCCCATCAATTCATCCGCCGGATCATCTATATCTATCACATAGGTATCACCAAAATGAAGTAATTGCTTAGAAATGTGTATAATGGCACTGTCTCCGGAATACACATCATAATCCCACCCGAGGAAATCGCCTTCCACGCTCCAGCCGTTACAATCTATCTCATACCTTGGTCTGAATAACGTAAACCGCTTCTGGATTCTTCCTCTAGTCACTCCACCACTCTCCATTTCAAATGCCGGAAGAAACGTAAACAGTTTTTGTTTTATCATTCCTATCTCATTCCGGTTGGCATCGTATACATGGAGCTGATGTCCCAGCGCTATCAGCTCTGCTTTCACAAAAAATCTGACATTGCCGCTTTCATCATACACATCATAGGAATCTGTCCATGAAAATACACGTTGTTTTATAAGTAATTTCATATCTGCATCACCTTTCATCTATTCACAAATCTTCTGTACTCTTCCGACGATACCGCCTTCTAACATTACCTTTATCCCTCTCGGGTGATTTGCCGAATTGGTAAGTAATCTCTGTACGATACCTTTTGTCAGTTTTCCTGTTCTCTGATCCTGCTTCTGTACTACAAGCACTTTTGCACCTATTTTAACATTACTTCTAACTGTTCCATCCATCGCCTTATCTCCAATCGCTTTTTACTCTTATATACAATATTTACTAATTTAATTCTTTGCTTTTTTCTCCTTATCAAATGTGTCAGCATACTCCTGCGGCTTCATCAATGACTTTGAGAAAACCATTCATTTTATATTTTTTATTGCTCAATCTTCTAATGTAACTCTAACACGCTGCCACGTTACAATCAAGTAAAAGAGTAATCATTCCAGCCATTGCAGCAAGATATCCTTATTTGTTACGTTTAGGGAATCTATCGGGTAGACAATACGAGCTGTAAGTATAGCTCGCGATGAATAACAGTACAAGTTTTGATCGTTCGGAGCATATAATAGTAATAAAGGATGTCTCTCCATAGAGGGAATTAAAACAAAACTTATAGAAGCAAAGATGCGTTAAAAGGGGAAAATATGAGAATAATGGCGGTAGAAAGTGTAGAAACACAGCATTGGAATGATTCCAGATTCTTGTCACAAAAAAATATGACAATGCAGACAGTCCGTGAAATAAAAAATGAAAATAATAGCTTCGCTGCTACGCTGAATAAAATTATGAATAAAAAGGACACGGCAGAAGGGCCTCATGCATAGGTCCCTTAGTATATCCATACCAGGAATACTCTTTGATATATTGCCCGCTTTCCTGCATTGCGAACTCCCATGTCCTTGGGAAAAGACATGGGAAATCCAAGCTTTGCTATGATACTATACAAAATTCAACATATTATCTCCTCATTCTTTTGCACAATAATAATATGAATGAGAAAAAAGGATTAAGCAATGATCTTGCCACGGGCCAGGCTTATGATGAATTACATCAAATCCGGAAATATCCAATTGCCTCCGACAATTTCTGAATATCGTTTTCCAGTTCTTTAGCTTTATTCGCCATCGAATTAATGTTTTCCGTCTGCATCGCTACCGTTGCATTGGCCTCCTGTGTGGTAGCTGCTGTCTGCTGGGAAATGGCCGAGATACTTTCCATAGCAATCATAGTATCTGTTCTGGACTGTTCCATTACTTTAGTCTCTGTTGTAATATTCTTCATGTTTTTTGTCAGAATATTAACTTTTTCCTGTATCTCTCTAAAAACAGCTATCGTACTTTCCAGTGCACTCTCCTGTGCGAACACAATTTTCTGCGCCTGACTTGCAGATTCTGTCGTGTTCTCCGTCTGTCTTTGTACTCCATCAATGATTCTTCGGATTCGCTCCACAGCCTCTACAGACTGGTCTGCAAGCTTTCTGATTTCATCGGCTACGATAGCAAAACCTCTGCCTGCTTCTCCGGCGCGCGCCGCTTCCACAGAGGCATTTAATGATAATAGATTGGTCTCGTCAGCGATTTCATTGATAAAATCCACAACTTCATAAATACTGCGCGACTGTTTACCAAGCTCTTCCATACCATCCATTACCTGTCTGGTGATCTGTGTCGTCTCTTTTCCTTTCGTACGCAGTTCCTCTACAATATCCATTCCTTTAGCTACTGTTATATCGGTTTCTCTGGTATTCTCCATCGTATCAGAGATATACCCCGTTACATCTTCTATCTTTGAAGACAATAGTTCCATCTGCGTTACGCACCTTTGGGTATCCGCTGCCTGTGACTGATTACCCTGTCCGATTTCATCAACTGCCTGGGCAATTCCTTTTGACCCTTCCAAAATATCTTCTGCCTGATCCGACACCTCTATTGCAATCGTGTGTACTCTGTCTCCGAATTCAGTAACCTGTCGGATCAACTGTCTGACCTGTTCCAACATATGGGTCAGAGCATATGCCAGTCTGCCAAGCTCGTCCTTTTTCTTATCCTGAAAAATAACCGTCATATTACCTGCCAAAGCTTTTTCAGACATTCCTACCATACTATTGATACGATTTCCAATTCCCAGTGCTAACGTTAATCCAATAATCAGAGAAAGCAACGCTGTTGCAATCGTGATTATAATAGTAATCTGTTTAATCTGCTGTACCTGCCCGGTAATGTTTTGTTCCGGAATCATACTGCATACCATTGCACCTGTCGTCCCTATTTTAGAATAAGCGAACAACTGCGTTTGATTATTCCATTCTGTCTCCAGATAGCCACTGTCTGCCTTATCCTCCAAAGCCCTTTGGAAAGACTCCATATCCTTAAAAATAACCTGAGTATCTGTATCATTACAAGTAATCTCTCTTCCATCCGGCGTAATAAAGCTTACAATGCTGCCTTCTCCCAAATCCATTTCTTCCAGAACAGAGCGTACCGTATCCATATTCAAATCGATAATAAAAAATCCGTTCCCTTTACTTAATTTTCGTACATAAGAAACCGCATAGAAATCTGATGATTTTGAAAAAAGTTCATCGAGATAGACATGCTCCCCATACCATGCTTCTTTTTTGCCGGCTGTCCATATCTGTCCCTCTTCACTTTGTATAAAAGTCTGATAGGTATCTTCCGGCAATTCCCCATCCGTTGAAAAAGGTTTGGTAACAAAAGTTTTATAACCAACCTTACTCTGTCCACTATTAGCATCTGAAGAAATTTCTTTCGTCTTTGCCGCTGTTCCTTCTCCAATAATATGTACCGCACTAATAGATGGCACCGCAGTCTTTATTGCCATTAAGTCTGATTTAATCTCCCGGTACATGGTATTACTGTCTCCAGCTTGTACCGAATCCTTTGTATAATACGAAACAATCTGGGAATTATTCCCCAGTTCCTTTGCTTTTTCAGACAATGTGCTCATCGTCAGATCAAAATATTTTCCAATTGCACTCATTGTTTCTGTAGCAGAGTTTTTGTAATTATGCACAATCGTTGTTAAAGCCAGTCTGTATGATACTGTTCCCAGCAGCATGATAAATCCCACCGGAATAATAAATCCAACAATCAAATTTCTTAAGATTCCTCTGCGAAAGCTTTTTTCATGATTTACCTTGACGTTTTTTTTGCTCCTTTTTACTTTTTCTTTCTTCTCTTTTTTCACTTGCATTTGCTAAACTCCTTCCCATAATCCCAATACGTTTAACGTTAAACTTATCATTTTGCATTTTTTTCTTTTATTTTCATAGCAAACCCAGTAGAATCCCCATTATTCTATAGATTACTATGTAAATACAATATTTAAAATAGTTTAACGTTCAACTTAAAGCTATCATTCCCACTCTGCTTTGTCAAGGAAAACCATATTACATTTGAAACACTCCTTGAAAAATTTGATTGTATATAGAAATCCCCCAAACGGCTGCAGCTTGCCGTTCAGGGGGGTTATGTATGCTTATTTAATTTTGGTTATCAATGCTCAAATTCTGTCCTAATCGCAAGACTTATTGATAAAATCCATGTGATATAGTTTTTCCCAATGGTTTATATTTAAAATTCCCTTTGTGAGATGAATTGCTAAGAAAACGCAATTTTCATCCTTTTCATTATTTGCCATGTCATACCACTCGGAAAAAGCTTTGCGAAGCTTGTCTCTTATTTCGGTATTCCGGGGTTCAAGCACCCAGCCGAGATTTTCACCTACTCCACAAGCAGTAAACATCTCAGGGCAAGCCGCAATCGAAACTTCCGGGTTTTGTGCGATTTGCAGCATTTTATTTGATTTTCCATATGTGACAGCATAAAATGTACCATCTTCATAATAAGCGTCCACAACACGGACGCTGGGGCAGGGTTTTCCGCCGGCACCGGACTCAAGCGCAATTGTCGCAAGCGAAATAGTGTTATCCTTGCCGTTGCCGAATTTCTCCTCCATTAATTTTAATCCTTCTTCATACATACTCATTTGTTTTCCTCCCATATTAATCTTTGTTTTTCTCTTGTTAACTCGGTTTTTCTTATTCTTTCTTTTTTCATAGCTAAGCTTTCATAGTCTATGGCATTCCCCATGGCCTAAAATCATGGATATATGGATGTT
>JAEYJO010000075.1 GCA_023408815.1 Bacillota bacterium | reverse complement strand
CCGCCTTATTTTGCTACTTCCATTGTACCAAAAAAGAGCCCAAAAGTCTGCATGAACACTAAACTTTTGACTCTTTTTACAGAAAAATCCCACGCAAGTGCGTGGGACTTTGTCTACAGTCTGAAAGGAGCATTTGAATGTACAAATGCTCCTTTGTTTTTTATTTCATAGGAAAGACCTTGTCACGCTGCAGTAGTAAGTTTCGGTTTCCTATGAAATAAAAGCACTCCGTGCAGGATGTGCAGCTGAAAACTGCTTGCATCCGTCTGGCTTTAAGGATAATATTTTGGGCTGCCATCAAACTCAAATTTGTTTAAATCCCCCCGGTAATGAGCAAAGGCATAATCAATAATAATACCTTCCGATGTAGTAGATATGTTATGGAAGTAAAGCATAGGAGCATTTATCTTGACATTCAGCAGTTCAATATCCTCGGAAGTAGCATTCATTGCAGAAACAATGGTTTTTGTATTGGCAATCTGCGTTTCCGGATTGGTCATTAATAATTCATATAAAGAATAAGATTTGAAATCATAGCTCAGAATAAAAGAACACAAGTCATATGGTATATAATTTTGAAAAGTTACCATGGGAATATCATCGGCAAAGCGCCTTCTGAACATAGAAATGACTTTTTGGTCCGGCTTTAGATTCAATTTTCCGGCGATTTCCGGTGTGGGAGTAACAACGCTTAAATCTATCAGTTCTGTCCGAGGCGTTTTTCCCAATCTTGAAATCTGCTGATAGAAAGGTTCAAAAGAACGAATGTAGCTGGAGTTCTGCTCCGGTTTCGTTACAAAGGTTCCTTTACTGGCTTTTCTTATCAGCCACCCTTCCTGAACGAGTTCCGATATAGCCTGTCTCACCGTAGAACGGCTGATGTGATAAAATTCTACTAATTCGCTTTCCGTAGGGATTGCATCTCCTACTGCAAAGCAGTTGTCTTTGATATCATTTAATAAAATTGTTTTCAATTGAAAGTACAGCGGAATCGGTGTACTTTTATCTATTTTCTTTTGGAATAGTTGCATGATTTTCCCCCTTAGTAATTATTTGTTACTTATTTACATGTTTTATATGCTAACGATATATTGATAGACCGTATAAAAATATAATTATGTTCGGATAATAAAACAATTAGCATATCAGTAATAAATATTATAGTAATCATATGATATAAAAATAAAAATTGCAAGAGAAAAAGATATGATTTAGAAATTTCATACAAAATCATTCGATAAAAAAACATCAAAAATTAGGTATTATATATAAAAATAAAATAATATATTGACTTTTTTTATCACATATGCAATTATAATAACATACCAATGTACGTACAATACAATAAAAAGAAAACAAAAATAATCTTTCACCGAGAAAAGGATAACAACAGATCATGAAGATACTTTGTATAGGAATGATGGTATGCGACACATTGCTTTCTCCTGTGCCTTCCAATATTTTGGAGTTGGATAGTGTGAGCATCAATAAACCGTCTGTATGCTGCGGAGGAGATGCTTTAAATGTAGCAATTGGTCTTGCTAAATTAGATAATCCCGTATCAATAATAGGAAGAATTTCAAATGATACAAATGGTAAGTTTATTCTGAATGAATGTAAAAAATATAACATTGATGTTTCCGGCGTGATTTATGATGAAGAGTGTGCCACTGCGGCTTCCTATGCGCTGATCGACGAAAAAGGAGAAAGACATTTCCTTTCGGAAAAATCTATTTTTGAAAGATTGCAAGGTAAGGATATTTCAGATAAAGCAATTGAGGATGCAGATATTATTTATATCGGTTCTGCCATGGCTCTTCGTAAAATGGATGAGGAAGGCATACGCAGCGTATTCTCAAGGGCACACGAGCAAGGGAAAATAACCGTTATGGACGCAGCCATCAACAGAGAGGATCCCCACAGGGATTGGCTGAAATATTTGGCTCCGGCCTTTATGGAGACCGATGTGTTCTTTCCCAGCATCGATGAAGCGATTAAAATAACCGGGGAAACAAATCCAGAAAAAATAGCAGAATATTTCAGGCCGTTTTCTATAAAAGTATTGGGAATTAAATTAGGAGCTTCAGGCTGTTTTGTTACAGATTTTAAGAATAAAAGATTTATTGGATGTCCCGAGAATATGCCGGTAGTTGATACGACCGGCGCAGGAGATTCTTTTATGGCAGGTCTGATAAGCGGTCTGGCAAGAGGCTTTGATGTTTTTTCCAGCACGCAGCTTGCCGTAAGCGTTGCGACTAAAAATGTAGGTGCCGTAGGTGGAACGGCAGGAATTCCCAATTTCGAAGAAGCTTATCTTTTTTACAAAGAAATCTACCAATAAAATGTCACTGCATAATTTAGTTATTATCAAGCGTAATAAAATAATAAGCTTGAAAAATAAATGCTCACTAACATATTTACGGATTCACACACACTATATAAAATCCGTAAGAAGAAAGGATGAAAAGTTATGAAATTTGCACCAATGAAAGAGATTCTTAAATTAGCGGAGGAACAAAAGGTTGCATACGGCGCGTTTGTAACAGTTTCCTATGAGACTGCACTGGCGGCTATCGAGGCAGGATCCGAACTCAATTGCCCGGTAATCTTTATTACAGGAACAGATTGCTGTGATCTGATGGGAGGATTCGAAGGAACGGTAGAGACCGTAAAAAGAGCTGCGGCAAATTCAAAAGTGCCTATTGCGCTTCATTTAGACCATTGCCGTACATACGAAGAATGCGTACAGGCTATTCAGGCGGGATATTCTTCCGTTATGATCGATGGCTCGTCCCTTCCGTTTGAAGAAAACATAGCGCTCACCAAAAAAGTAGTGGATTACGCGCACACATTAGGTATTACAGTAGAGGGAGAACTGGGAAAGCTTGTAGGTGAAGAAGGAAACTTAGTGGTAAAAGGTCCGGAAGGCGCACAGACCGATCCGCAGGAAGCGAAGGAATTCGTGGAAAGGACAGGCGTCGATTGCCTGGCAGTCAGCATCGGAACACAGCATGGACATTACATAGCGGCACCTCAGTTGAACATAGAAAGGCTGAAAGCGATCCAGGAAGTAGTCGAAGTACCTCTTGTATTGCACGGAGGCTCCGGAACGCCTATCGATCAGGTACAGGAATCCATACGTCATGGTATCCGGAAGATCAATGTGGCTACGGACGTTCTTACAGCAGTGGCCGATTCTTTTGAAGAACTGAAGAAACAGCCCGGATTCAAATATAATACGGCAATGTTTATTAATTCTAAAAATGCGGCAAAAGAGCTTATTAAAGGCAAGATGAAGGATTTCAGGTTCGAGAAGTAATCCCAATGATATTATGCCTTGAAAAGGGTATTATATAAAACTATAATTGCTAGTTAATTTAAAATGGAGGACAGGTTATATGAAAAAGAGAATGGTAAGTGTATTATTGGCAGCAGTTATGACGTTATCTTTAATGGCATGCGGTGCAAAAGAAACCGCACAGGAAGCACCTGCGGCGGAGACTCCCGCTCCCGCGGAGGAGGCGCAGGAAGAAGAGGCGCAGGAGGAAGAGCCTGCGGCAGAAACAGCCTCTGATGTAAAATCTACTGTTATTTGGAGGGCGTTTGATGACCAGTTCCAAAGCGGCTTTAGAATCATCATGCAGAATGAAGAAGAAAAAATAGGCGGTATCACTCTTGATATGCAGGATGCAGCAAATGATGTTTCCACAGCAATCAGTAAGCTTGAGGCGGCTTTGACGAAAGGTACCGATGTTGTTGCTATCTGTGCACCTGATCGTGAAAGTACGGAGACTATGGCTCAGAAGACGAACGAAGAAGGGGTGCCGGCAGTATTTTTTAACATGGAACCTATGGAGACGACCATGCAGACCTATGACAATATTTATTATGTAGGCGCGCAGGCTAAGGAGTCAGGTGAAATGTGTGCGCAGGCATTAATAAATTACTGGAACAGCAATAAAGAAGTTGCAGATAAGAATAAGGACGGAGTTCTTCAGCTCGTTATTTTGCAGGGAGAAATCGGGCAGCAGGACGTTGTGCTTCGTACCCAGGCTTATGAGGAAACTTTAAAAGCACAGGGTATTGATTATGAAGTACTGGCAATGGATACCGCCAACTGGGATCAGGCACAGGCGCTGGATAAGATGAATGCGTGGATTACAGCTTATGGAATTGACGGAATAGAAGGTGTTCTTTGCAATAATGATAATATGGCAATGGGTGCAATGCAGGCATGTATCAACAATGGATATAATACTGGCGATACAGACAAATTTGTTCCTATCGTAGGAATCGATGCAAATATCGATGCGTTGGAAGCAATGAAAGCGGGCTCTTTATTGGGAACGGTACTTAATGACAGATTAAGTCAGTCTGATGCTATTATCAATGTAATCAAAGCTGCAAAAGAAGGTAAAGAGGTTACGGAAGAAGTGGTGGGAGTTGATTGCACGGTTGATGGAAAATATGTATGGGTTCCTTACGTAATTGTAGATTCGAGCAACCTGGATGCCACATTGGAACTTATGAGTTCTATTTCACAGTAAAACGTGCCGGAAACCATAAAGCTAAAGATAAGGCAGAGCTAAATATTTGGCCGATCGAAACAATTTAGATCATTGATTTGTTTGAAAGGGTGCCGGATAGTCATAAGGCTTCCGGTCACCCTTTTGATAATTTAGCAAGGGAGGATTATTACTTTGGAAAAGTACCGATTGAAAGTAAGTAATATGTCAAAATCTTTTCCGGGCGTAAAGGCGCTGAATAATGTACAGCTAGCAGTAAGACCGGGTTCGGTGCATGCTTTAATCGGAGAAAACGGTGCCGGTAAATCAACATTGATGAAATGCCTGTTCGGATTGTATCATCCGGAGGAAGGGACGATAGAGCTGGACGGCGAAAAAGTGAATATCACAGATCCGAATACTGCTTTGAAATTAGGTATCTCCATGATACATCAGGAATTGAATCCGATTCCTTACCGCAATGTGACAGACAATATGTGGGTGGGAAGATTTGAGAAAAAAGGGCCCATTGTAGATGAACAACGGATGAAGGCAAAGACAGAAGAGCTGCTTCAGGATTTGGAGTTTGATATTCCGGCAGAGACACTGGCAAAGGATTTATCCGTTTCTCAGATGCAGGCAATAGAAATAGCCAAAGCGGTATCTTATGATGCCAAAGTTATCATAATGGACGAACCGACCTCTTCTTTGACAGTTGCGGAGACGAAACATCTTTTTCACATTATCAACCGTCTGAAGGCAGAAGGGCGTTCTATTATATATATATCCCATAAGCTGGAAGAAATATTTGAAATTGCAGATGAAATAACAGTAATGCGCGACGGACAATACGTAGGAAGATGGGATATTAAGGATATTACTATCGATGAATTAATTCATCAGATGGTGGGACGTAATATGGAAGAAAGGTTTCCTCCTGCCGAGGATACCATACAGGATAAGGTGCTTTTAAAGGTTGAGAATCTGACGAGTGCCGAGGAACATTCATTTGAACATATCAGCTTTGAACTTCATAAAGGAGAAATATTGGGGATCGGCGGTTTGGTAGGCGCCCAGAGAACGGAGCTGGTGGAAGCCATTTTCGGACTCAGAAAAATTATTTCCGGAACGCTTACTATGGACGGTAAGACAATTCAGAATAATACACCGCAGGATGCCATTAAGAACAAATTTGCATTGCTGACCGAAGAGAGGCGTTCCACAGGAATTATCCCCATGCTTTCCGTATGGGATAATACTCTGGCAGTTGCATATAAAAAGCTGGCTGATAATATTATCGGATATATTAATAAACGAAAAATAGAAAAAGATGTGGACAGAGTATGTAAAGACTTAGATGTCAGGATGGCGGGCACGGAAACATTGATTAAAAATCTGTCCGGAGGGAATCAGCAAAAAGTTCTGGTAGGAAGGTGGCTGCTTTCAGACTGCGATATCCTTATTCTGGACGAGCCGACAAGAGGTGTGGATGTAGGCGCGAAATATGAAATTTATAGAATTATGAGAGATCTCGTAAAAAAAGGAAAAGCGATCATCATGGTATCTTCAGAAATGCCGGAGCTTCTCGGCATGTCGGACACGATCATGATTATGTGTGAAGGAAAGCTATCTGGAGTATTAAAGCAAAGCGAGGCAACTCAGGTGGAAGTAATGAAGTATGCAACAAAGTTTTCTAATAAGGCAAAAGAGGAGGCTTCCGAATGAAAACTATAAACATCAAAAAGATCTTGGTTGATAAGGCACTTGTTATCGTGCTGCTATTTATGATTATTGGAATTATTATTATAGAACCTTCTTTTTTGCAGTGGCGTGTGTTCACTGATATTATCACACAGTCGGCGGTAAAGATGATCTGTGCGCTGGGTCTTATGTTTCCGCTTTTGATTGGAGGAACGGATCTTGCGGGAGGCAGGCAGGTAGGTCTGGCGGCAGTGCTGGTTGCATCCATGTCCCAGATGAGTACCTATTCGAACAGATTCTGGCCCAATCTTCCCGAACTCCCCATTATTATTCCCATGCTTGTAGCCATTGCGGCAGTAGCAGTCATCGGTGCAATAAACGGATTCATGGTTTCCAGATTAAAGATGGCTCCCTTCATTGCAACATTTGGTATGTCTACTATCGTATACGGTATTAACTGCCTTTATTTTGCCAAAAAGCCTAATAACTCACAGCCTATAGGCGGAATCCGGGAAGATTTAAGGTTTTTGAGCAGCTATAAAATATTTGATCAGGTCAGCTTGCTTGTTGCCATTGCGATTGCAGCCGTCGTAATCGTATGGTTTGTACTAAATAAGACAGTATTCGGAAAAAATATTTATATCGTAGGCGGCAATGCAGATGCGGCCAGAGTATCAGGTGTCAACGTAGGAAAAGTGATCATGGCGGTCTTCATTATTGAAAGCTGCCTTGTAGGGCTTGCAGGTATCATGGAGGTGGCAAGGACCGGCGGCGCGAACAGCTCCTATGGTATGGCGTATGAATTCGATGCGATTTCATCCTGCGTGGTCGGCGGTGTATCTTTAAGCGGCGGAATAGGAAAAGTATCAGGAGCGGCCATCGGTGTTATTATTTTTACATTTATCAGTTATGGTCTGGCTTTTATCGGAGTAAACTCGAATTGGCAGTTAATTATCAAGGGTATTATAATTTGCAGCGCGGTTGCTCTGGACATGAGAAAAAATGCTTAACAAGAAAGGAACTAATAGGAATGAAAAGAGTAAAGTTATCGGATAAGCTGTCTCTTTCCGCGATTGTGCAGGGATTCTGGAGACTGGAAAACTGGAATATGACGGCAAAGGAATTGACTGATTTTATGAACGCCTGCATCGAAAAAGGAGTAACTACTTTTGATACGGCGGAGATTTATTCAGCTACTCTATGTGAGAAATTAATGGGAGAAGCTTTTGAAGAGGATAAATCGATCAGAGACAGGATAGAGCTTGTCTCCAAGACAGGTATATTCCAGCAGGAAATTAATGGAAGTACTTTTGGATATTATAATACTACTTATGATAGAATCATCCGTTCCTGTAAAGAAAGTCTGCAGCGTCTTAAGACGGATCATCTCGATTTGTACTTAATTCACAGAGAGGATCCCTGCTTTGACCCGTGGGAAGCGGCAAGAGCATTAAAAGACTTGAAAAAAGCAGGAATGGTAAATGAAGTCGGTGTATCCAATTTTGATCCCTTCAAGTTCGACGCTTTGAACAAAGCGATGGACGGTGAACTTGTAACCAATCAAATCGAATGGAATCCGGTATGCTTTGAACATTTTGAGAGCGGTATGATGGACTATCTGGCGTTACATAAGATTCATCCTATGATTTGGTCACCGCTTGCAGGCGGAAGACTTTTTAATGGCGGAGACGCTCATTGTGAAAAGGCAATGGAGAAAATAAGGGAAATCGCAGCAAGGCACGAAGAAGAACCGGATACGATCATTTATGCATGGCTGATGTATCATCCGGTGGGAGCGATGCCGCTTTTGGGAAGTAATAAACTGTACAGGCTCGATCTTGCGATAAAAGCACTGGATGTGAAGCTTGAACATTATGAATGGTATGAAATATATGTGGCAAGCGGCCAACAGGTTTTAAGATAATTCTGAAGTGAGAATTCCGTAAAGGAGTTCTCATTTTTTTACAATTTAATTTCATACGTAAAAGATATGTAAACATTCAAAATAATAAAAACAACGCTAAAATTATATGATAAAATGAAAAAGTAAAAATAGATGAATAATTTTATTTGAATAAAATAAATTTTGTCAATCTAAGAATCTTTATTAATCTACGCTTTTCAGTGCCTCTACCATATTGATCTGATTAAGGGCACGATTAGTCATCAGGTTCACGGCCAGGGCAAAGCACAATGTGATGGCGGAAGATATCAGATAGCTCGCAGGTTCCACATGTACGGCAAAGAATACCGAAGGAAGCTGGAGCACACTGGTAAGAAGTCCGCTCAAAAATCTGCCTAACGGCAAGCCGCCCAAAATTCCTATTAAAGTTAAGATCAAGGTTTCCTTATGCACATACTGATGCACTTCGTTATCGTAAAAGCCTAATACTTTAATGGTAGCAAGCTCTCTGACGCGCTCGGAAATATTGGTGTTGGATAAGGTAAATAATACTACAAAGGCAAGGCCACCGGCCATAACAATGAGCAGCAGGACAACCGCGTTGATCAAATCGAAACCGAAATCCTCTTTAAGGCCGTCAGTGCTTGCAGCGGTAAGTATTTCGTCGTTGCTTCTAAGTGACTGGACATATTCTTCGTGGTCAGTGCACGTTTCCGAAAGATGGACAAGCGCGCCGTTGGGCGCATATTTCTCGAATAGTGTCTCGTAATAGGACTGGGTCATATATATGTTGTTGCCTAAGTAATTCTTTGCAATGCCGGCGATAACGGCCTCTTTTTCCTCTAATTGAAGATTCTGTAGGGAAACGGTATCCCCCTCGCTTAAGTTCAAGATCTGTGCGGCGTTCTGAGTAACATATATGCCGTCGCTGCCTATGGAAAAGGGCACGGAGTCCGGACTTTGTACATGAATATAATCTTCGATGGAGGTATCGTCCGCAATTACCATTAACTGGACCTTTTCCGCTTCCTTCTCCGAATTAAGCAGCTTAATGCTGTCGATTTGCAGATTCAGGTAATCGGTTACGTTCTCATCTCCTGCCAGCTTTTGTATAAGAAATTCGTTATCCTCTGAATCCACTACCGCCATTAAATCGTAGCAGTAGATTTCTTCATACTGTTCCGGTGCCAGGTTTACGATGGTATCTTTAAGTGCGAAGCCGCAAAGAACGAGGGCGGTACAGCCCATAATGCCTCCTACCGTCATAAACAAGCGTTTTTTAAAGCGGAACAGGTTGCGGACAGTGACTTTATTCAGGAACTTGAAACGGTTCCAGATAAAGGGCAGCCGCTCCAGGAAAACACGGGAGCCTGCTCTGGGAGCCTTGGGTCTCATGAGCGTTGCGGGTGTCTGGTTGAGCTCACTATGGCAGGCGAGCACAGTCGCCGCGGCGATTCCGATCAAAAATAAGAGAACCCCTCCTATGCCGTAAAGCATGTCGAAACGCAGATAATATTCAGGAAGATTATAAAGCGTCTTTAGAATATACAGTAAAAACTTCGGGAACAGGATAAAACCTGCTAAATCTCCCAAGATTCCTCCGAACAAGCAGGCGAGCAAGGCAAAAAGGAGATATTTCCAATAAACGGCGGCGTTCTTAAAGCCTAATGCCTGATAGGTTCCTACCAATCCCCGTTCCTCCTCTACCATGCGCGTCATGGTGGTAAGGCTCATGAGAGCAGCAACCACTAAAAAGATAACCGGAAATACGTTTCCCACCGCTTCTATGGAGGACATATCGTTTTGAAGACTGGAATAGCTGTCCAGGGAGATACGGTCCTGAACATACCACTGAGTCATGTCGATATCATCCAGCTCTGCATAGGCCTCGGTGATTTTTTCTTTGGCCTCCGTTTTTTTGTCGGTATATTCCTGCTCCTTTTCAAGGAGCTTCGTTTCACCTTCCGCGAGATCCAGTTTTCCTTCCTCCAGCTCCTCCTTGGCATCGGCAATTTTCTTTTTCGCATCCGATTCTTCTGCATTAAGTGTCGTCTCACCGTCAGCCAATTCTGTTTTTGCAGATTCTATTTTATTCCTGCCGTCCTGGAGCTCCGCTTTCTTTTCTTCGATGGTCTTACGGCCTTCTGCTATCTGGGCCTCCGCTCCGGCCAGTTGGGATGCAATTCCATTCAAATGCTGTCTGGTGCTTTCTCTTGATTGCTCGAAGGCGGCTTTTTGAATGTCCAGGGTTTGCTGGCCTCCGTTTATTTTGGCCATGCCGATAGCTGCCTGCACACCGGAAGCGGGCAACGCATTCAGCTGCTCTGCCTGGGCTTGCATTTGTCCGATTGCGGCAGCAAGCTGTGCAGCCTCAGCTGTTTTTGTCTCTCTCTCAGCTGTTAAGTCTGCGATGATCTGTTCGTCGAGACCTTGATCTGTGGCATCTGCAATTCTCTGGTTTAAATTTTCTATATATACGTTGATATCGTTTATCGATTCCTGCAGCTGTGCAATTTGTGCGGTCAGTCCGGCATTCATGGTATCTGTATGGGTTTGCAGCGCACTGAGGAGAGCAGCGCTTTCGACAGCAGTGCTCTGTGCGATATCAGCGTCTTGTGCGCCGGCGGCAGCCAAGGCAGCCGCTGCGTCAACAAGAGCATTCCATTCGTTTTCAGGCCAAGCGTCTCCGAAGGGGGCCTTTATTTGTTCCAGGCCGACTTCCAGCTGCATGCGGGATTCATCCAATTGATTCTGGGCGCTGCTTAGCTGCTCGTCGGCTTCTGCGAATTTGTCTTCTGCCTGTCTGCGGCCGTCGGCCAGCTCCTGCTTCCCGTCTTCGATTTGCTTGGCGTTGGCATTCAGCTGCGCTTCGCCTTGAGCCAACTGTGCCTCACCGTCTAAAAGCTCTGCTTCGGAATCGGCCAGTTCCTGCTTTCCGTCTAAAAGCTCTGCCCTGGCGTCCGCAATTTTCTTTAGAGCGTCCGCTTCCTCCCGGGAGAGAGTGTTTTCACCGTCCGCTAACTCTTGTTTTCCATCGTTGATATCGTTCCAGGCATCCGCAAATTTTTCATCCGCATCCGCAAATTTTTCATTCATGGTATCTTCGGCATCTTCGATTTTATCACGGGCCTCTGATACGACGGAATTGTAGCGTGCCAGTTCCCGCTGTTCCTTGATACGGCCTTCAATATTGTTGATAACGGACTGGACTGCGTTTTCATATTCGTCGGAATTGCTGTCCATTCCGATCGTTTCGGACAGAGTAAGATAAACAGCGGTGAAGATATCGATGTCAGCGTCGGCCGGAATAATGAAAAAAGTATAGTCTGCGGACATGGCAGAGCGGTATACCGTTCCGAAGCCTTCGCTCTGGATATTCATGGGGTCGATGACTATGCCGGTAATTGTATAGGTGTTATGGGCAAAGACAGGAGTATCTTCCTCTTCTTTTAAATCCATATCCATGTCTTCATCCACATCGAAGTCGACGTCGGAGATGGAATCTTCGCCGGTAGAATCCTCGATATCATCAGAAGCTGCATTATTTTCAGCAATTTCGACGCTATCTTCGTCAGAGGATTCTATATCATCTTCTTCCTCAGAATCTTCCTCAATAGTAATGGTATCTCCAATAGATTTCCCGGAGGCATCTATATATTTCTGTGTAACGGCGATTTCGCCGGAATTTGCAGGAAGCTTTCCCTCCAGCAAATAAGGTGTGTTCATCCCGTTTTCGCTGAGAACTGTCATCTCGGCGCTTTTCGATATTTCCGCCACATAGGTGTTGACCGTTTTGCTGTATCCGCCTTCAGCGAGCGCTACGCCATCCACCTTCTCGAGTGCATCTACATCCTCTTCGGAGAGTCCCAGAGTGGATACGATGCGAATATCAAAAAGATTCTGTCTGTCGAAAAATTTGTCCGCGGAGTAATACATATCCTGACAGGACGCATAAATGCCCGTCAGCATCGTTACCCCAAGCATGGTAATAATAAGAATGGATAAAAATCGTTTCCAGTTCTTTTTCATGGAACGCCAGGTGTCTTTTTTGTAAGAACGATTCATGACTTCACCACTCAATCTGCTCGATGGGCATAGGATGCTCATTCTGCACCGTTTTTACCACCGTACCATTTTTAAAGTGAATTACCCGGTCCGCCATGGGAGCCAAGGAAGAATTGTGCGTGATAAGGAGAACTGTGATTTTTTCCTTTCGGCAGGTATCCTGAAGCAGTTGTAAAATTTGCTTTCCGGTATTGTAATCCAACGCGCCGGTAGGCTCGTCGCATAAAAGAAGTTTGGGATTTTTGGCAATTGCACGGGCGATGGACACACGCTGCTGTTCCCCGCCTGAAAGCTGTGCGGGAAAATTATTCTTGCGATCCGTAAGCCCTACTTTATCGAGAGTCTCGGAAGCGTCTAAGGAATTCGGACAAATCTGTGATGCGAGCTCCACATTCTCCAGCGCTGTTAAGTTAGGCATCAGATTATAGAATTGGAACACAAAGCCGATATCTGTGCGCCGATAGCCTACCAGTTGTTTTTTGGTATAGCCAGCAATATTTTCTCCATCCACGATGACATCGCCTGAGGAGGTCGTGTCCATACCGCCTAATATATTAAGAGCCGTCGTTTTGCCGGCGCCTGAAGCACCTAAAATGACGGCCAATTCCCCCTTATCCACAGAAAAGCTCGCGTCGCTCAATGCCCGGATCTTGACATCGTCAGCCGCGTATTCTTTAATAACATGATTAAATTCTATATATGCCATGCGTCCTCCATTTCAATTTTTGCATATCCGCTGTATTTGACTTTTCCCCCAAAATTATTTATGATAGAGTCATTATATAAACACTGTGTTGATTTTGCAACCAACAGTTGATTTCGGGACGATGATTTTGCAACAAAACAATATAAAAGTGTTGATTTCACAATTAAGTTATATAAAAATGTTGGTTTAAATTTAAAATTTAAGTTTTTCGGGGTATGCATGGGAAGAAGCGGATTCATGAGCCGGGAGAATGGCAGAGATATTGACCGCGAGGAAGGAGTACATTTATGAAAAAGATGAAACAAGGCAGGAAAACGCGATATACGCAAATGGTTTTGCAAGACAGTCTGGTGGAGCTTATGAAGCAGAAGCCCATCGCGAAAATAACGATTAAGGAGTTGTGTGAAAATGCGGATATTAACCGCACTACTTTTTATGCGCATTATACCGACCAGTACGACCTGCTTCAAAAGATGGAGGGAGAATGTCTTTCCTATGCGAGAGAGGCTATCTCCAACCTTATCGGGGAAAAGGACCAGGATGTGATGATGAAGCTTTTAGAGGAGATACTTCAGTATTTTATCGACAACAGAAATCATATTCAGGTGCTCATGAGCGAACAGGGGGATATTAATTTTCAAAAACAGCTCTTTGCAATGATTTATGAGTTCTGCGGCATAGCTCCCGACTCCGGCAAAAATGCCGGCATGGGAAAGAAAGAGTTCTATTTTGTCTTCGTTGTGTCCGGGAGCGTGGGCCTGATTCAGCATTGGCTGAAGGACGATGGGATGAAATCGGCCAGGGAAATGGCCGAAATCATATACAATGTGGCGGGCTTAGTCAGGTAACTCACAGTCATTTCACCACATGAATCGCCTTGCCGCAGCTTTTAATTACAGCTTTATACCAAAGAGCGGAATCTTTAAGTGTCCGTTTCTGCGTGGTGTAGTCCACGTGGATGAGTCCGAATCTTTCCGTATACCCGTTGGACCATTCATAGTTATCGAGGAGCGACCATGCGAAATAGCCAAGGATGGGAACTCCTGCATCTATGGCTTTTTCCAGCTCCAATAAATAGCGCTGGAGAAAATCGATCCGAAGAGGATCGTGCACTTTTCCGTCCAGACTTACCCAATCCGCCATAGAAGCTCCGTTTTCCGTAATGATGATCGGTACCCGGTATCTTTCATATATAAACTCCGGCATATACCTGAGAATACGAGGGGTTACTTCCCACTTGAACGCCGTTAAGTCCGCACCCAGGTGATGAGGTGTACGCTGCGGCTCTCCGTCACTTCCGCATTGTATTTCCTGTCCCGTATAGAAGTTGCAGCCTAAGAAATCCAATGGCTGCGATATCAGCTCCATATCGCCCGGAGCGATCATTTCTTTTGGAAAATCGTCTCCGAAGACTTCCACAACATCTTTTGGATATTCTCCTTTAAAAACAGGATCAAGCCATAAAGCGCTGCACCAGAAATTGCGCTCTTTGCAGGCAAAAGCTGCTTTCCCGGCTGCTGCGATATCTTCCTTATTATCTGTTGCAGGATAGAAAGCAGAAGGATTGGGGGCCATGCCTACGAAAGGCTTCTTTTTTGCATATTCGCGAATAACTTTAACTGCCTTACCATGGGCTTTCAATAGGTTATGGATGAGCTGAAAGGCCTGTCTGTCCGTCACCCGTAGCTTCGGAGCGCATTCTCCGTCTATGTGTCCGATAACGATGTGGCATTGAGGTTCGTTCAAAGTCATCCAATAGCTCACGCGGTCGGAAAAGCGCTCCACGGCCACACGAACATATTCCGCAAATATATCCGGCATAGCGGGATTCGCCCAGCCGCCGATATCTTGCAGTGCCTGCGGAAAGTCCCAGTGAAACAGCGTAACGCAAGGCTCAATACCGGCTGCCAGCAATTCATCGATCAAGCGGTTATAAAAGGCAATGCCCTGCTCGTTAACCTTCCCTCTGCCCTCCGGCAGTATCCGGCTCCAACTGATGGAGAATCGATATGCTTTGAGACCCATCTTCTTCATAAGCGCCACATCTTCTTTATACCGGTGATAATGGTCACAGGCGATTTCCCCGTTTTCTTTGTTTAAAATATTTGTTTTCTTTCTTAAGGGATCATACCTCGTGTCATGGTCATAAGTATCCCAGATAGAAGGTCCCCGTCCGTCCTCTGCAGAAGCCCCCTCTATCTGATAAGCCGCAGTAGCGGCTCCCCACATAAAATCTTTAGGAAATGTCATAATCTTTCCGGCAAGTGCCGTCCTCCTTTTTCTTATTTGTCATCCTTTTACTGCTCCGATAACGATGCCCTTTACAAAATACTTCTGGAAAAATGGATAGATTAAAAGTACCGGTAATGCCCCGACCACCGCCACCGCCATACGTATGGAAGTAGAAGGCATCTGCATAGTGGTCGCTCCTGAGGAGGAGGCGTTCTTTATCATCTCCACATTATCCAGCATTTTCTTTAACAATACCTGAATGCTGAAGTATTTATCATTAGTAACATAATAAAGACCATTCAGCCAGTCGTTCCAGTAGCTTAGACCTATAAGCAAGGTCAGGGTAGCAATAATGGGCTTGGACATGGGAAGCACTATTTGCAGCAAGATCCGAAATTCTCCGGCTCCGTCCGCTTTTGCCGCCTCTATGACCTCCTCCGGGATGTTGGTCGTTAAATAAGAGCGCATCATAATTACGTTGAATGCATTTAACAGCAGGCCCGGCACAATCAGCGCCCATAAAGTGTTCTTTATGTGAAAGGTCTGAGTCCACATGATATAGGTCGGTACAAGACCGCCGTTAAACAGCATGGTAAAAAATATAAAAAAAGCAAAAATGTTTCTTCCCGGCATACTTTTTCTCGACAACGGATAAGCGAATAGCGTTGTAAGAACGAGGCTTGTAAGGGTCCCCAAAAAGGTTACCAGAATCGATATCCCATATCCTCTGAAAATGGATTTGGAGCCGAAAACCAAATACTTGTAGGCTGACAAATCGAAGACTTTCGGGAAAAAGGAATATCCGTATTTTACCAGTGTACCGTCCGCCGTCAAGGAAGAGCTGATGAGCAGAAGAAAGGGAAGGACACAGGCAAGGCATAAAATTACCATAACAGTATTTACAGCATATTGAAATCCCCTATCATGATTAACCATATCTTTTTCCTCCTAAAACAGTGCGTTTTCTTTACTTATTTTTCTCACTACATAGTTAGCAGTCAATACCAGAATAAAGCCTACAAGCGATTGATATAAGCCCGCCGCCGCCGACATGCCAATATTATTCGTTTGAGTCAGACCCCGGTATACATATGTATCTATCGTATTGGTTACATCGATCAGGGAACCGCTGTTCATGGGTACTTGGTAAAAGAGTCCGAAGTCAGAATAGAAGATTCTGCCGATTGCCATTAACGTCAGCGTAATAATCGTTGTTTTCAGCCCCGGCAGAGTTATATATTTCACCTGCTGCCATCTGCTTGCTCCGTCGATCATGGCGGCTTCATAATAACCTTTGTCGATACCGATTAAGGTAGCGTAATAAATAATACAGTTATAACCAAAGCCTTTCCATAAATTGACTAATATCAATATAAAGGGCCAGTATTTTTCTTCGGAATACCAGGATATGATATCAAGGCCCAAGGGTTTTAATAAGGAATTGTTGATAAAGCCGTTCTGTGTATTTAAAAAGCCGTATACTACATAGCTGACTACTACCGTAGAAATTAAATAGGGTATGAGTATCAAAGTCTGATATGTCTTTTTGGCCTTTTCATTTCTTATTTCATTTAGCAGTATTGCAATGAGAATGGCAACTACTGTTCCGAGTATGATAAAAACGGCATTGTAACCGAGGGTATTTCTTGTTATCGTCCATGCGTCTTTAGTTTTAAAAAGGAACTCGAAGTTCTTAAAGCCTATATTCGGACTGTCATATACGCCCTTTTTAAGATCATACTTTTTAAAGGCTAATACGATACCCGACATAGGTATATAATTATTGATGAACAGATAAATAATTCCCGGCAGCATCATGAGATACAGGGGTAAAAATTTCTTGATTTGTTTCCATTCTATTTTTTTGCGCTTTATTGTTTGCATATGATTTTGTACCTCTTATATTGGATTTTCGAACAGACGAAGAGGATGTCCCCTTCATAAGTTTGAAAACTTATGTAATTTTGGAACACCCTCATCCGTTTTTTCTATCCTATTCTTACTTTTCAGCCAGCCAGGCATCGAATTGTGCTTGTTTCTCTGCAATAATCGTATCGATTCCCGCTGCCTTCAATTCCTGTGTCATCTCAGGAATCGCTTCGTCAGGGTTTAAGCATCCTGTAATCAATCCGTTCTGATATTTCGCTACTATATTGTTGCATGCGGTTACTTCGTTCAATACATTTTCATTATTGAAAAGGAAGCCCTTTGCCGGTGAAGAGTGTGCGGAAGCGTTGAATTCTCCAAGTTGATTCCATACATCCGCATCGTCGCCTTCCCAAACGTATGTAATCTGCTCGTTAGGCCATGCCCATCCGACTACGGAATAGTCGGTAGTGGAAGAGTCGATGCCATCCGCATAATTGATGATCTTATTCGATTCATCTACAATTTTGTAGTTCTTGCCTTCGATACCGTTAATTAAGAGGTTAGCTACATCTGAGTTCGTATACATCAGGTTCAACATTTGCATAGCTTTGTCGGGTTGTTCGCTGTTTCCGGCAATAGCCCAGCAAGCGTTAACCATAGAAGTAGTGGAATGAGCTGCATAAAGCTCTACGGCAGCCATTTCTACACCGCATTTTCTCGTTTCCTCAGCCTCAAATCCGGCTTTGATAGGCGTAAAGGTACCGAAACCTACGCCGGAACTGATATAGGTAGCATAGCTTTCATCTGTGTTAGCGCCGTCGGGCATCATTAAGCCCTCCTGCACCCAGCGGTACATCATATCACAATATTCTTTGAAGCTTTCCGTTTCGTATAAATTAACGACCTGGGTGCTGTCCTCCAGACAATTTTCCAGGACACCGAGGCTGTCGCTCATAACATCTGCGGACCATGTAGGAAAATTCATGCTGCCGCCGTTGGGAACGCAGGGATACATGTCGGGATATGCTTCTTTTACCTTTTGTAAAGCAACCTCGAGTTCTTCGAAGGTGATCGGGCTGCTGTAATCGATGCCCAGCTCGTCCGCAATTGCTTTGTTCATTTCAAAGCCTCTTGCCTGAGCTTTATCCTTATTCATGGGAACACCGTAGATACTTCCGTTTACTGTAGTACAAGTCCAGTCATCCTCGGAAATAGAAGACTGCATGTCCGGTGCGTATTGTGCCAGAAGGTCATCCATAGCTACAATTTCATTACTTGCTACCATACTGGATAGAGTTACCTCCCATGGAAATGCGTAGAATAAATCCAGCTTTTCACCGGAAGTAAGAGCCAGATTCAGCTGCTCGGAGGTAACTCCGCGAACCAGCTCCACATTACAGTTGATCAAGTCTCTGGTAATCTCGCTTACCTTTTCGGATACTTCGGCACAAGCCTCTGTGCTGGCTTCATAGGGTGCATAGATAGTCACCGTATAAAGGTCCTCACTGCTGCCTGCAGCAGCATTTTCTGTTCCTGCAGATGCTTCCTGCGCATTATTTGACGTCTGTCCTGCCGATGTGTCGGTGCCTGCGGACGAACCGCATCCGGCGAGGGCTGTGCAGAGCATTGCCGTAGTTAATAATACGGATAATACTTTTTTTGCTTTCATAACAAGCCTCCTTTTTTTGATATCCTTATTATAGGAAAGTATATTTCATACAGCCACCTTGCTTGTGTCTTGTTAATATTAAAAAAGTGATATTTTTTCTGCGGGGATGATAAAAAAGTAACATTTTCAGGCAAGAAATGTTACTTTTTTACCTCATCTTCCCGTTTACCTCTCTGTCCTCTAACGGGGAAAGTCCATTCATTTTCTTATAGACCTGGGCAAAATATGAAAAATTATTGTAGCCAACCTTCATGGTTATTACGCTGATGGGAAGATTGGTGCTTCGCACCAGCTCCTTTGCCAGTTCCATTTTTTCGCTCATGATGTATTCCTTTAAAGACATACCCGTTTCGCCTTTAAAGAGCCGGGAAACATAGTTGGGATTCAGATGTACGAGCTCCGCAATATCTGTACGCTTGATATCCATTTCCATATTGCTGCGGATGTATTGCCGGATGGAATCTATCTGGGATTTCTGCTTTTCGTCGGACATGCTCATTTCGTTTAAGTATGCCATAATGTATTTTATGAACCATTTCATATCTTCCAGCGAGCTGTAAGCACTTAAGGCCCTTTCACGCTGCTCCTCTTCATCGAACATTTCGGAAAGGGTCTTTCCATATTTGGCAGCAGCCTGATAAACCAGACTTAGGAAATCCTGATAAAAACATTTTAATATCTCTGAACTGATTACTTTTTTCTCCGCCATATTTTCTATGATTTCCAAAACATCATCACAGATTTTTTCATACAATTCGTTTTGCAGTAAGGGCTCTATGGCTGCAAAGTATTTTCTCACCTGTTCGTAGCCGGCCGGACTATTCTTTATTTCATCTGCATCCATAATGGTATTGCCCTTTGTCACATCCTTCTGCTTAACCGTCTCTAACTGTTCGACAGCAACTCTTATATGAGAGAGTTCTTCGCATCCCGCAATGTAGCCCCTAACGGTACAGCCGTAATATTCTCTGTAAAGCTCTATAAAATGTGCAAGCTGCTGCAGCACGATTTCTTTTTCGATGGAGCGGGATTCCTTTCTGAAAAAATAAATGATATATTCATTCCTATCCCTGGCATACAGCAGCACACCGTATCCGTAATTATAGAAAAGCTCCTCCAGAATATTGGTTATGGCATATTTTAACAAATCGCTGTCCCATTCTTTCATCTGGGTATTTTCTTCTTGTATCTGAAGCCATACCACATAGGACTTCTCATCCTCTGCGAGAGGAATATTCAGATTTTTCAAGTCGTTCAAAGCCTGTTTCTGCAAGTCGCCCGTTTCCAAAAACATCCTTTGCAAAACAGCATCCAGCAGAATATCCCTGCGTTTTTGGAAAAGGTCGCTGCAATAAGCCATTTCTTCTTTTTTTCTTCTAATTTGTATCTTTCCGATGAGCTTCTCTACCGCCTTTTCGATTTCTTCATATCTTGCCGGCTGTAGAATATAATCGAAGCTTCCAAGCTGAATAGCCTCCTTGGCATATATAAAATCCGCATGTGCCGTTAAAAAGATACATTCGATATCGTATTCGTTTCTTCTGACCCAGGAAAAAAGACTTAAACCGTTCTCTACGGGCATTTCTATATCGCAGAGAATGATATCCACTTTCTGGGATTTGATAATTTCTTTCGCTTCGTTAGCGCTGTAAGCCTTAAGGACTTTTTGTATCCCGGTTTTTTTCCAATCGATACCGAATATCAGTCCGCTGACTACACTGATTTGGTCGTCGATAATTAAAATGGTCATTTTCCTGCCTCCCGTTCTATCGGTATATATAGCTCTACACATGCACCGTTAGAATTGCTGCAAAGAATGGTTCCTTCTTTGCCGTAAAACATTTCAAAGCGCTTTTCGATATTCTTGATTCCTATATGTTCCTTCCCGTCTGCTTCGTAATCTTCCCCGAAAAGATTGGGAAGTTCTTCTCCGAAGCCGGGACCGTTGTCCAGAATGGTAATGCAGACATAGGAGTTTTTTTCTCCCGTAAGTGTTGTGGCACGTATGGAAAGCATCAGTTTTTTATCTGACTGAGCGCCATGCTTTACAGAGTTTTCTATAAATGTGATGATCGATAAAGGAGGAATAAGAAATTCTAACAGCCCCTCATCGATATCTATACGGCATTCCGGAGGCTCGGACTGACACATCTGCTGTAATGCTACATAGTTCTTAACGCCCTCTATTTCCTCTCCCAGCGTGATGAAAGCCGGATTGCTCTTGAACATGCTGCGCAGATACTTAGACAAGATGATAATCATTTCCTGTATCTTTTCAAAGTCCTTTTGTTCAGCCAAGGCATATATGTTTTTGAGACAATTTAGGAAAAAATGAGGCCTGATTTGTATTTGCAGATATTGCATCTGTACGTTCTTAAGCTGGATCTCCCTCTCATAGGCGTTGATTTTCAGCTCGTTGATCTTATCTACCATAACATTGAAGCTGTTTTTCATCTGGAGAAATTCTTCGATATGGTATTCCTCTTCCATTCGGGCATCCGTCTGCCCTTCTCCTATGGACTTCATGGTTGCAATGAGCGTTTCCAACGGATCAAAAAGCTTCCTTCTCATGTAGAAGAAGCCGAAAGGGATTGCCAGCGCGATGATCAGGGTCAATACCAGCAGCAATATTTGTACATAATCCAGATATTGGAAGGCCCCTTTATAAGGGCTTATATAATATTGCATAATGCCGGCATAGGGAAAGTCCTTTTCCACCAGCATATATTTTTCACCGTTTGCGTAAGCAATATAATAATTTTTGTTTGTGCGTTCTAAAGGAATTTGATGCTCCTCCATGAAGGCGTTCATGGTCAAGGGCACATTGTCCTCTCTGGCATAGACCAAATAACCGTCCAGAGTTTCATCTTTCTCATGCTGGGGAGTAGTTATAAGAGAAAAGTCCAGCACGATTACCGCATAATTATGATTATTTTTCAGGATCCGGAGCAAGTAATTTCTTCCTTCCAGCTGTATCAGCTGCCAGCCCTTTTTATTGCACTGCGCATCATCAAGAATCTGAGAGGAAATCGTTTCCTCCAGCTCCTTTTTCTCGAAATAGGTGTAATTTCCCGATTCCGCATAGACCATTCTGAAAATGCCGTTGTAAGGGGAATTAATGCCCAGGGCACCTAACCCCGCCAGCTGTGAATTTACCATTGCGCGATAATCCGCGGCTATTGCATCGCAGCACAAATAAGCCTCCAGATAGCTGGTGGCATAATTCAGCTGCAGCATATCCGCGTCGTTGGCTAATAGGTTAGCCATAGAATAACTGATATATTCGATATCTTTTGCCACAGGCTTTTCATAAATAGACAAAATATCCAAATTATTGGAGGCGACCTGATTGTTCAGGATACGCAGCGTATATACGTTGTAGGCAAATAATACGGATAAAAGCGGCACGATGATCAAGAACATCCATAATAATATTTTCGATTGCAGCTTACTCATATCGAACCTCCATTTTAAAGCCGAATTTGGCTGTGAACAGTAGCAGCAAAATGACTATGTCTTATCGTAACATAGTCATCCCCTTGAATATACGCTATTTATATGGTAATTACCGGAAACTTTTACGGTCTGACCGCCGTTCCGTCCGGCAGGCGGCTGTAGAGCCAATTGAAATCCATAGAAACCGGCGGATATTTAGCCGCAGCTTTCTCATCTATTTCCACACCGATCCCCGGCGTTTCGCTCACATAGGCATAGCCTCTTTTTATCTCTGGGCAGCCCGGAAAGACTTCTTGCTCTTTTTCAGAAAATCCGGCATATTCCTGTATTCCGAAATTAGTGACTGCAGTATCGATATGCATGCCTGCAGCGGCGCCTATGGGGGACATGTCGTTAGGACCGTGCCACGCTGTTTTCACCTGATAGGCTTCACAGAAATGGGCCAGCTTTATTGCCGGAGTAATACCCCCGATATCGCTTAAATGTACTCTTATAAAGTCAATCCAATGATTCTGGACAAGAGCCTTCCAGTCATTCGGCGCCGTAAAAAGCTCTCCCATGGCAAGAGGGGTTACCGTATGTTCCCTCAATATTCTAAAGCTGTCCGACTGCTCCGGCGAAAGAGCATCCTCCAAAAAGAACAGATGATACGGTTCAAGATCCTTTGCCAGCCGCATGCTTTCTGCCAGAGTAAGCCTTTCATGTACATCGTGCATCAGCTCCAGGTCTTCTCCGAAATCGATGCGTATTTTTTCAAATAAAGAAAGTACCGAACGAGTGTATTGCCCCGGATGATAATAGGCGCCGTCAGGAGCGTTGTCCGGTTTGCACATCCATTGGGCCACCTGTCCGGCATTCCCGCCATACAATCCCATATGGCAGCGTATGTAGCGATATCCGTCCTGGATATGTTGCCGGATACACTCTTCTACTTCCTCCAGGCAGTTGCCGTCCGCATGGCGGTACAGAGCTACTCCAGTTCTTGTTTTGCCGCCGAGGAGGGCATAGAGAGGCATCCCTGCCAGCTTTCCCTTAATATCCCACAGGGCCTCATCGATGCCGGATATGGCATTGTTCAGAACGGGACCGTTTCTCCAATAGGAGCTGCCCATCATCGTCTGCCATATGTCCTCTATGTTGTGAACCGATTTATTTCTCAGCATCGGCGCCAGATATTCCTCAATAGCTGTTACCACAGCCTTATAGCGCCATGTGAAGGTTGCGCATCCATATCCGCAAAGTCCCGGCTGATTGGTCACCACCTTTACCGCCACCAGATTGATATTGTTTGGAGCAGTCACAATGACTTGTATATCTTCAATTTTTACATCATTCATAATCATAACACCTTTCTGCAAATTTCTGCATGATTTTATAAAATATTATATAAAGTAACGGAAAGGTTTTCTGCTAAATTTGTTACCGTTTTTTGAAAAAATGTGACATTTTGTTTCAAATGGACCGAAAAAGGCTGATGTGTATTAAAATGTCCGCTATGGACAATTATAGGATGAAATTATATGATAGGGATAAATGAATGTTATTCCAATCGGAGATGCCTATGAGAAAAGAAGAAAGAAACGCGAAAATGACCTTTGATAAAAAGATAGTGCTATTCATAACGAGGGCTTTAATCATATCCACGATGCTGCTTATATTGGTGTCCGGAGTTTCCACGATGGTATCGTTAATCAATAAGTCGGCGCAGATGGCAATGAAAGAAGTTGATGCCATGGCAGCCAATACAGAAGATAATTTCATGTATTATTATGATTTAATATGGTCCATTAACTTAAACGACCATATACAGAAGTACTTGAAGGAAGAAAGCAATCAGCAGGAAGCTGTAGAAAATGCCTACAGTGTTCTGGACAATATATGCAACATGAACAGAAACGTTAATTTTATATCCATTGTAAAAGGAGAGAATAATGGGTTTTTAATAAAAGGGAATTCAATTCCTAACTGGCTACCCGATTATAAGAAGCAAATAAAAGAAGATTACAATAACAGTATTAATATGCGCAACAATGTAATGAGAATGGTCTACTCCAAGACCTACAGCACGAAGGAAGAATACTCGTTAAGTATTTATTATCCGCTTTATTCGAACTCTGTAATCGGGGATAGATTAGGAACCCTGTGCATTAACGTAAGCGACTCCAATCTGCTCCAGCTCATGTCCGATAAAAATACTGACGGAGAATTTGCAGTAGATACTTATTTTGTCCATAAAGATGGAAGCATTATCGTATCGGCGGACGAAAAGGAGAATGGAAAGAAGTTTGAGGGATTGGATTTTCCTAATATTAAGCAGGGGAAAATATCGGGCAATACGGGAATTATCATTTATGAGAAGCTTTCCGGATGGGATTTTTATTATGTGACCCATATCGGCTGGTGGGACTTGGCAAAGGACAGCGTGTGGACCGTATTAATGCTGCTTATACTGCTTCTGGGTCTGCTCGTTCTGTTTATCCGGTTGGCGAGGCAGATGGTGGAAAAAGCCTATGCGCCATGGGGAAATATAGTGATTGCCATGGGGAAGGTATCGGAGGGCGAACTGGAAACACGAGTTTCCGTCAAGGAAGATGATCCGGATATGAAGGTGGTAGAAAAAGGCTTTAACAGCATGATGGAGCAGATCGTAAAGCTGATGGAGCAGATAAAAGAAGAAGAACAGCAAATGAACCAAATTCGTCTGGATGCTCTTCATTCTCAAATACAACCTCATTTTTTATATAATACGCTGGACTGTATCCACTGGCAGGCTGTTGTAAGCGGAAATCAGGACATATCCAATATGGTAAAGGCCCTTGCCACCTATTACCGCATATGCTTAAGCAAAGGAAAAGATATTATTACGCTTCAGCAGGAGTTGGATTACGTAAAAAACTATTTGTTCATCCAGCGAATGAGATATGGAGAGATTCTAAATTATGAGATAGTAGAAGAGCCGGGATTGGAGAAGGCGGTAATCCCCAAGCTGACATTGCAGCCGCTGGTAGAAAATGCTATTTATCATGGTATTAAATCAATGGAGGGCCGCGAGGGACATATCGTGATAAGGGTTCGCAGCGTGTCTGCCGATATCGAAATTCTGGTGGAGGATGACGGTGCCGGAATGTCGATGGAGAGAGTGGAAGAGATAAACGGCATGATAAAAGTATTCGATGAGCAGTTCGGCTACGGAGTGAGAAGCGTAAACCGCAGAATACAACTGTTTTGCGGCGAGGAATATGGCTTGACCTATATGAGAAACGATAAGGGAGGCATTACTGTAAAGATCTTGATTCCTAACACACACCAGAGTCAAATGGCCCGCGGGCAGTCGCCAAAGTCAGATTTACCTGACTTTGCTTCGCTGCCTTCGACGGAATAAAGGAAAGGGCTTTGCCAAATTATGAAAG
Source organism: Bacillota bacterium (assembly GCA_023408815.1). Taxonomy (GTDB): domain Bacteria; phylum Bacillota; class Clostridia; order Lachnospirales; family Lachnospiraceae; genus Kineothrix. The sequence continues at coordinate 57,157 of JAEYJO010000075.1, read as the reverse complement.
CATTGATAGTGGACGATGAAAAAATGATTAGAATGGGCATCCGGGCAGCAATTCCCTGGAATGCATTGGGAGTTAAGGAAGTATTCACAGCAGCTTCAGGGAAGGAAGCATTGGAGGTGCTGAAACAGGAACGTATCGATGTTATGATTACGGATATCCGCATGACAGAGATGACGGGAATCGAGCTGATAAGCGAAGTGAGAGCATTAAAAGAGGACATTCGGATTATCGTATTGACTGGATATGATGAATTCGACTACGCCAGAGAGTGTCTGCGGATGCGGGTGCAGGACTTCCTGCTTAAACCGGTGGATGAAGAAGTTCTCATCGACTCCATCAAGAAGCAGATTCAAGCGGTGAAGAGCAGAAGAGAAAAAGAGGAAGAAAGGTTTCATGAAAATAGGATTTCCGGGTTGTCCGAACAAATGTGTCTGGAAACCTGGATGAGGGAACTTATTCTGAACAAGGATACAAAAGAAATTGCAGAAGAAATATGCAATAAATATCATTATGCTCATGATATCAGGATGCGCATCGCCATATTGATACCCTCCGTGCATTCGGCGGGCATACGTCAAGGGGAAAGCGAGTCTCTATCTCTGCTCACCATTAAAAACCTACTAATTGGATATTTGGATGCCGGTAAGAGGGGAATTACTTTCGAAGACACCAGCGGCAGGATACTGCTTGTGCTATTCGAAGGAGAGAAAAGCGACGATCTGGAAAACTGTGTGGATACCTTTACCAAGCTGATTCAGGAAGAGGCAAATGTCCGTATCCGTGTGGTTATGGGAAGCGTAGTAGAAGGCTTCGGGAACGCGGCGATTTCTTATAATGATGCGACTTATTTGTGGAATGAAGAAAAAGACGAATACAAAACGCTGATAGAATACAAGGGAAAAAAGGGACAACTAGATATGTTCCGCGAAGTCTATGCGGAGCTTAAGAACAGCTTAAACGCTAATATCGGGAATACAGAGAAGGTACTTAGAATATTCGATTCCTTCTGCGCCGCTACCAATTCCTATAATATTACGGACCAGTATGTGAGAAGGTGCTGTTTTGAAATAGCGTCTTCGGTTTACTTTAACTATGTAATGGAATCGGGAGAAAATGCAGACAGTAAATTAAACGCTCTGTTAGCTACTCTGCTGAGCGCAAACCGGAATGAAAATTATGAAATTACAAAGGCTTTTTTGGAAAATCTTTTGAAGGTGGAAGAAAATGACGCTCATGAATTAATCGTTCAGGTAAAGAGGTATATCAATGAACATTTAACTGAGGATGTTTCAGTAGCCGGAATCAGTGAATATTTTTATCTAAGTCCGAATTATTTTTCCCGGCTGTTTAAAAGGGTCGCCAATGAAGGCTGCAATGAATATATCGTACGCAAACGTATTGAAAAAGCGAAATATATATTGGCTACTACGAATATGAAGATTGGAAAGATAGCGCAGGATGTAGGCTATAGGGATACCAATTATTTTTCCCTCGCTTTCAAGAAACAAACAGGAATGTCTCCCTTGCAGTACAGAGAGCGTGCCCGTAAAGTGGATAGTAATTTATAGAATAAAGACATTTTATTACATAGGAGCCGTTTTGCCCGAATGCTATAATTTCAGATAAGAGAATTGCTATCGATAAGCATTCTCGGGCAAAGCGGCTCTTTTTTACGTAATAGGAAAATGCTCCTATTACATAAAAAGCCCTTCGGGTACAATGCGCAGCTACGCGCGCGGAACAAAAGCTGTGCGATTGGAGTATTGGGCCGCGGGAGTGTGCGAAGCACACTTTTGTTCTTTTATAGGAAAGTACATCCTAAAAGATTAACGACGGATGAGGAGGCGGTAATGAGAATAAAGACTCTGGCCAGTATAACAATATTCATTTTTATCACAGCTTCCGTTATGACGGGCTGCACCGGAGGGCGGGTGAATAGAGAAGCGGTAACCCCGCAGGAATCTCCGAAATATATTGCAGAAGGCATTCGCAGGCTATCTGTCATAAGAGATGGAGAAGCTGTCTTAGATATTGCGTATGAGCCGGAAGAATATGAGAGCTCTTACGAGTATTGGAAAATATTCGTACCCTATAGAAAAGCAGCAATCGTCGATACGGAAGAAATGCTTGCTCTGTTCCATGCGATGGAGGAGATGGATTTGGAGGAAACTGGCGAGTATCCGGCAAATATAAAGGAAGAGATGAAGGAATCCGGGACTAAGGTCATGCTGGAATATTGCAGCGGAGACGAAGGGGACGACAATTCCTACCGGATAGAGGCTGACAGCACGGCCACTCTCCTGCTATATGGCGGAGAGGAGGAAAATATCTACTATGCTGCTTATGAAAAAAATCCTGAAATAATTTACAAAATCAAAAAAGAAGACATGGATGAAATTTTATATGTCGATACCTTTGATTTAATCCTGAAAATCAGTGCTGCTATCAATATCGATACAATAGAAAAGGTAATCATCGATATGGATGAAGAAACATATGAGTGGAATATGAAGGATGAAAAATACCGCTCTCACTATACGGAGCTGCTCAGCATACTGCTCAAAAAAGAAATACAAGAAGATAAAAGAGGCAGTTTTGATAAAGAGGCCCTGCTTGCTTTGCGTTTTGTCAGGAATGTGCAGGGAGCTTCTGATGTAACTGTAGAATATCAGGATTACGATTCTGAATACGCCGCTATATCGGTAAATGGGGAAGAACACTTTCTCGTGGAGAAGGCGGAGGTGGAGGCATTAAAAGAAAAAATAGTAAATGCACCATAAAGAGATGGTGACTGAAAAGATAAGGAGAAAAAAATGAATACTACAATGAAAGCGGCCGTAATGACTGACATAAGAAAAGTAGAGATACAAGTAAAGGAGATTCCTTCTCCGAAGGAGGATGAAGTACTGGTCGAAGTGGAATATGTAGGTATCTGCGGTTCCGATCTGCATTATTATGAATCGGGAAGAATAGGCGATTTTATTGTGAAACCGCCGTTTATTCTAGGCCATGAGGCAGCGGGTACGGTGGTGAAGACAGGAGAAAAGGTAAAGCATCTCAAGACAGGAGACCGGGTTGCCCTGGAGCCGGGAAAGACATGCGGACATTGCGAAGCATGTAAATCGGGTAAATATAATTTATGCGATGATGTGGTATTTTTTGCTACGCCTCCGGTAGATGGAGTATTTCAGGAATATGTAGCGCATGAAGCCAATCTTTGTTTCAAGCTTCCCGAGAACGTGACAACTATGGAGGGAGCGTTGATAGAGCCTTTGGCAGTAGGACTCCATGCCGCCAACCAAGCGGATGCCGGGCTGGGCAAGACGGCGGTAGTCACCGGAGCGGGATGTATCGGATTGGTAAGCCTGCTCGCACTGAAAGCAAAGGGTGTTTCTAAGGTCATCGTCGTCGATGTGGTTAAGAAAAGACTGGATAAAGCGCTGGAATTAGGGGCAGATGCGGTAATCGACGGTTCGAGCCAGAACACAGTGGAAGAAATCCTGCGCCTCACGGACGGAAAAGGTCAAGATATCGGAATTGAAACAGCAGGCTCGCAAATCACCGCCGGTCAGCTGATAAAATCCGCAAAGAAAGGCTCTGCTATCGTACTGGTGGGATATAGTGCAAACGGCGAAATGACATTGCCCGTCGGAACGGTACTGGATAAGGAACTGACCTTTAAATCTGTATTCCGTTACCGTAACATTTATCCTATGGCAATCGAAGCAGTTGCGAAAGGAAGAATCAGTATTAAAGATATCGTGACACATACCTTCCTTTTAGACGATATTCAGAATGCGTTGACTTCCTGTGTGGAAAACAAAGCGGATATTGTAAAAGGCATAATAAAAGTACAATAAAAATAAGCGGTACTCTGAGGCTTCAGGGTGCCGCTTTTATTATAAAGATTATTTGTAATAATGAAACCAATCAAAATCTACGAAATTATTCGATAGCTGTTTGTTGGAGCTGGCATACATGCCTAAATATGCTCCTGTAAAGCCTTCGTTCACCGTAGAGCTTAAAAGAGAAGCGGAAAGTCCATCCTCAAACAGCAGGTTTTGGTGCTCCTCAAATCCATAATAAAAAGCATAGGATACTTGATTGCATTGTATTGATAAATAAAGCCTTTCCTCCGAGCAAAGGGGAATCTCTTTTATTACAGTACGCTTTCCGCATTCTGTCTTGGACAGCCGGAGAATAGCACCGCCGCCTTTCTTCGTTTTTGTAAATATATAGTTAAATCTATTATCCTGAAAAGCTACAATCCCTGCTTCTTCTCCTTCCTTCTCCGGTATGAATTCAAGGACTGTTTTTATGGCACAGATTGCATCCTGCTGTCTTCTTGCAATCAGTGCCGGAGAGGTGATTTCTTCCATCTCTTCCGGAGATAGATATAACCTAAGATATCCCGGCCTATCCGTCAGGGAATAGTAATTCAGCTCAGGCTGATGGATCATATTCCACATCATTGCCAAGGTATCCGACTCGAAATTATCACTTGGATCGGAAAGGGGCACAGGGAACTGTGCGAGGTCAGGCAGGCGTTCGCTGCTGTTTACCAATCCGTTATGGTTATCCACTAGCGGCCATCCGTCCTCTGCCCACACGATCGGAATGAGAAATGTCTCCCTGCCCGTATTATAATGGAAGCCTTCATATGGACGCACTGCCAGTAAGACCATCCACCACTCCCCGTTTTGGGTCTTTACAATATCGGCATGGCCCGTTACAGAAATATCGGACAGAAGCGGACGATGCCTGTGGGTAACAATGGGATTTCTCGGACAGACCTCGTATTCTCCCCGAATGCTGCGTGCCCGCGCCATCATTACGCTATGATTGGAAAAAGTACCGCCCTCCGCTACGATTAAATAATATATGCCGTCTATCTTATATAAGTGAGGAGCTTCTATCCACTTACTTCTTGAGATGCTCCCGTCCCAAATAAAGGTTCTTTCCCCGATAAACTGAAAGGTATCAGGATCCAGCTGCTGCAAGTAAATTCCGTGATGTCCCTCGTAAAGTTTCTCATCGCTTATATAATTGCCCGTATACCAGAGCGTGTTGTCATCGTCGAAAAAGAGACTGGGGTCGATACCGTCTGCCCCCTCAATAAATACCGGATCGCTCCAGGGACCGCCGGGAGCCTTCGCTGTAATGATGAAATTATCCCTGTATACTTCTCTGCCGCCGGAAACGAAGGTGTTGATAATATAGAAAAGTCCTTCGTGGTATCGAATAGTGGGTGCCCAAAGGCCCAGTGACATTTCACAGTTTTTATAATCCAACTGATTCGGTGAATGAATGGCGTGCCCTATCTGTTCCCAATGCACCAAGTCCCTGCTGTGAAAAACGGGAAGCCCCGGAAAATAAGCAAAGGATGACGTTACCAGATAATAGTCTTCCTCTACCCTGCAAATGGAAGGGTCGGGATAAAAGCCGCTTAATATAGGGTTATGAAACGTCTGTGTCATGATAAGTTACCTCCTTAGTCTACCATTGTTTGACAAGGTCACACACGGTCGGATAAGACCTTGTCAAACGATGGTATATACATCCAGTATAAGAGATATAAGAAAAAAGAAAATAGAAAAAATAGTCTTATTTCTAGGTTTTTCTGTTTTTGTGCACAAAACAAGTAAGAAATTTATATAATCAAGACATTTTATTAAATATAAAATTATTTTTAAAAATGATACTATACAAATACAAAGTTCCAGTAAGCTTACTATTGTATCAAATGAGTTATGAATTTCAATGGGCCCGAAATTGACTCAAACCCTGAAAACGTATGAAGGAGGAAGAAGGATGAAAAAGAGAGCAAAAAAGGTTGCAGCACTGCTTATGACCACAGTAATGTTCGTTTCCATGTTCGCAGGCTGTGGTTCTGCGGATGCCGTCAGCGAAAGTGCTGACAGCGATGCCGTTCAAAGCACGGAAAGCACACCCCAGAAAGAGGTTAGTGATGACGGCGATAAGGAAATCGTATTCTGGAACATAGGTACGGAGGAAGTGGACAAAGCAATTTATGACAAAGCCATCGAGGTTTATCAACAGACGACGGATTCCGGCTACACCGTTACCAGCGTGCCGGTGCAGAACGATACTTATAAAGAAAAGCTGATCATTGCCATGAGCTCCGGGGAGTGTCCGGATATGTATATAAGCTGGTCCGGCGGTCCTATGAACGAATATATTGAATCCGGGTATGCACAGCCGATTACGGATTTATTCAACAATAGCGAGCTTCCGGATAGAATCATGGATGCGGCAATTGCTCAGGCAAAATACAAAGATGAAATTTATGCGGTTCCGTTTATGAATGTTTCGTTATCAGGAATCTACTATAACAAGGACTTATTTGCGAAATATAACTTGGAAGTGCCTGCTACCGTAGAAGAATTAGAAACCGTCTGCAATACCTTTGTAGAAAACGGAATTACTCCCTTTGCCCTTGCGAATTCCGCAAAATGGACCGGCTCCATGTATTTTATGAATTTGGCTGCAAGAAAAGGCGGTCTGGAGCCGTTTAACGCAGCAGTTGCAGGAACCGGTTCCTTTGAAGATGAATGCTTCATCTGGGCGGGAGAAAAAATAGCGGAATGGACGGAAAAAGGTTACTTCCCGGAAGGTGTCAATTCCTTGAGCGAAGATGATGGGCAAGCGAGACAATTATTGTATCAGGAAACGGCAGCCATGGATCTTATCGGCTCCTGGTATACCGGTTTGATCCAGCAAGACAGCAAGGAATTCTATGAAAAGATGGGCTGGTTCCCATTCCCGGCAGTAGAAGGCTCGGACGCAGACTCTTCTATTATGATAGGAACGATTGGCGACAATTTCATATCCTTCAACTGCGAAGGTGATAAGCTGGCGGCGGCTTTTGAATGCGCTTCTAAATTCTCAGAGGAAGAAGTAGTAGATTTCATGGTGGAAAGCGGTAAAGTACCTCCCATTAAAGGAGTAGAGGATAAAATTACGGACCCTATCAATAAACAGATCATAGAGGCAGCAAACAGCGCCTCCTCCACCCAGCTTTGGTATGACCAGTATCTTCCGCCTGCAGTAGCACAGGTACACTTAGATACGAGTCAGGAATTGTTCGGTCTGACGATGACCTCACAGGAAGCAGCAGTCCAGTTCCAGAAAGCAATGCAGGAATATTTAGAGGAAGCGGCGCAGTAGAAGGCATTAAGGCATTCCCGGGCTAGGTGCCCGGGAATCTCTCGCTTTTGGCGGAACAAGGAGGAACGAAAATGGAGAAAAAAGCTGTCTCTTTGGCAGAAAAAAGGAAACGGGATGTCAATATAGCGGCGTTTATATTCTTGCTCCCAATTGCATTTTTAATGATTGGTTATGTGTTTTACCCGATTATTGATACATTTATTACCAGCCTTTATAAATGGAACGGAATTTCCAGTGAAAAGACGATGATAGGACTGAAAAACTGGGGAAAGCTGATAGCGGATAAATCCTTTTGGATAGCGTTTAAAAATAATATCCTGGTCATGATCCTATCCATCTGCGTCCAGATACCCATCGGCTTGGCATTGGCTACGTTTATTGACTTCGGGGGAAGAAAAATGACAGTATTTAAGGTACTGTGGTTCATTCCCCTCTTAATGTCGTCGGTTGCTATCGGTTTCCTATTTACATATGCGTTGGCGACTAACGGAGGTATTTTCAGCGCCATTTCCAAGCTGCTCGGCGGCGGAAATATTGACTTGCTTGGGAATCCCAAGACGGCGCTCTATACGGTCATCGGCGTTATTGCATGGCAGTTTACCCCATTTTATATGGTGTACTGTATGGCGGCGTATACCAATATTTCAACAGATGTATATGAAGCGGCTATTATTGATGGAGCGAATAGAGGACAGTATTTTCGGAAGATCGCATTTCCCCTGCTGGTGCCGTCATTAAAAAGCGCGGCAATTCTATCTATGGTAGGCTCGTTAAAATATTTCGATTTAGTTTATGTTATGACCGGAGGAGGCCCCGGAACCTCTACAGAGCTGATGGCGACCTATATGTACAAACAATCTTTCGTGAAGTTCAATATGGGATACGGCTCCGCGGTGGCAGCGGGTATGTTCATACTGATATCTGTCGTTTCATTATTGACAATGAAGCTGTTAAACCGTAAAAAGGAGGTGGCATAAATATGAATGATAATGTAATCACGAGCAAAACCAAAAGTAAGATCAGCTGGACATTAGCTTGGATCGCAGGAATTTTCTGGACCGTCGTATCGTTGCTGCCTTTTATATTCATGGTGCTCAATTCCTTTAAGGAAAAGTTCGAAATGCTGACAAAGGGAGTTTTTTCACTGCCTGACAGCTTCTATATAGAGAACTATAAATCGGTGCTTTTCGGTAATTTTTTCCGATTCTTTTTTAACAGCGTCATCGTGCTGGCGGTATCCCTTTTCATCCTGCTGTTCATTTCCGCCTGTGCCTCCTATCCTTTGTCCCGGTTTCAGTTCAAGCTGGGAGCACCGATATATGCGCTCATAGTAGCGTGTATGTCAATTCCTATACATATTACTTTAATTCCAGTCTTTAAAATGTCCAAAAATCTTGGACTGTACGACTCCATCTGGGCGTTGATCGGGCCGTATGTGGCGACGGCCATTCCTATATCCGTATTTATTCTGACCAGCTTTATGCGGGAAATACCGGGTGAAATAGAAGAATCGGCTCAGATTGACGGATGCAGCAGATACCATATGTTCTTCAGCATTATACTCCCGTTATCGAAGCCGGGGCTGGCTACCTTAGCCATATATAATGGAGTCAATATGTGGAATGAGTTCAGCTTCGCCTATACGCTGACCCAATCCTCAGCCAACCGGACATTACCGTTAGCCGTATGGGAATTCCAAGGGCAGTACTCCATGAATACTCCGATGATCATGTCCGTTCTTACCCTGACGGTGCTGCCTATGATCCTGCTGTTTATCTTTGCGCAGGATAAGCTGGTAAAGGGGATGACAGCAGGAGCGGTAAAAGGTTAGAATAAATTTAAGCGAGGAAATAATGCAGGAAACTTAAGCCAGGGAGCGTCTGGCCCGGCACAAGTAGTTTTCATACACATCCCAGAACCAGATAATGAAATAATAAAAATAAGGAGAATGAGATTATGGGAAGAGAAATTCATGTAGCGAAAAACGGTTCCGATCGTTTGGCGGGAACGAAGGATCAGCCGTTTCTGACAATTTCTAAGGCGGCACAAGCAGCCAGGGCCGGAGATACGGTTATCGTACATGCAGGCGAATACCGGGAATGGGTAAAACCTGCATATGGTGGAACCAACAATGTAAACAGAATCACATATCAGGCCGCAGAGGGAGAAAAGGTTGTTATTAAAGGTTCGGAAAGGGTGGACAACTGGGAGCTGGTGGAAGGAACTACGTGGAAAACTGTCCGGCATAATGAGTTGTTCGGCGACTACAACCCGTATGAAGAAGTAGTATTCGGCGATTGGTTTGTCCATCCGCTGGATATGCCTGTCCATTGCGGTGATGTATACCTGAATGGAAAATCTTTTTATGAAGCAAAATCTCTTGAGGATGTGAAGCATCCCGTGATACGTACAGAGGGATATAATCCGCCTTGGACAAAGCATGCGGAGCCGCTTCTTTGTCCGGAGGACTCCGTTTACCAGTGGTACTGTGAAGTGGATGGGGAGAATACAGTTATTTATGCTAATTTCCAGGGAGCGGACCCGAATAAAGAATATGTGGAAATCAATGTGCGGAAATGCTGCTTTTATCCTGAGAAGACCGGAAGAGATTATATTACGGTACGTGGTTTTGAGATGGCTCAGGCGGCAACTCCCTGGACTCCGCCTACGGCAGACCAGCCGGGGCTTTTGGGAGTTAACTGGAGTAAAGGCTGGATTATCGAAGATAATACTATTCATGATTCTAAATGCAGCGGTATCAGCATAGGAAAGGAAGAATCAACGGGACATAATCTATGTACTTACACTCATAGGAAGCCAGGCTATCAGTATCAGATGGAGGCTGTTTTTAAGGCCCTTCAAATTGGCTGGAGCAAAGAGAAGATAGGTTCACACATTATAAGAAATAACACGATTTACGACTGTGGACAGAACGGAATCGTAGGTCATTTGGGATGCGTATTCAGCGAGATTTATAATAACCACATTTATAATATTGCGGTTAAACATGAGTATTTCGGATACGAAATCGCAGGCATCAAGATGCACGCATGTCTGGATGTGCAGATTCACCACAACAATATCCACAATTCCACCTTAGGAATATGGTTAGACTGGCAGGTACAAGGAACGAGAATAAGCAAGAATCTTTTCTATTCCAATGACAGAGACTTAATGATCGAGGTGACCCACGGGCCTCATCTGGCGGATAACAATATTTTTGCTTCCGAATATAATTTTGATAACATCGCTCAGGGCGGAGCCTTCGTAAATAATCTTTACTGCGGTTCTATGCGCCGTGAACCGGTATTGAACAGGGCCACGCCATATCATTTCTCGCATACCACTCAGGCAGCAGGAACTACCTTCGTATACGGAGGTGATGACAGATGGTATCAGAATATTTTTATAGGAGGAATAGAAACCTATACGGAGCAGTCCGTATGCGGAACCTCAGATTATGACGGCAGCCCTCAGTCGCTGGAAGAATACACAGAGGAGGTAATCGGTCTTGGAAACGGCGATCTGGAAGTATTCGAGAAGGTAAAGCAGCCTGTATATATTAATAACAATGCTTATCTCAAGGGTGCAAAGGCATATAAGGACGAGAAGGAAAAGATAGTAAGCAGCTACGATCCTCAGGTAAAGATTATTCAAGAGGATGGGAAAGTATATTTGGAAATGACGGTGGATAAGGCGCTGGCAGACAGAAAAGGCGTGATCTTACAAACAAAGGATCTCGGCATGACCCGTATTACCGAATGCGCTTTTGAAAATCCTGATGGAAGTGAAATCTTATTCGATACGGATTATAACGATAATCTAAGAACAAAGGATACCGTTATCGGACCTTTGGGCAATCTCAAAGAGGGAATAAACCGGATCAAAGTCTGGGGATAAAGGAACGAAGCACCGAGCAATCGGTGCTTTTTTCAATCGGAGATGCAGATGTCAATCAGGATATTTCCATTGCAGTTCCTGTAAAATTTTTAAATAGGTTTCTTGTGTCTGGTTCTGTTCTGCTTCTGTTTCAAATGCTTTTACCCGCTGATCTACCGACTGCAGAATATCCGGAGGCAGATTTCTTTCCGCATAGGTATAGACAACCTGATTTTCTTTGTCGATATGCCGCAGCAGTAAATTCACATATCCCATGGCTTCAGTCAGAATGCCAAGTTTGAATATGGTCTGGGGATCGTCTCTATATTGATCGAGGGCCTTTTCCAGCTCCGAAATATGCAGCCGCCCTAAATCATGCTCTACCAGCATACCATGCTGAATCAGTTTGACGCCGATTTCCCCCAGACGATCGCTCATTTCCTGAAACAGAATTTGCTCTTCTTTGCCGTGATGATGCTTATCAGCATAATTTCGGGCAAATTGGATTATCTTGCGAAAGTCACCATCGTTCACATCCAGCCCGTCCAGGATACCACAGCAAGCTTTTTGTATAACTGTAAGAAGTTTCAGGATATTTTCATGTTCCTCCACCATTAATTCTACGCTGTACATAACAGTTACTCCTTTCTGCTTATTTCATATTTATTGTTCTCATATGTGTGAAGCTCGAGGCCGCTGCGGGAAAGCATCCCCGCAACGATTTCTCCCCGAAGTGTGTCATATACCGATATATTGCCTCCTGCCCGGTCCCAATATTCATGGTGTACGCATTGTGTTTTCTGCCAGACGACTTTTTCTGTGTCATGTTCCATCACACTGTTAACGTGGTCACACGGCATACCATCCAGTAAGGTATCCTCCAAAACCTTAAAGGCATCGTCCGCACCAATTCCGTTTTGAAGAGCATGCTTTTCTCCGAATTGGAATGCAGCCTGTTTCAAATCAGCCAGTCTGGACGAATCTTCATTCAACAGGCTGGTAACCAGAAAGGCCAGTCTGTTTTCGCTGATTTCTATTTTCTGCTGGAGCCAGCCATGGATATTACTCCCGTCAATGATTTCTTCCAGCGGTGATAAATCTAATTTACCATATGCAGTATCCAGCTCTTGTTCAGATAAGGTATTCCAGCCCTCTTGTACGGAGACTTCCAAAATACTGTGAATCCATTCCTCCTGAAGCAGGATCTTATTGTATAACCAATAGTGAATCGGTCCTAAAAAAGCACTCATAATCTAATCCTTCCTATAGAAGAGGCTATGGAAGAGCAAGCTTCTTCCATAGTCCCTGAACTGTTTTGGTTTACGCCTGAAGCTGTTGATTCAACTGCTCCAGCAGGCCGCTTACTTCAATCCCATGGACTGCGCAGGCTTCTTCCAATGATTCCATCTGAGAGGAAGGACAGCCCAGGCAGTGCATACCGCTTGCCATCAGGACAGAAGCCGCATCCGGATACTGACGGAGAATTTCTCCGATCAGCATATCCGCCGTAATACCGGACTGCTCTGTTGCTTCATCGCTGAAGAACAGCTCTATGTCGTCTTCTACCGTGCCGATTCCGGCGATGCCGAAATTCTCCACCAGAACCTTCGCCACATTGGGGGAAAGGAAAGCCGGAAGTGTCGGGCCGAGGTGGATGTTCTTTACACCCAGATATAGCAGCGCCAGCAGGACAATGACAGCCTTCTGCTCATACCATGCAATGTTGTACACGATGGGCAGATCGTTGATATCGTCCAGGCCAAAAACTTCCTTCAGCTTGAGGGCAATGACTGCAAGAGAGTAGGAGTCGTTGCACTGCCCTGCATCCAATACCCGAGGAATGCCGCCGATATCGCCGAGATCAAGCTTGTTGTATTTGTATTTTGCACAGCCTGCCGTGAGGATGACTGTATCTACGGGAAGTGCCTTCGCAAAATCAGTGTAGTAGTTTCTTGACTTGGCTCTTCCGTCGCAGCCTGCCATAACTACGAACTTTTTAATTGCTCCGGATTTTACCGCATCCACTACGGCATCGGCCAGCGCCAGAACCTGATTATGGGCAAATCCGCCGACGATTTGTCCGTGTTCGATTTCAGTAGGAGAAGAACAGCGTTTAGCGTGTTCAATAATTTCTGTAAAATCCTTCTCCTCGCCAATGCTGCCGGAAATATGCCTGCAGCCCGGATATCCTGATGCGCCGGTAGTATACAGGCGATCCTTGTAGCTGTCCTTGGGAGGAACGATGCAATTAGTGGTCATCAGAATAGGGCCGTTAAAGCTCTCGAATTCCTCCTTCTGCTTCCACCATGCGTTACCGTAGTTGCCTACAAAATGCGGATACTTTTTGAAGGCCGGATAGTAATGGGCGGGCAACATTTCCGAGTGAGTGTATATATCTACTCCCGTGCCCTCAGTTTGTTTCAGCAGCATCTCCATATCTCGCAGGTCGTGGCCGGAGATTAGGATACCGGGGCGCGTGCCCACTCCGATGTTGACCTTGGTAATCTCCGGATTTCCATAGGCAGTAGTATTGGCTTTGTCCAGCAGCGCCATACCGTTAACGCCGTATTTGCCGGTTTCCAGCGTCAGCGCAACCAGATCGCTCACAGTCAGGGAATCGTCCAGTGTCTTGGCAAGAGCACTCTGCAGGAAGGCATCCACATCTTCATCCTCCTGCAGCAGGGCATTAGCGTGTTTGGAGTAGGCAGAAAGACCCTTTAGGCCGTAAGTGATCAGCTCCCGCAGACTGCGCACATCCTCATTCTGAGTGGACAACACACCAACCTCGGCGGCCTTGGCCTTGAATTCTCCACGATCATCAGAATCCCATTTCGCAGTATCCGGCAGTATGCCCTGATTCTCAACCTCCGCCAGAAGTTCCCGCTTTTTGTCGAGAGTTTCGACAATACGGGCGATAATGGCATCCTCATCAAAGTTAGCGTTGGTGATAGTGGTAAATAGATTCAGAGTAACCAGATGATTTACTTCCCGTGCAATGGTCTTGCCTTCCCTGCGCAATTGTGTCGTAACTGAGGAAAGTCCCTTTGTTACATATATAAGCAAATCCTGCACAGCAGCAACCTCCGGATTTTTACCGCAGACACCCGATACAGTGCAGCCGGTATTGCCGGCGGTTTCCTGACACTGGTAGCAAAACATTTTATTCTCCATGATACATTTTCCTCCGATTTCATATATTTAATTTATTTGTCATTATGTTTTCATTTTAACAAGACAAACAAAAAAAATCCGTAACTCTCGTTACGGATAAAAAATTAAATTATATTTTGCAATTCATCGGAATCGATGATGAAAATATCCTTTTTCTGTATTCGGATCAACCCGTCAACCTGCATGTTCATCAGTTCTCTGGAAAGAGAAGGACGTGCGGTGCTCAAAAAATCTGCCAGCTCCTCGCGATTCATAGAAAGAGTTACCTTCCCGTCCGGTTGACAGTTTTTCAGAAGGATTTTGGCAATCTTTTGCCGCAGAGAGGAGCAGGAGAGAATCTGGACTTTCTGGTTTAAAAAATAAGCCTTTTGAGCAAGAATCGACAACATATTGGAAATAAGCCGGGCATGGTATCCGCAGTCATCCCCGCAGGTATGATAAAGAAAATCCTTGGGTATCTGCAAAACTACTGCCGGAGTAACGGCTTGTGCATAGTGGTCATATTCTTTACGGCCTAGAAAAACGAATACTTCGCCGAACAGCTCACCGGACTGGTCGAAAGCGGCGACAATACTGCGCTTTCCCGAAACGGTATCATTGCATACAGCAATAGAACCCTCCACAAGAACATGCAGCTTTACAGGCTCGTCATTCTGACAAAAAATCATCTCATCCTTTTCGTAAGAAATCATTTCTGATTTGCTGCACTGCAGGCAGCCTTGAATCTCATCCTCTGTCATGCCGGAAAATAACGGGCTATTTATTAGTTTGTGAATCATTTCCACCTTCCCTTCACACTGCTATCTGTGCATTTTTCAATCCTTATACGAAAGTTCTCCCCGGTGTAAGGTATTTCCCACACGAAGCATTTGACGTGCATTCTGCATGATAGCGTCGATTTTATCCAAATCCGTCAGCAGATCCTTCTCTTCCGGAGTAGTTTGCAGCACCGAATGAATGCCTCCGTTACGAATGACGATCCGCCGATCCGCCATCAGGGCCAAAAGCGGGTCATGGGTTGCCATCAATACAATTTTGTCCTGAGAAACGAGCAGCTCAAGTGCCTTCCGCCGGTCAATACCTGCATTTTCTATTTCGTCGATCAACACAATAGGGGAAGCGCTCAGAATGGCGGTATCCGCAATCATTAGCGCCCGGGACTGCCCGCCGCTCAAGCTTGTGACCGGAATGTCGTCTGAGAATGCTTCTCCCGCCAGACGGTTGGCGGATTCTAGAATCTTTCCGGCGATTTCATCAGGGTTTTCCACCATTCGGCTTTCTGCATGCAGCTTGACAAACTCGCCTGCGCTGATATCCATTACAAAGTTCATGTTCTGAGAAAGCTGAGCTACCAACTTATTATTGGGAGAATATCGCCATTTGGGGTCGGGCGCTACTCCATTGATACGGATACTCCGGCCGGTAGGAGTATCTCCCTGAGCTGCCCATTCGATATCTGCCAACAGGCGGCTTTTACCCGAGCCGGTAGGACCTACAATGGAAACAATCTGAGAGGGCAGAATCTCCAGGTATTCAAAATCTTCCGCCTGTCCGCTTTTGTTCCTGCCGGGAAGGATGGTCAGTGACTGAACAGCATTGTTTTTTTCAATGCCCAAAAATGCCAGCATCTGGGAGATATAGCTCTCCAGCTCTCCGGGCAGGATCTGAACGTCTATAGCCTTGTCCTCCAGTTCCTCCTCGCCCAGCCCCTCTAAAAATGCGGCAAACGTAATATCTTCATGTCCGATTACATCCAGCCGGTTCTGCTGGAAAAAATCTATGACAAAGGGATATTTGTCTATGAGTGTTCCGATGGTCTGCGGTTTCATACCTCATCCTCCTCCCATACCATTTTTTTGGTGTTGCCCAGCTGGAAGCTTTCCCCGATGCGGGTTTCCCCCAGACAGTATGAGCACATAGCTGAGGGCATGGGAAAACGCAGCTTCATACCCTGCACCGATTCCAGCCTTTGCGTTTCGTCATATAAAAGCGTACTTAGCTCATATGCGCCCTGCCCACTCAGCCCGTTTACATGCAATACCATTGCTTTGGGATTGACGGCGCTCACTCGGGAGGCAAATACCTCACGCTCCGCCTGGGAAACAATATCTCCTTTGGTAATGACCACGATGTCGGCGGATTTAAGCATGGGACCGATTTTTTTCGGCGTATTGATGCCGGAAAGATTATCAATGACACAAATCCCCTTTATACCTGTTAGATACGGTGAGCAGCGGTTGCATAGACCAGCCGATTCGGTAATCAGCAGATCCAGCTTCTCCCGATTGCCCCACCCAACCACGTCTTCAATGTTGGAGGCGAAGAAGTGGTCGGGACATAAAGCGCCGGACAATCCTTTCTTCACAGGGATTCCCGCTTTCTCGTACAGTAAATCATCGTCGGTGTGTAAACAATCAAATTTAACTACGCCTACAGACAATCCACGTTTCTGAAATGCACCGATAGCTTTTAGAATTACCGAGGTCTTACCCGAAGAGGGCGGCCCGGAAAAAATGGTCAGATTCATACCTTTCCCTCCGCCGCATCAAAGAAGATACGTTCTGTTTCCTTTAAAAGTGCACCGATGTCATGGCTGTAAATGAAATCCCATCCGGGCCAAAGAAAATTTGCGTCCGGTGACAAGCCATTATCGATTTCGGGATGAGTGGATGGAAATTTCCCGTTTGCAGACAATACATTTCCCATCTCCTTGGAAAACAGGAAATCCGCTAACGGCTGGGATTTTTCTTTAGAGGACTCCTTAGTCAGCAAGAAAATCGGGCTGACAATCGCACCGTCCTTGGGCCAAACCGCTCTCATGGAACCGCCCTCTTTGGCCATCCATGTAAAGAAATACGGCATAACGGTTATCACAGGGGCATTGTCCTGCTGTTTTTTCGCTCCGGATTTGATCATCTGGGCAGGATGCATGCTGGTCAGCAGGCTTTTTCCCAGCCTGGCCAGGCCTTCCTCTCCATATTCCTGATAGATCGCCAGTAAAACTGCGTTGAACAGATCCAAATCCCTCATGGGCAGGGCGACGGTGTTTTCAAACTCGGGCTTCAGCAAATCCGCCCAGCTTTCAGGAAACGGCCGGTCTCCCAATAACTCAGTATTGACCATAAAGATAGCGGGTACCACACCGATGATGGTGTACTGTCCCTTAGGATCCTTCAAATCGATAGAAGCGTTATCAAAAATGGGGTTCAGGTGCTTCATACCGGTTAAGTCGGTAAAAACGCCGTTTTCCATATGCTCTCCCATAACATCCTTGTCAAAAAACAAGCTGAAACCGGCAGAAAGATAGACATCAGCCAAACCGGATGCATCCGGGCTTTCAGCCATCCGTTCCCGGAGCCAGTCCAATCCCATGCTGGCAGCCTGCAATTCGTAGCTTACCTTAGTATCATGTTCGCCCAGCCAGCTATCCAGCTTTTCCAAAAGCTGGACCCGTATCGGGCAGGGCAGAACTCCGGCCAGCCGCAGTTCTCCTTCGGGATCTTCCTTACGGGTATCGGCAAGTCCTGTAGAAAGGGCCGGGTTTTTTTGTTCAATGGTCTCTATCATTTTTTGCTCGAATGCCTGAGGGTCAAAATGCTTGCTTTTCAGGGCGGTTTCAATGGAAATGCTCCGGCCTACGGTTTTGCGCATCGCGTCGTTGCGCAGGTTCTCAAAACCGTTGGCGGCAAGCAGATCGATCAGTTCAGGATACCGTTCGGTCAGGTCATAGACTTTATCGGAAAGAGAAAAATATGAATTCATAAATAGTGCCTCCTTATATAAGTTAGGAAAAACTAACTTGTCTGGTTTAAATGATATTGTTCTTAATTGATGTAGTTATTATATCCCACGATACAACATTTTGTCTGTAACATATGTTACAAAAACAAAGGAACGGTAAAAATTTGATTTAATAATATATGATACCATCCGTTGTTGCAAAAATTCTTCTATGCTATAATTCTAGTTAGTTATAGCTAACTACTTATTTACATAAATAGAGGTACACTATGAATAAAGATAAAAAGCCAACTGAATTTACACAAAAGGAAATCTCTGCCGCGATTCAGATTTGGAACCGGGCATCCATTACCCTTTTGGATATCAGACATAACTTAATCTCACCGGAAGAAGCTGTTCGCCAATACAGGCTACCCGCCGGTACGTTTATTTACACCTCCGGCAGGGCCGAACTGTCACTGAATAGCACACGCTATCATTCGGATCGATTCGGCCTGTTCCACGGAGGAAAGGGCACAGAACTATCGATTTGTCCGCAGGGTACCTGGCTGGAATATTATCTGGTACTCTACAAGTTCGGAGAGCCGGCTTTCCACAGGCGGGAGTTTCACAAGCTGCTGGAGGAAACCAACCCTTTTCGGCAGCAGTATGGTTTGACGCCAGCCAATCCTTTGCTCTTTGCGGATCAGCTGAAGAAGATATTTGAGCACTGGTATGGACCGGCACCGCTGAATCTGTTCTACGGAAAAGGAGCGTTTTATCAGTTTGTCTATGAGGTCTATGCAGAACTGGAGCAAAATAACGTTCAAATCCTTGAGCCGGACATGATATCAATGGCAGTGAGGTATTTGGACGAGCATTACAGGGAAGGTATTTCCATACAGGAGCTTTGTGAAATGCTGGGCATCAGCTACAGCCATTTCCACAGAAGCTTTAAACAGAAGATGGGAAGCAGTCCGCAGGAATATCTCATTCGTACCCGGTTGGAGGCGGCAGTAGAGCTGCTGGAAACCAGCGGTGCATCGCTGCGTGAAATCGCCGTTCGCTGCGGGCTTGGGGATGAGCAAGGTTTGTACCGCTTGTTTAAAAAGAAAACAGGGGTATCCCCAAGCGCATATAGAGAGAATTTGTATACTCGTATGAGAGATGATGCGCTTCAAAATATTGTTTCCTTTCCGTATAATTGTGAGGGTCAAGTTAGTCCTGACAAACTCAAAGGAAAAGGAGAGATTTTCATGTTTAAACAGATGAGAAGCAAAGCAGCAGTTGCAGCCGCATTATCAATAGCGCTGATGATGACTGCTTGCGGTACAGCACCCGCAAATACCGGCGGTGAAGATTCTGTACCCACTTCGGCAGTGACCAGCCAGGCAGCAGAAACGGAGGAGGCGGAATCAGTGGAGGAAGGAACGAGGACGATTAGCACAGTGATGGGAAACGTGGAGGTGCCGGCAAACCCGAAACGCATTGTGGTGGATTATCTCATCGGTGATGTGGTGGCATTGGGTGTTACCCCTTTGGGTGTGGCGAAGGCCGAAGAAGGCGGTGCAAAAACAGCTTTTGCTGATAAAATAACGGAATCCGTGAGCATAGAAAGCTGGGAGCTGGATGCGGAAGAAGTCATGGCTTTAGAGCCGGACTTGATTATTCTCGCATTTTCCCAAAACCCCTATGAGGACTTATCGAAGATAGCTCCCACCGTTTATGTTCCGTATGGAGATATGACTACGGAAGAACGCATACAGTTTATTGGAGATGTGTTAAACAAGCCCGAAGCAGCAGAAGCTGTACTGAACAATTATAAAGAGAAAATTTCTACTGCGAAGCAAACCCTGCAAAATGCCGGCCTTGCGGATGCAGAGATCACGATTGGCCAATTTGGCGATGACGGAAGCTACATTGCAGGGGCCAAACATGCCGTGGGCGTTGTGGTATACAATGAACTGGGTCTAAAGGTTCCCGAAAAAGTCCAGACTGAAATTATTGATAAAGACGAGTATTGGGGAAATGTTTCTCTGGAGGTTTTGGAAACTTTTTGCGGAGATTATATAATATCCCTTGGTGAAGTTTCAGCCGCGCTAAATGACAACGCCGTTTGGCAGTCGATACCAGCAGTGCAGAATGAGAAGATTATTGATACAAATACTTCGATAACATGGTATACGGATGTTATATCGTCCGGTGCGTTAATTGATATCATCGTTGACGAACTGCTGACCTTGCTATAGCCCAAACCCTTTCCGGAATGCGCTGGGTGTAATTCCGTGGACATCTTTAAACGCGGCTGTGAACTTCGCAGGGTTTTCATAGCCGCAGCGTGCTGCAATATTTTTGATGCTCAGTTCATCATAGGCCAGAAGCTGCATGGCACGTTTCATCACCGCTTCACGAATGTATGCGTAGAGGGGCTTGCCGTACAGAGCCTTGAAGGCGATTCTCAATTTGCTTTCGCTCATTTCGGCAAGCTGGCAAAGTGCCTCTGTGCCCGGTGTATCCAGCGGGTCTTTATCTATGAGCTCCCGCACACGGAAGAGCTTCTGCTCGTTCTCCCATGTGACATAGTGGCGGCGCTGGCGTTTATAGCGTGCCTGATCCAGGGCATGGGCAAAGAGACATAGCAGTTCACCCGCTTTGCACAAGTAGGCGAGCTGCGGAAGCCGGTTGCCCCGCACGCCCCAGCGCAGCTGCTCCATCACAAGCATTGCCAGCGGCGTATCCACATGCACAGGCAGCCACTGTTTAGCGTCTGAAACCCGGATGGGGTATGAAATTCCGTTTGCGCCAAGAAATGTTTCAATCCATGAATCAAAGATCAGCAGGCTGGTAAAGCAGACGGGCTCGTCTGCCGCAATGCTCAGGCGCAGCGGCTTGCCGTTGCTGATATACAGCTGTGTAAACGGGCAGAGCTTACGGGCAGGCTTTCCCCGCTGGGTGAAGGTGAGGCTGCCTTGATCGATACAAAATACCCACAGACAAGGCTTTTCAATATGCATGGAATACTCAATCTGCTCCTTAGCGGTGAACCACGCGCTGGCGACATGCAGTCCCTCTGCCGGGGTAACCTCCATAATCCACCCGTTTTCCCAGATATCCGGGATCTCATAATGGGTATAAATCCCGTTTCGGCTTATTTCAAGTCCGGCCTGCTCCGCCATTGCACCCCAGCCCAGCTCAAATTCATTGGTGTAATCCATTTATGTCCTCCTTAAGGAAATCTACTTTATGCTTACTATACGGTAAATCGAGGTATCGTTCAACTGAAAACTAATCCAAAATGTGATAAATACAATCCAAAACAATTCAAATATTTAAGCGTACAGGCCTCTGTGATACTCATATATTGAGAGTTAGTTTGATTTAAAGAGATAACTTGAGTTCCTGCTGCGGCTGGTCTTTCCCTTGACAGTGAAACAACGACACCGTAAAATAACGATTGAGTTAGATGGAACTAACCAAAAATGCGGCGCGCGCTATTATTGCCACTAGATTATAAACATTATAAATGAGGAGAATTAGTATGAACAAAATAAAAAAAATGCTGCCCCTTACTTTAGCCCTTGCTGCCCTGCTTGCTCTTTCGGCTTGTGGAAGCAGCCAACCCCAGGACACGTCTGAAGCATCTGCCGGCAGCTCCGAAGAAAGCGGAAGCAGCGCAGTCAGCATCGAAGAAAGCGGCAGCGGCACAGTCAACATCGAAGAAAGCGGCAGCCGTACAGTCAACACGGTGATGGGCG
Organism: Bacillota bacterium; assembly: GCA_023408815.1. Classification (GTDB taxonomy): domain Bacteria; phylum Bacillota; class Clostridia; order Lachnospirales; family Lachnospiraceae; genus Kineothrix. The sequence continues at coordinate 35,444 of JAEYJO010000075.1, read as the reverse complement.
ACATTGAGGTACCTGCCAATCCCCAACGAGTAGTTGTGAACTGGTATATCGGAGAGGTACTTGCTACCGGTCTCAATGTAGTCGGATACAGTAGCTGGGCACAGGAAACCATGCCTTTTTATGACCAGATGATGGCAAGCACAAAAATTGAAAATTGGGAACAGGAAGAGGTTATGGCTCTTGAGCCTGATCTGATTGTTACATACAGCAAGGATGATTTTGAAACGTTTAACAAGGTGGCTCCCGTGCTTGTTATTGAGGAAAGCATACCTTCACCCGAGCGCACACGTATTATTGGGGAGGCAACCGGAACCCTTGAAACAGCAAATAATAACATTACCATTTTTGAAACAAAACTTGCGGATGCCAAGGAGATATTTAAGGCTGAAGCTTTTGACGGAAAAACATTCAGCATTTTGGAAGACTGGGGTTCCTCGGGAGAGTGGGCCGGAATCGCTTATGAAACCGGTTCAAGAGGCGGGACGCTTGTTTACAGTTACCTTGGACTGCAGTATCCGGATAAGCTGACGGAACTGATCGAAACTTCCGGTAATGGCAGAGGAACCATCAGTTACGAGGTTGCCCATGAATATTTCGGCGATTATATTCTCTGGTTCCGGCAGGAAGGCAAGGAATCGGAATATGCAAAGAGCGATATTTGGCAGAGTATTCCGGCTGTGGCGGAAGGCCGCGTTTTGGAAGTTCCAGGTGAATATCAGGGTCTGTTCTATTATGATGATGTCTTAAGTCTTACCGCACAGCTGGACTATTTGGTAGACGCGCTCAATACTCTTGTAGAACCAAATGATATAACCGAAAGGAAATAAGCACATGCAAAACCTCTCCGAAAAGCAGCCTAGGCGCGGCACCGCCCGCTTTATGCTGTATATGATGGCGGGAGCAGGATTACTGGTATTAATATCGGCGTCGTCGATCAGTTTTGGCGCCGCCGATATGAGTTTGTCCACAGCCTGGGGCGCAGTATTCAACTTCGATCCCAGTCTGACAGAGCACCAGATCATCCAGACCCTTCGCTTTCCGCGCACTGTAGCAGATATTATTGTCGGCTGCAGTCTTGCTATTTGCGGTGCGCTGATGCAGGGCACCACACGCAATCCTCTGGCCGATTCCGGTCTGATGGGAATTTCTTCAGGAGCAACCTTCGCCATGGCGCTTTGCATGGCGTTTTTACCTATGCGTACCTATGGACAGATGATGCTGTTTGCCTGTCTGGGTGCAGCGGTCACCACAAGTATGACCTATTTCATCGCCTCCCTGGGCAAGCGGGGGATGACGCCGCAACGTCTGGTTCTGGCGGGAATTTCCATTTCCATGATGTTTGGCGCATTTTCCCAGTACATATCGCTGAAATACCGATTGGGGCAGGCACTGGCTTATTGGACGGCAGGCGGTACCGCAGGAGCAAAATGGAGCGAGTTGGCTATTGTCGCACCTTTCTTTATTGTAGCTGTATTGGCGTCCATTGCCCTCTCTCCCTCCGTGACGGTCATGAGCCTCGGTGAGGATGTAGCGACAGGGCTCGGGCTGAAAACCCGGACGATAAAGGCTATTTCTACTCTTATCGTGCTGGTGCTCACCGGTCTTTCGGTTATTGTTGTAGGGCCGGTGGGCTTTGTCGGGCTTATTACTCCTCATATCGTGAGGTATCTGATCGGTGTGGATTATCGCTATATCATTCCGGCTTCCGGCTTGTACGGTGCATTACTTACCGTTTCCGCCGATTTGGCAGGCAGACTTATTAATAAACCTTATGAAACGCCCATCGGCATTATCTTTGCGGTGGTAGGTGTACCCTACTTCCTCTATCTTGCCCGCAAGCAAAGGAGGGAGTTTGAATGAGTAAGCAGCGTTTTACCGCAAAGCGCGGTGTTTTTCTCCTGCTATTTATGTTTCTGCTAATGCTGGCAATCGCCGTTATCAGCATCAATTCGGGCAAGATGAACCTTTCCCCTATGGAGGTGCTGAATGTCATTTTAGGCAAGGGAACGGATAAGCAGAACCTTATCGTATTCGAGTTCCGGCTGCCCCGTATTATCCTTGGTATGTTGGTTGGTATCGGCATGGGTGCCTCCGGCTGCATTATGCAAAGCCTGCTTCGAAACGACATGGCAAGCCCCGGCACACTGGGCATCAGTTCCGGTTCCGGGCTGTTTGTGCTGATTTTCGTGGTCATTTTCTCCGCGCAGGGCATAGTTTCAGCCATTATGCTGCCCTTGCTGGCCTTTGTGGGAGGCATAACGGCTGCGGCGTTGATCTTTTTTCTTGCTTACAGGCGAGGCAGAGACATCTCACCTACCGGTCTGATTCTCACGGGCGTAGCCTTATCCTCCGGGTACGGCGCGCTGACGACACTGCTGACACTGAAACTGGATCAAAATCAGATGGATTTTATCCAGCGCTGGAACGCAGGCAGCCTGTGGGGCGACGATTGGCGGTATCTTGCCATTCTTGCGCCGTGGACGTTACTTTTGTGTTTCTACGTATTTTATAAATCCCGTATCCTGAACGCGCTGCATCTGGGAAATCAGACGGCGACAGGGCTTGGTGTAGCGGTAAAACCGGAATTTCTCGGGATGTCCATCGCGGCGGTGGCGCTTTCTTCAGGCAGCGTAGCCCTGGGCGGAAATTTCTTCTTTGTGGGTATGATTTCCCCCCATATGGCGAGGAAGCTGGTGGGTCCCAATCACAAGCTCCTGCTCCCTGCATCCTGTCTGTCCGGGGCACTCATTGTGCTCCTGGCAGACACAATCACACGAACGATTAGTCTTGGTACGGATGTGCCGACCGGCATTGTCATCACCATACTCAGTACGCCGTACTTTTTGTACCTGCTGGCAAAAGCCAATTAAGGAGGAACTATGAACAACAAGGCAAACAGCATCACAACCGAACATTTAGACATCGCCTATGATGAAGCCCTCATCGTTAAGGCATTGGACATGAATATACCCCAGGGAAAGATTACCTCCATCATCGGTCCCAACGGCTGCGGGAAATCCACCGTTTTAAAGGCGATCGGGCGTATCCTCAAGCCGAAAAGCGGGCTGGTATACTTAAGCGGCGAAGATATCCGCGAGCTTTCTACTAAGGATATAGCGAAAAAGATGGCAATCCTGCCCCAGACGCCTACGGCCCCCAGCGGGCTGACTGTCAGTGAACTGGTGGCTTATGGGCGTTTCCCTCATCAGCGTGGATTTGGCAAGCTGACGCCGGAAGACAAAAAAATTGTTAAGTGGGCGCTTAACGTCACGAAGCTGACGGAGTTTGAACACCGGGAAGTGGACACCCTCTCCGGCGGACAGCGGCAACGCGTGTGGATCGCTATGGCGCTGGCCCAGCAGACGGACTTAATCCTGCTGGATGAGCCGACCACGTATCTGGATCTGGCACATCAGCTGGAGGTGCTGGAGCTTCTTTACGACCTCAATCGCCGTCAGAACTGCACCATTGCCATGGTGCTTCATGATTTAAACCTCGCCGCGCGGTTTTCCGACTACATGATCGCTATCCGTGGCGGAAGTATCATCAAGCACGGAAATCCGGGTGAAGTCATGACAGCCGAGGTGCTAAGCGATGCCTTCTCCATCGATGCCCAGATCGTCCACGAGCCGCGCACCGGACGCCCTGTCTGTCTCACTTACGACTTGCTGCGCACTCAGGCGCTGCCTATAACAGAGGAGGCAGTCGCAGTATGAAAACGACCTTTCGGATTTTCAAAGAAGCAAAGAAGTACTGGAGTCATTTTATCGTTGCTTTTTTTGCACTGGTTATTTCCACCGTGGCAGGGTTTTATACTCCCTGGGCGCTCCGCGAACTGACAGCCCTTGCTACGAATGATTCCGTCAATTTTGCGTCCGAAGCACTTCGCATCGGTCTGCTGCTGCTGTTTACTACTTTTTTGCAGGCGGCGGGAAATTCCGTTTCCGGATATCTGAACCATTACGGCGCGCTGCATTATGTTGCCGACCTGAGAAAGCGGCTTTATTCCAAGCTTCAGTGCATGAGCCTTAAATATTTCCACAAAAGCCGCACAGGAGACTTGACCGGCCGGGTGGTCAGCGATGCCATGGAGGCCGAAATCCTTCTCGCCCATGTGATTCCGGATTTCATCTTTAATATCCTCACCTTTGCCGGTGTCGGTGTGATACTGATCACCATTAACTGGCGGCTGGCCCTTATGAGCCTTGTCACGATACCATTCCTTATTGGCATCACTATCTGGCAGAGCCGCAATGTTTCGCCTACATGGAAGGAAAATGCAAAGGTTCGCGGCGAGCTTGCGGGAACGGTGCAGGATAATCTGTCCGGCATCAAGGAAATCCAGATTTTTAATCAACAGGCACATGAGGAAAAAAAGGTGGCCAGCCTTTCCCTGCGCCACAGCCAAGCTTATTTAAAAGCGAGTTTTTTCTTCGAAACGACATATCCCCTGCTTGCCTTTGTAACGGCGTTGGGGACTGTGATTGTGGTTGTGTATGGAGGGCATCTGATGGGCACGGGGCAGATCGCTATAGCGGATATCGTCGGGTTTGTGATGTACCTTTCCATGTTCTATGGGCCGGTCAAGAGTATATCCGGACTTGTGGAGCGTGCTGGAGAATCTTCTGCCGGGTGCCGCCGTATTTTTGACGTTATTGATGATACCCCGGACGTAAAAGAAAAAAAGAGTGCAGCGATTCTGCCTCGTGTAAAGGGAGAAATTCGGCTGGAAAATCTTTCCTTTGCCTACAATGAAGAAAATCCCGTGCTGGAGAATGTGAATTTGACTATCAAGCCCGGCCAGACCGTGGCCCTGATTGGTACAACCGGCGTAGGGAAATCCACCATTGCAAACCTTATCAACCGCTTCTACGATCCACAGCTGGGGACTGTGCGTATCGATGGGGTAGATATCCGTGAGGTAACCCTCACAAGCCTGCGGGACAATATCTCTATGGTATTGCAGGATACCTTTCTCTTTAACGGCACAGTATATGAAAATATCGTCTACGGCTGGAAAGATGCCTCCCGGGACGATGTCGTTGCCGCGGCAAAAGCCTCCAAAGCGCATGATTTTATTGAAAAGATGGAGAACGGCTACGACACTATAATTGGTGAGCGGGGCATCCGCTTATCCGGTGGGCAGAAGCAGCGCATCTCCATTGCCCGGGCGATTCTTCGGAACTCACCGATTCTAATTCTGGACGAAGCCACTTCTGCACTGGACACCAAAACCGAGCAGGAGATTCAGCTTGCGCTTGACGAGATATCTAAGGAACGCACCACGCTGGTAATCGCCCACCGACTTTCTACCATCCGTCATGCCGACCAGATTGTAGTGCTGAGCGATACCGGCATGGCAGAGATTGGAACCCATGATCAGCTTATGGCGAAAAACGGGATCTACGCAAGGCTGCATGAGGCACAGGATTCCTGATAAATAATGAAAAAATAAGCATACTCATTTAGAAAAAACGGATAAAAACCAAGAAGCTAAGTTTGGAAATCAACCTTGATGACCTGTAAACTTAGCTTTTTTCGTTAAAATTATACAAAAATTGAGCTTTGTTTTGTACTTGCTTCAATTAAAAACACATGTTAAATTGAGATTAAATAAGACTATTCGTAAATAAGAATATGGTTCGTATATACAAATATTGGAAGAATCCGCTATGGCATCATGAGGACGGTTCTGTGGCGGAGGGATAATGGGGATATCTTATGAAAAAATTATTAAGGGTGTGGAAAAATCTGACCTTTGCCAGACAGCTTACTCTCGTCTTTCTCGGCGTGTTTCTCTTTCAGCTTATAATCGTACAGGGAATCAGCGGTTCCTATATGAAGCAGTTCATGAAGGAGAGGATTGAGGAATCTTATCAAAATGCGTTGAAACAGACGATGCTGAACCTGGAAGCTTCACTGAGCGGATATAAAAATGCTATAGATGAGCTTTTCAGGAATACGGATTTCGTGCTTGCGGTAAACGCGCTGAATAATATGGATTCCGAGAACGAGTGGAAGGTGAAATCAAATCTGGACAATTATATGAAGGATTTCATGACCTATCGTTCGGAAGTACGGAACATGACAATTCGCATAGAATCCGGCCTTCAATATGGTTATGACAGACAGGAACTCGAGCTTTTAAATCCTAAGATATCCATGCTGCATCAGGATTATTTTGACAGCGGGATATTCGAGGACAGTCAGGGACTCAAGGGAAAATGGGTTTCAACCGCCTATTTGGACAGGAAGGGTACGAGGGAATATTATGTTTTTTCCTATGGCAAGCAGGTTGTGGAATGGTATGCGAATCGACAGGTAGGGATTGGAATTGTCAGCATTGAAGAAAGCGTTCTGGCGGATATTTGTGAGAACGCCCAGCTAAATGATAACAAAAATGCCAATTATATTATGATTGTTGATGAAGAGGGAAAGATTATTTCTCATTACAATAAAAAGATGCTGGGAAAAAGTATTCAGGATTATTTCCAAGAAAAGGGCTTAAACGAACCGGATACTCACAATATGATATTGAGGGAGACCGTTTCATCCACCGGATGGGAGATGATCAGTGTGCTGGATGAGGATTACATTTACCATCGCTTGTATGAAATACAGCGCATAGTCTTGCTATTCTCCGTTGCTTTAGCGGTCATTGTACTTTTTCTCGTATTGTATGTGTCAAAGAAAATGTCGAAATATATCTCCGATATTGTAGTAGCCATGAATAAGGTACAAGGAGGCAAGCTCAATGCCAAGGTAGGAATACGCCAGGGAGAGAAGAACGAGATCAGCCTGATTGCAAGCCATTTCAATATCATGATGGAAACGGTCAATGACCAGATGGAGACTATCCGTGATTCCGGACAGAGGGAGAAAGAGGCGGAACTGCGTGCTTTAGAGGCCCAGATCAACCCACACTTTATTTATAATACTTTAGATTCTATCAACTGGCTGGCTATTGAAAACGATCAGAAGGAAATCAGCAATATGCTGGGTAAATTTGCTCAGATGCTCAGGTATCAAATTCAGAAGAGCAATAAAATCGTATCCATCGAGGAAGAGCTTGTCTATCTGGAGCAATATTTGTATCTTCAAAAGGTACGGTTTATGGACAGCTTCGAATATGTGATAGAATGTCAGCAGACAGTGAAAGGCTGCCTTATTCATAAAATGATTTTTCAGCCGTTTATTGAAAACGCAGTACTTCACGGTGTTACTTATGTGGACCGCGGCGGCCTGATAAAAATACAGATAGGAGAGCAGGATGAGAAGCATCTTTATTTTACGGTAAGCGATAACGGGCAGGGCATGACGGAGGAACAGCGGAGGCTGATCTTCATAGAGAGAAAGAATCCGGGAAATTCTATCGGTGTATTAAATGTGCTTGCCAGACTGGATCTATATTATGGGATGGACTATGAGGTAAAGGTAGAAAGTGAGCCGGGGGGAGGAACGGCCATCAGAACGATAATTCCTAAACGTTGTAGTGAAGAATTACGGGAGGAAGAAAATGAAAATACTGATAGTGGAGGATGAACTCAAGACTTTGAACGGCATTGCGAGTCTGATAATGGAAATTCCGGGAGATTATGAGGTGGTCGGAAGGGCACGCAGCGGAGAAAAGGGAATCGATCTCGCCTGTAAAACAGAACCGGACATTATTATTACAGATATCCGAATGGGCGGCATGAGCGGATTGGAGATGATCAAAAGGCTCCATGCGCTGAAGATTCAAAGCCGGTATATTATACTCAGCGGCTATGCGGAGTTCCAATATGCCAGAGAGGCAATCACACTGGGAAGCATGGATTATCTGTTAAAACCGATTACGAAGGAGCTGCTGGAGGAATCGCTAAAAAAAGTGAAAAGTGCCATTGAGCAAGAGGCGTTGAAGATACAGACCTCGGCCATGGATACGGAAGTTATTTTGGAGCGTGTGCTGTTCATGCCCGGATTTGTAGAATCCAAGTTTGAGCAGGAATTAATGAACCGGTTTGAAGGAATGGATTCAAATTATCTGTTGTTGCTGCGCGGTGAGAACCGGATCGTACCATCGGACTTGGAAGCCGCTTTGCAGGAAATAAGCGGGCTGCTGCCGGAACAGAAGGTTTGGACGTGCAGAGAAGACGGTAATAAGGAGAATTATATTTTAATTCAGGAGCTGCAGCCGGAAGCGCTGGCCGTTTTGGATGAAGTGGTTGGAAAATGCCGTATGAAAATTAATCCATATATGGTATTTGCAGGAAGTTATCTGCAAGATATACGAAATATCCAGGAGTGCAGAAAGAGACTGCAGGATATGAGCAACTGGAATCTGACAATCGGCAGTCCTGCGGTCATTACGGAGAAGAGGATAAAAGAGGTAGTGACACAAAAGTTTTCTTATCCCTCCGATTTGGAGCGGGATATCATTAAATGCATTAATGAAGGAAAAATTCAGGAAATAGAGAGTTATTTAACTGCTTTTATGGATTACCTGAGAAAAAAGACATATGCATATGGGGATTTAAGGGAAGCGCTGATTTGCATGACGGCGGCGATTCTGTATGCGATCCGTAAGGCGAGCTATGGGCTGTATGAAAATATAAGCAGCCTGAATATTCTGGAATGGGTCAAGGATATTCTGTTTCTCGAAAACTACCCCCGTATCATCATGAATGTTATGCTCCAGTATGAGCAATATACCAAAAATCTCAAATCCGGCAACCACCCTATCATCAACAAGGTGCTGCAAATACTGGAAAAGGAGTACAGGAATGAACTTCCTCTGGAAGAGATGGCACAGAGAATGAACGTGACTCCGGAATATTTAAGCTCCCTGTTTATGAAAGAGCTGGGGATAAAATATACCACATATCGGGCACAGATACGTATCGACGTGGCAAAGCGGCTTTTGCAGGAAGGGAAATTGAAAATATATGAGGTTGCGGAAGCGAGCGGCTTTCCGGATGTGAAGTATTTTACTAAGGTATTCAAGAAATACACCGGGACAAGTCCCGGAGAATATGTCCGTAATTTAGTTTAAGTTAAGACACTTTTCTTAGAACAGTCAAATTTACAGAATATTTTGGTGATGTTATTCTAATATCACAAACACGACAGTTCTTGGGAAGTAATTGGTAAAGACCTGTCTCATGGCAGGTCTTTTGCCATATCAATGGGAACGCAAAAAACAAAGAAAAACAAAATGCAAAAAGGAGGAAACAAAATGAAAAAGAAACTATTCAAAAAAGCAGCTGCGGCTGTTATGGCCGGATGTATGGTGTTATCGTTGGCTGCCTGTGGGGGGAACAGCGCAGCGCCGGCACAGACTGAAACAAATACGGAATCCGCTGCAGAACCCGCTGCGGAAACTGAAACTCCTGTTTCGGCAGAAAAAACGAAGATTACCTTCTGGGCACCCTTTTCCGGCGGCGACGGCGACATCATGACATCCCTTGTAGATGAATTCAATGCACAGAGCGAAACGACCGAGGTCGAATTCATGATCATTAAATCGGAGGAATATTATACGAAGCTTTTGGCAGCTATGACATCCGACTCGGCTCCTACGGTTGCGATCAATCATATTACGAGAATCAAAGAATATGTAGTGGATGATCTCCTTGAGCCGCTTGATGATCTCGGAGCTGCATCGGGCGTTGATTGGGCAGATTTCACGGAGAGACTCCAGCAGGCATCTCAGGTAGACGGAGCCTTCTACTGTATGCCTCTCGATACGCATTTGCTGCTTATGCACTTTAATGCTGACGAATTCGAGAAAATGGGCTTGTTAGAGGCCGACGGAACAGTAAAGGTACCGGCGGGAGAAGAAGCATTCTTCGAGTATTTCAATAGGATAAAAGAAGAGAGCGGTAAAATGCCGTTATCCGGAACATCTATGAACGGTCTTCCCATGTATGTGTGGTATACGCTTTTGACACAGTTCGGGGGTGACGTATGCGATGCTGATGGCAAGACGGCAACTTTAAACAGCGATGCCAACAGAAAAGCTCTGGAAATCATGATGAAGATGGTGGACAGTGAAATCTGGCCGAAGAACCAGAAAAACGGCGCCGAGCTCTTCACGGGCAATATTGCGGTAGCTACGATCAACGGAGACTGGGCGATTCCTACCTTTACAGGTACCGAAGGCTTGAATTTCGTTTCTATGGCATTCCCTCAGCTGGGAACTACGGAATCGGTATATGCCGACTCCCATACGCTGGTAGTACCGAAAAATGCCAACACAACAGATGTTCAGAAAACATCGGCTATGGAGTTCATGAAATGGCTTACCGATAATACCGGAAAATGGGCACAGTCCGGACATATTCCAAGCAAAGTATCCGTAATGGAATCAGAAGAATTCAAATCTCTGCCGTTCAGAGAGAACTATGCGGAATCTGCTAACTATGCGAAATTCTATCCTCAGGTTTGCGGAGTTGCAGGTCTTACAGAGATGACTTATCGTGAACTGGCAACTATGATTGCAGGGGAACAGGACGTGGATACGACTATGAACAACATGCAGACACAATTCCAGGAAATATTGGATTCTTACAATAAGTAAAACCAGAGCACAGTAAAAATAATAGGTGAATGTTTAGAAAAGCTGCTGTGGTGAGAAATTACCGCAGCAGCTTAATAAAAAGGCAAAGTTAAGTTTTGTTAAGTAGGAGGCATTGTATGAACACTTCAGAAAAAAAAGAGAATCTGATCGCATGGTGTTTTGTTCTGCCGTTTTTATTTTTCTTTTTGGGGTTCTTGCTTTATCCGATACTGAAAGGTATGAATCTGAGTTTGTATGATGCAACCTTAGGAGGCAAGACGAACTTCATCGGCATAGAGAACTATATAAAAATGTTTGGCGATAAGGGATTCTGGCAGGCGCTGTTTAACACGTTGTTTTTCGTTTTGATATCCACGCCGGCCATCGTATTGGTAGGATTTATTTTTGCGATGTTTATTAATTCCAAATTAAAAGGAACCACATTTATAAGAGCATGCTTTTTCTCTCCCTATGTGCTCTCCATGTCGGTAGTGACCGGGCTTTGGGTTTTCATTTTCCAGCCCTACACCGGATTGATGACACAGCTCACCGGAGCGCTGGGAATCGGAGAGATGTACTGGCTGAATACGAAATGGCTCGTATGGATAGCTGTTCTGATCACTACGGTGTGGTGGACCGTGGGATTCAACATGATACTGTTTCTGGCAGGATTGCAGGATATTCCTACCGATATTTATGAGGCGTCCAGAATTGACGGGGCAAGTGCGAAGCAGATTTTGTTCATGATCACGATTCCCATGTTAAAAGATACCATCGCGCTGGTGATCATGCTCCAGACGATCGCATCCTTCAAATTGTTCGGACAGACCTACCTGATGGCAGGAGGCGGTCCGGGAACACACACAAGAACTATCGTACACTATATTTATGAAACCGGCTTCACGAACCGCAGGATGGGAAGCGCCGCTGCGATGTCGTTTGCATTCTTCGTCGTAGTATTTGCCATCACGATGTTACAGAACAAGGTTTTAGGCAGAAAGGACAAATAAGGGGGAAGCAAAATGAAATCGAAAAAAAACATAACGCCCGGCAGAGTCGTCCTCTATATTCTGGCATATACCGTGGCACTGATATGGCTTTTCCCGGTAGTCTGGATGATAGTATCTTCGTTGAAATCATACGGAACACCAGTCAGTATTTTGTCAAAGGTATTTTCGGGAGCTTTTACCCTCGAAAACTATGCGATAGTTGCGCAGAAAGCCCCGATTCTCCGCTGGATATGGAATAGTGCACTGGTAGCGGTGCTTGTTACCATAGGCACTCTGATATTGACTTCGCTGGCAGCTTACGCCATATCAAAATTGAAATTTAAGGGGCAGAACTTTGTATTCATTCTGATCACGGCAGGTATGATGGTGCCGATCGAATCCATTATTATTCCGCTGTATCAGGAAATGGCAGGATTGAACCTGCAGAATACCTATATTGGACTTATGTGTCCGAGCCTTGCGGCACCGATAGGTGTGCTGATCATGAAACGGTGCTACGACGCCATTCCCAACGATCTGATCGAGGCAGCCGTTCTGGACGGGGCAAACCAATTCAGAAGATGGTGGGACATCTGTCTTCCCGTATCCAAGTCCTCTATGGCTGCGGTAGGAATTTTTACCTTCACCAATTCATGGAATAACTTCCTCTGGCCGTTCTTGTCCATCACCTCTGAGAAGATGATGACCTTACCGGTAGGTATTCCACAGTTCCAGGGGGCCAATTTATCCGAGTTCACTCTGCCGATGACCGCATGTGTGATAGCATCCGTACCCGCAATTATTGTATTCTTAATTTTCCAGAAACAGATTATTCAGGGAATTGCGATGACAGGGATAAAAGGATAGGAGAAAACAATGATGAAAAAAGCAAATATGAGTATAGACAGAATGAATAAAATATCAGATATCGACGACCGTATTTACGGTTCTTTCATCGAGCATCTGGGAAGAGCGGTTTATAACGGTATTTATGAGCCCGGCCATCCGGCAGCAGACGAAAGAGGATTTCGCAAGGACGTGATACAGCTCGTGAAGGAACTTAAGGTTCCTATCATACGCTACCCGGGCGGTAATTTTGTCTCAGGCTTCAACTGGGAAGATAGTGTGGGTCCGAAGGAGAATCGGCCGAAAAGACTGGATCTCGCATGGTTTACTACGGAAACAAATGAAGTGGGAATGCAGGAATTCGACGACTGGCTGAAAGAAGCAGATTCTCAGATGATGCTTGCCGTCAACCTGGGTACCCGTGGGGCGGATGCGGCCAGAAACCTGGTGGAGTATTGCAACCACAAGGGAGGAAGCTATTACAGTGATTTAAGAATAGAGCATGGGAGAAAAGATCCATATAAGATAAAAACATGGTGTTTGGGAAATGAAATGGACGGCCCGTGGCAGATGGGACATAAAACGGCATATGAATACGGACGTCTGGCGAACGAGACGGCAAAAATGATGCGTTGGGTGGACCCGGACATCGAACTGGTAGCCTGCGGAAGTTCGAAAATGGTGATGCCTACCTTCGCCGATTGGGAAGCTACGGTGCTGACGGAAGCTTATGATGAGGTGGATTACATCTCATTGCACAACTACTGGGGCAATTTCGACAAAGATACCGAGTCCTATTTAGCAGGAGGCATTCTGATGGATGACTTCATCAAGTCGGTGGTAGCTATTTGTGATTATGTGAAGGCGAAGAAGCGTTCCAGAAAAAAGATAAATCTTTCTTTCGACGAATGGAACGTATGGTATCACACGAAGGAAAGCGACAAGCAGATCGAGCACTGGCTTCAGGCCCCGCCCAGGCTGGAGGATATTTACAATTTCGAGGATGCCCTTTTAGTCGGGGATCTGCTGATCACATTGCTTAAGAATTCAGACCGCGTAAAGATGGCATGTCTGGCACAGCTTGTGAATGTCATCGCTCCGATCATGACGGAAACAGGCGGGAAGGCATGGAAGCAGACCATTTACTATCCGTTTTATTACACCTCCGTTTACGGACGGGGAGAAGCGCTTCGGGTAAGTCTGGAGTGCCCGAAATTCGACTGCAGGCAGTATACGGATGTTCCTATGCTGGACTCTGTGGCTGTTTATAACAAAGAGCAGGAGACGGTGACATTGTTTGTCATGAACCGGAGTATGGAGGAGGATTTGGAAGTGTGCTGTGATCTGCGCGGCATCGGAGCAGACAACTGTATCGGCAATGTGGCTTTGGAAGGCTATGATTTTAAGGCGGCTAATACGGCCGACCGCCCGGAACAGGTAGTTCCCGTGCACAAACAGGAGAAAATACTGGAAGACGGTTATATGTGCACGGTGGTATCGAAGGCTTCCTGGAACATGTATCGTTTTCACACAGCAAAATAAAACGGAAGGGAGAATATCCGATGAATGTGGGTATACCAAAGCCGGAGTATCCAAGACCCCAGATGGTCAGGGAGGCATGGGTGAACTTGAACGGTGAATGGGAATTTGAGTTCGATGATGAGGATAAGGGAAAAAACGAAGAATGGTTTTTGCACCATTCCTACTCGAAGAAGATACAGGTTCCTTTCGCCTATCAGTCTAAAAGGTCCGGAATCCATATTACGGATTTCCACGATATCGTTTGGTACAAAAAGGAAATCGACAGTAAAGAGCTTGCGCCGGATAAGAGATATTTACTTCATTTTCAGGCGGTGGATTACCAGGCCGAGCTGTGGGTCAACGGTATTTATGCCGGAATCCACAGAGGGGGTCATGTCTCTTTTACTTTCGAAATCACCCCGTATTTAAAAGAGGGGAAAAATGTCCTTACGCTGAGGGTAGAGGATGATTCGGAGAATCTGGAGCTGCCGAGAGGAAAGCAATTTTGGAAGGAAACCTCGGAAAATATTTTTTATACACGTACTACCGGTATTTGGCAGACCGTATGGCTGGAGCCGGTGAACGATATATATATAGAAAGAATACGAATGACGCCGGATGTGGACCGCAAGATGATTCGAATGGAGATCCTGCTTAACAAAAGAGCGGAAGCGGAGCTTGCCGTAGAGATAACTTATGGCGGAAAAAGAATGGTCCGTGATACGGTCAGCATCTTCAAAGGAAAGACGGTCCGGGAATTTAAGCTGGATCAAAACATAAACAAGGAGTGGGAGCACAAATGCTATGAGTGGACCCCGGATAATCCGGTTTTGTTTGATGTCAAGTTCTTGCTGAGGACAGGAACTGTCCTGAAGGATGAGGTCGGCTCTTATTTCGCCATGCGGAAGGTAAGCATGGAGAACGGAAGATTTCTTCTGAACAACAGGCCCTGTTACCAGAAAATGCTGCTGGATCAGGGTTATTGGAGGGATTCTCTTATGACGGCACCCGATGACGAGGCGCTGATCAAGGACATCACTCTATGCAAGGCGATGGGCTTTAACGGAGCGCGCAAGCATCAGAAAATCGAGGAGGAACGTTACTATTACTGGGCGGATAAACTGGGTTTTCTTGTATGGGCGGAATTCGCCAATGCCTATATTTATTCCGAAAAATATGTGGAGTATGTAATACCGGAATGGATAGAGGCGGTAACGAGGGATTATAACCATCCGTGTATTGTCGCCTGGGTGCCATTAAACGAGTCGTGGGGGGTGGACAGTATCATGTGCAGGGAAGAGGAACAGGCTCATGCATCGTGTATGTATTATCTGACCAAGTCGTTGGATACCACCAGGCCGGTAATATCCAACGACGGCTGGAATCACACGTATTCGGATCTTTTGACCATCCACGATTATGAATGCGGGGGAGAGGCTCTGCGGGGGAGGTATGCTTCTATGGAACGCATCTTAAAGGACATGCCCGCTAACCGGACATTGTTTGCAAGAGGTCATCATTATGAAGGACAGCCGGTTATTGTCTCCGAATTCGGAGGTATCGCATACCAGAAAAACGCAGACAGCGGATGGGGCTATGCCAGTGCGGACAGCGATGGAGAATTCGAAGAAAAATACAGGGAGGTGGTGGAGAGTCTGCTCGATTCTCCTCTCGTCCAGGGCTTTGTTTATACACAGCTATGCGATGTGGAACAGGAAATCAATGGTCTTTTAACTTATGACAGAGAACCGAAGCTTCCTCCAGAGAAGATTCGGGCAATTAATCAAGGAAGGAAATGAGGCATCCGGCAGGATGCGGAAATCGGAAGAAGGCGAAAGTATGAAAGCGATTGTTTACAAAGAACCAAATGTCCTGACTTATGAAGAAGTGCCGGAGGTTATGCCGAAGGCGAATGAGCTAAAGCTCTGCGTAAAGGCCTGCGGCATATGCGGGAGCGATGTGCATGGCTATCTGGGTATTACGGGAAGACGGCTTCCTCCCATGATCATGGGCCATGAATTTGCCGGAGAAATCGTGGAAACCGGAGAAAACGTGAAGGAACGAAGGCGGGGAGAACGTGTGGCGGTCTATCCCGTGGACTTCTGCGGAAAATGCGAGATGTGCAAGAAGGGGGACGTTCACCTGTGCCTTGACAAGCGGGCATTCGGTGTACTGGATGTGGACGGCGCATTTGCGGAATATATTTGCGTCCCGGAAAAGTGTTGTTTTCCGATCAACGATGAGATACCCTATGGCATCGGTTCGCTGGTTGAGCCTCTGGCGGTGGCTTACAGGGGTGTTGCCCATGCGAAGGAGCTGAAAGGTAAGACGGTCCTTTTGGTGGGAACGGGTACCATCGGTCTGTTGGCGCTGGCCTGCGTGAAGATGAAACAGGCGGCTAAAATAATTGTTTCCGACCTAAGCGACAGCCGTCTCCGGATCGCCAGGGAAATGGGTGCGGACATTACGATCAATCCCGGAGAAGAAGATTTTAAGGCAAGGATATTGGAGGAGACGGATGGTCTGGGAGTAGATGTTGCCATCGAGGCAGTAGGTGCGGCAGCTACCGTGCAGCAGGCTATGTCTGCACTTAAGTTCGCAGGAACGGCCATCTGGATTGGCAACAACAAGCCGATGATCGAAATCAACATGCAGGAAATCGTGACGAGAGAGCTGGTGGTTCACGGCTCCTTCCTTTACGGATATGAAGAGTTTAAGACGGTGGTAGAGCTTTTGAACGGAGACAAGATCAACGTAGCTCCGCTGATCAGCGCAGAGATTTCGCTGGAGGAGGCGCCCGGTTATTTTGAGCAGCTCGCCCATGCGCCGGGGAATCTGATAAAGGTCGTCGTGGTTGGCTAATGAAAGCAGGAGGATGAAAAAATGGCATATGATAAGGAACTGATAAAAGAGCTGGAACAAAAGGCCCGCAAGCTGCGGGAGGATGTTGTGGTAAGCATAGGCGTGGGAGTAGCCGGACATATCGGGGGCTCGAATTCCGCCGCAGATCTTGTAACCGCATTGTACTTTTATAAAATGAAGCACGATCCGAAGAATCCCAGGATGGAGGACCGGGACCGTTTTCTGCTGAGCAAGGGTCATGTGGCGATATTGCAATATGCGGCATTGGCGGAAGCGGGATATTTTCCGGTAGAGGATTTAAAGCATACGAAAGAAATAGGTTCCTACCTGCAGGGACATCCTGACGTACAGAAGACGCCGGGTATCGAAGCGGGTACGGGCTCTTTGGGACAAGGTCTGTCCATAGGTTTAGGCATGGCACTCGGACAGAAATTGAATAAAATAGACAGAAAGACTTATGTTCTCGTCGGAGACGGTGAAGTGGCGGAGGGACAGATATGGGAAGCCGCTATGGCAGCCGCTGCTTATAAGGCGGATAATCTGGTAGCGCTTGTGGACAGGAACAGGCTGCAGGCCAACGGCAAGGTAAAGGACCGTCTGGATTCCGGAGATATCATTGCGAAACTCATGGGCTTCGGATGGCATGTCATCGAGATAGACGGACATAACATGGAAGAAATACTGACCGCACTGGATGAGGCGGACACCGTAAAAGGAATGCCCATAGCTATCGTTGCAAACACGGTCAAGGGAAAAGGCGTCAGCTTCGCGGAAAATGTGGTAAGCTATCACAACGGAATGCTGACGGAAGAAACTTATCATCAGGCACTGGAAGAGTTATCCAGATAGGCGGGAGGCAGAAGATATGAGTTATACGAATCAAAGAATTGCATATGGAAGCACCTTGGTGGAGCTTGGAAAAAACGATGACAGAATCGTTGTATTGGATGCCGATCTGGGCGGTTCTACTATGGGAAAGCTGTTCGAGGCACAATACCCGGAAAGATATTTTGAGATGGGAATTGCCGAAGCGAATATGACCAGCGTGGCAGCAGGATTGGCACAGAGCGGAAAGGTGCCTTTCACCAATTCCTTCGCGGTATTCTCGGGAGGAAGGGCGTTTGATCAGATACGCCAGACCATCGCCATAGGAGAATTGAATGTAAAGATCTGCGGTTCCTCTTCGGGCCTATCCGATTTCGGAGACGGCGCTACCCACCAGTGTGTAGAGGATATGGCTATTTTCCGTGCAGTACCCAATATGACGGTGATCTGCCCGGCGGATGCCAATGAAACGGTGGAAGCGGTAAAAGCGATGGTAGAGACGGAGGGACCTTTCTATATACGGCTGAACAGAAACGATTACCCGAATGTTACCGAAGAAGGTGAGAAGTTTGAAATAGGAAAGCCCAGATTGCTCAAGGAAGGGTCGGATATCGTCGTATTTGCTACAGGTTATATGGTAGGGCTGGCGATGGAAGCCGCAAAAGAACTGGAGCGCGAAATATCGGTGAAGGTAGTAAATGTTTCTACCATTAAGCCAATAAATGATCAGGCAGTCATCGATCTGGTAAAAGGCTGTAAGGCGGTAGTCACTGCGGAAGAACACAATGTCAAAGGCGGAATGGGAAGCGCGGTAGCGGAAGTTCTCTGCAAGGAATGCAAGCCCATCGAGTTTGTAGGAATTCAGGACACCTTCGGATGCAGCGCACATAATTACAAGGAAGTGCTTGAGTATCACGGACTGACAAAAGAGGCAATCAAAGAGGCCGTACAAAAGATGTATCATATGTAAAGAACAGGACAGGAGGTTGTTAAAATGCGTATAGGTTTTATTGGACTTGGGATCATGGGAAAACCGATGGTCAATAATCTGCTGAAAGCAGGACATGAGGTTATTGTATATGATGTAATTCAGGAAAATGTAGATGCCGCAGTGAGCGCGGGAGCTGCTTCGGCAAATTCCTCGAAAAACGTTGCGGAGCAATGTAATCTGATCATCACGATGCTGCCTAATTCTCCTCATGTAAAAAGCGTGGTTTTAGGTGAAAACGGTGTTTTAGCGGGTGCGAAAGAGGGTACGATCTTAGTGGATATGAGCTCTATTGCACCGCTGGCTTCACAGGAATTATGTAAAGCCTGTGCCGAAAAGGGTGTTAGAATGATCGATGCACCCGTATCCGGCGGCGAGCCGAAAGCTGTCGATGGAACGTTGTCCATAATGGCAGGCGGCGAGAAAGAAGTCTTCGACCAGGTCTATGACATTCTGATGGCTATGGGCGCAAGTGCAATCCACTGCGGCGATATCGGTGCGGGCAACACGACAAAGCTGGCAAATCAGATCATCGTAGCACTTAATATTGCGGCGGTATCCGAAGCACTCATGCTGAGTACAAGAGCGGGTGTAGATCCCATAAAGGTTTTCGATGCGATCAAGGGCGGACTTGCCGGTTCTACTGTTATGAATGCCAAGGTGCCCATGATAACGGATGGTAATTTTAATCCGGGATTTAAGATCGACCTTCACATAAAAGATTTGAACAATGCTTTGGAAACCGGACATGGAGTAGGCGCGCCGCTTCCTCTCACGGCCCAGGTGATGGAAATTCTTCAAAATCTTCATATGGACGGTCTCGGACAATGTGACCACAGTGCAATTGCGAAATATTATGAGAAGCTGACCGGAACGGAAATACGAAAATAAAGGTGAAACAACTGTCCCGCATAACATTGCGGGACATGTTGTATAGATATATAATGATGTTGGGGCAAAAAGTATTTGTGAAGGAAGAGAGTATGAGAATTTTAATTGCGTCGGACTCATTTAAAGGAAGCTTAAGCAGCGCTCAGGTGGCGGAAAATATAAAAGCGGGAATATTAAGGGTTTATTCAGATGCGGAAATAAAGTATATTTCCGTAGCTGACGGCGGAGAGGGCACAGTAGAAGCCGTCATATCCGGCAGCGGAGGGAAAATTGTAAATACGCCTGTAATGGGGCCTGACGGTAAGATGCTCGATTCCTTTTTCGGCATATTGGAGGACGGCTCCGCCATAATCGAAATGGCGGCAGCTTCGGGGTTACCCCTCGTTCCCGAGCCGGAACGCGATATAATGAAAGCTACCACTTATGGAACCGGCCAGCTTCTAAAGGCAGCTATGGATAACGGCTGTATGAAAGTTTATATCGGAGTCGGCGGTTCGGCGACCAATGACGGCGGAATCGGTATGGCACAGGCTCTCGGTGCTTCTTTTAAGGATGACAGAGGAGAAGAGGTCGGCTTTGGCGGCGGGCAGCTTGGCAGAATAGCGAAGATTGATGTAAGCCGCATGGATGAACGTCTTAACCGGACGGAAATCATTGTGATGAGCGATGTGACCAATCCCCTTTGCGGGCCTGCGGGAGCGTCGGCTGTTTACGGACCGCAGAAGGGAGCGAGTCCTGAACAAGTCGTGCTTCTGGATGAGGGGCTTTCCCATTTGGCAAAGGTTATAGAAGAGACATTTACTATAGACATAAGAAATATGAAAGGTGCCGGGGCCGCAGGAGGTCTTGGCGGCGGTCTCGCGGCATTTACAGGTGCAGTCATCTGCTCAGGGATCGACGCAGTGCTGGATATGTCGGACTTCGCCCAAAAGGCGGAATGGGCAGACCTGATCATTACCGGCGAGGGTCGTATTGATTTCCAATCCTCATATGGAAAGGTGATTTCCGGTATCGCTGGGAGGGCAGGGAAATACGGCGTTCCCATAGCTGCAATTGCCGGTTCTCTCTCGGAAGGATCACAAGAGGTATATAAGATCGGCATCAGCTGCATGGAAGCGGCGATATGCAGGCCGATGCCGTTGAAAAAAGCTATGGGGGAAAAGGCGGGAGAGCTGGTAGCCGATGCCGCAGAACGGCTGATGCGCGGCATCAAGGTCGGTACCATGCAAAGAGACCGCGCGTGTCACGAGTGCCTGGGTACTCCGAATAATCTTCTGCAATAGCCTGGGGTAATCAGGGATTTGAAGGATACAGCTTTTTGTCCGAAACGATATCTGCCACTGAGATATGTGGATTGTGATATTTTTTTCGTTCCCGCGTATATTTTGGGAAATTGATCGCCTGTTTTGGACAGAAAGAAACACAGGCCATACACTGGCTGCATTGATGGAGAAACGTTGGCTTGCTATTTTCAAAACTGATATTATGGCTGGGGCAGACCTTGGCGCAAAGACCACAGGAAATACAGTCATCCCAAACGAAAAAATATTTATCGTTTGACGGACAATGTTCAACAAACTTCTGCATTTTCCGTGGTGCAAGCCATCGTGTTATCGCATTGGCATGAGGAGGATTCCGCAACTTCTTTTCAGCAATCTCCCGTGCAATAAAAGCAAGCTGTTCTTCCGTTCTGGGAACGCGCTTTTCAGGATTTGGAAACGGTGGGTATATAGCCACATAATTGGCAACACTGTATACTTTTTCGCCATAGGAAAGTGTACAGTGTTTTTCTTGCAGCAGTTTGGCCAGTTTATCCTGACAACCTCCGTTGATCATCCCAGGTGTGGAGACTGCAAAAATGTACGCCTTCGGGTTCAACTTTACCCGCTCTACAAAATGGATGGCATATTCCGGCATCGTCCAGTGATGCACCGGGAAAACAAAACCAATTTTTTCAGCGTCCTCTGACGGGACATCCTTTGGATCGCATCGCATGGAGATGATTTCTGTATCACCTAGTTGTCCGGCAATGACTTGTGCTGCGCGAAGGCTGTTTCCTGTTCCTGTAAAATAATAGATGATATTTTTCATATTGTTACCTCACAATTTTAAAACAATTTCAAGTGTCACACTTGTAACAGTTTGATATTTTTATTATAATGAGTCTATAACAATAATTCAAGATTTCAGAGGCAAGTGCCACATCCGGTCATTTTTGCGACATTTGAAGGAGATGATATGAAAGATACACAAAATCCAATTGCGTTACGTTCCAGAGAATGGTTGACAAATGCTCTTTTGGAGTTGATGAAAAATAAACCGTTTCGCGAAATCAGTATTTCAGAAATTGCGGAAAAAGCAGATTTGTCCCGTAGAACTTTTTATCGTTTTTTTTCTTCCAAAGAAGAAGTGATTTGCTTCCATCTGGAGACAATTTGGCGTACAGGAGCGCTACAGCTTTCCGCTGACAAAGATCACAGTTATTTTCATACGATTCGCTGGTATCTGGAGCTTTGGTATGAACATAAGGAACTGGCTCTTTTGCTTTATCGTAACGATTTGATATCGCTGTTACTGCAAGAGTACAACCATCTTTTTCATGAAGTGTATCTGATGCGGAAAGGCAATTATCCTTTGGCTAAGCAGCCAGAGGCAATGAAATATGCACTTTCTTATAGTGTAGGTGGACTTACAAATATTCTTTGGCAGTGGGCAGGCGACGGAATGCAGAAATCACCTGAAGAAATTGCCAATCTGCTGTTGACTTCCATCCGGTTACCTGATCAGGAGTAACTTTTAAATGGTAATTTCAGTTTACCGATGTGTTTTATAAATAATGGATCGTTATTTCCGCTGAAAGGTTCAAAATTCTTCTCACTTTCTTTGATTATAGAAAAAGAAAATGCCCTTATAGGATTTCAACCTATAGGGGCATTAATATTAGTCGAAGCGACAGGATTCGAACCTGCGACCTCTGCGTCCCGAACGTATTCAATAGGTTCAGAAAAACCCTTTGTTTAAAAGAAACATAAGAGTTAAGGAGTATAATAGTATAATTATTTGGTATAATTATAAATTAAAAATTACAGAATACCTATTTCTTTTAACAACATAATACAATCATAAAAACCTTGCTTATAAGACAATATACCATAAAATGAACCGGAATCGTTATAGCATGTTACCATTCTATCAATAATTAATTGCATTTCTTCATCTAAGTCTAAATTATCAAATTCTTTAATTGATAAGTCAAGTTTTTCTTGTAATTCAATATATTCAGTGTTCTTTAGTAAGTCCTTATCCAAACGTTCGCTGAATCCATTTTGTATCAGAATATCGAATAAACTATCATTCATTTTCTTATCCTCCGTTATATTATATTATTAACTAAATTTTCTATAGATTAACTCTCAATTTCGTTTTTGTAAATAATTTTATGAAAATAAAAAACAGCCTTCAACAGCTGTTTATCTTTCCATATTATATAATTCTTGAATAATTTTTTCCATCGGACTGCCTTTTTTTACTTCATCGCGATATGATTTTAATATATCGTCAAGCCCTGCATCCTTTAATCGTTTGGCGGCTTCTTTTGCTTCCATTTTATGATTTTTTACTGTTTCTTCTAAATCAAGAATGAATTGGGTTTCCTCGCTGATATTATCTATATTTTCTTGCTTTGAAGCCACAATTCTGCGCTTTTTCTCATATTCTTCAATTTGATTATATAAATCTTTATCTAGTTTTTGCTTTTGATTTTGTAACATTCTATTTGATTCTTCAGATATTTTTTGAATTTCTTTTTCATATTGCTTTTCTGCTTCTTGCAAATCTTTATCATATTTTTTTATTTCATCTATTAGTTGCTCTTTCCATTCATTATATTCATTTTCATCATTTTCCATTTGAAAATCAAATAATTTTCGTTGCTCCTTAATTTTTTCTCCATTATTCTTTTTTTGGATTCTTTCATCCCATTCTTCCCATTTTTCTCCTCGTTCAAATCCGTATTTTTTTCCGATTTTTTCATAGCATCTATCATTAAATTTGCTATAAGTCGAAAAATATTTATCATCAGAATCCGCTTTCCATATTTCTTTTGATGATAATTTTAAATATTTTTTCCCATCTTTCTCTTCCGCAATTAATGGAATATAATCAATATGAAGATGGGGCTTTATATAGGCTCTTTCTTTTCTTTCCACTTCACTCAATTTTCGTAATTTTCCATTTTCATTTCTTTCAAAAGTGGGGTAGTATATTTCGTTTAAATGCGCATTTGCCGATAAGATTTTTACATTTTTCAATTTTTCATCATTTTTCATAAAATCAAGATAATCATCAAATAAATCTTGAATGATTCCATAATCATATTCATCTATTTCAGATAATAAAATTTTTATGGGTGGGGCAACGCATATGCTTTCTAATTTTCGAATTGAATCTCCGGATCGCGCCATAATAAAATCATCTTCCTTTAATTCATCTTTATATGAATTATATCCAATATGGGAATGCTCCTCTATATATTTATTATAATTTTCAATTGGTTTTTGCCCTGATAATTGAAGGGCATCAAAATTATATTTTTTATAATCATCATCTCTATTTCCTGTAGCTTTTCCTTTTTGCTTATTGTGATATTCCAGATTTTTTATATTTGTTTTTGATTTTAATCTCGATATATTATTTATTAAAATTCCCATATTAATCATTCCTTATTTTTATGAAATTTGCTTTTTCCTTCATTCCAAAATAGATATATAATTCCGCTGACGCTTCATTCTATTTCTATTTTTTCATTCAAAATTAATATGATTTTTCCATATGTGAATTACCCGATTTTTCGAATCGGGTAACCCATTACACCGAAATCTACGATTTCAGCAGATGGGCAAAGTCTGCGACCTTGACGGCTCTTGCGCTACACGCCTTTTTGCGTTACAAAAATTCCCAGTTTGCACCCATAAAAAAAGAAACCAAAATCGGTTTCCTTTTTCTGTGCGCTCATTCATTTTTCTCAAATTTATTTATTTTCATTATTTCCTTTTTTCTCAAATAATCATTATAAATATCTTCCCCCTGTTCCTTCAAAATCTTTTCGGCCAGCTCCTTCTCTTCCCAAGTCATTAGCCTTTTTTCCCTATCCGATTTTAATTGTGAAATATTTCTTTCTTTTTTCTTATAATTATTTATAATATGGAAATCTAAAAATGCAATAGTCTTTTTGTCCATGCCTTTAACTTTTTCATAAGAAGCATTTATGTTTGTTTTCTTGTTAATTACATTTAAAGAATTATCAATTTTTTCAATCAATCTACTTGTTGTAATCTTGTCATTCCCATAAAAAATCGATTTTGCATCATCAATTTTAATTCTTATTTTATTATTAAATCCAGAATTGCAAGCAAGCCAACGAAATAAATTACATTGAAAAATTGTGGACAATGCCAAAATATCTTTCAATAAAAAAACAGTAAACTCTCCAGTTTTTAATTGAAGATAAAACTCGCGAACTTCATTATCTATTTTGAAAGAAATATATTTTTCTTCCTTATTTAATTTTGAAGATTTAACATAATGATAATATGTTATTTCCTTATCTGATTCGATTTGAAATGATTTATTCATTATTCCTTTAATTGATTTTTCAATATCATTTATAGTGATTTTGCAATATGGGTTGCTTGGATTAAATAATCGCCCGATAACATCATAGGATAATTGATATTCTACAAATTCATTATCATCTGGTTGAATCAATGAAATTATTGAATAAATTAAATCCATTTGCCTTTTTGAAAAATTTGAATCAAACATTTCTCTAATTAATTTTGTATTTTCTATAATTTTATTATTTTCATTTATGATTTGAATTTCTTCCATCTTATTTACCTCATTTCTTTCTAAAGATAATATGATAGATGAAACTCATAATATAATAAAAAAAATATTTTCTGTATTTGATACCATATCTAAAACTATAAAACTTGTATTTGAGAACTATAAAACCTGTGTTTGACTTCCCCGCAATCCCTTGTGGTTACTGGGTTTCCCCGAAAACGTATTATATATTTATTATAATCGATTTAATTCTAATATGTGGAAATGTAAATATTGAATTTTTAATATGCAAATTTAATTATACTTTTGAATATTCTTAAAATGAAATGAATTTAGAAATTCCACTTTTCAATCAGTGAAAAAGAAATTGTGACTTTTTTTAATTCTAATATTTTAAAAAGTAAGAAATTGAAAAATTAATGTAGTACCACATTTGTCACAACCTATAGGAAAAAAGTTATGTTATACTTGTTGATAAATTTATTTCACCTGTTTTTTTACTTTGAATGTGGTACGAAATTTACCCACCTCTCACTGTTCCTTCAGTGACAAGTTTAAAAAAAATATTTCAATATTTTTCTGATTTACTTTTTTTCTATTGATTTATTAAAATGAAGATAGATTTGTTTTCCTATTGATTTATTAAAATGAATACAGATTTATTTTTCTATTGATTTTTTATTCGTGAATCTTAACAGTTGTATTATTCATATTGACATTATTTTAATAATGGAAATTCGGAAGGGGCGGGGGGAAACACGACGTTTGTTGCCCCCTATTTCTTATAATTAAAACAATTATATATTCTATATTAAACAAAAGCCATCGATTGTTTACAATAATTAAAACAAGTAATAAAAAAGATTAGTTTCTGCAACATGATACCTGCAGTTACTAATCTTCCTATAATTTATAAATCATTATATATTTCATACGCATCTGTAATAGTAACTTTTTTGCCTTTTTTGGTTAAATTTATCAATTTTCTTGCTTTATTATTAATTGATTGCTTTAAATTTCTATTACTAATAACAACCGGTTGATGTGTATTCATGTCTATGTACTCTTCAGCTATATTACTTATCTTAACAGGACACATATTTTGTATCAAGAATGCTGCATATCTACCTCTTACATATCCAAATTCTAAACCATCGTATTGTGGATACTTTTGTAATTTTTTAATAAGGATATCTTGATATTTTTCAGTCTGTGATGAAATTGGAATCATCCAATAAATATCTGGTTTTTCATCATCTTGTAGCGCGTAAAAGCATGGACGATGATGTATTATCCCATTTATAACCTCTTTATTTTTCATAATACCCATATCTGCATATCTTTCACAATAATCATCTTCTAAAAAGTAAAAATGCTCCTTTGTCATATGTACTCCTATAAGAAAAAAGACTCCTTTATTAAGGAATCTTTTTTTAATATTTTGTTCCTGTGCTTTTCTTACCCGCATTACAGGTAGCGGTGAATATTTTGTTCCTGTGCTTTTCTTACCCGCATTACAGGTAGCGGGGAATATTTTATATAACTATAATATGATATATAGACAAAAATGTCAATAGTTTTTTCCTATAATGATAGTTTTACCGTTTTTTATAAAAAAATGCATAAAAGAGTTATAAAATTAAACATTACTATTTATCGCAAATGTCTGTATCCTAAGTAATTTGTTTTAATAAGCATTTATCTACTCAAAAGATACATTTATCTCTTGAATTGTTATTTCATCAGTATAACCAACATCTTTTAATTTACTATCTTGCAAGTGTGTATATATATTTAAAGTAGTAGTCAGATCAGCATGTCCGGCATATTTGGATATAAATAGCATTTCCTTATTTTTTAATGGTGACATATTGTTTTTTTCAATAGCAAAAGATACAAAAGTATGACGTAAGTTATGTGGACTTCTTCCATTTTTATCAATCACACATTTATCTAGAATATTATCAAATAATCGTGAAAAATTACGTCTATCCATCCATGTACCATTTTTTGTCGGACATAATAAATCAGTATCTTTATTTAATCGATTATCAATAATTATTTTAATATATTTTTCTGTTTCTTCGTTAATTCCAATGATTCTGTTTGAGTTCTTAGTCTTTGGCTGTTTTGAAATTGTCGCGCCCTTTTCATCAATAGATAATGCTTTGTTTATTTTTATTGTGTGACTGTTAAAGTTTATGTCTTGCAATCTCAATGCCCGAATTTCTTGCCCACGCATACCCGTTAGGAACATAACAACGAAAATAGCCGCCCTTGGTGCAACAAGTCTTATAGACATATCTTTTGTAGTATCATAAAAAATGCAAATGTCTTTTATCTTGTTTATTTCATCTTCAGTAAATATTTTGTAATTATCCTTTTCTTCTTCAAAATCATTTATATTTGAATATTCTTTTATTTTTTTCTTCTTTGGTAATTTCATCATGTTGGTACAAGGATTATCTTCAATAATAAATTGAATTTTACAGTATTCAAAAAATTGTAGTGTCAGACTGTAAACCATTCCTACATTTTGACGTCCGTAATTTTCTAACATTTCCATAAATACTTTATTCAAGATATTAGTATCAATCATTTTTACTTTAACACTGCCAATTTTACTTAATAACATATTTTCAATGTTCTTTTTTCTTGTTATTTTTGTATTGCTTGACCATTGGGATTCAACAGAATGAATTTCAAACCATGACACCATTAAATCATTAAGTGTACTTTCTTTTTTGTCTTTGTCTATTGTCTGTCCTGCCGACCGTATCTTATCATATTCCTTCTTGCGCTTTATTGCAATTTCGTGTGCGATTTTTTTTGTACTACCTTGACCAGTAACAAATTTATTTTTCCCCAATTCCGTTTTCTGTTGACACATTATCTTGTTTTGCCAGTTTCCGTTAGTCAATTTTATATATGTTCCTAGTCCGTTTTGATTTCTTCCCATAGTTTTATCCCCCAAAACTGTCATATAATAAGTGCTTAATATTATAATAACATTTCAATCAAATATTTGGTATAGTTTTTTGGTATAATTGGTTTATAAAATAATGGTATATTTTTCAAGCACAAAAAAACACCAACTTCAAAAAGTCAGTGTTTCTAAGGGTTTGTAGTCGAAGCGACGGGATTCGAACCCACGACCTCTGCGTCCCGAACGCAGCGCTCTACCAAGCTGAGCCACGCTTCGATAAGTTTTTTAATTGCAACACATAAGATAATACAATATTATATACCCGTTTGTCAATGATTGTACTATACATTTTTAAATATTTTTGGAGCAAAATTCGATTCCGATTCCCGGCGTTTGAGAGATAAACGATGCCGTTTAACGTTGAAAGCCGATAAGGACTATGTTAGACTATATGATAAGTGAGTAAAAAACATTCACCAGGAGAAAAGAAATGGAAGGCATTGGTATGGGAAGTAAATTTTTATTGCTGGACTCAGCATTTAATATGGTTTTGAATATTAACTTAGGCAAAGACCTTCGGAAAAAGGAACTGAAGAAAATAGAAGATTATGCCAAAGGCCTCATTTATCTGTCTGATAATCAGAAGAAACAGCTCATGGCAGTGATAGAAGCCTTTGACTATGAACTGGGAAGAGAGGCGGTCAACGAAGAATGTATCGGCGGCTACCATAAGTTTTTGAAGGAAATATTGAGCATTAATCATAGCCTTAAGGGCCCCAAATGTGTCGTTTACGGAGATAACTGGCTGACCGGAGAAGTAAAGGATAAGATGCGCAGGAATAACTTTTGTGTTTTTGATTGGCGCTCGTTGAATCCGGCTTATATCGATGAATATGATTTGTACATATTATGCGACGAACCCTTGAAAATTTATGATCTCCCGGCCATAGAAGATAAAGAAAAGATTCTGAAGATATGGGATTACCTCAAATATAAGTACGTAGTATTCCCTTCATTTTACGAAGTATATATGAAGTATAAGAGAAAATGCGATCCTAAGGTGAAAGGTATCGTAACTGGGGGGACCAACGTAAAGAGTGCCGTTCGAAGCAGATTACTGCATACGAAAGCGATTTCTCTGGCGAATACCGGTCAGGATATTTTCTATGATTTCAGAATGTTCTGCCACGCCCATGAAGCCATGCCCGACATAAAATACGCGATTATAGGATTAGCTCCGTATTCTTTACGATACGATGCCTCCAAGTCCAAGGTGGAATGGAGACGATGTCTCGCCTATTATCCCATTGTGAAGACAATGCACAACTGCGAGGATGCCGAGCTTTTCGCAGATTTGTACGAATCCGAGGATAAAAAGATAAGGCATTATTTCGATGAAGCGGATATGGACAAGTGGTATGAGGTTTTTGAGAAAAGTATAAAGAACGAGACGGAAGACGTTATGGATGTCTTTGATGAAAGTACGTGCTCCAAGGAGACTCTGGGACTGAACCAGAGAGAGATCAGTGAACTTTACAACAGGCCCTTTACGGATGTTTTATTGGAGAACAAGGTACTGTTAGAGGGCTATGCCCGATTTTGCAAGGGAAAGGCAATCCAAGCGATTTTCTTCCTTCCTCCTTATACTAAATGGTACAAGGAGCATATGCAGAGGTCTTACTATGAAGAGCTGTCAGCCTTTGTGAGGGAACTCTGTAAAAAGTACGGGGCAGAGTTTGTCGATATGATGGACGTGACCCTTCCTGACTGCTGCTTCAGCGATTATGCCAATGTAAACAATGTGGGGACCATGAAGGCGGCAAGCTATATCAACGAAATCATAGACCGCTGACGGAGAATACTTAATGTGGAGATGAATGTAAGATTAGAAGAAATAAGAAAAGAAATATATGATCTGGCAGATGAAAAATACCGGGAGTTTCAAATCCGCCTTCTGCCCGGAACAGGAAATTTTGTCGGGGTGCGGCTTCCCAGGCTTCGGGAAATGGCAAAGAAGATAGCGAAGTATGAGGGCGAAGAATATTTAAAGATTGCCCTTTGCAGGAAACCGGAAGAGGAACTGTTCGAGGAAATCATGCTGCAGGGAATGATTATCGGATATATGAAAACAGATATATCCGATATTTTTTCTTATACGGAAAAGTTTATTCCGAAGATAGATAACTGGTCGGTCTGTGACAGCTTTTGCGGAGGACTTAAACATACCGTGCAGTATCCCTTGCAGATGTGGGAATGGCTGCAAAGATATTTGCATTCGGACGAGGAATTCGCCATACGTTTTGGTGTGGTCATGCTTTTGAATTATTATATATGCGACAGCTACATCAATGATTTGTTCCCGATATTCGATGAGATTCATCATGAAGGATACTACGTGAAGATGGCGGTAGCATGGGCCATATCGCTCTGCTATGGGAAATATCCCAAGAAGACGATGGAATATCTGAATAAGAACCGCCTGGATGATTTCACTTATCATAAAGCGCTGCAGAAGATAACAGAGCTACGAAGTGCCGGTAAAGCAGAAAAAGAAATGATGAAAAAGATGAGACGATGAGAAGAATGAGTCTGTGAGAAGGAACTGGCGATAAAAGATGAATTAATGAAAGATAAAACGGGGAGGATGCGGTTGTTGCTATGATAACGAGAAAATACGGACAAGGAAGCTTTAAAAGTTTTAAAGCGGGCATAGAGAGGGAATGGGCCATTACTAATGGAATCGGCGGGTATGCGGGAAGTACTCTCATAGGCGCTAATACGCGTAAACATCATGGTCTTTTGATAGCCAGTCTTCATGCGCCGGTAGAGCGGCATCTCATTTTATCCCGTATAAATGAAACTGTTCGCATAGAGGATAAGGATTATTCTCTGGCTGCGGTACAGAGAAAGGGAAACGTCCTGGAGGAGGGGCAAAAATATTTACAGCGTTTTGTCTTCGATGCCGTTCCCTCCTACACATACCGGGTTCAGGATGTATTTCTCACGAAGGCAATAACCATGGAGTACGGGAAAAACAAAACGGCTGTCTTATATGAAATAGAAAACGGCAGCAGGCATTCGGAAATCTGTTTAACGCCCTTATTCAATTTCAGAGATCACAGCAGCTTTTCGCTTCCTGAGCAGCTTTGTTTTGAAGCCAGCTATGACAGACATATGATTACCCTGGTTCCGGAAGGCCCGCATATCGATGGTCATGCAGGCTATAAAATTAAGTTCAGCGTATCGGAAGGAAATATTTCAGAGAGAAACGAAAAGTATGATACCGATATGGAGCTCCAAACGGAGATCGATACGGGAATGAGCGCTATTGACAATAATTTTACTCCCTACGATATATGGATACCTCTCAAGCCCTATGAGAAAAAGAAGGTGTCCGTTATCTGCTGTTTACAGAAAAAGGATGAGGAAGAGGAAATACAGTCCGCAGATTCCATGATTGAAGCTAGTAAGAAGCGTATGGAGGCTTTAATAGAAAAGGCCGGTTATAAGGATGAGTTTGCGGATGCGCTTGTTCAGGCGGCGGATGCTTTTATCGTGGACAGAGTATCTACCGGCAGCAAGACCGTTCTGGCAGGCCTGCCTTGGTTTACCGATTGGGGCAGGGATACGATGATAGCTCTTCAGGGGCTGACACTTGCGACGAAGAGATATGAAGATGCCAGAGGAATTCTGCGCACTTTCGCAAAGAATGTAAAGGACGGGCTAGTGCCGAATATGTTTCCCGACGAAGGGATGTCGCCTTTTTACAATACGGTGGACGCATCCTTGTTGTATTTTTATTCAGTGTATATGTATTTGAAATATACGGGCGGGGAAGAGGATTATCTCTTTGTGAAAGAGGAAATCTATCCGAAACTGAAGGAAATTATAACTTATTATAAGAAGGGAACGCTGTTTCATATTTACATGGATAAGGACAGCCTGATTCATGCAGGAGGCGATCTGGACCAAGTGACATGGATGGATGTCCGCGTGGATGATTGGGTGGTTACGCCCAGACACGGCAAGCCTGTAGAAATCAATGCGCTCTGGTATAATGCGCTAAAGGTAATGGAGCTCTTGGCGGAGCGTTACCTGGAGGATGCGAAAGGATACCATGAGCTTGCGAAAGCTGTAAAGGAATCTTTCAATCAAAAATTCTGGAACGCGGAAAAGCAATGTTTATATGATGTAGTTGAGGAAGAGAGAAACGGGACGGTCGAAAACAACGGACAAATCAGACCTAATCAAATATGGGCGGTATTTCTTCCATTTACAATGCTTTCTCCCGAGAAGGAGAAAAAGGTGGTGGAAACCGTCTGGTCCCATCTTTATGCGGGCTGCGGACTTCGCTCGTTATCTCCTGAGGATGAGGAATATAAGGGCATTTACTTCGGGAAGCTGCACGACAGAGACGCAGCATATCATCAGGGGACTGCGTGGGCGTTTCCGCTCGGCGGTTTTATTAGTGCGTATGTGAAAGTAAACGGATACAGCGAAGAAAGCAAGCTGTTTGCGAGAAAGCTGTTAGAACCGGCAGAAGACCATATGTGGGATGGGTGCATCGGTTCCATCGCAGAGATTTTTGATGGGAACCCACCCCATATTTCCAGAGGCTGCTATGCACAAGCATGGAGCGTAGGCGAGATATTGAGAGCGTATACGGAGGATATTCTTACAAAGGTATGCCGATAACGGTATCCCAAAGAAAGTCCCAAATCGCGTTAGATATAAAGGGTGTTAATAGGAAGGTGATGATCCAGGGAGTAAAAAGGTAAATATAGACCTCCCATCTGGAAAGGTTCCTAAGAGACGTATCTCCGGAATCCAGACACATCCGGCCCATGAAACGCATATCCTTCACCTGAAGGAAGATGAAATAACCTGCCAGGGTTCCAAGGGTATTCATGATAACGTCGGTAATATCCGTAGTCGCCGTGGTAGCGAGGCAATATATCTGCGATATCTCTATTAATAATGAAAATAAAATACCGGAGATGATTGTTTCTTTCGCAGGCTGAAACTGCTTCCACAAGGTGGGGAGCAGCAAACCGAAGGGTAAGAATATCAAAAAGCATTGGATGTAATGCTCCAAATTGTCTCCGAAGCCGTAAAATGGTATGAAATTAAACGTCGGATAGAAATCTATCTGATATAAGGAAGGTGTATCCGAAGCCATTAAAATGGTACAGATAGCCAGGGAATAAATGTATAGCCCGAACTGATGACGTTTCGGGAGCTTATACTTCCAAAAAAATATTTGCAGTATAATAAGAAAGGGAATAACCCCTATATAAGCAGAAAAAGTATTAACAACTAAAACTGTAAAATCCGACATAAATCTCCTCCTGACCGTAGCGTCAAAGAATAGTATAATACATAAATGTGAATTTTTCATTAAAAATTTTACTGTTTCTTAAATATTACGATGTTTGCTACCATTATACGCTTTTTTTCGCAAAGAACAATTTGTATATATCAAATAATAGTTAATTATTTATAAATTTTAATAAGGAGTCTAATCCATGGAAAAAATAAGAAAAATACCGTCTATAAACTGCTATGAAGATTTTGTTTCGGCTTTGCGAATTGCGGGAATGAGTATGGGGGGAGAAAATGATGAAGGAATTTTTTCCCTATGCAGTCTGTTCGGAGAGGAAATCGAATGGCATACGGAAAAGCCCGATACCGATCCATGGGAGTGGAGAATCCGGGTATTGGATGAATTCGATGATATTGCATATGGAAAGTTGTTTTTTAAAAAGAGCGGATACCTCACGAAGGAATGGTACCCTTACTTCTATACAGCGAGAAGGCAGGGAAGAAGCTTTGAGGAAATTTACAAGGAAGGCAAAATAAGCGCCTATGCAAAAAAGATATATAAAATCGTTTCCGACAGAGGCGCGATTCCTCTTCATGCCATTAAAAAAACAGGTGATGTGAAAAAAGAGGACAAGTCCAAGTTTGACCGCGCAATTATCGAGCTGCAAATGGGAATGTTCATTACAGTATGCGGCAGAGCGAGAAAAATATCCTTCGAGGGACAGGAATATGGATGGTCATCTACGGTGTTTTGTACGACGGAGGAATATTTTGACGGAGAGACAATAGAGAAAGCGGCCAGACTTACCCCAAAGAATGCCTATGGTGAAATAGAAAACCATTTATACACATTGAATCCTGATATAGAAGAAAAAAAGATAGAAAAGTTTATTTACGGTATATGAATCAAACCTTTATCTATTAAGAGGTTTATCCCCTTTATTTTATGTAAGACAGCAGGAGGCGAAGAATATGAAAGCAACGGTTTTATTATATAATTTCCAGGATAAGTTTTACAAGGAGCAGGTAAAAAAAATTTTGCTGGTACAGCATCTTTCAATAAAGGAAGTTCCAAAGGAGGAATACCTAAATCCCATCGGCTTTTATGCGGGAGATGAGGAAGTTAAAGTCTCGGAGGAGAGGTACGAAGGAATGGAGCTTGACGGTGAGATGATAGTATTTGCCGGACTGTCGGGAGAGCAGATTGACAAGGTGTTAGCCGGTTTCCGAAAAAATAAGGTGCCGCGGGTAAACTGCAAAGCAGTGCTTACGCCAACAAACCGCTTTTGGAATGCCTTGCAGCTTTTTGAAGAGCTGAAAAGGGAGCATGAGGCCATACATAAAAATAAAATTTCCGAAATATAACATCCATGGAAGAAAGAGGATGATTGATTAAGCCTTTGTTTTCAAATACTAACTACGAGTGTTTTTGACTCATTATGAACTGTCGGTTCATGGAAAACATCAGAAAGTATTTGAAAGGGGCGAAATTATGGATAATCAACAGCTTCCCATAGGCTTCGGACTGTCTCTTGCCATGAATCAAAGTGCAATGGACAGATTTGCTAAAATGACCGAGGCGGAAAAGGAACAGGCAATTGCAAAAAGCAGGAAGGTAAAATCAAAAAGAGAAATGGACCGTATCGTCAATTCCCTTGCGGAGGATGACGACGCAGCACTGAGAGATCTTTTTGATGGACCAGGCATCTTATAAGGAAAGGAAAGGTTCAGGCAGGTTAATAAACGTGCCGGAACCTTTTTTAGTAGTGCGCCCGGCGGGCGTACGTTTCAACGGGTGTAAGTCCCGAGTCCGCCCGGTAGTGGGAAGGACATAGCCAATGGCAAGGGTGTCGTGGGTGACTACGAATCTGAAGGAAGCCGGATGGCAAA
>JAEYJO010000074.1 GCA_023408815.1 Bacillota bacterium | reverse complement strand
CCGCCTTATTTTGCTACTTCCATTGTACCAAAAAAGAGCCCAAAAGTCTGCATGAACACTAAACTTTTGACTCTTTTTACAGAAAAATCCCACGCAAGTGCGTGGGACTTTGTCTACAGTCTGAAGAGAAGAATTAATTTTCTTCTCTTTCTTTCTTTAAGCCGTCTAAAACATTACTAACAAAGTTTCGTAAGACTTTTCTGGAATTGGAATCCGAGTTTTTATATTTGATTAAAACTTCTTTGACCAGCGTGTATATTATATCCTCACACTCAAT
The DNA here is from genome assembly GCA_023408815.1 of Bacillota bacterium. Classification (GTDB taxonomy): domain Bacteria; phylum Bacillota; class Clostridia; order Lachnospirales; family Lachnospiraceae; genus Kineothrix. The sequence goes on along the minus strand of JAEYJO010000074.1, from coordinate 85,718 downwards.
ATCCTCCAATGCGTCCGATACGGCAGCAGCCGCTTCATCTTCCGGGGGCAAGTACAGAAACATTTCCCCCTCCCCCCAGCGCAACCAATCCTCATTAACATATCGTCCATCCCATGACTGCAAACAGATAGTTCTTATTAATTGCTCTGTTGCACTACGGTTTCTTTTTTCGATGTTCGACATTGCAGACTTTGTTACACCGAGACGGTTTCCAAATGCCTCCAAAGTCATGCCTACACATTTCCTAAGTTCCTTTATGCGTTCATTCATGTAGAACTATCCTCCTTTCATAACAAGAATATCAACAAGATAGATAAATGTCAATAATAAAGTTTTCAAAAAATACTTTTTGGTATTGACAAAGTATTCAAATAATATTAATATGTATTCATAAAATACATTTTGCAGGAAAGGAGATGAGAAAGTATGGCAAAACAGAAGGAAAATAAAAAAGCTTTCAGATGTTGGTATTGTGGAAAAATAGTGCAATGTGTCACGTGCCATGGAACATTTAAGAACGGAGATGATGCCAGAAAAGCTGGAGAAATGTTCTGCACAAAGTGCGGGGCGGCGCTTTCGCCACTGCCGCCCCAGGATAAAAAAATAAGTTCAGATAAACATGAAGAGATTTTTAATCAGATGTTGAAGAGATATGCAGAACATCCAAGTCGATTAAAGTTTTAGCCATTGCTGTACATGAAATTTCGGAAATGGCAACAGTGTACTCATATAAAGCTACCATTAGATTTTCGACTTGATTTTCATTGGTACTAAGACTAGATAAAAGATTTTGAAATATTGGAATGAGCTCATCTTTGTTTGTTTTAAACACATTTGAATTAGAATCGTGGATAAGTTCCAGTAATTCTTCTTTTGTCATAGATCAAATCCCCTTTCATATGTACTCGGCTCTGGCAGGAGCCTGTACTTGAATTATAGAAGAACAGGGAGAAAATGGCAAACAATTAGGAAAGGAGATGACGAGATGAATAACAGCGAGTTCCAAGCAAGTTTCACTAAAGAGGAATGGGAAAAATTCTCGAAGGGCGTAAGAATGATGACTGATGAAGAGCATGAAATGCTGGATAAGTTCAGAAAAGATGGAAACAAACATCTCGAGAAAGCATACGAGGGGATAACATGGTCAGATAACTTTGCATCAGGTTTGCAGTCACTAGCTAACATGTTCAGTCACGTGGATTTATCTAAGCCGTTCCGGGTGATAGTGGATTATGACCCGGAGCAGCCTAGAGCGATTATACACACATATTTACCTAAAGCTCCCGAATAATACAATTTTTAAGCGCAGGAACCGCTCGTGGGTCATTGTGTTCATCCCAAAAAGATTCATAAGCACACCTTTTGCTGTAATCGGCAGAAGAGTCACACATATGACCCATCACCCATTCAATATCATTAATTTCCTTATCGGATAGATGGCTCCCGTCAACCCAGTATCGTTTAAGTCCCATACATTGCCTCCTTTCATTTGTACTCAGCTCTGGCATGAGCCCGTAAATAAAGTATAGAAGAATAGGTAAATAAAGGCAATAAAAAGGAAAGTGAGGTGTGAGAAATGTTAAAGAAAAGAGAAGAAGAATTAGAAATCATGGCCAGAAAAATGATTCTAATGGATCCCACAAGCCTACGTATTATGAGCGTTTTGGCTGATGGCCTAATGGCAAAAGAGGAATTAGATAAAAAAGAGCGCGAAGCCCATGAGTTACAAGAAGCGTAAAAATAAGTGAGTTCCAGTGCTCTTTATGCGGTGTGCAGCACCGCAAGTAAAATTCCCCTTTTACATGTGGATGCACAGTTAACCCCTATCCTGTGCATCGCATAAAGGGCACTGGAAGAATCACGGACAATCGGTAGTACATAACATTTATTAAAGATGAAGAAAGGTGCGGAACATGGCAGTAATAAAAGAGTATAAGCAGGGTGAATGTAAGATTATTGTACATGATGATTACATATGCGCACCGGAAGAAGTAGGAAAAATAATAGACAATGTTTCCCGTATCATATGGAACGACCTCCGGAGCAGGGAAATAAGAAAAAAGAGAAATGAAAATAAATAAAAAAGAGATTGCACAGTCCCCCGACTACCCAATCCCTTTACGGTTAACAAATGACGTACATTTGTATTTATAAATATTATAGCACTTTTGCAGATGTACGTCAATAAAAAACGTTGATTTTACGGCGTTTCAAGGCATTTTTAAGAAAAAAGCGGACAAGCTTTTATCCGACCTTGTAATGAGATAGTAACAAATCAACCACGGAGGATATAGGACGTACATGAGCAACGGTAATAGAAAAAGAATCAGGGACCAGTATGATTACGAGACTGCCTTTGATAACCCTATAGAGAGTCTGGATGAGATTTTTATTGAGGAGATGATGCGAACCAAGCCGGGCCTCCACTATGCAACTAAGACTATCCGGTCCGGGAAGATGTTTGAGGTAGAGATATACCCATGGTTTAACAGTCTGAAGGATATCCCAAGGATAGTGCTGGATAACAGCCGGAGCCAGAACAATCTCAATGATAAGAATTCCAGAAAACGAATGATCCGGACGGTGAATGAAAACTTTGGACGGAATGATTTATGGCTTACTTACACATATACAGACGGACATCACCCCAGGACGCAGGAAAAAGCTAAGAGAAATATCACGAATTACCTTCGCAGAGTGAATCGTTTCCGGAGGAAACGAGGGCTTAAAAATGCGAAATACCTCTACATCATGGAATGGGGAGATGGGCCGGAGGAAACCCGGTGTCACTACCATGTACTCATGGAAAAAGGAATTGACCGGGACACACTGGAAGATATGTGGTACTACGCAGTGCGGAACGACTCCACAAGACTTCATCCGGATGAGGAGGGAATCAGCGGACTGGCTGCTTATATGGCAGATAAGAAACGGAGCAAGGGAGAACGGCGCTGGACTCCTTCCAAGAATCTGAAAAAACCAAAAGAGAGTGTCAGTCATGCCAAGATAAGAAACCGCAGGCAGGTGGAACGAATGGCAAAAGACCATGAAGAGATCCGAACATTCTTTGAAAAGGAAAAGCACTGGAAAAAGTACCAATTTCTTAGGGCGGAGGTCATGTACAACGAGTTCAATGCCGCTTTTTACATACATATAACGGCGCGGGAAAGGAGCTGGGAGAGTGAGAGGGATAGTGATGAGAATAATACAGATTTTGACCGTATCAATATGCACACTGCTTTTGATAGCGGAGGCAAAAAGCGAAAGCCCTCCGGTCCCGGAGGAAGAACCGGTGATTGTCATAGAGGAGGTTACGGTAAAAAAGATTGTCATGGCAGAACGAGAAAAAGTGAAAAAGCCGGAAAGCCCTGATTTTACTCCGTATAACGTGCCTTTGGATGAAGAATTTCAAGCATGGCTTCAGGAACTATGCCTCAGCTCTGGTGTAGATTATAGCATCGTCATTTCTATCGCGGAGAAAGAAAGTAATTTCCGGCCAAAAGTAATATCTACGACCGATGATTACGGCATGTGGCAGATCAACAAGATAAATCACGAAACGCTGGAGGAAGAGCTGGGACGGGAGCTGGATATGATGAATCCCTACGATAACGCGGAATCCGCCGTATGGATATTGTCGCGGCTCGTGAAAAAGTATGATGGCGATAGGGAAAAGGTGCTTATGGCCTATAACATGGGCGAGACGGGAGCCGGGAGGTTGTGGGAGAAAGGCATTACAAAAAGCCGATATTCAGATTCCGTCCTCGCGAAAGCTTACTGGTACGAAAATAACTACTTTATAGCCAAAACGAGCAGGGAGTGAAGCAAATGGATATTTTTCAGGTGACCGTCTATATAGAAACCTCTTTCCGGGGACCGGCGATCAGGCGAGCGGCAGGAATGTGGCTGATTGAATACATAAAATCCGATGGAGCACCGGAAACCAGGCAGGGAATCTTGAAGCGGGAAAGCACAACGGAAAACGCCCTGGTGCTGGAGCTACTAGCAGATGCCTTTTCGAAGCTGACAAAATCCTGCTACGCCCGAGTAAATACTGAATGCGAGCATGTTTTGAATGTGATGCAAAATCACTGGTTACCGCAGTGGGAGAAAAATGGATGGATCAATGCAAAAGGAAAGCCGGTAAAGAATGATTTGCTCTGGCAGCAGTGCAAAGAGCGGATGCAAAAGCATACGGTTACCTTCGGCAATTCCGGCAATTCCTATGGTTCCGTTATGCAAGGGGAGATCAGGAAGGAACTGGAACGATGAAGCAGACACCACTTAAGCGGAAAACTCCACTGAAAGCAAAAGCGCCTTTAAAAGCAAAGACTCCCTTAAAAACCAAGAGCAAGCTAAAGTGCCGTCAGAAAACAGCCCGTAAGCTGCCTCAGCCGTATCACAGTATTTTTACCTCGGACATGCACACCTGCTATATCACCGGCGCGACGGAGGACATAGATCCGCATCATATCTTCGGGGGCAGCAATAAGCCATTGTCCGAAAAATATGGTTTTATTCTCCCTCTTAGACATGACTGGCATGAAGGAACAAAATACTCTATCCACGAAGATAGAAACCTAAGCGTTACCTACAAAATGCGCTGTCAGGAATATTACATAAATGTCCTTGGGCGGTCATGGACGCAGTGGCAGCAGGAATTTGGAAAAAGGTGGTGTGAGGAGGATATAAAGGCAGTGCGGCAGCAGGCAGGGAAAGGATAGTTCCACCACACGGAGGGCATAATTTTGTTAGAAACCATAAAAAGACCAAACACGGACAGCGACCGGACACTGGAAGAATTGAATACTGCGATCGAGCAGGCCTATTCCACACTGGAAGAACGCTCTCCGGAGTGGGAATTTATCGGAGAGACAGAAGGACAGGCCGGGCGCATCCACCGCTATTACAGAAATGGCGAAGAATACTTATACACCACTCATTTTGTTACGGGACGCGGAGTAATTACCGAGGAGGAGCACGTTTTCGGGAGAAAGATTCCAAGCAGATATCGCGGAAGAATAAAGCAGTGGTAAAAGGCCAACCGGCAGCAGTCGGAGAAAGGGGAATAATGAAATTTTTAAGAAAGTTGTTTTGTAGACACATCTATAACGCGAAGGAAAGAGTAAGCCTGCAAGAAGGAGATCTTGTTCATGACTCCACATATATTTTTATCTGTAAAAAGTGCGGAAAAGTCAAGGCGATTAGCACCCATGGGATAGATGAGATAGCCGGTATGGCGGGGGAAGAAAATGAGTAAAGAAAAAATATTAAGAGAAAATGAAATACTGAAAAAGCGGATGAAGGCAATATACGAGCTGATGGAAGGTGCAGGCAGTACGGAAGAAGCCTATAGAGCAGCAGGAAGGTGTCAGGGAATCATCATCTGCACACAAGAACTTGACAAAATCGAACTGGGAATAGTGGAAAGAGAGGAAGGATAGGATGGCAAAATATGAAGTCGAATTTGCGTGTTTTCGGCGGGTGAAAATAGAAGCAAGCAGCGAGATTGAAGCTTGTGATAAGGCAGCAGTTATGGAAAATGAGGAAATTGAGGAGCGAGCCATTAATGATACGGAGTATATAATCTGGAACGATGCTCGCCCGCTAAATAGACTTAGTTTTGACGATTAAATTAGAAGTTAAGGAGAAAAATAATGGCGAGTTATAAAACAGAGATTAAAAACGGAATTATCAATCATACACTGACCTTTATGGATACGGAATTTACAGAAGAGTGGAAAGAGGAGAATACATTCTGCCAAAGTTCGATTGAGGGCCAAGTAATGCAAGCATTTCCTGACCTATGTGACGAGGATGCAAAAATTATTGAAGAGTTAACGAGTATGGATGAAGATGAGCTTCTGGAAGCATTGAGCGAACTTACCGACTATGAACAGAGCGAATAAATTAAAAGTTAAATAGATGGAGAAAGTCATGAATATTAAGGATGCAATAAAAAATAAATTATCTGATGATATAGCCAGTCATGAAAATCATTGTATGGACAATACTTTTATAAGAACTGAGTTGGACATCACAGACATTAATATGAAATATAGGGGATACGAGCCTATAGGAATATGCAGTCCTCCATATACATCATATGGAAAACGCGATTATGCTTTTGTTTATGAAGATAGGGATTTTAATAAATCGTGGTGTCATATTACAGAGGGCATATTGATGCATTGGTTAAGACAGATAATCTGAGATTTAAGAGAGGAGAACAGATGGCCGTTGAAATTAAAGTGATAAAAAGACGAAAGTTATCTAAAGCAGAGAGGACAGAAATACATAATAAATATGATGGACACTGTGCCTATTGTGGCTGTGAGATTGATTTTAGCAAGATGCAGGTGGATCATGCAAAGCCGCTAAGAATAGGCGGAACGGACACTATGGACAACATGATGCCAGCTTGCAGGAGTTGTAATTCTTACAAAACAACTTTTGACGTGGAAGGCTTCAGAAATTATTTATCCGGGATTTCACATAGGTTAATGCGAGACAGTATTCCTTTTCAGGTGGGTATTAGATTCGGATTAGTGAAGCACATGAAAGATGATGTTACATTTTATTTTGAAACTGAGAGTTAATTATTCTACTGCCCGGCAGCAGGGAAGTGGTTCACCGTGAACCTGCAACTAAAAAGCCTTTTGGAAAATTTAGAATATATCACACAACAAATTGTCATAGTCAGCTGCTCCCCCGGCAGCTGACGGAAAGGAGAAAGACCATGTATGAAAAGTTTGGAGAGTTTAATTCCTATGAGGAAATTAATCGTGCGGCCGCTGCACAGATAGCTGAGGGAGATACTGAGGCAATTCTGTTGATTGCCGAAGAAAACGGCATTGATAAGGAGGATGCGCAAGATTATATCGATAGATGCGTGGATTCACTTTGTACCGCAAAAATGGCAGCCATTGGGAAAATGAAACTGGAAGCAAAGGAATTAAGGCTGGAAGGATTGCTGCTTGATTGGGAGAGCTATATAACAGATTTATGTATGGAGGATCAGGAACTATGTCTTGCGGTGCGCCGGAAGGGAAAACGGATGGCAGGCTGTATGGCCGCATTGCTTAAGTACGGCTTTGAATCCAAGAAGCGTGTGCCGGAAACGGTCGTAAAGGAAGCTGGACTGAATCCGCCTATTTACATGGGTGTTCCGGGCAGGACGGATGCAAAAAGAATTATCTATGAGTATTACAAAAAATAGGAGGTACAGGATGCTTGCGTATAAAGGGTTTAATGAACGTCTTCAAGCGACACTTGGAACTGGCATTTACCAATTTACTCCCGGAGGTACTTATGAAACGAAACAGTGCAAAACCGGAAGAGACGGCTTTCACTGCTGTGAATATATTCTTAATTGCACAGGCTATTATGGCATAAACGGACATAATCGATTTTTTGTCGTAGAAGCGGAAGGCGATATTAACGAGGATGATATACACCGAATATCCTGTACAAAAATCACCATAAAAAAAGAGCTGGATCAAAAGGGAATCGCTGTGCATGCTCTCAGGTACATGATCCTGCATCCAACAATGGAATGGGAAAAGGAAGGAATGAACCTGAGAGCGGCAGCAGGGCAGGCAGAAATCTTGAAGAAGAGCGGTATTGCAATCGCCAGAGGAGAACAGCCCATGGCAAAAGCGGCAGCAGGTTCTGTGATTGGTCTTTTGCGGGAAAAGGATCCCGGATTGTATACGGATGCCATCGTAGACATTGTCGGCGGACATATCTTTAAAAAACCTGATACATGGTACACGGTAGAAAACGGAAAAGTAAAGGAGGTCAGAAATTGAAAAAGAAACAGGTATTGCAGACAGCCCCAAAACCGGCAGATAAGAATGGGAAAGTAATAACGGTACAGCTGGCCGAAAATATTTTAGTTTTAAATTGCTACGAAGATAAAAAACTGGAGAAAAGATACTGCATGTCCACAGAAACGTATGAATACAGCACGTATCTGCTGGAGACCGGTAAATGGGAGGCAAGGAAATTAAAAACAGTCTATGACACAAGTGGATGGAGCGCTTATTACATAACCATATCCGAAACGGAAAAGAATGTTTATATCAGCACAGAGGATAAAGATATGATTAACCAGGCACTTGAGGCAGAAAGTCGTTATCCTTCAGGCCTACGTCTGATCGAAAGCAAGGAAGACGATTATGCATGGAACAAGCGGGAGCGTTATCAGGAAAATCGTAAGAACCGGATTTCCACCTTGATGGATCAGCTGCGTGAGTTGCCGGCAGATTTTAAGGAATGGATTCATCGCGTTTCGGGAAATGAGGACTATGTCTTCTTTGCCAAAGAATCCGGGAAATGGAGCTGTACCGCCTGCGGGAAGCAGTGCGATGAAAAATATCTGCACCGGCAGGATGGGGTAAAAGGAAAAATTAAGCATAACGACATAGTCACTTGTCCGCGCTGCAAAAAAACAGTGCAGGCCAAAAAGAGACAAAAGATGATTGTATTTCGTACACGGGCCTCCATTATGCAGGACATTGATGAGCACCAGGGAGCGATCCGGCATTTTGATGTCAGCATTTATTATCAGGCAGATGAGAGGCATGTGTACTTGTCGGAGGCAGTCCGGCTCTTTATGCTCCGCGACGATAAAAAATATGCATGCAGGATATATTACAATCAGGATAACCGGGGAGACACATCGGACAGATACTTCCGGACCTGTTGGGAGGAGCGGAACCCAGCAAACCGCAAGACGGGACTTGAATACATGTATCCATTGGGAGAGGGAATAAGGGCGGCCATGCAGGGTACCGATTACGAAACATGGGCGCAGGACTTTATACTGCTTGCGGCAGCAGGTATAAAAGCAGATTATAACGGGTTTATGTGGCTTCGATCAGATACAGGCATGCAAAGAACAATAGAATATCTGGTAAAAGGAAAATTTTATCATCTGGTATCGGAGGCATCAGACAGATGTCACTGGGGCGGCTATTATGGAATTCTAAAAAAGAATGGAGAAACAATAAAAGCGGTCTTTGGATTAGAAGACCAACAGAAAATCAACCGGATCCGGCAGATTGACGGCGGAGAAAACGCGGTGAGATGGATGCGCTACTCCGAAGAGTCGGGGAATAAAATCAGCGATCAGCTTTTACAATGGCTGAATAGAAACAGCATCACACCGGATGATGTACGATTCAGTAAAACATATATGACACTCGAAAAATTGATGAATTATATCAACAGGCAGCAGGCTGAAAGCTATAAGGGCAAAACTGCCAAAGCGGTCCTGAGCCAGTACGCCGATTACATAGAAATGTGTGTAAAGCAAAAAAAGCGCATGCAGGATGAAATGGTCTATCGACCAAGAGAGTTAAAGCGCAGGCATGATGAGATTGTCGAAGAGATCCGCAAAGCGCAGATGATTGAGCAGATGAAACGGGACAAGCATGCGGCACAGAAAGCGGCTAAAAAGCTGCGGGATAAATTTCCTTCAGCAGAACGGATCCTCAAGGAAATCAAAGAAAAGTATGAATATTCCGGGGAGCAATATGTAATCACGGTACCCAAAACCCTGACGGAAATCGTACTGGAAGGACAGGCCCTGCATCACTGCGCAGCGGCTACCGACCGTTACTTCGACCGTATTCAGAACCGGGAAACGTATATCTGTTTCCTGCGCAAAGCAAAAGAGCCGAAAGTACCGTTTTACACAATCGAAATTGAGCCATCCGGTACCATCCGGCAGAACCGTTCTTTTTATGATGAGGAGCCGGATATTGAAATGATCAGGCCGTTTTTGAAGGAGTGGCAGAAAAATGTCCGAAAACGCCTGAATGAAAAGGACAAGGAATATGCCAAGATCAGCGCCATCAAGAGAGAGGAAAATATTGAGGAATTAAAGCGTAAACAAAACATCAGGGTATTAAATGGACTGATGGAGGACTTTTTGGAAGCAGAGGCGATTTGATATGTTAAGAAGAATCGATCATAGGAACCGGAGGAAAAAAAGATGGAAGAATTAAAATCGGTTTATCAGTCATACCTGGAATACAAGGCTGCTTTGGATGCAGAATTGCAACAGACAGCAGAAAGCTTCGTACGAATCGGATACCTGTTAAAAGTAGCTATGGACACGGATATTTTACGAGAATCCGGATACATGAATGTCAACGACTTTGCAAAAGCAGAATATGGCATTGATTCGTCGCAGGTGTCACGGTTTATTAACATTAATAACCGATTTTCAGAGGGAGGCTATTCTGACCGCTTGAAGGAGGGGTATCGAGGCATTGGATACGCTAAGTTGTCGATCATGCTTACGTTGCCCGACAGCATTAACGAGGAGATCACGCCGGAATATAGCAAGACTGAAATACAGGCCATTAAAGAAGAATATGAAGAGGAACGGAAAAAGACAGACATGGAAATCCTGCTGGAAGGGGAACAGCCGGACCAGCAGACCATGGAAAACAATTTGACAAAGGCACTATACCAGCTATTACATGACACTCCGGCACTATACATGGATCTGTGCAAGATTAGTCAATTTGCAAAAGAATATGAAATAGGAAGTCTGAAAGCGGTAGATATGCAAGAAACGTTAGCACCGCAGGGGACAGCAATGTATTCTGTCCGCTTGCAGGGGATTGGCCGGCTGATGCTATCCATAAAATCCACCGAGGAAGATATCATGCTGATTAATCTCCGGGATGATAGCAAAGAGAGCTTCAAGTGGCAGCAGGCAGTTGATTTCCTGAATTCGCTTGCAGCTGTAAAGGAAGATGGAATGACGGGGGAAGATGCTTGGGAAAATATTTTTAAAGAACCCTTTCCGGAAGAAGCGCCGCCGGTACCGGAAGATAAACCGGAGCCGCGCAAGAAGAGCAAAATTACAAAAGCACCAGAAAAACCAGTTACAAAACCGGAAAAACCCGCTAAAGAGCAGACCGCGGAGAAAATTGCACCGGTGCAACCAATTTCACAGGAAGAATTACCTTACGATGGTTGCCAAGAGCTTGCAGAATATGCTGAGCTTACTGAAAAGGAGCCGGCAGGGCAGCAAGCTGAGGCTGTAATCGATGGACAGAAAGTCGACGCAGAGATTGAGGAAACCCGCCAAACGACAGAATGTGTGGAGCGGTCCGAAAAGGAAATGGTAAGAGAGGCCGGTAGCATTATCCGCAATATAAACAACGCGTTGCATTTTAGTGACTACAAACTGTTTAAAGAACAGGCGCAGGAGCTTTTGATTGTAGCAGAAAGGCTTTATGAAATGCAGGATGAGGAGGACTAACTATGCAGACAGTAACGGGAGCGTGCCACTTTTGTGGACAGATTAGGCAGGTGGAGTTTGAGGAAGATACTCAGGTAACAGATGATATGGCCGATGATCGGGCTATGATGGGATGTGATTGTGGAGATGCACGTCGTGAGCAGAGACGGCGGAAGAAGATTGAAAAAGGTAGAACAGATATTGATGAATTGTTCGGAAAACAGGAAAACACGTATGAAGTCGCGGAAATACTGAATACGGCGCTTATACACATTGTGGATGGTAAACTGTCTAAGATTACCGTGGAGCGCGGTAAAATTAAGGCCAAGATCAGTCAGACATCCAAGGCGGGAATCAAAGTAGAGCGGACAGTAACGCAGAAAGATGTGCTTGAGTCATGAGAAGGAGGATGAAAGTTGTCCAATAGCAGAAAAGAAAGCCATGATTTAATAAAAACCCTGTATAGAGAGGGAAAATCCCTTACAGAGATTTCCAAAAGATCCGGATACAAGGAGTCCAGTATTAAGGCAATTTTACGAAGAGCAGGCTTAAGAAAAAGAGTTAAGGCCGATTATTCCGGATATTTAGATACCTGGATAAAGATGAGAGAAGAAGGAAAAACACTGGATGAAATGCATGAAGCAACAGGAGTGCCCGTGTATGCAATCAATGAATGCCTGATAAAAGCGGGATATAGGAAAAATACTGCGCATTGTGTCTATGACGAAGAACGGCCATCCGAGAACATCCGGTATGCAGAAGTAAAACCGCTTGTTTTTGAAAAGGTGGCAGCAGGAGGCAAAATCTACGAGGATATCACAAAGCTTTTTGGCTATTAGTAAAAGTAATGCGCCCGGCGTGACCGGCATTACATACCGCAGGAGGCAAGAAATGTGTTCGGGCAAAGTCTTTCAAATTGCTACTACTAAACGGAACTTTAAAAAAATGGGGGTTCTGATAAAAAACAGAACCCCTGAAAGTAATCAATAGTCAAAATAAATTTCACGACTACCACCATTGTAGTCAATATAGAATACATAGTAATAATGTGTTTTTAAAAGGTTGTAATTAGCATCGATAGCATATAAAGCAAAGAAATATTTTCCAGGTTCAAGCCCGTAGATATCATCGCTTGTAGTTGTGGGATTAGTAGTTATTGTTTGACGGATATAGTAACGCTCTGATGTGTCGTTGTATTTTGTAACAGTTAAATAATATCCGTTTACCGAATTGCTGCTGTAATCCCATCGTAGTGTGGTATTGTACTTGTAACCATAACCATCTTTTGTACCAATTTTAGCTGAATTGGTACGCACTGCAAGATCCAGAAGTTCCGGTGGCGCTGCATTGACAGTAAGTGTTGAACCGAGCAACATGACGCAAGTCAACGATAAGATGATAATCTTTTTTAATGCATTGTTCATATAATTTCCCCCTTATATAAAAATGTTATTAGTTAATCATAGAATAGCATAAAATTGGGAAATTAATAAAAACATGCATAAACGTGTAAAAAGAATTCCTGAATGAACGAAATGAAGTTAAACAGAGAACAATAAATAATTATAAATTATAGGAGTAGCCCAAGATGGATTTAAATAAAAACCAAGTAATAGCAGTAGACTTTGACGGTACCCTGTGTACCGGTAAGTGGCCAGGCATTGGGGAGCCGAATCATAAACTTATAGCCGACCTGAAAGAGCGGCAGGCAGCAGGAGCCAGATTAATATTATGGACATGTCGATGTGGGGACATGCTCCGTAACGCAGTGGAGTGGTGCAGAGACTTCGAATTGGAATTTGATGCCGTAAATGAAAACCTTCCGGAACTGATAGAATTATACGGAAGTGACAGCCGTAAAATCAACGCGGATATTTACATAGATGATAAAGCGGTCAATCCGATTCCATATAGGCAGGCAGCGGGCCTTACATCACTAAACCCATATAAAAACCCAATAGATGAGCAGAAACTTTCAGATAGATTAATGGCCGGCGAAAAAGGTATAGAGAATTTGGCTAGGTTTGCCGCGTCAGCAGGAATTTCCGTAAAAGATATGTGGAGGAAAAACGAATGAAAAGATTAACGGTAGAAAAACCAGTAAGAGAAATGAATATGTCGGAATTATCTCATAATTGTGTGTATATAAAAGATGGGTGGGTGCAATATCGGGATTATGATACAGATATAGACCTTCTGGAATTTATTAGAAACTTAAACAATAATATCGGTGCCAGCCAACTTCCAAAGGATAGGGAAATATTGGAGTTTGTATTAAACGAAAATCTTCAATATCCATTAACCGATAGGGACGGATTAATCGCATTTATCTATAATCTCATGTGGAATATGGCAGAACTACGTCAGAAACTAATACCCTACGAGGACCTTGGCGTTACCCCGGAGCAGATAAGGGAGATAGACAAACTGTATGAGGAGAAGTGCCGGAAACTGGCAGTGGTGGAACCTTACATAAGGCTTGCTGAAAAGCTGAATTTATGCGATTTGGTTAGAGAAAACCAGAGATTAGCAAAGGAATTAGCATATATGGGCGCAGCTCAAGCTGCCTTTAAAAAAGAATTGGACGGGTATAGAGAAGCAGAAGAAAAGGGCTCACTCCTGCGGTTGCCATGTGAAGAGGGAACAACGGTTTATGAAATTATAGAATGCTGTTCATTTGGAGACCCATCCTCTGAGTCTACAAGGATTATTCAAGAATACTGGTTTTCCTTAAAAAACTTAAGGAGATTCGGGAAAACCATATTTTTCAATCGCGAAGAAGCCGAAGCGAAGCTGGCAGAAATGGAGGACGCGTATGAGTGATGATTTAATCAGCCGCAAGGCAGTAATAGAACTAATAGAGAGCAAATTAACTGACGGCCATTTACAGATGGGCGACGATATACCGCTGATAGACGCTGCCGAACTATTGGATGATGTTTTCGATATTCCTGCCGCCTATGATGTGGATAAGGTTGTGGAACAGTTAAAAACACGAAGATATGAGAAAGATAGAAACATTGACAGCTTTGGGAGTCCAACCTCATACATAGCTTATTGTGTCGGACTTAATGATGCTGAAGATATCGTGAAAGGCGGTGGAGTAGATGAGTGAGAAGGAAGCAATAGAAAGACTAAAATGGCACACTCCAACGTTTGGAAACACTTCCAGCGAAGAAGTCACCATAGCAATTGCTGCGCTGGAAAAACAAATAGAATTATCACAGATGATCGCTGATATTAAAAAGGATTTTAACAAAGAGGATACATACAGTGTGAGTTTGGTGTTGGAACTGCTTAAGAGCGTTCAGATTGGAGAAAAGAAAAATGTGTGATTGCTTAAAAGACATAATAGACCAGATGAAGCAGGAGAGAGAGGATATCGATTATGTAACACCACCAACGGATATAATTACAGGCAGATTATACTTAAATTTTACGATAGGAATAGTAGGAAAAAAGAGAGAGAAGAGCATGCTCCTCCTCCTTAATAAATGTCCATGGTGCGGAGAGGAATACGGAAAGAAAGCGGAGGCAGTTATGAGACTAAATGATGCTGATGATTTAAAGAAGTTTGACCAAATCGCCCGTAAGGAAGGAGATGCGCTGTGAAAAAAGGATCCTACCTTGCATTTGAGGAAACAGAAGATATTATAGGTATTTCCATTACACTTGTGTATAACAGAGCAAGCAAAGATTTACAGCTATCAATTATGGTGGCAGACACGACGTTTGCGATTGGATACGCATTCTAAACTGGAGGATGGCCAGAGATATGACAAAAGCAGAACTAGGACAAATATATTATCTGTTAAAAGAATTAAAAATGTGGGAAAAAGAACTGGATAGACTACAATGCCAAAGCTTAGTAAAGGGCCAGACACTTACAGGAATGCCGCACGTTTCGGGGTTATCTGACAAGACTGCGGATATGGCCATCAGAAAAACCGACATAGAACTTGTTATAACAGGGAAACTCACAGAAATTCAATTGCAAAGGGATAAAATAATAAATTACATAAATGGCATAGAGGATAGCATAATCAGACAAATCGTATTTTACCGACACGTATCATGCATGACATGGCAGCAAGTGGCGGAAGAAATAGGGGGGTGCAATTCAGCGGAATCCGTCCGGCAGCAGTACAAAAGGTTTATGGATATGGAGGAAAAGCAAAAATAAATAAAGTTGTCACAAATGTCACACCTGAATGTGATAATATAGTATCATAAAAATAGAGATGCCATAATACAAGATATGCAATGCCGCCTAGAGTGGTATTAGTGTAAATTTATTCTGGAAAATGAAATATCTTACTTTTATATTACAAAATGCTATGTGCAGTTGGTTGCGTATAGCATTTTTTGTTGAAATTATAATAATTATGAAGTAATATATAATAAAAATGAAAGGGGAAAAGTTATGTTGAATGAAAAAAATAAAGATATAGTTAAAAATGGGTATATGGAGCTAGGTGATAATGTTATTAAGTATAAAAATTCGGTAATTCAAATGAGTAATATTTCTTATTATTCTATTGATCCTATGCCAAAAAAGCCATATCCATTATGGGCTTTTGGAGGTATTGGCGCTGGAGCCCTGACGATGTTGACTAACAACGAAATGATAACGATGGTGGGAATTATATTTTTACTTATTTGTACTTTATATTTATATACGATTTATGCCGATAATAGTGCTTTAGGACAGTATCTACTTTTACATTTGAATTGTGGGAAAATAGTGTTATTTTCGAGCAAGGATGAAAAGTTTCTATCTGACGCCGAAGACGCAATTACAGAATGTTTTAAGAATGGCAATATTAAGTATAATATTAATTTTAAAGATTGTAAGATTTCTAGTAGTGAAGGGGGAAGCAACATGATAAATATTAATAGTACAGGAAATTTTGCTGGAAGAGATATTTCGGGACCTATTGTAATGGGAGATAGTAAGAATAGTGTTGTTGGTGAAAACAATGGCTCTGTGATAGTAAACAGTTATACAGAAGAGTGGAATGAATTAGAGCAAGCTTTTAAGTCATTAGAAACCGTAATGAGCAGGGATTCGCTTGAAAATAGATTAATTCTTCAGGCCTTGTTCCAGATACAGCATAAAGATAAGCAAGGATTCAAAAAAGTTTTAGAAAATAATAAAGAAGAATTCAAAAATAAAATTTTTTGTCATTTAACAACAGCTGGTATAACTGAAATTATTAAAAAAATTACAGGATTGGATTTTTAAAAGATGTAAGGAGATGGCTTCGGCTGTCTCTTTTTCTGTCTTAAAATATATAATCGCCCAACTCGATGAAAACGGGGAGTAAAATAGGGGGGGGCAGATATTCCGTGGCGGGCTGGCGGAGGAGCTAGTAGGTACTTCCAAAAGAAAAAAATCCACTGCGGCGCGGATGACCCCAATCTTCAGCTAGTTTTAAAGTTTTTTTTCGGGGCATTTCGCTTCGCATGACATGAAAAATATAAGTTGACGAAATAACGGAGAAGCGAGTAAACATGGGAAGAGCAGAGCCACAGGACCTGATGGTAAATTCTACTGAAATAGCGAAATTGATAGGAAGAACTTCGAGGACCGTCCAGCAGCTTACGACTGACGGAATTTTACCGACGATTGAAGTCAAAAATGGTAAAAGGGCAACACGGAGATATGATAAATATAAAACCGTACAGGCATACATAGAACATGTTAGTAAGAAAGCGGAAGAAAAAGGCGGAAGCAAAGAAGATGAAAAATTACAGATAGAGATTGAAACGAAAAAAGCAAAATTAAGAATAACGCAGTTAGAATTAGAGGAAATAGAGGGGAGAATGCACAAGGCTGAGGACGTTGAGAATATGACGACTGACTTGGTACTATGTGTTCGTTCGAATCTATTGTCCATGCCAGGACAGCTGGCGGTCGATCTGGCGGGAATGAACGATGCTTCAGAGATTTCAGCTAGAATACAGAAAGATGTTTATGATATATTAGATGATTTATCGAGCTATAAATATAATCCCGAAGAATATAGGAAAAGGGTGCGAGAAAGACAAGGATGGATAGCCCGTGAGCAGGGAGAGGAAGACGACGGATGAATATAGAATTCAAGACCTAAATAATACAATATATAAATCCATATCAAGGTTTAGTGCTCCTGAGCAGATTTCAGTGTCAGAGTGGGCGGATAAGTATAGAAGATTATCACCTGAAAATAGCGCGGAAGCCGGAAAATGGAAAACGTCACGAACTCCTTACCTAAAGGAGATTATGGATGCTTTTAAGGACCCACGCATTCATAGAGAAACAGTAGTGGCTTCCTCTCAGGTAGGAAAAACCGAACTAATGTTGAACATGCTTGCCTATGCCATAGACCAAGATCCAGGCGGTATCATGTATATTGTGCCTACGGTGGATTTCGCTAAAGATTTTTCGAAACGCCGCTTGGCTCCAATGATAAGAGATACAAATAGATTGAGGAGTAAAATAGCGGAGGCAAAAAGCAGGGATAGTGATAATACCGTACTAAAAAAATCATACCCGGGTGGTATGCTTACCCTTGTGGGTAGTAACGCACCGGCACCGCTGGCAGGCACGCCGGCGAGATATATTTTTGGTGATGAGCGCGATCGCTGGGCGAAGGACGCTGGAGGAGAAGGAGATCCGTGGAAGCTGGCAGAAGCCAGAACTATTACGTTTTATAATTATAAAATGATTGAAGTTTCTACGCCTACCATAAAAGGAGATAGCTCAATAGTAGATTCTTTTCATTCCGGAACGCAGGAATATTGGTGCGTAGAATGCCCACACTGTCATGAGTTTGTTTTTATAGAATTTGAACACATTATGTTTAAGCATTCTGTAACCAAAATTAATCACAAGACACAATACTCTGTGGAAAACGCGGAGTTTGCTTGTCCGGAATGTGGATGCGCAGCAAGTGAAGAAACAATCAAAAAACAGCCACATAAATGGATAGCCCAAAATCCGAACGCGTATCGTAATGGTGCGCGTTCGTTTTGGATCAATGGACTTTCCAGCCCATGGATGAGCTGGAAAACAATTATTTTAAGGTATTTAGAAGCAAAAGGAGACCAAAATAAGCTAAAAACCGTATATAATACGCTATTGGGTAAAACTTGGGATGGTGAGCTGTATGTTGATGATGAAAGCGACGAGCTGCTGAAGGAGAGGGAGAACTACGACGCAGAATTACCAGAAGGGGTATTATGCCTTACTTGTGGAGTAGATACCCAGGACAACCGACTTGAATATGAGGTCGTGGGGTATGGATTTGATGATGAGAATTGGGGAATCGAAAGAGGTAATATAATCGGTTCGCCAGATAAGGAAGATACATGGGAAAGGCTGGACGGCGTGATAGACAAAGTATATCGCTTCAAAAATGGAAAGGGACTAAAAATATCCATTACCTTTGTTGATTCTGGCGGCCACTATACTCAAGATGTTTATCAGCAATGCGCCAAAAGATTGAATAAAAAGGTATTTGCCATCAAGGGAAAGGATGGTGCTGACCGACCATATACAGATGTTCCTAAAAAAACAAAAATTATAAGACAAGACAGAGTTATAGGAGAGGCGTGGTTTTATTTAATAGGTGTTGATTCGGGAAAAGTAAAAATCATGTCTGCGATGTCTGAATTTGTAGGTAAAGAAGAAAAGAAATGTCATTTTCCGAGTAATCCGGAAAAAAGATACAACGCCACTTTTTTCAATGGGCTCTTATCTGAAAGAATGGTGCTTCGAGGAAAGAAGTGGATATGGGAGAAAATACCCGGACACAATCGGAATGAAGCGCTAGACTGTAGGAATTATGCAAATGCCGGGTATGATGCACTGAAACCCAACCTACATACGTTGCATAGAAGATTAAATGAAATGGAGATGGATGATAGAAGGGCGGCCATTATTTCCAAAAAGACGCAGAAAAAAAGGAGATTAGATTATGGGGATGACTGGTAATGAGAACCAAGGGCAAGACCTTACGCCTCTGGAACGGAAGAAACGGCGCTTAAATCTATATTATGAGCGGGAAGAGGAGATGCTTTCTTCAAAAGGAGTGCAATCGTATGGAATAGGTTCCAGAAATGTGACCCGATATAACACTGATCTGGCAAATATCAGGGCACAGATTAAAGAACTTGAGAAAGAAATTAAAGAAATGGAGTCAGATAAAAGGCCAAGAAAGGCGGTCGCGGTAGTACCGCAAGACTGGTAGGAGGTAATAATTTGAGTGCAGAAGTAACAATTTTATCCGGAGGCAGTAAGGGGTACGGCGCTGCTGGTGCTTCACTTACCAAGAGGAGCTTAAAAGGATTCAAAGCGCAGTCGGGAAGTCCGAGGGAAGATATAGATGCAAACAATGATACCATGCGGCAAAGATGCCGCATGTTGTATATGAGCGCACCTATAGCCGCCTCTGGAATAAAGACCAACCGCACAAATACCATAGGGCTTGGACTAAAGCTAAATCCTAAGATAGACCGAGATTACTTAGGAATGACGGCAGAACAAGCAGAAGAGTGGGAACGAAATACAAAGTCTGAGTTTAAGCTTTGGGCCGGGAGAAAAAACGCTTGCGATGCTACGGGGATGAATGATTTTTACGATATGCAGCAGTTGGCATTTATATCATGGCTGGTATCAGGAGATGTAATGGTTTTACTGAAGCATGTGGAGAATGATAATGACAAGCCTTACTCACTAAGACTACATGTAGTTGAAGCAGACAGGTGCAGCACACCGCAAAATAAAGTTTCTTTTCTGTTTAATATGACGGAAAGGAAAAATGATGATAATAAAAACAGAATATATGATGGTGTTGAGGTGAATGAAAATGGGATGGTGGTGGCTTATCATATCAGAAATACCTATCCATATGAGACAACTATTGAGGAAACAAATTGGGAGAGAATAGAGGCTTACGGTAAAAAAACAAATCTTCCGAATGTGATACATGTTATGACGGCGGAGCGACCGGAGCAATATCGAGGGGTTTCCTATCTAGCGCCAATCATCGAACCGTTATTGCAAATGCGGAGATACACAGAAGCAGAGATTACAGCGGCTATTGTAGAGAGTTTTTTTACCGCTTTTATAAAAACTACCGCAGGTACCGATGAGATGCCTCTTAATAAAGCAGTTCCTGCAGGCGAAGAGGCGCGATACGATCCTAATGAATACGAGATGGGGCCGGGGCAAGTAAATGTAATGAATCCAGGGGAAGAGGTAGAGTTTGGAGAACCTAAGCGCCCAGCTTCAGGGTTTGAAAATTTTATAAAGGCATTGAGTACACAGCTTGGAGCTGCACTGGAAATACCGAGGGATTTACTTTTAAAAGATTTCAACGCCAGTTATTCGGCAAGCAGGGGAGCATTGCTGGAGGCGTGGAAATCTTTTCGTATGTACAGAGGGTGGTTTACCAGTGACTTTTGCACACCGATTTATGAAGTATGGTTAACGGAGGCAGTCGCAAGGGGAAGGATAAAAGCTCCGGGATATTTTCATGATAGGAGAATAAAGGAAGCATGGCTGGGAGCTGAATGGATAGGACCGTCGCAAGGACAGTTGGATCCGGTAAAGGAAATTACTGCTGAGATTATGGCTGTTGCAGAAGGTTTTTCTACTCATGAGGATAGCACCATACGACTGAATGGCGGTGACTGGAACACGAATATGAATAAGCTGGCAATCGAAATTGCGAAGAAGAAAGAAATATTAGGGCTAGAAGATGAAAGCTCCATACCAGAAAACGGAGAGAGGAAAAAAGAATCCGCTCAAATGAAGATTCCTGACATGGCAGGAATGATAAAAGATGTTATAAAGGATGTTTTAAAAGAAATGATTGAGGAGGAAAAGAAACTTGAGAAGCAAGAAAAATGAAACGAGTGTAATACTTAACGGACCTCTGCCTGGTTTTATTGGAAGTACAGATATAAAGCCGTATAACTTTGTCGAGCCGGATGAAAATTCGTTGGAAGTTAATATGTATGGACAGGTCGTGGAATCAAGGCCGGTGGACTGGTGGACAGGAGAACCGGTAAAGGGGCTTTATATCGTACTGGCCGAATTTTTAAACGATTTAAATGTTTACAAGGAAAAAAATAATATAACTTTCCGAATTAATTCGGTAGGAGGGGACTTATATGCAGGAATTGCGATATGTAACCGGATATCAGAACTGAAGGGAAATACTGTGACCATTGCGGACGGTTTGGCGGCCAGCGCTGCGTCTATTATCTTGCAAGGTGGAAAAACGAGGAAAGCTTTTGCGGGAAGTCAAGTGATGGTACACGGGGCTTCCGTTTTTATGTTTGGCTCATACAACCTGAAAGACCTAAAACAGATGGAGAACAGAATTTCCGGTGGAAATAAATCTGCCTTGGAAACGTATGCGGCCAGATCAGGCAAGGAAAAAGACTACATTAAGAGTCTCATGGATGAAGAGCGGTGGATGACCGGACAGGAAGCAGTCGAAGAGGGATTTATTGATGAGATCATCGAAACAAGCAGTCAAGCCAAGTTGTCATTGACTGCGGACAGAAAAATTATAGTGGCAAATGGAATTCCGATGTCCGCCATGGGATTCCACAATATACCGGATAATATACCGGTTATGGAGATTACATCCGGGCAGGGGGACCAACCGGCAGTAATAGATAACAACAATCAAAAAGTAGGAGGAAAAGAGAAAATGACGGTAGAAGAGCTTAGACAAAAGCATCCCGATCTGGTGTCACAGATTGAAAAAGAAGTAGGACAATCCGCAGAACAAAATCTGAATACGGATGATATTAAGAATCAGGCCGTGGCTGAAGAGCGTGAGCGCTTAAAAGAAATTGGAGAAATCGAAAATCAGATCGCGGATAAAGAACTTGTAAACGCGGCTAAATTTGGAGAAAAACCCATGACGGCCCAGCAACTCGCTTTTGAAGCGATGAAGAATCAGAAAAGCGCAGGGGAACAGTTTCTTGGTGCTTTAGAAGAGGACGCACAGGCATCAAACGTTAATAAAGTTAAGCCCGCACCAAATGCAGGTACAAAATCAAACGAAGAGCAAGAGCTGGAAGACATTAGCAATGGCGCAAATCTCATTGCGGGCAGCTTTCAGGCGTAAAGGAGGAAAAGATGAGCAAAATAGGAAGAGAAGCAGTAGGTTCATACAGTCCGGAAATGCTAATTATTGACACAAAGCACTCGACGGATGTCTGCCATATCACAATTGCTGCTGGACAGGGCAAATTAAAAAGAGGCACCGTTTTAGCCACTAAAGACGATGATAAATGCTATATTTTGGGAACGGCTGAATGCACGGCATCTTATATCCTTGCGGAAGATGCAGACGATGCCACTACAAAAGATATTGTTGCACCGGCATACCGAAGTGGCGACTTTAATAGCGGCGCTCTAATTGCAAAAGATGGGTATACCATGAATAGCGCAGATATTACCGCATTAAGAAACGGCGGCATTTATCTCGGAAATGTAATGTAAGAAAAGGAGAAGGGAAAAAATGGGAATTAATATTTATCAGACACAAACAATGGTTGCAGCTATGCAGCTTATGCCGCCAAGACCTACATTTTTAAGGGATCGATATTTTAGGACTTCTGACAAGGACATTTTCACGACGGAAGATGTGTTGGTTGAATACAAAGATGAAAAGCAAAGAAAGATGGCACCAGCCGTTATTCCGTTAAAGGGAGGTATTCCTGTTCAGAGAGACGGTTATAAAACAGAACGAATCACGCCTCCCTATATTGCTCCGGAGAGGCCCCTTTCCGTGGATGAATTAAATAAAAAGCAGTTCGGAGAAACTCTCTTCTCGCAGAAGAAACCGGCCGAAAGAGAAGCATCTATTCTTGCCACCGATCTGAAAGAATTAAATGAACTGATTGATACAAGGGAGGAATGGATGGCAGCAAAGACTCTCTTTGAAAATGGCTATACTATGAAGCAGTACGCAGATAAATACGGAGAAGGGAAATATGAGGCGTTTGATATCAGATTTTACGACGAAGCGAACAATCCGGCCGTATACGTTCCGGCAGCTCCTTGGAATTCCACCGGAAGCGCATTTTTAGATGATATTTTTGCTATAGCACAAATTCTGAAAAGGAGAGGCTTAAGAGCAGCTGACTTACTCATGGATTCCGCAGTGGCGGCGGTACTTTTAAAAAATGAATTCTTGCTGAAATTACTGGACAACAGATCCCTACAGCTTGCACACATTGACCCGAAAGACACACCAAACGGAGCTACATCTCTTGGAAAGATAAATGTGATGGGTGTATGGATTGAATTTATTTTTTATTCCGAAGAATTTACCGATGAAGATGGACAGTCTAAGCCGTTTATCCCTTATGGGGAGGTTTGCCTGACCGCACCCGATATGGGGCGCACTCTTTATGGAGCAGTAACCCAGCTTGAAAAAGATGAGCATTTCCATACCTATGCCGCCAAACGCGTTCCGCAAGTTACCGCAGATATACATAGCAGCACACGGACGTTAACTGAAAAAGCACGGCCGTTGATGGTGCCTAACTTCAAAAACTCGGCAATCAAGGCGAAGGTACTTTTCTAAGGAGGAGAGATATGCTTATAAAAATAATTTGTGGAACTTACGGTTATAGCGATGAAGTGGGAACCATATTACCCAAAAACGTAAAATCAGCACCCTTCGAGGTTGGCGGTAAAGAAGCGGATCGGCTGATACGACTGGGGGTGGCTGCAAAGGCCGTTGCGACGTCGCAACAGGTACGACCTGGAGAAGACGCTGATGATACCGGAGCTGGAGAAAGTGATAGTCAGGAAGAAGATTCTTTGACGAAGCTTAATAAGCCTGCGTTGGTAAAAATGGCAAAAGATATGGGATTACCGAGTGATGGTGGCAAAGAGGAACTGATTGAACGTATCGTAAGTGAGAAACAAAGGCTGGAAAGCGAAACTCCTCCGGCTTTGGATGCAGCGCTTCCGGAGGATTAATATGGGCCTCAAGGATATGATTCTGAGTGATATAAAAGAGATATTTCTGAACCTGGAAGAATTCGGAGAAAACCATATTGTTGATGGAGAAGTAATGTGTATCATCATCGATGAATTTGAGTTGATCGTTAGAGAGAAAAAGGAAAGGGAGTTAGCCGAGGGGCTGCATATAAAGCAGCTCCTCTTTTACGTATCGGAAGAAGAGTATGGCCCCTTGCCGCTTATTGGTCGCCGAATGGAACTGGATGGAGATTATTTTGAAGTGACGGATGCAATTAGCGAAGGAGGAATGCATTCTATTAGTCTGGAGGCAAGAGAATCATGATTGTTTATGTCCCGCAGGATATACACGATAGGCTTAATCAGCGGTTGAAAGATATGCCTGAGAAAATACCGGATGTGTTAAGAAAGACCATTAACGATACGGCGAAAGATGCGCGAAAGAGCATACTTTCCGAAGCGCAAAAAAAGTACATGGTCAAAGCTGGAGGATTTAACCGGGCAGTAAAAATCGAAAATGCAACTATAAAATATTTGCAGGCTACCGTCATGACGGAGGGAAAACCCATTCCGCTGTATGCTTTCAAGATTCGAAAAAATAGAGGCCCGGCAGCGGCAAAAGCTCAAGTATTATCAGCGGGAAGCCTGAAGGAACTGACCTTAAGGGGCGGGGAAGACAATGGAAAAGACCTAAAAGCTTTTGTCCAGAGGATGAAGAATGGTCACTATGGTGTTTTTCAGCGATTAAATTCAGGAGGTAAAGTTAAACAGCAGGACTTTTTCGACAACAGACACGGTAGCGGTAGAAAAGCAGTTAGAAAAAATGCTATTAAGCAGCTGTACAGTTTATCAGAGCCTCAAATGGTCGAAAGCAAGCGGGTTTACCCATTAGTGCAATCCACCATTGAAACGGGATTAAGGATAAATCTTGAGAAACATATAGCATCTGTAATGGAGGGATTGTAATGGTACCGGTACAATTTGTGGAAGATTTAGCGGTGGAACTCAAACTGGTATTAAGCCATATGAACCTTAAGGCGCCGGAAGGGAAAGATACGGAAATAAATATTTTTCAGTACGGGCTTCCAAAAGAGAAGGCAAATGAAGATTCGAAAAAGAAATTTCCATACGTGCTGATTCTGCCGCAGGAAGGGGCAATACCAGATAGCTTGTCAGAGCAAAAAGTAAAGTTACAATTGCTAATCGGAATATATGATAATGACAATACGAACCATGGGAAAAAGGATGTACTAAATGTAATCAATGATATTTGTGAGAGGTTTTTGAAAGATCCGATACTGAAAGGTCAGTATTACGCAGAGGAAGAAATAACATGGGTATTAGATACAGAAGACGTGCACCCGTATCATTATGGGGCGGTTTCAATAGTGTTTAATATTCCAGCATTCAGAAGGGAGAGCAAATACGCATGAGCGAAGTAAAGAAGGAGACGCAGGATGTAAAAAGCACCGAAACGAAGTCGAAAACCGTTGCGGCACGCGATACTGCGAAAAAAGAAGCGGTTATATACATAGGTCCTTCCATTAAAGGCCTGGTATCTACCGGTACGATTTATAACAATGGGATTCCTAATAATTTGGAATTAGAAATGGAGAAACAGCCAGCAATAAAAAACCTTGTGGTACCAGTCAGCGAACTATCCGGCGTGCGAAAAGAGCTTCGCGTTCCAGGAAGCGCGCTGGCGGTAATTTACAATAAAATTATAACAGAATAGGAGGAAAAATATGTCAACATATTATCATGGAGCGTATGTGCAGGAAGTGGGTTCCAGCATTGCAACTCCAACAAACAACGAATCCGGCTTGCATGTTATATTCGGAACCGCGCCTATCCATTTGGCAGAGGAGCCGAGAAAGACAACGGATCAGTTAATTTTAGTTAATTCTCTTGACGAGGCTGTGAGAAAATTAGGCTACTCGGAGGATTTTAAAAATTATACCTTATGTCAGGCTGTAAGCGCTTACTTTAAGATATTTGCAGTAGGTCCGGTTGTACTCTGCAATGTACTTGACCCGGCAAAGCATAAAAAAGATAATGCTGAAAAAGAGTACACTATAATTAATAAGCAGGTCACGGTGGATGCGCTGGGGATTCTGGCTGATACCTTAATAGTAAAGACAGATAGTGATGTCCTCTTGGTAAAGGATACGGATTATATTGCTTCTTTTGACTCGGATGGCTATTTGGTTATCACGATCCTATCGGCAGGGCAGGGAGCAGCAGCAACCAAGATAAAAGTATCTTCAACGAGCATCGCCCCGGAAGCGGTGACGGAAGCAGATATTATTGGAGGAATCGATGCCGAGACAGGTAAAGAATCGGGCCTTGAATTGGTAAGAAGAGTCTATCCGGTGTGTGGAAGATTTCCAGGATTGCTACTTGCTCCAGGCTGGAGCCATAAAAAGAATGTGGCGGCTGTCCTATCAGCAAAATGCAGGGAGATCAACGGGGTATTCCGCTGCGAATGCCTAATTGACCTTGATACGGAGGTCGCAAGAAAATATACTGATTGCGCACAGTTAAAGGATGATTATGGACTGAACAGTGAGGACATGATTCTTCTTTGGCCCAAAGCATCGGTAAGCGGCGTAAGCTATTATTATTCGGCCATCTATGGTGCAATGACCGCGCAGACAGACGCAGACAACGATTCTATTCCTACAGTATCCCCGTCCAACCGGATATTAAGAATTTCCGGCGCACAACTAGAAGATGGACAAGAAATTAACCTGGATCAGCCGGAAGGAAACGCTTTAAATGGTCAAGGAATTGTGACTATTCTGTACAATCAGGGATTTAGGAGCTGGGGAAACAATACGGCGGCCTATCCGGAAGTGACGGAAACGAAAGACCGGTGGATTTGTTGCCGAAGGGCATTTTCATGGTACGGGAACGCTTTTATTGTCAGATGCGCAGATGAAGTTGACAATCCAGCCAATTTCAGGTTGATTGAGACTATCGTGGATAAAGAAAATATTAGGGGAAACAGCTACGTGCAGCAGGGAAAGTTTGCTGGAGCAAAAATGGAATATAGGAAAGAAGATAATACGACGGAGCAAGCCTTAGAAGGAAAGATTATGGTAAGGCAGTACCTTGCACCATTTACTCCGGCAGAATATATCCTGAATGTCCTTTCCTTTGACCCGACACTGCTTGAAAATGCATTAGGAGGTAGTGAATAATGAGCAACAACATATTAGCGGCGGCAACGCATACATTCAACGTGTACGATCAGGGTGAAGTGCTTATAGGCATAACAGAAGTTGCGCTTCCTGCCTTTAACGCGCTTACAGTAGAAATGGAAGGCTCTGGCCTCCTTGGAAAATTCAATCAGGCAGTTATGGGGCAATATGAGAGCATGGAACTGAAACTTCCCTTCATTAATTTGGATGAAGATATATTTCGCTTTGCGGACCCTACGGAAGTAGTAGACCTTAACCTGCGCGTAGCACAGCAGAACTTGGATAGAGGAGAAGGCGGCGATGGTTTCA
This sequence comes from Bacillota bacterium, assembly GCA_023408815.1. Taxonomy (GTDB): domain Bacteria; phylum Bacillota; class Clostridia; order Lachnospirales; family Lachnospiraceae; genus Kineothrix. Next base: position 57,943 of record JAEYJO010000074.1, on the reverse strand, counting down.
AGAATCTCCGTGTAGCGGTTCGGGGAAAGACAAAAGCGTTTGAACCCGGCACGGTGAAGAACGGAACTACAATGAATGCATCCATCACATTGGAACTGTTATATATTCTTATTGAAGTTGATGGACAGTCAAAGCTGGAACTGGACAAATTAAATTCCGTATACAAAGTAAACGGTAAGGATATCATGGAGCAAATGCGTCAGTATTGCTAAGGAGGATAATGTGGAAAAAGATAAAGAATTAATGGAAAAGGATGTAACTGAAGAGGGCGCGGAGGAAATAAAGGTCGCAGATTTCATGCTCATTAAGCTTTCAAAAACATATACCTTTGAAGGTAAAGCAATATCTGAACTGGATATGAATAAACTGGAAGACCTTACAGGCTCAGATATGATTGCTATTAACAGAATGATGAAGAAACGAGGAGATACATCGGCTTCTCCTGAAATGACAATGGAATATGCCTTTTATGTTGCGATGCAGGCAACCAAATTACCATTTGAATTCTTCTGTAATTTGTCAATGAAGGACAGCATGAAGGTGAAGGGCCGGGTGAACTATTTTTTGTACTACTAGGAATGGCACCCGAGAACTTTGGTGATATCAGAAAAATATTGATTGTACTCTCTATGAGAATGAGGGCGGGCTTAGATTTTTTATATAGCTTGCCCTTTTTAGAGGTAATGGAAATTGTGAGGGAGGCGGAACAACTTGGCGGCAAAAAACAGTGAATACCGGATGGCGATAAAAATAGCCGGTGAAATAGAAAAGTCTTTGTATAACAGCACGGACTTGACTAGAAAAGAATTACAAAAAATTGCAAGAGAAGCAGCACTAGCCTCCTCCATCACGAAACAATCATTTAGTCAAGTACTCCAGGAAACGGAGCCCTTTTTTAATGGATTGGAAAAGGCAGGTGTCAAAGCATTTAAGGCGGTGGCCACAGGAGCCACCGCCGCAGGCACCGCCATCATAGCAATAGGGACGGCATCCGCAAATGCTGGCATACAATTTGAATCCGCATTTGCCGGCGTGAAAAAGACAACCGATGCCACTACCGCAGAATATGCGCAGATGCGAGAAGAAATCCTTGCAATGACAAGGGAAATACCCGCATCGGCAGTGGAAATCTCTGAGGTGGCCGAAGCTGCCGGACAGCTGGGAATACAGAAGGATAACCTTCTTGAATTTACAAGAACAATGATAGATTTAGGTGAGTCCACGAATCTATCATCCACGGAGGCGGCCAGCTCACTGGCTAAATTTGCAAACATTACGAAAATGTCGGCGGATAATTACGATGAGTTAGGCTCCGTAATAGTAGACCTGGGAAATAACTTCGCCACAACAGAAGCGGACGTTGTGGCAATGGCAACAAGACTTGCTTCGGCCGGAGAATTAGCGGGATTTTCTGAAGCTCAGATCATGGCCATGTCTACCGCAATGTCAAGTGTAGGAATCGAAGCGGAAGCAGGCGGCTCTGCCATGAGTAAATTCATTAAGGGCATTCAGGTGTCCGTAGAAACCGGAGCCAAGGATTTAAAGGACTATGCCAAAGTTGCAGGAATGTCCGTGGAAGAATTTAAACAGGCTTTTGAAAAAGACGGTTTATCCGCCGCATCTGCCTTCATCGGCGGATTAAATGATATTGAAAGAAATGGAAAATCGGCAACGGTTATCCTTGATGAAATGGGACTTACAGAGGTACGTCTCAGCAATACACTTTTAAGCCTGGCAAATGCCGGCGATCTCATGGCGAATGCTGTGGAGACAGCGAACAAAGCATGGGAAGAGAATACAGCACTTGCTAAAGAAGCCGGAACGAGATATGAAACGACGGAAAGTAAGATTGCTGTCATGAAAAACGGCATTACAGAATTTGGGATTGAAATTAATGACCAGATTAACGGGCCAATGCGAGATGGTATAGACATATTCTCGGATTTAATGCATGAGGCTACGGCGAGCATAGGCAGCAGTAACGTAATCAGCGAAATAGCACAGGAAATAGTTGACGGAGTACCCACGGCCATAAGGGTTACAAAGGATTTGGCAGGAGTCATCGGAGATATTGCCGACCCGTTTCTGGCGGTAGGCGGATGGCTGGCAGACAATCCGGAGTTGCTGGAAGGAACCATTGTAGGAGTTGGCTCCGCACTTGCGACTTATAAGGTTGCAAAGGGAATCTCGTCATTAGCTGGATCCTTTACGGCTCTGGGCGTGGCATCGCTTCCGATACTCGGTCTTACTGGTGCTGCGGCAGTGATTGGCGGAGTAACGGTTGCTGTTAAAAAATCAGCGGAAGATGCAAAAAAGGCGAATCTTGATAGGCACTTTGGAAATATAACCTTGTCTTTATCGGATTTGGAGGAGACAGCGGCTTATATTGTTGATAATGACAGCCTGGGGCAAGTGCGGGAGTCCATAGATGCCCTGCGGGAATTGGATGGCATTGATGAAAGTATAGATGATGCTGTAACTGAACTGAACCGGATGAACTGGAAAGTTTCCATCGGAATGAATCTGAAAGAGGATGAGCAGGAGCGATATAAGCAAAACATAGCCTCATATGTTGATGATGTTCAGGCTTACGTGGAGCAGGAGCAGTATTCTGTTAATTTAGCGGTGGGAGTCCTTACGGATGATGATTTGGAAGGCGCAAATATCGTCACGCGGATTAATGAATTCTACTCGGATAAACAGCAGGAACTTGCAAATCTCGGTACGCAACTAAACGCGGCAATTACCGATGCGTTTACGGATGGACTCTTGGAGCCAGACGAAGCAAAATTAATTTCTGGCTTGCAACAGCAAATGGCAAATATAAAGGCATCATTGACCGAGGGACAGTATGAAGCCAATCTGGACCTTCTCGGATTGAAATATTCTACCCAAGAGCTTGATTCGGATTCTTTCCAGAACCTTCAGGCAGAAATCAATGAGCAGATGGAGCAGGCGAGAAAGGATTATGAGGAAGCCTATACATTAGCCAATGCCAGCGCAAGAGCTAGGTTTGCGGACCCAGAAAGTAAAATGACGCAGGCTGAATATGATGCGGAGCTGGCAGAATATAAAGAAAATTATCTGGAGCAGGTAGGCAGTCTGGAAGCAAAGGCAACCAGTTTTATGGGGCAGTCTATACGACAGCATTACGAGGATGAGGCTGGTGGATATATAGATAATATGCCGGATGCTGTTGGAAGAGCTACCGATAGAATAAAGAACATGGAAACTCTCCCCAATTCTGACATGCAGTATCAAATATTAGCACAAGAAGCAGGGTTGGATGGTATAGATTCAACTACAAAAAAAGCCATAGGGGAGTTGTGGAAGGAATACAAGCCGGGAGTTGAGGAACTACAGAAATTACAGCAGGAATACATCGATGCCGGAAAAGCAATACCGCAGTATATAACAGACGGTATCAATGAAGGACTAGCAATTGGGTTGTTATCGAAAGATAAATCAATGATTTTCGACGCTTTAGGGCAACAAGCCATAAGTCAAAATTATGAGCCGACCGCCGTCGATGAAGAAAAAGTAAGTGAAGCGGCGGAAGAAGCTTATGCTGCAATAAAAGCAGGATATACAGATAAGTTTTCAGACCCGATTGAGATGGAAGCCTGGGTAAAAATCTATACAAATAATCAATTTACAAACCCTAATAGCCCAAGAATGAAAGCATACGGATATGGCGGCTTCGCAACATATCCACAAAACGCCTTAATTGCGGAAAGAGGATATGATGAGGCACTGATACCCATTGACGGCTCCGAGCGTTCTAAATCGCTATGGGAGGAAACGGGAGAGCGTCTAGGCATATCCGGGCGTGAGGGCAGTTTCTCCGTCTTAATGACCAAGATATTAGGAGATGAAGGAAGCGGAACGTCCAACACCACAAATAATAATGATGAAAGTTACAGTTTTCCTTTTAGTCCCGTTTATAATTTTTATGGGGAAGCTCCTAGTCAAAAGGATATGGATAATCATGTCGAAGCGTCATTTGAAAAGTGGGAGGCCATGATGGAGAAATGGCAGAAGAATCATCGGAGATTAAGTTTTTCATAGTATAAGTGTGTATAAAAATGTGTATAAAAAGTATTGACAATGCGCACTATAGTGTGTATAATGTATTTATAAGGAGGTAATAATAACTTATGAAGCAACGTGACTTGATAAAAAAGCTTGAAGAAGCGGGTTTCACTTTTAAAGAACATGGTGGAAACCATGATACATACAAAAGAGGGAGTGAAACGGAGCAGATTCCAAGGCACAAAGAAATTAATGAAATAACAGCCAAAAGAATATTGAAAAAATGGGGATTGTAAAAATCCCCATTACCGCTAAATATAAAAAAGAAAAGGAGAAAGAAAGGTGGTACTATGAAACAAGTATATCCGACGTTCATTGCACAAAGTGGAAATGATTTTTTAGTTTATGTACCGGATATGGATATTTATACCGAGGGTAAAAATTTTGCAGATGCAATCGAAATGGCGAGGGATGCTATTGGACTAAAAGGAGTATCGATTGAAGATAACAGTATGGAGTTGCCGGTGCCTTCCAGTAAAGAAGACGCGATAAGAAAGGCACGCGAAGATACAGAAATTTTTGATTACTCCCAAGGAATATTAACCTACGTGGATATTGATTTTACTTATTATAGAAATAGGATGGAAAAGAAATCAGTGAGAAGGAATGTTACTCTTCCTAAATGGTTGGACTCAGAAGCAACCAGCGCAGGAATTAATGTTTCCCAGGTATTGCGAGATGCTTTAATGGCAGAACTAAATTTATCAAAATAATAATATGAACATTAAACGAGAAGACGTTGCAGGAATGCAGCGTCTTTTCTTATACCATAAAGGGAGAGCGTATGTACATAACAAAGCAAGGTCAAGCTTGGGACCAGATAGCGAAAGAAGTATATGGCAGCGAAAAATATGCGGATTACCTTATGCAAAGCAATCCGCAGCATTTAAATATATTTGTCTTTCCCTACGGTATCAAGTTAAATACGCCGGAGCTGCCGGAACAAAGAAAGGATTTACCACCTTGGAGGTAGAAAATGGAGCAAGGAAGAAGAGTAGAAATAGAAATTCAGTATGAAGGTAAAGATATTACAACACCTATAAATGAAGATTTGGAACAATATACATACACGGATGTGGCTTCCGGAGAATCCGACTCTATTAGTATCAGCTTAAAAAATGACCACAAAAAATGGATAGATGAGTGGATGCCGAATAAGGGAGACCGGATGAGCGGAACTATTGTGCTCCGTGATTGGGATACTCCCGGGGACGTAAATACTTTATACTGCGGAGAATTTGAAGTGGATGATATGACGTTTAGTGGCAGGCCTCTAAGTGGTGAGATTGGAGCCGTATCCATACCGAGAAATGAGCCGTTTAATTCTCAAAATAGAACTAAAACATGGGAAAGCATCACGATACAGCAGATTGCAAAGGAAATTGCAGGTAGGGCAAATGTATCATTTTATTATGAAGCGGAGGATATACCGGTAGAAATCATAGAACAGAATGAGCAGACGGATTGTAAGTTCCTTTACTCGCTGTGTTCGGACTATGGACTTGCAATGAAAGTCTACGCTAATAAAATCATTATCTTCGATGAAGAGACCTATGAGAAGCGGGCAAGCGTAAGAACTATAGATGAAACAGACATGGTCAAATGGAATTATAAATCTACGGTAGCAGGTACCTATACCGGCGCGAACCTACGTTATACAGACCCGAACGATGCGGAAGAATATCATATAATCATTGGTGGCGGGAACCGGATACTGGAAATAAATGAGAATACGGACAATATCAAGGATGCCGAACGCAAGGGAATCGCCAAGCTGAACAATGAAAATAAGAAAGCCATAACAATGTCAATTACCATAAAAACGGATGTAAAGATATTTTCCGGTACCTGCATAGATGTAACGGGACTTGGTAGTAAGATCAACGGAAAATATTATGTAGATAAGGTAATTACAAAAAAGAGCGGTTCAGGCACATGCCAGTCGACGTTAGAGGCGCACCGCGTCATACCAAGGATAAAGACGGTATCTATTGGTGCGGTCGAGCAGGCGGAAGAAAGCAGCACGGCAGCAGGCACATCTTATACGGTTGTTTCCGGTGATACCTTATGGAGCATAGCGAAAAGCTTATACGGAAACGGGATGGAATACGAAAAAATATATACTGCTAATAAAGACACGATAGAGGAAACCGCAAAGCAAAGAGGCAAGGCGGATTCCAGCAATGGTCACTGGATATTCCCAGGCACTACATTAACCATTCCGCCAAAGGGGTAAGAGATATGAATACTGGAATAAGAATAGGTAAGGTGTCAAGCGTTGACTATGATACGGGAATGGTGCAGGTGGAATATACCGATAAAGGAAATGCTGTTACGGCCAAATTGCCATATGCTAACTTTAACGACGAATATAGCCCGCCCCAAATTGGTCAACAGGTCTTTGTTGCGCATTTATCAAATGGCAGCAGCAGGGGAGTTGTTTTAGGAAAGGTATGGAATAAGAAGAATAGGCCTGCTGAGGGCGGCAAACAGTTATATCGCAAGGAGCTGTCGAAGATATTTGGGGCCGCGTATGTCAGGTATGATGATGAAACCGGAGAATATCTTATCAGAGTACCGAATTTTAAGGTACACGGAATCAATGAGACTGATATAGAAGGTCCGGAAGTAAATATTGCGGCGAAAAACAGGACAAGCCTAGAAAGTCCAGAGCACACAATGAAAGTAAGGGATATTTTCATGGAAGCGCTTGACTCGGATGTTATAGAAGCGCTGATAGCCAGCAATATAAAAATCATTATGGATTTGGCAGATTTGGAAGCACTCATATTGAACATAAAACTGGAAACTATAGAAAATATGGAGATGAAGGCGGGAAAAGATATGAGCATACAAGCGGTAGAAAATGTAGAAATGCAGAGCGGAAATGATTCACGATTCTTGTCACAAAAAAATACGGAGATGAGGGCGGGCGAAGAAGTTGCGCTTGAAAATAATAGTTTCGCTACTACCTTGACCCAAATCATGGAAAGAATGGAAGCGTTGGATGGTGATACATCTGCAAGAAAGTAGGCAGGAATGGTTGGAAAATTTGGAGATATAATTTTTGAAACCAGCGATAAAAGAATTTTGTCATTTAAAGGTTTCAAGCAGACGGTGAGCGGAAGGTGGAGCCGACACTCGATCATCGGAAGAAAAGAAGTATTAGAATTTAACGGGCCGGGTAATAGAAAAATTACGTTTACGATCACATTAAATGCAATATACGGAGTCCGGCCGAGAGAAATGCTGGAGAAGATGGAAAGTATCGTTGAAGAAGGTAAAACTGATTATTTAATAATTGGAGGGAGACCGGTTGGAAACAACCGGTTTTGTATTTCTTCGCTGGGCGAGGAGTGGGACACCATATTAAGCGGCGGAGAGCTGGCAATCGCTACCGGGACCATAACAATGGAAGAGTATGCATAGCGGAAGGAGAGGGCATGATTGATGTTGGAAGTATACAAATAAGGTTTGACTATGATGCGCCGGAAATCGAGAGCATATCGCGGTGCCTGCGAACCTTATATTCCACCAGGGAGGGGAAGCAGCCGCTTGACCGCGCTTTCGGGCTTAATTGGGATTTTATCGACAAACCGCTTCCCGTAGCGCAGAACGAATTTGTATTTGAAGCCATGAAGAAAACGAGGAAGTATGAGCCGAGGGTAAAGGTAAAAGAGGCAACATTTGAGTATGACAGTCAAAGCGGAAATATGATTCCGGTTATCACATTGGTAAAGGGAGATGAAATATGAGCCTAAGAAATACGTTGGATAATTATCCGGATATTAGTTTTATTGAGAATCTATCATTGGAAGATTTGCAGAGCCAGATGATAAACGATTTTCAAAGCAAATATTACGAATTAACAGGGCAGGAAATCAGTCTGCCGCAAGCTGATCCCGTGAGACTTATCTTATATGCGGCTACGCTGCAATTATACCAAGGGATGCAGTACATAGATGCCGCAGGCAAGCAATCCTTCCTAAAGTATGCTTTTGGTGAATATCTGGACAATATGGGCGCTCTTAAGGGAATCGTGAGAAACGAGGGAGAAGCGGCTAAAACAAAGATACGATTTACATTATCAGCGGCCAGGCCGGGAGCAATCATTATCCCCATGGGAACAAGGGTAACGCCGGGAGGAAACGTATTTTTTTATACGGAAGAGGAGAGCGCCATACCAATAGGGGAGACATATGTTGACGTGCCGGCTGTTTGTGCGGAGATTGGAGAAGTTGGTAATAACTTTGAAGTGGATGCGATTAAGGTCCTGGTGGATAAAATACCCTATGTTGCGGAAGTGAGAAATATACAGCCCTCCAGCGGGGGCGCAGAGATTGAAAGCGATGCGAACCTTGCCGAAAGGATTTATCTGGCGCCATCCTCTTATAGTACAGCGGGACCGGATGATGCATATCGCTATTGGGTAAAGGAGTATAACCCGGATATCAAGGATGTAAAGGTGTACTCGCCGGTGCCCGGAGTGGTGGATATACGGTTTATCCTTCAGGATGGGGAGCTGCCAGCGCAGGGAATGATTGATGGAGTGGAAGAATATCTGATGGACGGGGAGAGACGTCCATTGACCGATCACGTAACCGTTGCAGCTCCGGAAGTATATCCTTATGATGTAAAGATTAAATACTGGATTAATGACAGTGATAAGAATAAAGCGGCAGCAGTACAAAAAAACGTGGATGCGGCGGTAAGTGGATTCGCCTACTGGCAAAAATCACAGATAGGCAGAGACATCAATCCATCCATGTTAAACCATTACATCATGCAGGCAGGAGCGAAACGAGTAGAAGTTTCGGAACCTGCTTTTTTGGTTATCGGAGAAGCAGCTCTGGCGGTACTAAATAATGTAGAAGTGGAGTTTGGAGGCATAGAACGTGATTAATCTATATAATGGCGGGATAACGGATATCATGCCGGACAATTTAAAGTCCGATCCAGTAGCGCAGGCGATAAGCTATGCAATATCAAATACAGTAAAACAGATCATTGATACTACAAAGCAATCAAGCGTTTATGCGGCAGTAGATATACTGGAGGAGGCTCTTATTGACCTACTGGCGGTAGAGCTGAGGACAAAGTATTATAGCGATACCTTCACTATGGCCGAAAAGCGGGAAATGATAAAAAGAACTCTGCCATGGTATTACAAGGCGGGTACCCTATCAACGGTAAAAGAGCTTACCGATTTTGTCTTTCAAAGCGCAGAAGTGGAAGAGTGGTTTCAGTACGAGGGAAACCCTTATTTATTCCGGTTGATGGTTAATATTATAAGCCAGGATATGACACTGGAAAAATATCTAGGGTTCCTGCAATCGTTGAGAGATGTTAAAAATACTCGCTCACACTTGAAATCTATTATATGGAAATATCACACAAAGACAATTTCCAAGACGGTGGCAGCAGGTGGAATAGGATGTTGCATAAAGATAAAGGCGCGGTTGACAGAGGAAATACAAGCAAATTCAGACGATCACGTATCCGCTACCCTCAGACTGAGCCAACATATAAAAATAAAAGGACGCGACGAAATAGGACCAAATGATGTTTATGTGTTGGCAGGATCAGGTAAAAAAGTAAGGGTACTATCAGAAAACGGGCGCGTTGTGAGGACTACTCCGTGAGGAAATAAGCAAAAAGAAAGGAAGGATATTAAGATGGTGACAATGAATGAGACTACAAAAACCTATGACGCAGTCGTAACAGACATAGGAAATAAATTGATGATGTTGTCCGTTGCAGAAGGGAAAAAGGTAAAAATCATAGAATTTGCAGTAGGAGATGCAAACGGGGAATATTATAGTCCTGTTACATCAATGACCGAACTGAAGAATGAGACTTGGAGAGGGACAATCAACTCCTGTGAAATTAGCCCAGAGGCAGCAAACATATTAATCGTGACGGCTATATGCCCCGGCGATGCGGGCGGTTTTACAATAAGGGAAATGGGAGTTTTTGATGAGGCGGGCCATATGATAGCCATCTGTAATTGTCCGGCAACACCCAAGGTGACAGTCACGGATGGCGTAGTAAATGAGATGCGATTGGAGTTGGAAATGGCTCTCATCAATGGAGATGCGGTAGAGCTACTGATTGACCCTAATATCGTCACAGCAACCAAAAAAGACACAGAAGCAATATGGGAAAAGCTTAGGCAAAATGGCAGGGTAACGATAGGTACCGCTGAGGGAGCTTACGAGGAAAATGAAATCCGTTTAATCGTTAATCAAATGCCTTACTGAAGAAAGGAACGGGAAAATGACAACAGAGCAATTATATGCAGGCGGAGCGCAGATATTACCAGAAGGAAATTATGAAAAAGATAATGCTGCCGAGAGAATCCGAAATGCCGAAGAGAAGATCGAGGGATTACAAAGTAAAACTTATACTGCAGCAGACGTGGGAGCAGACCCGATAGGGAGTGCAGACGAAGCCTTACAAGAAGCAATAGCCCACACGAATGAAAAAATATCTGAATTGGGCGTAAAAGGAGAAGCGGAAACGGAATATCGAATCGGCAAGGTAAATATTACCAAACAAAACCTCGGAATCCCTAATGTGGAAAACAAGTCTTCCGCAACTATTCGAAATGAAATTACCAAGGCTAATGTAACATCGGCCCTTGGATATACGCCGGAAACAGACGGAGCATACGAAAATGCTACGGCATATACAGATACCAAAATATCCGACTTAATCAACGGCGCACCAACTACCATGGACACGCTTAAAGAGATAGCCGATGCAATGGAAGAAAATCAAACAGTTGTAGAAGCCCTTGAGACAGCAATAGGAAATAAAGCAAGTGACGTTGAGTTTCAGGCGCATAAGGACAATACGACTGTACATATCACAGTGACTGAACGAACGAATTGGAATGCTGCCAAAACTCACGCTGATTCCGCTCATGCTCCTTCCGATGCTCAAAAGAATAGCGATATTACTAAAGCAGAAATTGAAGCAAAATTAACAGGTACAATTACATCTCATACGCATGATATAGACATACCAGATGTCCAAATCATGACCCCCACCACAAACGGTATCGGTAAGCCGGATGATATAACAATAGGTGTAAGTAATGGGACGTTCAGCACGAAATTTAAGAATTACACGTCCCTCGCGGATATCGGCTTAACAGCCCCGGCGACGTGTTTGGAGATTGCTACGGCTATGGCGGATGGGTCAGAGATTGTCTTGAATGACACAGAAGTCTCGGAACTACCCGTATCTCCATGCGGCGTAATCATAAGGAGACCATCATCGTGGTACGTACATGCAATGGCATACGAAAGAACATCGGGAGGAAGGATATGGACTAAATACATCCGCATCAGTGGCGGTAGTGGAAATGTTGATGGCGTGTGGAGTACGATGCTTAACCGCTCCATGCTTACCGCCAACCTCCTAGCCACCACCACCGGAAATGCTTTGGATGCAACTATGGGTAAGGTGCTGGATGATAAGATAAATTCTATTCCCGTAGTAGAAATTGCTGACGATCTTGTTACGGATGACAGTGAGAAAGCTCTGAGTGCGGCGCAAGGAAAAGTGTTGAAAGGTCTAGTCGATAGCGGAGGTTCGAGCGGAATATTGTTTCATGAATTGAATCTTCCATCTTCGGCTATAAGGTTTGTTACTTTTAACACCACAGATAAAGTCTGTACAGACGCTACTAGCATCAGCCCTATTAATGCTAACAGTTCATCAAGTTTTAATATCGTTATTGACGAAACTGTAACGGGCGGCGAGACTTTGGCTTTGCTACATATAGGCATGAATCATGCTAAAATATGGGTGTCGGTAGTATTTACATCGTTCACCAAAGCAGACGGATATACTTATAAATCCATGCCTGTTAACGTATATACGTGTGTATTTTTTAATCGGGGCGATACATCAGTACAACTAAGTCAAGGAGACAGTAATTTAAGAGGAACAATACTAATCAAAGACAATTGAAAAGGAGAATAAAATTATGGCAAATGTAATCGAGTTTATTAGATAAGGAAGGCTATTATTATAGATGACTTTATAACTCAAAACGATAGTAGGGGTAACTGCTATTGTAGATTACGGGATAATAAAATCTAAGTATGGAAGTAGCGGAGTAGATACCGCATATTGTGGTATCGAATTAAGAAACAACGCATCGACAACTAGAACCGTTACAAAGTCAAACATCGTTTTAGAAGTAGTATTTCAATAAAAATAAGGAGAGCAAAAATGGACCAAAATTGTATTAGTAATATTAGACAAGAACATGACGGAGAAGTACACGAATTCCCAATTGGTGTTTTAGCTGAAAATGTTGAAACAGATGATAACCGCCAATTTATATCCGCCGCAGAATTAGCGGAACTGAAAGCAAAGCCAAGCACTACAAGCCCGGTAAGTGATAATACTGTGACTTTTACAATGGCCTCCACGCGGACAAACCTTCAATCCAAGGATACTTTATCGACTATTGCGGGTAAGGTAAGCAGATGGTTTGCGGATTTAGGTACGGCAGCATTTAAGGGGGTATCGAATACTTTAGGGATTACAGCTGATGGTTATGTTTTAGATGCAAGGGCAGGTAAAACATTAAATGATAAGTTTGGAGGTATGTATTTTTATGAAGATGCCACCGGAAAGTATGTGGTAGGTGCTGATTCAGTACCAAAAAAATTGGGTAATCCTTATGACATAAGGAAAATATGTCTCACAGACAGTCCTGGAGAGTGGTTTGTTGGAGATACGACTGGCTACGAGGTTATCAATGCATCATCTTGTGATTTTGGCATATACGCAGAAGTGTACATACAAACAGATGGCATTACAGCTGCAAAATACGGGACTACGTATGAGAGTGGCAATCCAGAAGTGTGGCGGGATGGGATGAAACCAAGCTACAATGCCGAAACTGGAGTAATCAGCGTAAGTTATGGTAATGCGCTATATCTTGGAGGTGGTAACGCATGCAAGATGACTATTTTATATAGAAATTAACCTGTATTTTTAAGGAGGCTATATGGAAGAACTAAGAAAAGTAATCAGTGACCTGAAAGCAAATGGCCTTAGTCTTAACACTCTGCTAAGGATAGTAAGAGAATTATATAGGGCAGCAAAATAATTTCAAGAGCCAGTGAAGAGAAACCTTTGCTGGCTTTTAGATTTATAGGAAATGAGGATAAATTATGAGTGAAACCGTTATAGCGGCGCTGATTACGAGTGGAATAACTCTTGCAGTATGCGTAGTAAATAATCATTTTCAAAATAGCAAGACCACAGCTTTAATTGATTATAAGCTAACAGAGCTTACTAAGCGAGTTGATAAGCATAATAATGTAATTGAGCGCACCTATAAACTTGAGGAGATAACTGCTTTGCAGGAAGAAAAGATTAAGGTGGCAAATCATCGAATTGATAATTTAGAGGAAGCTGGTGGCTGAGTGAAACGAATATTATTTCGACGTGGATATACAGACCGTATGTATTATTACAATTTTGTAGCGGTACACCTTATCGTAGTTGCAGTTGTTATATTAACCGCATTAAGTGGAATTCTTGGCATTACTGATATGAGTGCGCTGGCGGTCATACCTCCATGTGCATATACGGAATTAGCAGTATTTTCGGGTTTTATTACATGGAAAGCAAAAACGGAAAATTGCAGAAAAAACAAAGATTACAGCAGGCTAGAAAGCCTAGAAAGTGAGGAATAATTATGAATTGGGTGACTGAAAATTGGTTTTTAATCGTAGCGTTAGCCGCGTGTGGTATTACTATTGGAGTAGCAATATACAGGTTTTTCGGACTTCCTACCGAAAAGCAGGTAGAAAAAATAAAAGAGTGGCTCGTATCAGCGTGCATCGAAGCGGAGCGGTCATTGCAAAGCGACACCGGGCAACTCAAGCTAAGAGAGGTATGGAGAATGTTCTGTGCAGTTCCGGCCTTTACCTGGGTTGCGAGGATTATATCCTTTGATGTGTTTAGTTTATGGGTAACGGATGCACTGAAAACGGCAAAGGCGATTTTAATCAATAATAGGACGCTGGCCAATTATGTATATGGAGAAAACAAGGCGGAAAAAGAAGTGGAAAAGCTGAAGAGTCAGCTGGAGGAATAAGATGATTACGCTTATTATTTTGGCCGGAATTGCTATAACAATAGCCGGATATCATATGAAAGGATTATGCGAATGAAAACATCACAGACGGGAATCGATTTAATTAAACGGTTTGAAGGTTGCCGATTGACTGCTTACAAGCCGGTGGCGACTGAAACGTATTATACTATTGGGTACGGGCATTATGGACCGGATGTAAAAGCAGGAATGCAGATCACACAGGCGCAGGCGGATGCTTATTTAAAAGCGGACCTTGAAAAGTTTGAGGCTAAAGTTATTAAATATGACAGTAAGTATAAATGGCGGCAGAATGAATTTGACGCCCTCGTTTCCTTTGCCTATAACATTGGCAGCATTGACCAGCTAACAGCCAATGGAACAAGAAGCCGTGCGGTAATAGCTGAAAAGATTGTATTGTATAATAAGGCTGGTGGGAAAGCGCTTGCTGGACTTACGCGTCGTCGTAAAGCCGAGCAAGACTTATACCTTCAGGCTGCAGGGAACAGTACGGAAGCGGACACAGTGCGTATAGTAGAGTATTCTCTCAAGGCAGACGGTGCAAAGTCTATCAGTGCAAACTTTAAAGTGAAAGAATTTGCATGCAAGGACGGCTCGGATAAGATTCTGATTGACGTTAATTTTGTCCAGAATAAGCTCCAGGCGATAAGGGATTATTTCGGGGCAGCTGTTACGATTAATAGCGCTTACCGGACAGCCACTTATAATAAGAAGGTAGGAGGCGCGGTGGGCTCATATCATACGAAAGGACAAGCTTTCGATATTGTAGTAAAAGGTAAGACACCGGCCCAGGTTGCAAAATACGCGCAGACCTTAGGTATCAAAGGAATTATTCAGTATAATACATTTGTCCATGTGGATAGCAGAACGGTGCAGTATTGGGCGCGAGATACTGGCACAGCAGTAAAAGTAAATAGTTTTTAGTTTAAAAGGCTCCTGACCATATTATGGTTTGGGGCCTTTTTTTGATGTATAATGTGTAAAAAGCTTAATGGACGCAGATAATAAGTAGAAACGATGGAGGGACGCGTATGTGCGGCAGATATTATGTAGATGATGAGACAGTAAATGAGATAGAGAAAATAGTACGCCAGGTAAGTGAGAAGATGGCGCATAAGAAAAGCGAAATTTACCCGACAAACCAAGTACCAATTATCCGCGCCGATCAGGATGCCCTAGCATTATCTACTATGGTATGGGGATTCCCTAATTATGCGAAAAAAGGCGTAATCATTAATGCCCGGAGCGAGACGGTCAAAGATAAGCGGACATTCAGCAAGCCCATTATGGAGACTCGGTGTATAGTGCCGGCCGCAGGTTTTTACGAGTGGGATTCCGCAAAAAATAAGATACGATTTGTGCGTAAGGATAGCAATATCTTATACATGGCCGGAATATGGAAGCGGTACGAGGATGAGGACAGATTTGTTATTCTGACAACCGGTGCAAATGAATCCATGAAAGATGTACATGACCGAATGCCTCTTATTCTGGAAAACAGCGAATTGGAAAGCTGGGTATTTGATGATCAATTTACCGACTATGTCCTTCATAAAACTTCCGCGCAGCTTAAGCAAATCCGAGAAAATGAACAAGTAAAGTTATCGTTATAATATTCATGACATAATGAGAAAAAATTACCACTTGCAAATAGAACAGATGTTCGCTATAATCAACTCCATGAAGAGGTGATTATTGTGGAAAGGATTATATATCATATCGACGTAAATAGCGCTTTTTTGTCGTGGGAGGCGGTTTATAGGTTAAAACATCTATTTTCCAAGACGGACCTGCGGGATATTCCTTCTGCTGTTGGAGGGAGCATAGAACAGCGGCATGGAATTATTCTTGCTAAGTCAATCCCCGCTAAAAAGTTTAAAATACAAACGGGCGAATCCATACCAGATGCACTTAAGAAATGCCCTAATCTTGTACTTGTTCCTCCGAATTATAACTTATATGAGCAATCCTCCAAAGCATTTATGAGTATTCTGCGTGAGTATACGCCCGTAGTGGAGCAATATAGCGTTGATGAGGCATTTATTGATATGACCGGAACGAGCTTGCTTTGGGGAGAGCCGGTAAAAGTGGCCAATCAGATAAAAGACCGCATACGGGATGAGTTGGGGTTTACCGTCAACATTGGGGTATCTAATAACAAGTTACTCGCCAAAATGGCAGGGGACTTTCGTAAGCCGGACTTAGTACACACGCTCTTCCCGGATGAGATTGCGGTTAAGATGTGGCCGTTACCGGTATCTGATCTTTTTTACGTGGGTCGCGCCACCAACAAAAAGCTGCTAAATCTAGGGATAGGTACTATTGGACAATTAGCACACGCCGATACCGACATGTTATATCATCACTTTAAGACACACGGTAAAGTAATATGGGGATTCGCGAATGGTATTGACTTTTCCAGTGTGGAAGAAATAAGGCCGGACAACAAAGGTTACGGAAACAGCACGACGATTTCCTTTGACGCGAAGGATTCCGAGACGGCGAAGAGGGTGTTGTTGGCATTATCCGAGACCGTGGCGGCCAGGCTGAGAACTGATCGGGTAAAGGCCGGAGTCGTGTCGATAGGTATAAAAGACTATGAGTTTAGATACGCAGGCCATCAAACCATCTTAGATACGCCGACAAATATCACGCTTGAAATATACGAGTACGCCTGCCGGCTCTTCGGTGAGTTATGGGATGGCAGCCCGATAAGGCACTTAGGGGTCCATACTTCGAGGATTGTACCGGACGTGTCTGCGAGGCAGCTTTCTTTCCTTAATAATTTTGACTTTGAAAAACAAGAAAAGTTAGATACAGCAATAGATAGCATACGTTTGAAGTACGGTAATGATGCGATTAAGAGGGCAGCTTTCCTTGAATCGCGAATCGACCACATGGAAGGGGGAATATCAAGAGAAAAGAGAACTGTTGATTATAGCAAGCTAAATATTATGTAGAGGTATAGATTATGTCTGCTTTTGGAATTGGTACAAATACGAATACGACCGATGCGGGGGTTATTGCAGGAAAGAAATTCAAGGCAGCTTGTGATTGCTGGTTTACAAGTGAGGGCAAAACATCACCTCGTCTTATAAAGTTCAAAGGGGAAGACGGAGTAATTCAAACTGTTACAGAAATAAGGTTAATAACATGTGAAAAAAAGAATTACTCAGGGATACCGACGAAAGAATATATATGCGAAGCTATAATAGGCGGGATCATGCAAGAGATTAAATTGATACGTTTTATATTGGATGATAAATGGATAATGATAATATAAAGAGATAAAAATAAAGAGGCAGCAGGCACAATATTGTACGCGCTGCCAATATAATGACAATGACTTAAATGGTGTTATGTATAGCCCCATTCATATGTCATAAGGAGTACGCTATCCGCAGCCGCTCCCAAAAGCCCGTAATCCTTTCCGCCATAAAGCAGCCCCGGCTGGTCGTCGGAGGTCTTGGGTGCGAGGGCTACGGAGACGGGATAGCCTACGGCGTTCACCGCGGCACGTACATTGGCAACGAACTCTGCAAAGAGAACTCTATCCTCCGCCAGAATATATTCGAAATCGATATCAACTCCTTCGAACCCTTTTTGGGAAATTATCGCCAGGAGCTGGTCGATAAGATTCTGCTGTACTGCCATATCGCTTACTACCACGGTAATCAGATGATTGTTGAACAAGCCGTCCGGGCCGAAGGGAGTTAGTGTAAGGATAGGAGCAGTACCTGCCTCCTTGGCAAGCGCAATCATCCATGTATCGTCTATAGGAGGGGGAACCAGTTCGCCCGTGGTTGTGAAGCCATAGGAAAATATGGATAAATCAGTGAGATATGGCAGTGTTTCTGTCAGGTTAAAGCTGTTGATGAAGGGGTAAGCGTAGCCGTTCGTGTAGATAGATCTCTTGTCAGAAGTATTTTCCCCCGTGTTAAGTAAAAGGGCCTGACCTACAGCAAGGCGGTAAGGGGAGGCAAGCTGATTGTTATATATGATGGAATCTGCGGTAACTCCAAAGGCGGAAGCAATAGAATTCACAGTATCTCCGGCATTTACGGTATAAATAGTCATAATGAGAGTCCTGAGAGGATTTGTATTATATTATGCGAAATAGTGATTAGCAGTTACAAAGGCAGGAGATTCATTCTCCTGCCTCTTTTGAAATTACTTCGAGAACGTCAATTAAGTCGTGAATGGAATTCAGCCTTACATTACGTCTCAGGATATTATTTTTTAAATCAATGGACAGCGTTTCAAATTTTTCCCGGAGCTCCGGGGATACATAGGATGCCATATTATCACCTCGGAATTAGTGTGTGCAGTAACTCCGAAAAAGATATTAGAAAATACAGGAAATATTTGAGTAAAAAATGATTATTACCATACATTCATATGAATTCTGTCATCCAGAGAATGTTCCTTTTGAATATTATATACCGCGTCTTCCGACGGCTTTCCAATACCTATATAACAAGGCATCATATATTCAGCCGGAAAAGATAAGACACTTCTCACATATTCCAGCTCGTCTCCCAAAGGAATACGTAATGTGCATGCATACTCTTCTGCCGTAGCTGCCAGAAATATATTTTCGATACAACACCATATGGATGCGAAGGCATTGAGAGAAGATAAATTCTGTGGCTTCAATAAATCTTTTTTTTGTTTGAACAGGGGTATTAATACACAGCTGGAACTTAATAACATTTGGTATTGCTTCGGTATTCCGTTATTGTACATTTTTCTTTGGCAGTCGTCATTTATTCTCCATGATTTCATAATAAAATCCAGACGTTTATCGGATATTTTTTTGGGGATTTTCTTTATTAGTTTTTCGATAACGGTCTTGTCGGTTATAACCACAAAATGCCAATCCCTCATGTGGTCATTTGTGGGCGCTTTCATTCCGGCATCTATAATCTTATAGAGAGTTTCCATATCGATGGATTCGCCGCTAAAGTCCCGTATAGTCCGCCGTTTATTTATTACATTATAAAAATCCATACAAATCACCTCTTTCGTTTATAAAATGAGATTAGAATTCTTCTATTGATAGGGTTGTATTATTTAATCCATGATAATAATTGACTGTCTCAGCGGTAAATTTAAGAACGCAATAATCTTCGTCATCAATTCCTTTCGGATAATATATTTCAAATCCATCTCTCCATAAAAAAGCCTTTGTATCGTGATCAGTACATACCTCCATTGTTCCGGTAAACAATGCACCTTCATATTCATTTATCGTGTCATCACAATAATATACGGATGCTTTTGGATTGTTGAGAAATTGTCTGACACGTTTTGAACTCGTATTAGTAGAAAAATAATGAGTTTTTATGCTGTTGTATTCAAGGACGAGCATGCCTTTTATTTGTGGAAAGCCTTCGTCGTTGACAGATCCTATGTATGCAACGGATGCATTGTTACGTAATTTACCGATTTCTGCTTTGATTCTTTCTTCCATTATTCTCGCTCCCATTTTGTTATATTGTTTAGTATCTTGTTAAGACCCTTCTCGAAGGAAATGATTTCTTCATCATCAAATCCTTTATAGAAAATTTCGCTCATTTTAACGGACACTTCATCATATTGTTTTTTTAGATTCAGAGTGGTTTCTGTCAGCTTTATTTTGACTGTTCTGCGATCAGAAGGATCATATACCCGCTGAGTATGTCCAGATGCTTCCAATCGGTCGAGCATACTCGTCAAAGTCGTTTTAGCGAGCCCGGTTCTATCTGCCAGCTCCTTTATCGGAATATTATCTTCTTCCCATAAGACAAAAAGAATACGCCCTTGAGCCCCGTTAAATTGATTAATGCCATGTTCAATGAGTAATTTTTCGAATATACGCCCTTGAATTTGTTTGATTTTGCTAATAAGAAATCCCCCGTTAGTTTTGTCGAGCAATTCAACACCTCCTTTTATGTGGAATAATACTATATAGTACTAAATGCGTCAAGCTTTTTTCTCATTTAAATCAGAAAAATACATTGGTAGAAAGTAATATCTTCTACAATGTATTTTTCTTTTGATTACTGTAAGGAAATAATTTTTTGTTCTGACAAAGCCTGAAGTGCTTCTTTTGCACGATTAAGATAACTATGTGGCTCTACGGCAAGCTGAGCCTGTTTGCTGATTTTTTCTCTTTCCTCAGGAGCGTTAAGATAATGCCTGACCAGCTCAAGTGTCCGTTCCGGCGAATCGGAGGTCAGCAAATCCCGGCCCGACTGAAAGAGTCTATTTACCTCAGGGGTAACGGAGGTTATCAGGACTCCTCCGGAACCCATAATTTCGTAGGTGCGCTGACTGACCTGATTAAGCTGGTTCTGCAGGCCCAGCATAATAGAAGCAGAGCTGTATACCTGATTAGCAAGAGTGTAATTGAGATAGCCGTGTATACAGTCCGAAGGAATATCGTTTCCTAGCAAATGTGCCATTTCGGCCCATTTCCTTCCCCAGAAATCAACCCGGATGCCTTCGGCAATCAACGGAGCTATGAGAATTTTCAGGGATGTGATGCGGTAATGATGAGGATATAAATGTAATACGTTAGGATAAGCGTTAGCGACCACAGCGATATCGCATTTATATTTTTCATTAGGTGCTGCCTTATAATGTACTTTCGAATAATATCCGAAGTCCATGTGAGCGGCTTTGAAACCTAACATTTGATAATACATGACTCTGCCCTTACAGATTGTAAAGACGAAGTCCGGCTTTAGCTCCTTGAGCAGAGGAAGGGTAAAACTGTAGGTATGAGTAGGGTCTTCTGTCGCCCAATATGCCAGCGGGATTTTTGCGTTTTCACTATAAAAATGTACCCATTTCACTTTTTCTATAGTAGTTTCGGTGCTCCATCCCAGCATAAAAAGCAGGTCCGGATGGAAATCCTCTATCATCATAGGAATATTTTCCTTTGTCAGCGGACCTGAAATTTTAACCTCACAACCGGCTTCCCGAAAACCGTTGGGCAATCCGTTTATCAGCATAGGATGACTTTCTAGAAATAATATTTTCATTTTGGATAAACCTCGTTTCTTTTCGGCCGATAACCGAAGCCTATAATACATACTATTCCTTGGATGTGCCACATGTGTAACTTAAATCTCAAATAACTTGTACCTATATGCAGAATTTGTTATAATCATGTCAAAGTTTGTAATTAAATATTTCCTGTAAAAATCGAAAGATAAAGATACGGCCGGAGGGCTGGAGAACTGCAGAATAACTCTGTTTTAAAGCTCAAGAGGATGAATGGAGAAAGCGGTTTTGGGAAGTATAAATAGGAAGGCTCGCGGTCCCAATTTATGAATCGTGAAGAAAGGAAGTACTGTTGAATGAATTACAAGGAAGCGTATGAAAAGCTGGAGAAGTGCGGACAACTGCACGTGCTCGATTATTATGAGAGACTGACGGTGCCGGAGAAGGAGGCACTGCTTGAACAGATAGATACCACCAATTTTAAGGTGCTGAAATATTGCAAGAACAACACGACGAATCAGAAGGGGGAGATTGCTCCTCTGATTGCCATGCAGCTTGCGCAGATTGACGGGAATCGTGAAAGATATACGGCCATCGGCCTGGAGGAAATTAAGAAGGGAAAGGTCGCTGCGGTGCTTCTGGCAGGAGGAATGGGAACGCGGTTGGGTTCTGATTCTCCCAAGGGAATGTTCGATATAGGAATTACTCGTCCGGTTTATATTTTTCAGAGGATCATCGAGAATCTTCTGGATGTAGTGAAAGAAGCGGAGACATGGATTCATTTGTTTGTCATGACTAGCGATAAGAACCATGAGATTACCATAGAGTTTTTTAAAGAGCAGGAATATTTCGGTTACAAGGAAGCTTTTGTGACCTTTTTTAAGCAGGAGATGGTACCGGCTTCGGATTACGAAGGCAAAGTATACATGGAAGAAATGGGGAAGATTTCCACCTCTCCTAACGGAAATGGAGGCTGGTTCACGTCGATGAGCAAATGGGGGCTGGTAGATACCGTGAAAAAGAACGGCATCGAATGGATGAACGTATTTGCGGTGGACAACGTGCTCCAGCGCATTGCGGATCCCTGCTTCGTAGGTGCCGTAATTGCTAACGGATGCGTTTCGGGAGCCAAGGTGGTGAAGAAGAAGACGCCGGACGAGCGTGTCGGCACCTTGTGTCTTGAGGATGGAAAACCCTCCATCGTGGAATATTATGAGCTTACCGAAGCGATGAAGGAAGCCAGGGACGAACGCGGGGAACCTGCCTACAACTTTGGCGTTATATTGAACTACCTTTTCCGGGTAAAGGATCTGGATGCCACTACGGAGGATAAGCTTCCCCTTCACGTGGTGGAGAAGAAGATACCATATATAGATAAAACAGGAAAAACTGTTTCGCCCGATAAGCCCAACGGCTATAAATATGAAACCTTGGTGCTGGACATGATTCATCAGGTGGACAATTGCCTTTCTTATGAGGTGGAGAGAAACAGGGAATTTGCTCCGATTAAGAATGCGGTAGGTGTGGATTCCGTAGATACGGCCAGAGAGCTGTGCAAGGAAAATGGAATTATTTTATAGTGTTTAACATTTTGACAGCCATTAGTAACATTGCCATATTGAAAAAAGGCGGTATGGGAGTAAACTTAAGGAGAATGAAACAAGACATAAGAAACCAGTATTCAATTAGGCAGGAGGTAAGAAAATGGCAGTATTAGTCACAGGAGGCGCCGGTTATATCGGAAGCCATACGGTAATAGAATTACAGAGTGCGGGTTATGATGTGGTGGTTTTAGACAACCTGAGCAATTCCAGCGAGAAGTCATTACAACGGGTGGAAAAGATTACCGGCAAGAAGGTGCCTTTTTATAAAGCAGATATTTTAGACAGAGAGGCGTTGGACCTCGTATTTGAGAAGGAAGAAATCGATTCCTGTATTCATTTTGCAGGATTGAAGGCGGTGGGAGAATCCGTAGCGAAGCCGTGGGAGTATTATGAGAATAATATTGCAGGAACGCTGACTTTGGTGGATGTAATGAGAAAGCATGGTGTGAAGAATATCATTTTCTCTTCCTCCGCAACCGTATACGGCGATCCTGCTATTATCCCCATTACAGAGGAGTGCCCGAAGGGACAGTGCACCAATCCCTACGGATGGACCAAGTCCATGCTGGAGCAGGTATTGACGGATATGCAGAAGGCGGATCCGCAGTGGAATGTCATCATCCTTCGTTATTTCAATCCTATCGGAGCACACAAAAGCGGAACCATCGGTGAGAATCCTAACGGCATCCCCAACAACCTGATGCCCTACATTACACAGGTGGCGGTAGGAAAGCTGAAAGAGCTGGGCGTATTCGGCAATGATTATGACACTCCCGACGGAACCGGTGTAAGAGATTATATCCACGTGGTGGATTTGGCAGCAGGTCATGTGAAAGCCCTTAAGAAGATAGAAGAAAAAGCGGGACTTAGTGTTTACAATCTGGGAACGGGCGTCGGTTATAGCGTGCTTGATATTGTGAAGAATTTCGAAGAGGCAACGGGAGTGAAGATTCCCTACGTCATCAAAGACAGACGTCCGGGAGATATCGCAACCTGCTATTCGGATGCGAGCAAGGCGAAGAAAGAACTGGGCTGGGAAGCGCAGTATGGAATCAAGGAGATGTGTGCGGATTCCTGGAGATGGCAGAGCAATAATCCCGGTGGATACGAAGAATAAATAAAAAGGAAAAATGAGCGATGTAGCTATCATAGCATACACCGCTCATTTTTTGCTCCCTGATCCTTACGGATTGTGCTCCACAACCCTGAAAACATGACCTTTTGTCCCTGGTATTATTTTACAAAACATAACGATACATAAAGATGAAATGGCAGATGCTTCCGCCCATAACGAACAAATGAAAAATTTCATGTGAGCCGAAATACGCGTGCTTCGCATTGAAAATGGGAAGCTTCAGTGCGTAAATAACTCCGCCCACCGTATAGATGACACCTCCTGCCAGCAGCCAGAGGAAAGCGCTCTTAGGGAGAGTATTCCACAGCGGTCCGAACACCCAGAGGCAAACCCATCCCATGGCAATGTAAATAGTAGAGGAAAACCACTTCGGACATGTAATCCACAGTGCTTTAATGAGAATTCCTAAAAGGGCGATTCCCCATACTACTGCAAGCAGCGTATAGCCCAGCGGACCGCCAAGTACGATCAGGCATACCGGAGTATAGGAGCCTGCGATAAGCACGAATATCATCATATGATCTATTTTGCGGAATACCCTCAAAACCTTATCGGATACCGTCAGCGAATGATAGGTGGCGCTGGCCCCATATAGAAGAATCATGCTCAGCATGAATACTGCCATTGCGGTAAAGGCAGCGCTGCCCGAAGCTGTAGCGGCCTTTATCAGGAGAGGGACAGCGGCAAAAACCGCCATCATCATTCCAATAAAATGGGTAATTGCGCTGCCTGGCTCACGAATTGTTATTTGCATCATATCTACCTCCTTACATAAAAGATGCGGTGTTTAAAAATGTAACATGTAGTTTTTAAAACTACATTAAGCATGATTAGATACTACAACTTATTGTATGGAATGTCAATAAAAATATGCAGATAAAATAAAAAAAGCTAATCCTCCTCTATTACATGGATTTCAAGGTAGTCGAAATCGATGGTTTCGATAAAATTATCTTGAGTGAATCGCACTTTATCGTGTCGTTTGAACTCCTGAACTGTGGAATCCAGCCAGATAGGTTTGCCCAGATCGAACTGGTAAACGATTTCATCCATTGCATGAAATATTTTATGCGTTCTTGTATCCTGACTTTCATCACATATGACGGTATCCTGAAGCTGTCTATTATCCTTGAAAATTTTTGCCCATAGTCGAAACATATCTGAAACTTCCTTTCGTAAAAGTGATGTTACCATCGTTTGACAAGGTCTTACACGACCGTGTGTGACCTTGTCAAACGATGGTACTGGTAGATATTTATATTATCATATTATACGCAAAGAAATATAGTGAAACAATGGGATAAAAAATGAATTGGAATATTTCATTTTTTTTTGCATATGAATATATGGTGTGAGTCAAAGACAGAAGCATAACGGCGAGTATAAATATACAAGAAAGATTAAAAAAGAATAAAGTTTTTGTGAAATATGCACATTTGTATAAAAATATGGTATAATGAACTCGGTAAAAATGTTTCCTATAAGAATGGAGCATGATAAATTAATTAAGGCGGAAAATCAATGGAACTTAGAGTAGAACGAGACAGTGATGTGGATAATTGGAAAGAGGTTATATTGATTTATAACTCGGCGCTTAAGCAAATATCCACCAAACTGGAAATATTGAACGATGAATTTCAACACGTACATAGATACAATCCAATCGAGCATATCAAATCCAGAATAAAGACGTCGGAGAGCATCGTTAAGAAACTGAAGAAAAATGGTTATGAATCCACTATTGAGAATATGGTAAAGTATATAAATGATATTGCTGGAATAAGAGTTATCTGTTCCTTTACCTCCGATATATATGAAATAGCGGATATGATAAGCCATCAAAGCGATATCAAGATTATTTCTGTAAAGGATTATATCACCGCTCCAAAGCTCAGCGGATATAAGAGCTATCATATGCTGGTAACCGTCCCGGTATATCTTTCCGACCGCATCGTGGATACGAAGGTCGAGATTCAGATACGCACGGTAGCCATGGATTTCTGGGCCAGCCTGGAGCATAAGATTCATTACAAATTCGAAGGAAACGCACCGGTCTATATTAAGGATGAGCTGATAGAATGTGCCAAGATGGTATCCGACCTGGATGCCAAAATGCTTCTGCTCAACGAGAAGGTACAGAGCTTGAGTCAGGAAGATAATTGTAATGAACGGTTATGAATAACATAAAAACAAGAGAAATTAAATAATGGAAATATTTCAGGGAACGGCGTGGCTTAGTCTATGCCGTTCTTTTTGTTTTGTTCCTACTGCTTGATGAAGTCGGGAATATGCTTGTCCTAAAATGAGGAGTGCCCAGGCACCTTCCGGCGTCTGGGCTATTATGAAAAAATTTATCTATATGTGTAATGAAAAACATTACGGTCTATCTCGTCTGTTATGTGATTAGTATAGCAATTATTTATGAACAAACTATGAACAGCATGTAAAAAGAACGTTAATATTTACAAAACTAAAAAAAATACATAAATAAATTCTAACAAATTGCACAAAAAGATTGGAACTGTTGTAAATAAAAACGAAAAATGATAATATATTAAGCAGAAAACACGTGAAGGAAAAAACAGTGGGGGAACGGTAAACAGACCATGTTTGGAGGAAAATGGATGGACAATTTTATGGATAAAATCGCTCAAAAATTGAGCTCGCAGGAAGCGATCCGCGCGAACTCGGCGGCGGATGCTGCTCAGATGGAAAAGCTTCAGGCACAGGTAGAGGAGTACGATGCCTGCATGAAGGAAATGCGGAAGCTGAATCTGAAAAATATCGAAAATGAGCAGAAGATCAAGGAACTGCTAGGAAATAGTATAGAACAGCTTAATAAGCTTTTCGATGAGAACAGCCTCAGATTGAAAATGCTGACGGAAGAATGTATTGCCAAAATTCAGGCTGCGAAGGGTGAAGAGGGGGAAAAGGCGGATGCAGAGGCTTCTTTAGCGGAGATAAAAGAGACAGCAGCCGCTAATATGGCGAAGCTGGAAGAACTTTTTAAGGAGTCCGATGATTTTGTACATAAGGAAAATGTCAAGGTATACCGCAATGTACAAGCGGTAGTCGTAGAAGAGCTGGAGAAGCAGACGAAGGCTCTTGTGGATAGTGAGACGAAGTCTGTGAATGAGAATAAGAAAATGGATAAGAGTGCTTTGGCTGTCGGAAGCATTACCCTTGTAGTTTCACTGGCCAATATGGGACTATTGGTCGCTCATATACTGGGGGTTTTATAATATGGGGAAACAGAGCTGGAAGCCTGGGAACATGCTTTACCCTCTTCCTGTAGTGTTGGTGAGTGCGGCGGATAAGAACGGAGAAAAGAATCTATTTACGGTAGCGTGGGCGGGAACGGTCTGCAGTGACCCTCCGATGGTATCCATATCGGTACGGCCGGAGAGGTATTCCTACCATATGATAGAAGAGACCGGGGAATTCGTAATCAATCTGACAACAGAGAAGCTGGCCTATGCCACAGATTACTGCGGAGTCAGAAGCGGAAGGAACATAGACAAGTTTAAAGAACTGGGGCTGACAGCTGCACCTGCTGATATCGTAAAGGCACCGCTGCTGATGGAAAGTCCGGTGAATATTGAGTGTACGGTGAAGGAAATCAAGAAGCTGGGTACTCATGATATGTTTATTGCACAAGTAGTGGCGGTGCATGCGGATGAGGAATTTATGGATGAGAAGAATAAATTCCATTTTGAGACGGCACGGCCTATTGTTTATTCTCATGGGGCCTATATGTCTCTTGGGAAGCAGATAGGGACCTTTGGGTATAGCGTGAAAAAGAAATAATATTAGAGAAAGCAGAAGAGCCTTCGCAGCTGAGCCTTTGAACGCCGGCATGGAGGCGCTTTTTCATATATTCTCGTCATGAAAAAAGCTTCCTCTCATAACGGAATCCGGTCCGAATTTCTTTCGTATGGAATCTAACGCCATGTCCAATTTTTCCTGCTTTTTGGAAGTCGATCCGCCTGATGTCTTTTCCTGAATATCGAAGAGACTTAATTGAATAGGCTCCTCGTCGGAAATCAGCTTGGATGTTCTTACACCGAGAAGCCGGATAGGGGTTCCGTTCCAGATTTCGTCGAAGAGGGAGCAGGCGGTTTTGTAAATGACATCTGTGGTACAGGTGGGGGAGAGCAGGGTCGTTTGGTGGGACACGCTCTGAAAGGTATTGTATTTGAGCTCTGTACTCACCATACTGGCTAGCTGTGCGGATTTTCTAAGCCTGCCGGCTACCGTCTCGGAAAGGCTTAAAAGAACTTTATAGGCTTCCTCTTTTGTGACGGCATCTTCTCTTAGTGTGGTGGAATTGCCGATACCTTTTGCATTTATCTGCTCTGAGATTACTTCAGAGCTGTCAATTCCGTTGGCGTATTGCCAAAGCAAAATGCCATGGCTCTTTAAATGGGCTGATAATATAAAGGTGTCAGCTCCGGCCAGGTCTCCGATGGTAAGGATTTCCAGCTTATGCAGCGTTTCGGCGCTGGAGCGGCCGCACATATATAGGGAAGAGACTGGAAGCGGCCAAAGCTTTTTTTCGATTTCATCGGCATATAAAGTATGAACCAGGTTTGGCTTCCTGAAGTCGGAGGCCATTTTAGCAAGTACTTTTCTGTTGGATATTCCTACGTTTACCGTATAGCCGAATTTCTCGTAAATATGGTCTTTTATGATGTTGGCGGCTTCCAGAGGAGAGGGATATTTGTCCGCTATGGGAGTATAGTCCATGTAGCATTCGTCCACGCTGACCTGCTCCAGGTCAGGGCAGATATCATATAAAAAGGCCATAAGCTCCTGAGATCTACGATGGTAAAGGCCGTGATCCGGCGAAGCTATTATAAGGTGAGGACATTTTCGCAGCGCACTTACGATGGGCTCCCCGGTCTTTACATGGTAAGCCTTGGCGGGTATCGACTTCGCTAAGACGACTCCCCGGCGGCGTTCTATATCCCCGCCGATGATAGAGGGAATTTCTCTTAAGTCCTGTCCGTCGCCTTCTTCCAATTTTTTCAAGGCGCTCCAGCTGAGATAAGCGGAATTTACATCGATATGGAAGATGGTTTTTTCTTTATTTTCCTTATTCATGCCGGAGCCTCCTGTTATTTTTAGCATCTTGCAATAACTATTCTAGCATTATTTTTGTAATTTGACATTAACAATAATTTAACATTTCCTTTACAACTAAAATAAATGCTGATAAAATAAAAATGTTACGATTTTATTACAAAATAAAAACTTTATTATAAATTTTGTTTAAAGCGCAAAGCCGACAGATTTTGAAAGGGTCATGGTTATCGCTATGAAAAAAATCACGAAATATTATAAAAGATTACAAATACGTTCCATTAAAATAGCTGTGTTGGCTGTTATTGCCAGCATATTTTTTATGCCCTCCTATACTAAAATTGAAAGTACGGGAGATAATATGTTTACAGTGTTTTTAAACGGAACGGATGTAGGAAAAGTCGGCGACACCACGGTGGCGGAGGAAGCTTTAAAGGAGGCGAGAAAGGCACTTGCAGGCGGCGGCGAAGAACTGGTTTTAATCGACAGCGATCTGGAACTTAAGGGAGAAGAGGTGTTCTGGGGGCATATCGACGATAAGTCCGTCCTTGTCCAGAACATGGAAAATGTTCTGGAAAACAATATTAAAAAGACGCTGCACCGTTCCTATACGGTAAAGATAAACGAATATACTGTTAACCTTGCCAGCAAAGAAGAAGTCCTGCAGTTATTGCAGGCTTCTATCGATAAATATGATCCTGAGGACCAGTACTATGTGGATCTCATACTGGATTGTTCGAGGGAATTGAATGTTTTGACTACCAGTGTGGTTTCCAGAGAGGAACAACAGGAGGAAAAGGCGGAGCAGGAGGTACTGGCCTCTGTTGGAATTTATGAGAGGCTGGATGAAATTTTCGATGCCGTAGAACCGGCGGGGGAGAAGGATTTTTCCGACTATGAGCTGGGACTTAAGTCGTTAGAGTTCGCAGATTCGGTGGAGGTAGTGGAATCCTATCTTTCAGAGGATGAATTGATGCCCCTTGGTGAAGCCATTGAGGAAGTTACCAAGGAACAGGAGAAAAATCAGATATATGAAGTAGTATCGGGAGATACCTTGTCGAAAATCGCGTCGGAAAATAATCTGACCATAGAGAAGCTTATCGAGATGAATGATGGGATCGAAAGCGAGACCTCCACTATCCGCGTAGGAGATGAAATCATTGTAACGGTGCCGGAGCCGGAATTGTCCGTAGAGCGGCAGGAGGAGGTATACTATGAAGAGGATTACGAAGCTGAGGTAGTCTATGTGGATAACGACGACTGGTATACTACGGAAAGCGTAACCAGACAGGAGCCGTCGGCAGGACACCGAAAAGTAGTGGCGATTGTTTCCTACAGGAATAATGCGGAGATGTCTAGGGAGATCGTAAAGGAAGAGGTTACCTATCAAGCGGTGCCCAAAATCGTGGAGCGGGGAACGAAGATACCTCCTACTTATATCAAACCGATTTCCGGCGGACGTCTTTCTTCGGGCTTTGGTGCCAGAAGCAGACCGACCAAGGGAGCAAGTACCTACCATAAGGGGATAGACTGGGCAACTCCGGTGGGAACTGCAGTTATGGCCTCCTCGGCAGGAACTGTCGCAAAGGCCGGATGGGGAAGCGGCTACGGGTATGTGGTATATATTAATCATGCTGACGGAAGGCAGACGAGATATGGACATTTGAGCAAGGTTCTCGTTTCTGTAGGACAGACGGTATCGCAGGGGCAGAAGATTGCCCTCAGCGGGAATACAGGCGTCAGCTCAGGGCCTCATGTTCATTTTGAGATACTGATTGGAGGCAGTCAGGTGAACCCTTTAAAATATCTGAATTAAAAATTTTATGCTGAAATTTGGGGATGAAATGCACCATTTACAAATGTGCAATTTATGGTATAATCATAAAGATAAGATTGATGGTTAAATTTTGCTGACCGGAGCGGGTACGGCGAGGTTTTAAATAGAAATAGGGATTAGATAGAGGGTACACCATGGAACAATACGCAATAAAGGGTGGAAATCCGTTAGTTGGCGAAGTAGAAATAGGCGGTGCAAAAAATGCGGCGCTTGCTATTTTGGCGGCAACTATTATGACGGATGAGACTGTAGTAATAGAAAATGTGCCTGACGTTCGCGATACGAATGTGCTGATTCAGGCAATGGAAAGTATCGGTGTCATTATAAACAGAATAGACAGACATACGGTAAAAATAAATGCATCCCACATTCACAATCTTGTTATCGAGGATGATTTTATTAAAAAAATCAGGGCTTCCTATTATTTGCTGGGAGCCTTGCTCGGAAAATATAAAAAGGCGGAAGTGGCGCTGCCGGGCGGCTGTAATATCGGTTTAAGGCCGATAGACCAGCATATCAAAGGGTTTCGCGCTTTGGGCGCCGATGTCAGGATCGAGCACGGCCTTATTATTACCGATGCGGAAGATCTTCGTGGAAGCAATATTTATTTGGACGTGGTTTCGGTGGGCGCTACGATTAACGTCATGATGGCGGCAGTTATGGCTGACGGAAAGACGACGATTGAGAATGCCGCGAAGGAACCGCATGTGGTCGACTTGGCGAACTTTTTGAATAGTATGGGAGCTGACGTCAAGGGTGCCGGCACCGATGTGATACGAATTAAAGGAGTTCCTAAGCTCCATGGCAGCGAATATACGATTATTCCGGATCAGATAGAGGCGGGAACGTTTATGTTCGCAGCGGCGGTTACCAGAGGGGATGTTACCGTGAAGAACGTCATCCCGAAGCATTTGGAATCTATCAGTTCCAAGCTTCTGGAAATCGGCTGTGAGGTGGAGGAATCGGACGATGCGGTACGCGTAGTATCAGCAAAGGCATTGACCCATACTCATGTGAAGACCCTTCCTTACCCCGGATTTCCTACTGATATGCAGCCTCAGATTGTGGTTGCCCTTGGGCTTTCTGCGGGAACGAGCATCGTAACGGAGAGTATATTTGAAAATCGTTTTAAATATGTGGACGAGCTTACCAGAATGGGAGCGAATATCAAGGTGGAAGGCAATACCGCAATTATCGACGGCGTGGAGCGTTACACAGGAGCGAGCATCTCTGCTCCGGATCTGCGTGCAGGAGCGTCGCTTGTGCTGGCAGGGCTTGCGGCAGAAGGAATCACCGTTGTGGACGATATCAGATTCATCGAACGGGGATATGAGGATTTCCATTTGAAGCTCAAGGGTCTCGGTGCGCAGATAGATAGGGTGAATACGGACCGCGAGCTGCAGAAGTTTAAATTGAAGGTAGGTTAAGACCATTTGACAGATGGGAACGATAAAAAAGACACATGAGGCGAAATGCTTCTGTGTCTTTTTAGGTGCTGGTATTTATCTTCTATAATATCGCATCGATAAATAGATGCGGTTCCTGCGAAAGGTTAATATATTTTTCTCCGATCTTAATGGTGGGTTTGGATAGTTTATGGGGATTGATATATACAATTTTTCCGATTTCCCCATTGGCGAGACGGACATCGTGCAAAAGATAGGTATCCACAATATTTTCAAGGAAGGTGAGAATGTATTTCGAATCGTACTTTTGAAAACCCTCGTTCTCAAAGGTCTCGATTACCTTGAAGGGACACAGCGGACCGCGATAAACCCGGGCACTGGTCATGGCGTCGTATACGTCGGCTATGGCTACTATTTTAGCATAAGGGTCGATGCTGCCGGATGTGAGTCCCAAAGGATAGCCGGAACCGTCACAGCGTTCGTGATGCATCAGTGCTGCGTTCTTAACGTGAATGCTCAGCGGATGATTTTCCAGCATCTTGTAGGATTCTTTAGGATGTGTCTTAACCACGCTAAGCTCCCATGCCGTGAGATTTCCGGGTTTTTTGAGAATTTTTTCGGGTACTTTGATCTTGCCGATATCGTGTAAAAGACCGCTTAGAGTAGCGATGCGGATTTCTTCTTCATCCATTCGCAGCCAATGGGCGAAAATGTTACAAATCAAGCCTACATTCATGCAGTGCACATAGGTTACGTCATCCAATTGGCGCATGCTGTGAAGCATATCGAATACGTTAACATATTTATTCTCTGAAGAAAGCAAAGACAAAGCATGCTCGACTAACTGGTCTGCATCTAGTTCCCCGTTATCTCCTACAAAATTATCTATGACACCCTTGAAATGATCCGTTTCCTTCGAAAAGTCTTCTTGAAAACGCCGGAATTCAGGAGACTGCTTCAGGCGCTCTGAATATGAGGTATCCTCCTCGATCCGAGTCTCCGGGGTCTCCACGACCTTGTCCTCAATTCTTACGTTGATGATGGAATAAAACTCCAATTTGATAATCGCTTTATCTGTCAGAATCAGCCCTCTTGGCAGAATTAAGTGATTGTTGTAGTTATAGACATCTTCCGCTGTTACCATACCCGGTATCAGCGCCGATGTGTTTACTCTCCTCATGTTTCTCCCTCCGAAATACAATATTTACCCCGTTAACATTTGTTACAATATAGCGAATGTTATAAAAATTATAGGGGTTTTGGCGAATATTGTCAATAAAATACATTGACAAAATAATAAATCTATTGTATTTTAAAAAAAGATATGAAAATTCCATATTGTAAAGAATCTCTTATTCAGAGTGGTGGAGGTACATAGGACCAATGAAGCCACGGCAACCCCTAGCGAGGAAGGTGCCTGCCTGAGCGAGTAATCTGCTGTAATACTGCAGTTCGAACGATAAGAGGATTTGATTATCGATTATCGAGTCCGCTTCTTGTAAGCGGACATTTTATATTATTGATATTTTTTCTCATAATATAAACGATGAGTAACACAATCCATATTATAAGGAGGAATTGGAATGGAAAAATTTTTATTTACTTCGGAATCAGTTACAGAAGGGCATCCTGATAAAGTCTGCGATGCCATTTCTGATGCGGTACTCGACTCATTGATGGAAAAAGATCCTATGAGCCGTGTTGCCTGTGAAGTAGCGACCTGCACCGGCTTCGTACTGGTAACAGGAGAAATTACTACGAATGCTTACGTAGATATACAGAAAATAGCTCGTGAAACGATTAAGGAGATCGGCTATACGAAATCAGAATATGGTTTCGACGGCAATACATGCGCGGTACTGGTAGCTATCGATGAGCAGTCCTCTGATATCGCAATGGGCGTGGACAAGGCGCTTGAAGCGAAACAGCAGGAAGCAGCAGAAAACAAGATGACCGATGCGCAGATTGAAGCCATCGGTGCCGGAGATCAGGGTATGATGTTCGGCTATGCAACGAACGAGACAGAGGAATATATGCCTTATTCTATCTCCCTCGCTCACAAGCTGGCACTTCAGCTTACCAAGGTGCGCAAGGATGGAACCTTAAAATATTTAAGACCCGACGGAAAGAGTCAGGTTTCCGTAGAATATGACAAAGACGGAAAGCCTCTGCGTCTGGAAGCGGTGGTACTTTCCACACAGCACGACGAAGAAGTGATGCAGGAGCAGATTCATGAAGATATCAAGAAATATGTATTCGATGTAATTCTCCCGAAGGAATTGGTCGATGCGGATACGAAATTCTTTATCAATCCCACCGGACGTTTCGTTATCGGCGGACCTCACGGAGACGCGGGGCTTACGGGACGTAAAATCATCGTCGATACTTACGGCGGCTATGCCCGTCATGGCGGCGGCGCATTCTCCGGCAAAGACTGCACTAAGGTAGACCGTTCCGCAGCTTATGCAGCCCGCTACGTAGCGAAAAACATCGTGGCAGCCGGCATCTCCGAAAAGTGTGAGATTCAGCTTTCCTATGCCATTGGCGTAGCACAGCCCACCTCCATCATGGTAGATACCTTCGGAACAGGGAAGATCGAAGATGAAAAGCTGATAGAAATCATCCGTGAGAACTTCGACCTGCGCCCGGCCGGCATCATCAAAATGTTAGACCTTCGCCGCCCGATCTACAGGCAGACAGCCG
Organism: Bacillota bacterium; assembly: GCA_023408815.1. Taxonomy (GTDB): domain Bacteria; phylum Bacillota; class Clostridia; order Lachnospirales; family Lachnospiraceae; genus Kineothrix. The sequence goes on along the minus strand of JAEYJO010000074.1, from coordinate 22,947 downwards.
CTTACGGACATTTTGGCCGAAACGACCTGGATTTGCCCTGGGAGAAGCTGGACAAGGTGGATTTACTCAGAAAATATTTATAATATAGTCAAATGCCCCGCAGCAAGTTGCGGGGCATTTAACTCTCGCAGAGTGTGCCGGTATAGAAACCCTGACGTTTCTGTGCCGGCATATTTACATGAAATTTTTGCATCCGGCAGTTTCACAAATCCGTTACTGTTTACTCCGTTCTCAGTAACGCAATTTCCAAATAATAATAAGATATATAGAGGGGAAAGTTTACAGAAAAAAAGAAGTATGATATAATGCCACAAGTAATCAGTACCTTGAAAATTGAATAGACGATTGCATTCATTTCAGATACACAAACCTGATGTGTATCGGTAGAATAATTTCCCATATTTTCCCATCTAGCGCCATGCACCTGCCCTGAGCGAAAAGGCAGGTTAACGAGGGAGGAAGGTTATCGAAAATTCGGCGGATACCTTCCCGTACTCCTCCGGTGCGAGATATACCGGCAAATATGCAGGTAACTGCAAAACAAAAACGGTATAACGGAGGACTTATTGGTTTATCATTAAAAATAAGAATTATGAATGAAAGATGAGGAAAATTTATGTGTGGAATTATTGGATATACAGGTAAAAATGCGGCGAAGGATATTATGCTCGATGCCTTGGAAACGTTGGAATACAGAGGCTACGACAGTGCAGGTATCGCAATATGTGAAAGCGGATCGAAGCAGACACGGATTTATAAATGTGCGGGAAGAGTAAAAGATTTAAGAAATCTGTGTGAAAATGAGACGATAGAGGGCAACTGCGGTATCGGCCATACCAGATGGGCCACCCACGGCGGAGTGAGCGATGAGAATGCGCACCCCCACAAATATGAAAAGGTAACGGTAATTCATAACGGTATTATTGAAAATTACCGCGATCTGATCAGAAAATATGACTTATACGACAAGCTTCATTCCCAGACGGACAGCGAGGTAGTAGCGGCAGTACTTTCCCATTTTTATACAGGAGACCCATATTCGGCCATTCAGAAAACAATTCTGAAGCTCAAAGGAACCTTTGCGCTCGGAATCATTTTCGAGGATATGCCGGGTCTTGTTTTTGCGGTCAGAAATGTGAGTCCCATCGTGGTCGCTAAAACGGGATGCGGTACCATGCTGGCTTCTGATGTAACAGTCTTGGGGCAATACTCGAGGGATTATTTTGTGTTGCCTGAAGGACACATACTGACGATGAAAGCGGACGGTGCAGAGCTCTGCGATATGTCAGGAGAGCCTGTTTTGCCGGAATGGCTTACGATAAGCTGGGACACCAACCGCAGCAGTAAGGGGGGCTATCCCTTTTATATGGAAAAAGAAATCATGGAGCAGCCTGAGGTAATCGCAGAAACCATCGAGCCAAGAATCAAAGACGGCATTCCGGACTTCGCGGAGGATGAAATCCCGGACAGCTTGTTCAAAGACTGCGACCGTGTCTGCGTAGTCGCCTGCGGAACGGCAATGCACGCGGGCCTGGTAGGAAAAGCACTGCTGCAGTCTCTCGTCCGGATCCACATTGACGTAGAGCTTGCCAGCGAATTCATGTACACAGATACCATTGTGGATGAAAAAACGCTGGTAATAGCCATATCCCAATCGGGAGAGACTATCGATACTCTTGAGGCGCTGAAATACGCCAAGCGAAACGGCGCAAAGACACTGTCTATTGTGAACGTAAGAGGAGCATCCATCGCCCGTGAAAGCGAGTACGTCATCTACACCAATGCCGGACCTGAAATCGCAGTGGCAAGCACCAAAGCGTACACGACACAGCTGGCGGTCCTCTATCTGCTCACAGGACGCATGGCCTATGTACGAGGAATCTACGATGCCGATCAAGCCAGAGAGTTCGCGAGGGAGCTTCTTCGTGTGCCGCAGGTTGTAGCGCAGGTGCTGGACAGACGGGAGGAAATTCACTATATCGCCAGGGGCATTTTAAATGCCAAAGATGTATTCATGATAGGAAGGGGACTGGATCATTCTATCCTTTTGGAAGGATCCCTGAAGCTAAAAGAAGTATCTTATATTCATTCGGAAGCCTACGCGTCGGGAGAGCTCAAACATGGCACCATCGCCCTGATCACCGAGGACACGCCGGTAGTCGCCGTAGTGACGCAGGATAAAGTCCAGTCCAAAGAGTTTTCTAATATCAGAGAAGTTCAATCCAGAGGAGCAGAAGTCATTCTCCTCATGAAAGAAACCTACACTCTCGATAAAGAAACCTCATGGGCAGGCATCTTCAAGCTCCCTGCCATGCGTGATGAATTCATGGTAATGCCCGCCTCGGCAGCCCTCCAGCTTCTCGCCTACTATGTCTCTTTGGATAAAGGCCTGGACGTAGACAAACCGAGAAATCTGGCAAAAGTAGTAACCGTAGAATAATCTATATTAAAACATCTGGAACAGGAAAAGTTGGGAAAGTCCATCGTACACAAATTATCCGGACGATGGATTGGGAAATTATAAATACCTCCGTCAGGCCTTGTGTATCTGAAATCAATGCAAGTTACTGTTCACTCCGTTCACAGTAACCAAAGCAACTCGTCTTTTTCTTTTATTTTTAGGTGCTCCCACATGGCATTTATGATACAATAACTATGTATAAAGAACTAAGGACAACTATTTAACCATCAATACTACGAGGTGTTTTCTGTGAGCGAAGGTCACAGAAAACCCGAGACATAAGGAGCATCCCACATGGCATTCACCCATTTACATGTCCACACAGAATACAGCCTTTTGGACGGTTCCAATAAAATAAAAGAATACGTAAAACGTGTCAAGGAACTGGGCATGGACAGTGCTGCAATCACCGACCACGGAGTTATGTATGGTGTCATCGATTTTTATAAAGAAGCGAAGGCAGCAGGAATCAATCCCGTTCTGGGCTGCGAAGTATATGTAGCGCCTAATTCCCGTTTCGATAAAGAGATTACCGGCGGTGAAGACAGATACTACCATCTCGTACTTCTTGCAGAAAACAACACAGGCTACGCCAACCTCATGAAAATTGTCAGCCGCGGCTTTACCGAAGGCTTTTACTACAGACCTCGCGTAGATATGGAGGTGCTCAGGGAATTTCATGAAGGAATCATAGCCCTTTCTGCCTGCCTTGCCGGCGAAGTACAGAGAAATATATCCAAGGGACTGCCGGAGGAGGCCAAAAAAGCGGCCCGTAAGTACGAAGATTGCTTTGGCAAGGGCAATTATTTTCTGGAATTGCAGGACCACGGAATCCCGGAGCAGAAGACGGTAAACGCCGCTCTTTTACAAATGAGCAAGGAACTGGACATCCCTCTCGTCGCCACCAACGACGTGCATTATACCTATGCGGAGGATGTAAAGCCCCACGATATATTGTTGTGTATACAGACCGCCAAGAAGCTTGCCGACGAAGACCGCATGCGTTACGAGGGCGGACAATATTATGTAAAGAGCGAAGAAGAAATGAAGGGGCTGTTCCCTTATGCATGGGAAGCAGTGGAGAATACCCAGAGAATCGCGGACCGCTGCCATGTGGATATCGAATTCGGAGTGACCAAGCTGCCTCATTTTGAAGTTCCTGAGGGCTATGACTCCTTTACCTATTTGAATAAATTATGCTATGACGGCCTGTACGATCGATATGGAGAGGTGAATGCGGAGCTTAAGGAACGCTTGGATTACGAGCTGGGCGTTATCCGCTCCATGGGATATGTGGATTACTTCCTCATCGTATGGGACTTCATTAACTATGCCAAAATGAATGACATCATAGTCGGCCCGGGACGAGGATCGGCAGCAGGAAGCATCGTGGCTTACTGCCTGAAGATCACGGACATCGACCCGATAAAATATAACCTGCTGTTCGAACGTTTCCTGAATCCGGAGAGAATATCCATGCCGGATATCGATATTGATTTCTGCTTCGAAAGAAGGCAGGAGGTCATCGATTACGTGGGACGTAAATACGGTACGGACAAGGTGGTACAGATCGTCACCTTCGGTACCATGGCGGCGAAGGGTGTTATCCGCGACGTAGGAAGGGTCATGGACCTGCCCTATGCCTATGTGGATACCATTGCCAAAATGATACCCAATGAGTTGAATGTTACGATTGACAGAGCGCTTAGTATCAATCCGGAATTTAGAAAGCTTTACGAGCAGGATGAACAGGTGCACTATCTCATCGATATGTGCAAGCGTCTGGAGGGTCTGCCCAGACATACCTCCATGCACGCGGCCGGAGTAGTTATCTGCAGCATGCCTGCAGAGGAATTCGTACCCCTTTCCAGAGGAAGCGACGGCTCCATTACCACCCAGTTTCCTATGACCACCATCGAGGAGCTGGGACTGCTGAAAATGGACTTCCTCGGACTGCGTACGCTTACAGTCATCCAGAATGCGGTCCGCCTGATCGAAAAGGGGCACGGCATCGAGCTGGATATGAACGAAATCGATTATGATGATAAAGCGGTACTTTCCTCCATCGGAACCGGACGCACAGACGGAATATTCCAATTGGAAAGCGGCGGCATGAAGAGCTTTATGAAAGAGCTGAAGCCCCAGAACCTGGAGGACATCATAGCGGGAATCTCATTGTATCGTCCCGGCCCTATGGATTTTATTCCCAAGTACGTACAAGGAAAGAATAACCATCATGCCATTACCTATTCCTGCCCTCAGCTGGAGCCCATTTTAAAGCCTACTTACGGTTGTATCGTCTATCAGGAGCAGGTTATGCAGATCGTGCGGGACCTGGGTGGTTATACCCTTGGCAGAAGTGATTTGGTAAGGCGTGCCATGAGCAAGAAGAAGCAGTCCGTAATGGAAAAGGAGCGCAGTAACTTCATCTACGGAAACGAAGAGGAAGGTGTTCCGGGCTGTGTGGCCAACGGCATAGATGAAAAGACGGCGAGTAAAATATATGGGGATATGATGGACTTCGCCAAGTATGCCTTTAATAAGTCTCATGCGGCCTGTTATGCGGTGGTTTCTTATCAGACAGCTTATTTAAAATATTATTATCCCGTGGAATTCATGGCGGCGCTTCTTACCTCCGTCATAGATTTTTCCAGTAAGGTTTCGGAATATATCATGACCTGCCGGAGTATGGGAATTGCCATTTTACCTCCCAATATCAATGCGGGAGAAGCCGGATTTTCCGTAAGCGGCGGCTCAATACGGTATGCTCTTACGGCAATCAAGGGCGTAGGGCGTCCGGTCATCGATGCGGTGGTGAGGGAAAGAGAGGAGCGTGGACCCTACACGAACCTAAACGACTTCATCGTCCGTATGGCTGATAAGGACATGAACAAGCGAACTGTGGAAAATTTTATCAAGTCGGGAGCTCTGGACGAGCTGGACGGCACGAGAAAACAATTTATGAATGTATACGTGCAGGTCATGGACCGTCTGCATCAGGACAAGAAGAACAATATGGCGGGACAGATTTCTCTCTTCGACATCGTGTCCGAGGAGGAAAAAGAGGATTACGAAATAAAAATGCCCGATGTGGGGGAATATTCCAAGGAAATGCGCCTCGCTTTCGAAAAAGAAGTGATGGGTATCTATGTCAGCGGACATCCTATGGAGGAATACGAAGAGGTATGGAAGAAAAATACGACCAATACTACGGCGGATTTTCTTCTGGATGAGGAAAGCGGAGAGACCGAGGCCAAGGACGGGGAGTCCGTCACCATCGGCGGTATCATAGCGGATAAAAAAATAAAATATACAAAAAATGATAAGGTGATGGCATTCCTGCAGGTGGAGGATCTGGTAGGAACGGTAGAGGTTATCGTATTCCCTAAGGATTATGAGAAGAATATGGATAAGCTCATAGAGGACAACAAGGTCTTTATCAAAGGAAGGGTTTCCGTAGAGGAAGATAAGGACGGTAAGCTGATTTGCGAGAGAATTACCGGTTTCGACGAAATAACGAAGAAGCTTTGGATCAAGTTTTCCACCAAAGAAGTCTATGATCAGGCGGAACAGGAACTTTTAGAGATCCTGGCGGCTTCCGATGGCAGGGATGCGGTATGTATTTACGTGGAAAATCCGAAAGCGGTAAAAAATCTGCCTCCAAACAAAAGTGTGAATGCGGATAGAACGCTGGTGGAAAAACTGGAGATTTTGTATGGTAAAGACAACATAAAAGTGACGTAATTTTGTATAGGGTTAAAAACACGAAGAAAATATATTGAAAACGGTTCCGAAACAAGGTAGAATGTAGTAAGTTAATTATCTATCAAAGCATCCGGGTAAACGGATGGAAGAGGTGTGAAAATGGCAAAAGAGATAAAAACGGTTGGAATATTGACGAGCGGAGGAGATGCGCCGGGAATGAATGCGGCGATTCGCGCCGTAGTAAGAAAGTCGATAGCCAACGGGGTAAAAGTAAAAGGGATAAAAAAAGGTTATCAAGGACTTTTGAATGAAGAGATTATAGATTTGGAGAGAAACAGCGTCTCGGATATCATACAAAGGGGAGGTACGATCCTCGGAACAGCACGTTGTGCAGAATTTAAGACGGAAGAAGGACAGGAGAAAGGTGCGCAGATCTGCAGGAAGCATGGTATAGACGGTCTTGTGGTCATAGGCGGTGACGGCTCGTACCGCGGTGCGCAGGATTTGGCCAGAAGAGGAATCAACACCATTGGACTTCCGGGAACGATTGACTTGGATATCACCTGTACGGACTATACGATTGGCTTCGATACTGCGGTGAATACAGCGATGCAGGCTATCGATAAGGTGCGCGATACGTCTTCTTCTCATGAACGCTGCAGCATTATTGAAGTAATGGGCAGAAATGCAGGCTATATCGCTCTTTGGTGCGGTGTGGCTAACGGTGCGGAGGATATTCTTCTTCCTGAGAAGTACGATTACAATGAGCAGAGAATCATTAACAATATTATCAATAACAGAAAACGCGGAAAGACCCATCATATCATTATCAATGCGGAGGGAATCGGTCATTCTACCTCTATGGCGAGAAGAATAGAGGCGGCTACCGGTATAGAGACCAGAGCGACTATTTTAGGCTACATGCAAAGAGGCGGAAGTCCTACCTGTAAAGACCGTTTTTATGCGTCTATTATGGGTTCCTATGCGGCGGATATTCTCTGTGAGGGTAAGACCAACCGCGTGGTAGGCTATCAGAAGGGCGAATTTCAAGATTTCGATATCGAAGAGGCGCTTGCGATGCAGAAGGGAATACCGGATTACCAATATGAGGTGAGCAGGGCGCTCTCGATGTAAAAAGGCTGAATAGTAACGATAAATATATATTATGGCGGACTCGCATGGAAGTGCTGGTCCGCCTATTGTAAATATGCGGGCGGTGGAAAGGTGGAAAGAATTAACTCTTTCAACCGGAGATTTGTGCAGGTGTGCCTGCACACCTGCACAAAGTCTCCAGACTCTGAAAGGAGCATGGGTATAAATATGATAACGAGCGTGACCAACAAAAAAGTGAAAAGCATCGTACAATTGAATAAAAAGGCCGGGCTGAGAAGAAAAGAGGGCGTTTTCATTGCAGAGGGAATTAAAATGTTTTTGGAGGCGCCTCTAGAGAGTATTCTGGAGGTCTATGTGTCGGAGGACATTCACAAGGTTTCACAGATCGTGCAGAAGCTGGAGCAGTGCAGATATGAAACAGTATCGGAGGAAGTTTTTTCTAAAATATCTGATACCCAGACGCCGCAGGGGATTTTATGTGTGCTAAAGCAGTTTCATTACTCGCTGAAAGACATGCTGGGAGGCGGGGAGGTGCCGCTTTTTCTCGTCGCAGAAGGACTGAGGGACCCTGGTAACCTCGGAACCATCCTTCGTGCCGGAGAAGGTGCAGGGGTGAGCGGAGTGATCATGAGCAAAGATACGGTGGACATATATAATCCGAAGACGATACGCTCCACCATGGGCTCTGTATATCGCGTGCCGTTTTTTTATGCAGATGATATCGTACAGACGGTGAAGGAGTTGCAAAAGAACAGGGTCAAGGTATATGCGGCTCATTTAAGGGGAGAAAAGAGCTATTCCCAGTGCGATTATAAGGGAGGTACGGCTTTTTTGATTGGAAATGAAGGTAACGGATTGTCGGAAGAGCTGTCTGAAGCGGCGGATAATTATATAAAGATTCCTATGAAGGGGCGGGTGGAATCGCTGAACGCTGCTGTTTCCGCTTCTCTTCTTATGTATGAAGCGGCAAGGCAGAGGGAAAATTAAAAACGGAGGGATGAAATATGCGGATAGGATTTATAGGACTTGGAAATATGGCGAAGGCCATCATTGGCGGCATGCTGAAGCAAAACATCGTGACGCAGGAGGAAATCTTCGGATCGTCGAAGACTGATGCGACGATGGAAAAGATGCGGAAGGAATTCGGCATTCGCACCGTAGGAAGCAACAAAGAGACGGCGGCGGAAGCGGATGTACTCATTCTTGCGGTAAAGCCCATTTTTTTCCCCGAAGTAATAGAGGAAATACGGGATGAAATAACGGAGGATAAGCTGCTCATCAGCATTGCGGCGGGAAAGACCATGGAGTGGATAGAGAAGGAGTTTGCAAGGCCCATAAAGCTTATCCGCTGTATGCCCAATACCCCGGCGCTGGTAGGAGAGGGATGTACGGCCGTATGTGTCAATTCGTCAGTAAAGAGGGAGGAGGAGGAGTTTTGCTTAAAGCTGATGGGAAGTTTCGGCAAAGCCATCTCTATTCCGGAAAGGCTTATGGACGCAGCAGGAGCAGTTTCCGGCAGCTCTCCGGCTTATGTATTCATGTTTATAGAAGCTATGGCGGATGCAGCGGTAGGGGCTGGAATGCCGAGGAAGCAGGCCTATGAGTTCGCCTCCCAGGCGGTGCTTGGAAGTGCGAAGATGGTATTGGAGACCGGAATGCATCCAGGAGAATTAAAAGACATGGTATGTTCTCCCGGAGGCACCACTATCGAGGGTGTCAGGGTGCTGGAAGAAAAAGGAATGCGCTCGGCGGTAATGGAAGCATTAAGCGCCTGCGTGGAGAAGTCGAAAAAGTTATAAATTTTGTAACATATGTGGGGAAAAAAGGAAAAATTATCACATAGTTTTTACGGGACAAGTGCATAAAATCAAGGAAAACAGCGTAAACTTGACAATGACTGCTTCATTTGTTATTATTATTCGCGTAATAAAATTAACAAATTTGTAATAATTACATATGATAGCAGTAAGAGTAAGTGTTTTTTTGCGGGAATATTTTGCATGGAGCACAAGCTTGGAGGGAATGAAATGTCAAGAAGAATAAAGTTGTTTTATAGGTTGTCAGGTATTGTGTTGGCGATTGTCATGTTGATGTCCATGGATATCAGAGCGGCAGCCGGCGAGAATACTACGGGCAGCAAGGAATATTTGGATTCACTTACCGTAGGAGTGGCTAAAATGCTGGATCCCAGCACGGAAGCCAGAGGTGAGAGCAGTGTGTCGGATAATTCGGCGCAAGTATCCGCTGAGGATGTTATTTTGGAAGAGCCTGTATTTGATAATATAGTTCAGGAAGAGAAGGCAGAACCCGCCGCGCAAGAGCAGCCGGATTCGAATCTCGTCATGGCGGATGTTCAGAACGCGTTGAATGTGCGGGCAGAGGCCGGCGAGGATGCGGAAAAGGTAGGATTGCTATACAAGGACTGCGGCGGTAAGATCTTGGAGAGAAGGGACGGATGGACGAAATTGCAGTCCGGCGATTTGGTAGGATGGGCCAACGATGAATATCTTCTTTTCGGTGAGGATGCCGAGGAGATGGCGGGAGAAGTAGGTAATCTAATCGTGACCATAGAGACGGATGCATTACGGGTACGTAGGGAGCCTAACACCGAGGCAGGCATATATGTGCTGATGGCACAGGACGATGAGCTGGATGTGATCGAGGTGTTGGACGATGACTGGATCAGTGTGGCATATGGTAATGAGATAGGCTATGTTTCATCTGAATTCGTAAATCTGGATTTCCACATCGACGAGGGTGAGACCGTTACCGCGATCAAGGCGAGGGAAAAAGCGGAGGCGGAAGCCAAGGCGAAGCTCACGACTAATCAAGGAGCTGTTGTAGTGGGTGCGGACGATACAAGACTACTCGCTGCTTTGATTTATTGTGAAGCGGGGAATCAGGGCTACGAAGGACATCTGGCGGTAGGAGCTGTGGTCATGAACCGTGTAAGGAGCGGTGCATATCCGAATTCCATTACGGGCGTCATTTACGCTTCGGGCCAGTTCACTCCGGCGCTTAACGGGAAAGTAGCTAAGGTCTATGGAGGAAATATTCCGGAAAGCTGCATAAAGGCGGCACAGGAAGCGATAGGCGGAGCGTCCAATGTAGGAACGGCAACCCATTTCAAGAGAGCCGGCGCTCATGATGGAATCGTAATAGGAGACCATGTATTCTGGTAAATGTCATTTTTCTGATTATAAGGTTTTGTGCATATTCGATATGTACAAAACCTTTTCTCTTATAGGACGTACGTCCTATAAGAGAAAAGCCCTTCGGGCAGGCGGCGCAGCTGCGCGCGGAACAAAAGCTGTGCTGCCAAAGTACCTGGCTGTGAGAGTGTGCGAAAGCACACTTTTGTTCTGTGTAAATGTAATATTGAATAAAACGCCGAAATATAGTAAGATATAAGAAAGTCATGGAAGGGAGACTGAATATGGATTACACTATTTTATGGCTTATTGCACTGGTTTTGTTTATAGTGGTTGAGATAGGGACCATGGGACTTACCACAATCTGGTTTGCAGGAGGTGCTCTCGTAGCAGTAATTGCCGCGGTTTTTGGAGCTCCGGTTGCTTTGCAGATAGTCCTTTTTTTAGCGGTATCTCTTGTGCTTCTTTATTTTACAAGACCTATTGCAGTAAGGTACTTCAACAAGGACAGGGTGAAGACGAATGCGGAGAGCCTTGTAGGAAGACAGGCAATTGTCACCAGCGAGATCGATAATCTGCAGGGAATCGGACAAGTGACTGTTAACGGGCTGGAATGGTCCGCACGGATGTCGGATGATAATGTGAAGCTGACAACAGGAAGCGTAGTGAACATAGTTGCTATTAATGGGGTGAAACTCATTGTTGAGGAGAAGAAAAAGGAGGATTAATTATGGTAATATTAGCTATTGTTTTAGTCATACTTATTTTGGTCTTGGTATCCTGTATCAAGATCGTGCCGCAGGCAAATGCGATTGTTTTGGAAAGACTCGGCGCTTATCAGAGCACATGGTCGGTAGGACTTCACTTCAAAGTGCCGTTTATCGATAGAGTAGCGAGGCGGGTAAACCTGAAGGAGCAGGTAGCAGATTTTGCTCCTCAGCCGGTAATTACAAAGGATAACGTAACGATGCGTATCGATACGGTAGTATTTTTCCAGATTACGGATCCGAAGCTTTACGCATACGGAGTAGAGAATCCGATTATGGCTATCGAGAATCTGGCGGCGACAACGCTGCGTAATATCATCGGCGATATGGAGTTGGATCAGACGCTCACCTCCAGAGAAATCGTTAATACGAAGATGAGAGCAACTCTCGATTCCGCCACCGACCCGTGGGGAATCAAGGTGAACCGTGTGGAGCTTAAGAATATTGTTCCTCCGGCAGCTATTCAGGATGCCATGGAGAAGCAGATGAAGGCGGAACGTGAACGCCGCGAGTCCATTCTGAGAGCGGAAGGCGAGAAGAAGTCTACGATTCTCGTGGCGGAAGGCCAGAAGGAATCGGTGATTCTGGAAGCAGAGGCTCATAAGCAGTCGGCGATCCTCGGCGCGGAAGCGGAGAAGATGAAGATGATCCGTGAGGCGGAAGGTGAGGCAGAAGCGATTCTTACGGTACAGAAGGCGACAGCGGACGGCATTCGTATGATACGCGAAGCAGGTGCGGATCAGGCAGTTATTACACTTAAGAGTCTTGAAGCGTTTGCGAAAGCGGCGGACGGTAAGGCGACCAAGATTATCATTCCTTCTGAGATTCAGGGTGTGGCAGGTCTGGTTTCTTCCATTAAGGAAATCGCTGTGGATAGTAACATTAGCAAATAAAAAAAGCTTATCAGTTCCGGTAGTTGGAAGAAAGTTTCCGGCTGCCGGAATTTCATAACGCTGTAAAATATTAAAACGAGAGAAGACACTAGTTTGGTACATTCAGGAGAGGCAGGAGGAACACATGGATCTAAAGGGACGTCATTTTTTGAAGCTGTTGGATTTTACGCCGGAGGAGATTACATATTTGCTCGATTTATCGGCAGACTTAAAAGATAAGAAGAAAAAAGGAGTTTTGACCCAGTGGCATACAGGGAAGAATGTAGCGTTGATTTTTGAAAAAACAAGCACGAGAACGAGATGTGCGTTCGAAGTGGCAGCTCATGATCTGGGTATGGGAACTACTTATCTTGATCCGGTGGGCTCTCAGATAGGAAAAAAGGAGAGCATTGCAGATACGGCGAGAGTACTTGGAGGCATGTACGAGGGCATCGAATATCGCGGATACGGTCAGGAAATCGTAGAGGAATTGGCGAAGTATGCGGGAGTCCCAGTATGGAACGGCTTGACCAACGAATTCCATCCGACTCAGATGTTGGCGGATCTACTGACCATCAGAGAACACTTTGGCTATTTGAAGGGTATCAAATTGACTTATATGGGAGACGCTCGTTACAACATGGGAAATTCCCTTATGGTGGCCTGCGCGAAGATGGGAATGCATTTTACAGCGTGTACGGCTAAGAAATATTTTCCTGAGAAAGCGTTGGTAGAAGAATGCCAAAGGTTAGCTGCGGCGACCGGCGGTACGATCGAACTGACGGAGAGCGTAGAGGAAGGAACGAAGAATGCGGATGTAATCTACACGGACGTATGGGTTTCCATGGGAGAGCCCGCGGAGGTCTGGACGGAGCGCATCGAGGAGCTTTCGCCCTATCAGGTAAACTGTAAGGTGATGGAAAATGCCGGAGAAAAGGCGGTATTCATGCACTGTTTGCCTGCTTTCCACGATTTGAAGACGGTAATCGGAAAAGAAATGGGAGAAAGATTCGGCATTACAGAAATGGAAGTGACGGACGAAGTATTTGAGTCTGGGGCGTCTATCGTGTTCCAAGAGGCGGAAAACCGTATGCACACGATTAAGGCGGTAATGGCGGCGACGATTGGGGTTTTGGAATAAGTATGAAAACAGAAATTTTGACTCTCCTTAGGGAAAGTGAGGACTACGTTTCCGGGCAGGAGCTTTGTAACCGGTTCGGCGTGTCGAGGACAGCGGTCTGGAAAGTAATGAAGCAATTGAAGGAAGAGGGCTATGTGATAGAGGCGGTCCAGAATAAGGGCTATAAGCTGAAGGAAAATCCGGATGTACTCACCTTAAGCGAATTAAAGAGCCGCATCCATAATAGATGGGCGGGAAACACGGTTTATTTTTATGAAGAAACCGGTTCTACCAATATCGATGCTAAGCGTCTTGCGGAGGAGGGAGCTCCCCACGGGACGGTTGCAGTTGCGGATAAACAAAATGCCGGAAGGGGAAGGCGGGGGAGGGTATGGCAGTCTCCTGCGGGAAAAGATATTTATTTTACTCTTTTACTGCGGCCTGATTTCGCCCCGGATAAGGCATCGAGCCTAACGCTCGTCATGGCGCTTTCCGTGGCTCAGGCGGTGGAGGCCTTCTGCGGGCTGACGACAGGAATTAAATGGCCCAACGATATTGTGGTAAACGGCAAGAAAGTCTGCGGAATACTGACGGAGATGAATGTGGAGCCGGGCTATATCCAGTATGTAGTTATCGGTGCGGGCATCAATGTGAATCTGGCACAGTTTCCGGAGGAAATAACCGGGACGGCAACCTCGTTGTTTCTGGAGAGCGGGATGCAGTGGCCGCGTGCCGAGCTTTTGCAAAATGTATTGAAGCACTTTGAATATAATTATGAGATTTTTCTGCAGACCCAGGATCTGACGGGGATTCGGGCCGAGTATGTGAAGCATCTGGTGAATGTGGACAAACAAGTGCGGGTGCTGGATCCCGCAGGCGAATTTGAAGGAATCGCCAGAGGAATCGATTCGTCGGGAGAGCTGCTGGTAGAGAAGGAAGATGGGGAAATCGCAAGGATATATGCCGGAGAAGTATCGGTAAGAGGCTTGTTCGGTTATACCTGATACCGAAAAGCGTCCGGAAGAAATCTGTGAAAGGAGCACGTTTTATAGAAATGGAAGAAAATAGAATTGTTTTATGCGGTGCAAATTCTTATGAGCAGAAATATTATTTTAACGATAAGTTCGATGGGATTCCCAGTTCCATTAAGGACGAGCTGCACATCATATGTGTGCTCTTTACCGAAGAGGTAGGAGGGATTTTCACGGTGGTATTCGAAGAGGACGGTACTGTTTCCCTTGAAACGAATTTTGCAGAGGACGATTTTCTGTATGATGAGATAAGCAGCGGACTGATGGTGAGTAAAATAAGAGGCAGCAGGCAGGAGCTATTCGAATCGTTAAGCCTTTACTACCGTATTTTTGTCCTGCAGGAGAAGCTTGATTTGGAAGAAGCATAAGAGAATGAGCAGGACCTTGAAAGGAGCACGGGTATAAATATGATACTTGTAATAGATGCAGGAAACACGAATATAACCTTTGGTGTATATAATGATAAGGAGCTTGTGACTACTTTTCGCATGACCACGAGGATGGAGCGCACTTCAGATGAGTATGGCATGAGCATTACGGAACTTCTTAGAATCAATAATATAAGCAAAACGGATTTGGAGGGAACGATTATCGCCAGCGTCGTTCCTAATATCATGCACGCACTGATAGGCGGAGTATCCAGATATCTGGGAACTGTGCCGGTTATTGTAGGCCCGGGAGTGAAGACCGGAATCAAAATTATAACCGAAAATCCGCGGGAAATCGGACCGGACCGGATTGTTGATGCGGTAGCTGCATATGAGATTTACGGGGGACCGGTTCTGGTAGTGGATTTCGGTACGGCGACCACCTATGACCTCGTAACGGAGGACGGCTGTTTTGCGGCCGGTATCACAGCGCCGGGCGTCCGTATCAGCGCGAAGGCTTTGTGGGAGCATACGGCGAAGCTGCCTGAGGTAGAAATCAAGAAGCCTAAGTCCATTCTGGCGCAGGAAACCATATCCAGCATGCAGGCAGGACTTGTATACGGACAAATCGGACAGACGGAATATATCGTGGGGCAGGTCAAGAAAGAAAGCGGCTTTGACAATCTGAAAACGGTGGCGACGGGAGGACTTGGCCGGTTGATTTCGGAGGAAGCGGAGAGCATCGATATTTATTGCAGTACGCTTACTTTGGACGGACTGAGGATAATCTATGATAAGAACAGGAAATAAAAAATGGAAAGTAAATTAAGGCCTCTGCGGATAGGAGATGCCATACTGGAAAATAATATCATATTAGCCCCCATGGCAGGTGTTACCGACCTGCCGTTTCGCTTGCTATGCAAGGAGCAGGGTGCCGGGCTCATATGTATGGAAATGGTCAGTGCCAAAGCGATTATGTATAATAACAAGAACACGGAAGAGCTCCTTGAGATACACCCGGAGGAGCTTCCCGTTTCCTTACAGCTTTTCGGTTCGGATCCGCATATTATAAGCGAAATGGCGAAAAGGATCGAGGAGCGGCCATTTGCCGTGCTGGATATCAACATGGGATGTCCGATGCCTAAGATCGTAGGCAACGGTGAGGGTTCGGCTCTTATGAAAAATCCGGTATTGGTGGAGAAAATCGTAGCGGAGACGGTAAAAGCAATCAAAAAGCCAGTCACCGTAAAAATCAGAAAGGGCTTTGACGATGCGCATGTGAATGCTGTGGAAATTGCAAAGGCGGCAGAGGCAGCAGGAGCTGCGGCGGTAACGGTGCACGGACGGACGAGAGAGCAATATTATGCAGGAGAAGCGGATTGGGATATTATCGCTAAGGTAAAGGAAGCCGTTCACATTCCGGTCATCGGAAACGGAGATGTGACTGACGGAGAATCGGCGGCGAGACTGATGGAGCAAACCGGCTGCGATGGTGTGATGATAGGTCGTGCGGTCAGAGGAAATCCTTGGATATTCAGGGAAATCAAGGCGTATTTGCAAACAGGAGAGAAGCCTGCTTCTCCTGAGGCTGCTCAGGTAAAAGAAATGATCTTGCGCCATGCAATGCTTCAGCTTAAATACAAGGGGGAATATATAGGCATCCGGGAGATGCGTAAGCATGTTTCCTGGTATGTCACCGGTTTTCCCTATGCGGCGAGATTCAGACAAAAGGTGAATGAGATGGAAACTTTCGATGATCTGATAAAAGGAGTAGAGGCGATTTTTATGTAATTAGGAAAGTACGCGTTTGTTATGATGAGAAATTCATCGTTATTATTCACAGTCACTATTTTGCGAGGCGTTTCGTGCTGTTTTTGCACAAAATCCCGAGGGTGGTCAGCGTGTATATTGTTGCTATGAACAGTAAAGCTGTGAACAGTAACAATTCGCCGACAAATGTAATAAGGGTAAGTTGGCTTTCATATGCTGTTTAAAAGCATGAAACGCCGCGATGAGAATTTTAATAAGCGGTGTTTGACTGGGACAGATATGGAATCAGATAGGAAGACAATCGTGTATTTCCATCTGGAAAGAGGACAGAATGCGAAGAAGCATTTCTGGAACACCTTCCGGATGTCTTGTGTAAATATAGATATGGGAGAGGAGTACGAACTTTTGTTTTACAAGGTGCCGGAATTCTACGGAGGCGGACAGCCTTGGGATAAGCAAAGGCTCCTCGAAGTATTGAGTGCGCAGCTGGAGCAAACGGAGGCTTGGGATTATTATTTGCAGCCGGATTTAAGCAGCTTGTTGGAAATAAAAGAAAAGCTTCCGCCGGAAATTTTGCTCCATAAGGTTGTGAAGCAAAATCTGTGCTGGGAGTATCTGTTCCTGATCGGATGGAATGCGGCGGACGACGAGTTTGGCGAGGAGGGCTCCTTTCAGAGAATCGATGCGATGGAGGAGCAGAAAAATATCTTCGCTGTATTGCTGCAAAAATATCTGCCCCGTATCAATCATTTTACAGTAGTCACCGACCGACCGGAGATGTACATGGATTTTACGGATTATGTATATGAGGAATACGGAATTCCTGCAGCTTACGTAAACAAGATGGAAAAACGCCTCGGCAAGAACAAAAAGACGGTGATCTTGGATGGAAGGCGGCGCTACGTTCCTCCCTATGCCGCTATTCCTGAAGAAGCATCATACATTGACTTTTGGTCGGAGAACGAAAAGAGGAGAGTGCTGGAGACGAAGCGAAAGGATGTAAGGTATCTGTCAACAGTGAAATTCCTTGACACTCTCGCAAAAAATGGGTACAATACTAGAGTTAATCAGACCCATATTCAGGCAGAGAATAAGTAAAAATTGGTGGAAGACGAGTAAAGAACATTCGTAACGAGTAAAAAACATTCATAACGAGTAAAGAAAGCTCGTAACGAGTAAAGAACACTCGTAGGAAGGGTGACCCAAAATGGAAGAGAAGAAGAATATTTTGACTTATGAAGGTCTCAAAAAATATGAAGATGAGCTTCATGATTTAAAAGTAGTTAAAAGACAAGAAGTAGCACAGAAAATTAAGGAAGCCAGAGAACAGGGCGATTTATCGGAAAATGCGGAATACGATGCGGCGAAAGACGAGCAGCGCGATATCGAAGCCAGAATCGAAGAATTGGAAAAAATCTTGAAAAATGCCGAGGTTGTGGTAGAAGACGAAGTGGATCTGGATAAGATTAACATCGGCTGTAAAGTAAGGATTATGGATATGGAATATAAAGAAGAATTGGAATATAAAATCGTAGGTTCCACCGAGGCGAACAGCCTTAAGGGGAAAATATCTAACGAATCGCCGGTAGGGAAGGCATTGATCGGTGCAAAGGTAGGAGCATTAGTCAGCGTTGAAACGCAGGTCGGCGTATTGAAATATAAAGTGCTCGAGATTCAGCGCTCCAGCAATTAAAAAATGTAGGGGCTGACAGAGAAAGTCGGGAGAAAAGGAGTGTCGGTAGTGGAAGAAACACAGAACGTACAAGGACAGCAGCAGGAACAGGATATTAACCAGCTATTGAAGGTAAGAAGAGAGAAGCTTGCGGCGTTGCAGGAAAGCGGAAAGGATCCTTTCCAGATCATGAAATATGATGTGACCCATCATAGCCTTGAGGTGAAAAATAATTTCGATGCATTGGAAGGCAAGATAGTATTCATAGCAGGACGCGTTATGTCCAAACGGGTTATGGGAAAAGCTTCGTTTTGCAATGTGCAGGATTTACAAGGCAATATCCAGTCATATGTAGCCAGAGACAGCATCGGGGAAGAACCTTATGCGGATTTCAAGAAATATGATGTGGGCGATATTGTCGGTATAGAGGGTGAAGTGTTCAAAACCAAAACAGGAGAAATCTCCATACATGCGGCCAAAATCACGTTACTTTCCAAGAGCCTTCAGATACTCCCGGAAAAATATCACGGACTTGTAAATACGGATATCCGTTACCGTCAAAGATATACTGACCTCATCATGAACGAGGATGTAAAAAATACCTTCGTAAAGAGGTCTCAGATTATCAGCTCCATTCGCCGCTATTTGGACAGTCAGGGCTTTCTTGAGGTGGAGACACCGATGCTCGTATCCAATGCGGGCGGCGCGGCTGCCAGACCTTTTGAAACCCATTACAACGCGTTGGACGAAGAGGTAAAGCTTAGAATCTCTCTGGAGCTTTATTTAAAGAGGCTGATTGTCGGCGGAATGGAACGCGTTTATGAAATTGGAAGAGTATTCCGTAACGAAGGCTTGGATACGAGACATAATCCCGAATTTACATTGATGGAGTTGTATCAGGCATACACCGATTATAACGGAATGATGGATCTGAGCGAGAATCTATACCGCCATGTGGCAAAAGAGGTTCTTGGAACGACGAAGATTCAGTACGGTGATGTGGAAATCGATTTGGGCAAGCCGTTTGAAAGAATTACGATGGTAGATGCCGTGAAGAAATATACGGGCATCGACTTTGATCAGATAGAGACTACCGAGGAAGCCCGGAAGATAGCGGATGAAAAGGGCGTTCACTATGAGAAGAGACATAAAAAGGGCGATATTTTAAGCTTGTTCTTCGAGGACTTCGTAGAAGAGCATCTGGTACAGCCCACCTTCGTTATGGATCATCCGATAGAAATATCGCCGCTCACCAAGAAAAAACCGGACAAGCCGGAATATACGGAGCGTTTTGAGCTGTTCATTACCTGCCGCGAGATGGCAAATGCATATTCTGAGCTGAACGATCCCATCGACCAGCGCGAACGCTTTATCGCGCAGGAAGAGCTGATAGCTCAGGGAGATGAAGAAGCGAACAGCATCGACGAGGACTTCCTGAACGCCCTCGAAGTCGGAATGCCTCCTACAGGCGGAATCGGATTCGGCATTGACCGCATGGTTATGCTGCTTACGGATTCACCGGCGATTAGGGATGTTTTGTTGTTCCCGACGATGAAAACATTGGACAAATAAAATCAGTGAAATCAATGCTTTGCAGACTTTCTGATTGTATTTTACAACATTTTTGCAACAAATTTGCAACGTATCATACGTGATAATGAGGGATATTAGCGGAAAGCAAGAATGCTGGTAACCAACCACAGCAATGTCCTGATGATGGCTTCATAAATATTCCGGATGTAATGGATGCTGAGTTACCATTCGTATAAAACCAAATAGTGTAATTTGAGCTGAGCAGGGATAGTGGAATTATCTCTGCTCGGCTTTTTGCGTTTTATGGAAAATATTGTCTTTTAAAATGGTCAGCTGTGGTATAATGAAGAAAATCATGTGCGTGGGTTTTGCTTTTATATCTAGAGCCCCCCCCCAATTGAGCTTGAGAAACGTATGTTAAGATAAAATGCAATAAATATAGGAACGAGAGGAAAATGGAAAATGGCAAGTAGAAAATGTTCTATATGTGGGCATATTGAAAACGAATATACATTTTTCTGTACTGAATGCGGAGCGAGAACAGAGGAATTTTCCGAAAAAATTGAAGCGAATCAGGATGTCTCAAATATTAGTGCCAATGTGAAACCATCTCACAAAGTATCAGATGTCCAGAGAAGTGATTCGAATTTTACAGAAAATATGCATAGTAAAGCCGTTGCTTTGAAAAAGACATCGATTGTTTTTGACAAGAAATGGTTATATATACTTAGTGCTGTTACTATTGCACTTTCGGCAATAGCTGTGCTTTTAGCTTTGCCTAAAAAAATAAGAGACGCTAATGTTGCCGATGAAAATAAAACAGTGGTGATGGTGAATTCGGATGAAGATGTAGATTCAAAAAATATAAATAGTGGGAAAAGAGGCAAAAATGAAGATTCTTTTAACAGTGCTGGTCATGTAGATGAAAAATCCAGAATGCAAAATGATGTTTTGGCGTTTGATAATGAGGTTGGGTTTAATTGTAAAGGTAATCATATGACGCTTGCGAACGAAGTTGCTTCGTTTGAGTATGAATTAATGCCAAACACAATGATTAATACTCCAATATTTTCGCCTACAGATACTTCGATATTTGTAGAGACAGTTTCAGAGTTAAACGATGGTACATACGATTATACAGATGAATTACAGTTCTTCTATGTGAATTTATATCGAGTGTATAATTCGGGCGAAACGGAGAAAATCAGCGCTTATAATGGCCGCTGTGATTATGTTGAGGGAGGAATTGGATTTGCGGTAATTCCAGGAGAAACATATCACCTGACTATTGAAACGAGTAACTACCCTGGTGATGCGATGTTAGTGGGTCATGGC
Organism: Bacillota bacterium; assembly: GCA_023408815.1. GTDB lineage: Bacteria > Bacillota > Clostridia > Lachnospirales > Lachnospiraceae > Kineothrix. The sequence continues at coordinate 2,048 of JAEYJO010000074.1, read as the reverse complement.
CATATTTATAGTGTGTTTGTCGAAGAACAGGCGGTGCAAGATAATAATAATACTGAACCAATTACAATGCACTATTATGAAGAAATGTACTATGATCAGACATATGTTTTAGATTATACATTGTATTTTACGCATGACGAGAAAGGGAGAATAGAGACGGTTAGGAATTTTGATTCCAATCAAAATCTGACAGGAACTGTTGAACAGTCATATGATGAAGAAGGGAACTGTACAAGGCAATATACACTAGGTATGAATATTGAAGGTTTATATTTAGATTATCAGGATCAGGTTTGGGAAAACGGTGCTGTAGTTAAAACCTTATACGGGGCATATACTCGGACATACGAAAATGATGGTGAAGGCAGACCTCTAAAGTGCTATTTTTATGAGAATGGTAATTGCTATATGCTTGATGAAAGTTCTTATGACAGTGAGGGTAGGACTTCGGAAGTGTACCGTGAGAATTATGCTGGTGGCTGGACTGTGACTATGACTTATTATTATGAAGGGTTATCAGACAAACCGTCATATGTTGTATGGAATCATGATGATGGTAGTTATGGTCAATATGAATATAAGTACACATATGACAGCTGGCAGAGACTGATTCAAAGTATTGAATACTATTATTACGATGGTGAGTTATCGTCGAAGATAGAAAAGACATATGAATACTAAAGTGTACATAAGAAGATGGGAGGAAAGTAGATTATGGCAAGTAGGAAATGTTCCATATGCGGACATATAGAGAATGAATTTGTGTACTTTTGTACGAAGTGTGGAGCAAAAACAGTTGAGAATGCTCTAATAGTTCCTACTGGGCAAGAAGAATATGTGAGCGACCAAAGCACAAATTATCAGCAAGAAAATGTGCAGCAGGTAGAAATACCATCTGCAGAAACAAAGTTATCAAAAGGCAAGAATTCAAACAAAATCAATCCAATTATACTCATAATGGGAGTAGTTATTGTTGTATTAATTATAGTTATTGCTGCTTTGGTAAGCCGCAAAGAACCGGACAATAGTGTAATGAGTGCTAATAACGAGTCTGGCGAACAGAATAATTCAGCAGAAAAAGAGATAAATGAACGAGAAATAAATAATAACCCTGTTGCAAATAAAACAGATTCAAATTTAATTGAGAATAATGATACATTTAAATATGCTGATTCGGGCTTAGATTATGAAGATGATTATCAGGAAAACAAATATACAGAAAAAGTGAACCGTGATTTTGAGATATACAGTGGAATTAGGGAAGATTATGAAAATGCATTAGACCCGGGATATTACCAGTACTATAATTCTGGTATTTCTGACTTTTCGTTTTGGTATCCGAACAATCTGTATTGTGATGTTTTTTCTGCGGAAAATATAGATTGTGAATATGGCTATTTGCGGAAAGAAGTAACGTTCTATGGAAGTGAAGGTTCAACATTGACATATAGGCTGATTCAGAGAAATGATTCATTGTCATTAGAAGATGCGACAGAAAATGTACATTCTGTAGAAACAATGGCATTATACGAAGCGGAAGATATTGTGAACGGAACGACAAGTGATCACGGAAAAGTTATAGTAACTGGTTGGGATAGTTCAGCCCATAATTATGCTATTTATGATTTGTATAAAATAGAAGATGATTATCTTCTTCAAATGAAGGTGGTATTTCCTGATTACACAAGTGATTTAGATAGGTTACAAAAGGCATATGTTACAGAGTGCTATTATAGACTTTGCGGTTTTTCTGATTCAAAAGCAGAGACTAGAAGCTACTCTGAGTTCATGGAGAACAACTAATGAAACGAAGAAGGTATTGCATAGTAGTCGGCTTGGTACTTTTGCTGCTTGCGTGCTGCTCCTCAAGGTCAGAAGAAACACTGTCACCAAATGCGGAAGCTGATAGTGATAGTGTTTCTTTTGAGGTGCGCCCGGCGGGCGCACGTTTCAACGGGTGAAAGTCCCGAGTCCGCCCGGTAGTGGGAAGGACATAGCCAATGGCAAGGGTGTCGTGGGTGACTGCGAATCTGAAGGAAGCCGGATGG
>JAEYJO010000067.1 GCA_023408815.1 Bacillota bacterium | reverse complement strand
CACCGCCTTATTTTGCTACTTCCATTGTACCAAAAAAGAGCCCAAAAGTCTGCATGAACACTAAACTTTTGACTCTTTTTACAGAAAAATCCCACGCAAGTGCGTGGGACTTTGTCTACAGTCTGAGAAATACTGCGCAGCAGTATTTCTCTCTTCGGATTATAATTACTCAATAGTAACTTGCTTTCACACACTATATATGGTAATTTATTTTATGGATATCTATGGACGTACGCCGATTGAATACAACGCAGAAAACCAAGCAAATATCATGGTTCAGGGCGTGTAAGACCTTGTCAAACGATGGTAAAGTTACGGAGGGGATAATGTGAGCAGAAAATTTGTATATATATTTCTTTTTTCCTTTATTTTTCTTTTTTTTGCAGGATGTGGCAGCAAGAAGGAATTGGAAGAATATAAAAATAATATGGATACTTTTTATTCGGACATTTCCGAATATGACAATATTATAAATTCTATAGACGCGGATTCCGAGACCTGTGTTCAGGAGCTCTTATCTGCATTAGACGGCATCGGTGAACGCTTTTCGTGGATGGCTTCTCTTACCGTTCCCGAAGAGTTCTCTTCGGTAGAGGCCCTTTCCGCAGAGGCGAATGAATCTATGACAAATGCCGTCTCTCTTTATCATCAGGCATTTGAAAGTGAGACTTTCGATTCCGATGCCGCAGCCAGCGCGAAGGATTATTACAATAAAGCCAATCAAAACATACGTGAGATTCTGTCCATTCTGCATGGAAACATTCCGGACGGGGGCGATGTCTATTCCGATTCCGCTGAAAAAATAGCCGGAATGGAACCCATTCCCGAATAAGAAAAAATATTTAGCAATTTCCTTCATATACATACTTTAAATGCTCTCTTGCCGTTTCCGCAAGAGAATAAACCGTCTCTATCCTGGTAGCCTCTTTGTCCTGCATCTTCCACATAGGAAAAAAGCGGGAAATATGATAAGGTATATTTTCATCGACAGAAGCCAGCCATGACACAGCCTGCTTAATCTCCTTCACATCATCGTTTTCTCCCGGTATTACAAGCGTCGTGACCTCCACATGGCTTTCCTTCGCCGCTCTTTCAATAAAGTCCTTTACCATGGACAAGCTTCCACCCACCTTCTTATAAAAATGCTCGGTGAAGCCTTTTAAATCTATATTAAAGGCATCCGTATAGGGCAAAAGCTCCTCCAATACCTCAAGTTCTGCGCAGCCATTAGTGACGATCACATTCTTTAGCCCGTTTTTTCTTGCAAGCTTCGCACAGTCCCGCACATACTCATAACCAATAAGCGGTTCATTATAGGTATAAGCAATTCCGATATTTCCTATTGCTGTGCAAGCAAGGGCTTTGTTCACGAGTTCCTCCGGCATAAGTATTCCGTAATCCGCCTCTTCCTCCTTTACCATGGAAATCCCATGATTTTGGCAAAAGCCACAAGATAGATTACATCCGTAGCTTCCCACGGAGAGGATTTTACTCCCGGGGAAAAAGCGCCTGAGAGGCTTTTTCTCAATCGGATCGAGAGCATAGGATGTAATTTTTCCATAATTTGTACAGACAATTCTGCCGTTTTCATTGCTTCTCGCTCTGCAAAGTCCTGTCTTTTCTTCTTCTATTGTACAATGGTGCATGCACACCGGACAAACTGCTTTCATTAATAATGTCTCACCACCTCAAAACGTTCCATCGAACAGTTACCTTCTCTGTAATCCTTTTCATCAATTCCTGCCTTCTTTAACGAAATACCTATCTGTTCCTCTACCGTTTCTACACCTTCCAGATTCGGAAGCAGAAGTCCTCTCCGGCCTCCCATCGATATGATTACGCCGTATTTTTTTACATCCAGTTCCTCTGTGGACGCAACCGGTTCCGGGGCAGACAGGACATCTACCGTACAGATAATATTGTCGAGTTCTGCCTCCTCCACCTGCGGGAATCTCGGATCCCACAACCCGGCATTTACCGCATTTTCAATGACTTCCTCCGCCACGCAGTCTTTCGTTCCCTGTATGGTTCCTATACAGCCTCTTAAATTACCGTATTTCTTTAAAGAAACAAATGCTCCCGCCTTTTTCTTAAGCAGCTCTTCGGGCAGTCCTGCCGGAACCGGAAGATTGATACCTTTTCTTAGATAATATTCCAAAGCTTCTCTGGCTAAAGATACATAGGCATCCTGAAAAGCCGCTACCGCATATCCAACTCCAAAAGGGCCTTCATAGGATAGAAGTTCTGCTTTAAGAGGCATCCCGTCCATACATCCTGCCATGATAGAAATGGAACGGTGTCCGCATTCTCCCGCTTTCTCGCAGAAATCTTCCGAAAAATCAAGTGCCTTGATTAAATTGCCCTCGGCGAGGATATCCGTAATTCTCCTGTCATATTCCGGTCCTTCCTTGGCATATTCATATGGCCCGCTATCCAATAAACGATGGGACAGGTCCCCGCTGGCCACCACGACAATCCGCCGCCCTACTTTTTCTGCAGCTTCCCTTATAGTTCTTCCCATACGATAGTGCTCGGATAAAGGCAGACCGGATAAACCTATTCTTACTATTTTAAATTTTTCCGGGTAAACTTCCTTTATAAAACGGAGAGGGATCATTGTTCCGTGATCCAATTCTTTCTCTCTTTCGCCTTCGGTTCCTGCTGGAATTTCATTACTTCGTGCTTCCCTTTCAATCTCTGCCACAAACGCCGCATCATAATCCGCTTCCAATATGATTTCAGGATAGCCGTAGCGCGAAAAATTCCCTGACGCATGAACGCCCGGCGAAATATGAAAATAGTCTCTATACATAACAGAATGGGGCGAAATGATCACAATCGTCTCGGGCTGCATCACCTCGATTCTTTTTGCAACATCCTTATATGAATCGATTGTTTTCTGTATTCTGAATTGTTCTCCATGCCCGATTTCCGGAAAAATAAGAGGCGGATGGGGAACTACAAATGCTCCGGCGATTGACATAATATACCTCCTGTCATTATGATTTATATATTGGGTTCTAATATTTGCTTGATGTCGGGAATGCTTTTTCCTTTTTCTCTCAGTTCTTTGATCTCGGCTATTCTTCGCAGTGTCTTTTCCCTTGGGAATCTGCGGGTCAGATTCTCTTCCTCCTGCTCAAAATAAAGCAAACCTTCTTCCGTATAAAATTTCAGTGTACTATATCGGCAGCCCGTAATCCTCACAAGCTCTCCGATCGATACATATTCCGATACCATAATTTTTTCCATTGTTCTCTGTCTGGACATATTTCACCTACCTGTATACCGGCAAAAGCTCTACTCCCTGAATAGGTACTTTGCAGCTGCGGGTAGAAGGCCATATTCTGTAATATGCGTTATCAATTTTTACCATTGTTTCGCTTTCTATCCGCAATTCTTCGCAGGAATGACCATTTTCACGCAAAAATTGTATTGCCGTCTGCCGCCTATCCTGTACTGTCGTTCCGAAAATAACCATATCGATAAAAATTGCCTGCCTTCTGTCAAAAAAAGGAAAAAGGAGGTTTACTCCCTCTAAATAAGGATTCTTGAAAATATTACGTTTTAAATTAATAAATTTTAGATAGGTCTGTCTTATTCCGCTATGAAACTCCTGCTCCAGAATAACTTTATATAATTGGTTTTCTGCCGAAAGTTCTATGAGCCGCGTCTCTATTTTCTTCTGTTCTTCTATGGAAAAAATATCATGGAAACATCCGCATTCCCGAAAAAGCCAGAGAACGGCTACTGTTTCCTCCGGAACTTCACCCGGCTCCAATATGACAGCTCTTATGCTTTCTATTATCCTCTGATATGTGCCTTCGTCGCTTTTATATTCCCTCATGGTTACATTGGCCGTATAATAATTCATATCACATCCCAGCAGATTCGGTACTTCTTCAAGGACCTTTTCGGCTTTTAACATGGACACCGTTTCTTTTTCCAGAATCCTCCTCTGCTTGCCGTTCATTTTTTTGACTTTTTCTAATTGATGGCAAAAACGATTCTTAAACTCATTCACATTTTTTTGTACATCCTCCATAAGCAAGGGCTGTAAAACATTTGCTGCCGCAATTCCTATAACTGCGGCTTTCTTCGCCGCCGTATTGTGTATGCTGTCCTGACCATCCAGAGCTACCAATGCAAACTGCTCCATTATCGTATAATCCATAATAATATTACCCTCTTTCAGCTTTGATATATTAGTTTTACTTACTACTTATCACTTACTACTTATTATGAATCATAATTCAAAAATAGTCAAATAAAAATTATTTAATAACCGGACAAAGTGCGCCGAGGATATCCTTTCAAATGATAAAAGCCATGACTGCCGTCATTTTTTGTAAGTGACAGTCATGGCTTTCATTTCTTATACTTATTCTACTTTTATTCTATTATCGCCTTACTGATCTGGAAGGAATAGCCGATATCGTCTCCGGCGTTTATATGATAAGCTGCTTCCACATCCGCACCCCAGCTATCGATTCCCCCGACGCCTCTTACTGCTCCCAGAATAGATGCTACTGTTCTTCTTGCAGGAGGCAGTTCTTCATGATGAGCAGCATTTTCAAGTTCCGACGGGGTGTATGGAATACAGGAAAATGCAAATTCCTTACTCTCTTCCATGGCAGAAAATTTAAGTCCGAAGGTCTTATTGCTATGATCCGCATTATTTAAAGTTGTGTTCCTATATACTTCCAGCCATTTGGTCTTCATATGGACATTACAATCCTGAGGCACCAGATATTTCGTTACAGGAAGCCCTTTTATGTCATAAATACCTGGAATCCCTCCGGCCATTCTATCGGGATAGGTCTCACCGGACAATCCTTCGTACCGGTATCCCACCGCTTTTGTCGGCATGACGAACCGCATTCCGAATACGGGCAGCTCCGGCAGCTTATCATTTCCGTGATACTGCACATGGACATTTATTTTGCCGTCAGCACATACCTCGTAAGCAACTTCTGCTTTTGTGGAAGGAACAGTTATTGTTTCATAGAAAAACTTCAGCTGTACTTTTTTAGCACGTTCATTTCCCGTATATTTATTATTTTCCGGCGCTATCGGTAAAGGAATCTCACTTCCGTCTACCATAACCGCTCCTCCGATACAGGAAATAAAGGAATCGGCTCCCATCCACATTCCGGAACGGAGCGGAAAGCCATTTCCTCTGTCATTGTCCGTTACAGCCCGCCAGAAAGCAGGCTTTGGCACACGGTAAAGCCATTCTTTCCCATCGATTACCAAGGATTCCAGCCCGCCTCTCACATAAGAAAACAGATAGCTGAACCCCTCTCCATGAAGCCCAAGCACACTATCTCCATATACGATGCGCAGCGTTTCATCGATGCGTTCTTCTTTATTCATATAATCCATAATAGTATTTTACCTCCTGCATCGCGGGTTTTTCCGTTCTATCGGCAAATACGATTCCATTGCCGGAAAACTCATAATCGGACGGTCGGTCGTCGAAGTCTCCGCCATAGCGCAGCACCTTTTCTCCGCTTACCTCATCCGGAACAAAAAGGGCCTGATCGATATAATCCCATATAAATCCGCCCTGATACATCGGATATCCTCCAAGCAAATCGATATACGACTTCATTCCTCCGATGGAGTTTCCCATATCATGCATATATTCGCATAGGATAAACGGCTTTTGGGGGTCATTTTCCAGGTATTCCTTTATTTGAGCGGGAGGCGCATACATACGGCTTTCCACATCGGATATAGTATCCTCATATGCTCGGTTATGAACCACCCCTTCGTAATGCACCAGCCTGCTTCCATCCGCATCCTTATAAAAACGATTCATACTTTCTATTCCATCTCCCGCATAGGACTCATTGCCTAATGACCAGAATAGTATGGAAGTATGGTTCTTGAACACTTCGAAATTCGTCCTCGCCCTGTCTATTACCGCCTGTTCCCAGGCCGGAATGCTTCCCGGCACGTTCCAAGAAGGCTCCACCATCCCCAGCTTCTGCCATGAACCATGTGATTCCAGATTTGTCTCCGCCATCATATAGATACCGTTTTCATCACACATGCCATACCAAGAAAGCTGATTAGGATAATGGCAGGTCCTGACCGCATTGATATTATTATTTTTCATAATTTGGATATCCAGTTCCATTTCTCTCATATCGATGCAGCGTCCGCCCTCGGCACTCCATTCATGGCGGTTTACTCCATTTATAATGAGCCGCTTTCCGTTTAACAGCATAAGTTTATCCTTGATTTCAATGCGACGGAAACCCACCTTATAAGGAACGAATTCCACTTCTTTACCGTTTTCATCCTCTAAGCTTATGATCAGCTCATATAAATAAGGATCTTTATTGCTCCATGCAGTAATACCCTTTAACGCCTCCGGCTCCATATGGATATTGGTATTTATGATAGGAAGCTTTTTCTCCAGGCAGATCCTATTCTCCTTATCCGTCAGCTTTATCGACACAGTTCCGGACAGTTCATTTCCAGACAGCTTTACATCCAGAGCGAACGTTCCCGACACATTATCTTCCTTAAGCGCGGGCTTTACCCAGATATCCTCTACATGCATTTTGGGGAGGGCATACAGCGTCACATTTCTATATATACCAAAGAAACGGAAGAAATCCTGATCCTCCAAATATGCCGCCGTGCTCCGCTTATGCACCTCGATAGCGAGCACATTGCCCGTTTCCTTAATGAAAGGGGTCAAATCGAACTCAGAGGGAGTAAAGCTGTCCTCCGCATAACCCACAAAGCTTCCGTTTAACCAAACATACATCGCCTGCTCCACACCCTCGAAGAAAACGACTACTCTCTTGCCTCTAAGGTCCTTCTCCAGATCAAAACGCCTGATATAGGAGCCTACCGGATTATAGTCCGCCCTGCTGAAGCTGCCCTTCGCATCATCCTCCTTGTGCAAAGCATGGGCCGGTCTTCGAAATATATGCCCTTCCCACGGATACATCGTATTGATATAATGAATCTTATCATAGCCCGCAAGCTCGATATGGCACGGTACCTTTATATCGCCAAATCCCTCTTCCGAATAATCTTCCTCAAAAAAATCTATCGGCCGTTCCATGGCATTCACGGAGTAACGGAATCTCCAGTCTCCGTTTAATGACTGAGCCAAGGAATTTTTCTTATGCAAAAACTCTTCTCTGTCAGAATAAAATTCATGATCGCTATGCGCCGGCAATTGGTTCACTCGGAAAACCTCCGGTTGATCCAACCATGTAATATCTGCTTTCATAAAGCCTCCTCCTTGTGTAATGATGGGTATCAATAATCATTCCTTTACGGCGCCAGCCGCTACTCCTGCCAGTATATACCTTTGAAAAAACACATAAATCACTATGGTAGGTATCATAATGATGATGATACCGGCAGCTAATGTCTGCCATGAACCTAATTGGGCATTAGCATAATCCATCAAAAAGGTCGTAAGGGTGCGCAGTTTGTTCTTAGGCATATATAAGTAAGGGATATACATGTCATTAATAATATTAATGGCCTTTATAATACATACGGTAGCGGTGGCCGGAGCCAACAGCGGGAATATGATCTTAACAAAAAGCCCGAAATAACTGCATCCATCAATTAACGCCGCTTCATCGAGTGAAACGGACAGGCCGGAAATAAACTGCCTGTAAATATAAAGCTGCATCAAATCGGAAGCCACATATATGACTATGGGCGCCCCCAGCGTATTATATAAACCAAGGCCTTGAATTACCTGAAAACGTGCAATCTCCGTAACGAAGGTGGGTATCAGCATACCGATAAAGAATAAGGATACTACTAGTTTTTTTCCTTTGAACTCAAATCGCTCTATTATAAATGCTGTTATCGTTCCGAACATAACATTAAAGAATATCGATACCATTAATATAATACCTGTATTTTTAAAACCAATCAATAAATATTTATCGGACAGCACATCTTTGAAATTATCAAAAGTAACTCTCTCCCATTCCGGCAACAATAAAGGCGAAGTGGCAACCATATCCGCCTTTGTTTTAAGCGCGGCAAACAACGTGAGGAGAATGGGCGCCATAACAATCACTACCATGCCCGCACAAAGGATTTGTTTTACGATTTGTGTTGAAATTCTCTTTGCCATCTCATTTCCTCCTGTCCCTAAGTATCAAGCCGTGAATGATTTTATTCTGGATTACATAAATAAAGACGATCATAATCATAATCGCAACTGCCATCGTGGAGGCCAGACCGAAATTCGAATAAGTAAAGGCCGTTTTTATCGTATACAGCGTAAACGTAGAGGAAGCATATCCCGGTCCTCCCGAGGTGATTACGAAAGGTATATCGAACACCTGAAGCGAGCCCCTGATATTGTCGAATAAAACAAAATCTACCATAAGCATAATTCCCGGAACCTGAATATATTTGAATAGCTGCCATGCATTAGCACCATCCACCTTTGCCGCCTCCGCCACATCCTGAGGAATCGACTGTAATGCGGCCATAAAGAGAATCACATGATACCCGCTGAATCGCCACACCGAGACAAAGGACAGTACGTAATTCACTATTTTAGGGTCTGACAACCAGTTCCTGATCAAGAATTCCAGATTCAATGCACCCAAAATGGCATCAAAAGCACCATTGATCGGGGAAAAGAAATAGGAAAAGGCATAGGATACCGCAACACCATTGATAATGTACGGCATAAACACCATCGTCTTATAAAACTTTGCCGCCCGCAGCCTGCCGGTAAGGATAACAGCAAAGCCCAGTTCTACCGCGATCATAAAGAAATGAATGACAAAATAAACAGCATTGTTTTTCAACGACAACCATAAATCCTTATTTTTCAACATGGATATATAATTGGTAAAGCCTACGATGTCACTCTCTTTTGAATATCCGTCCCAGTTGGTAAAGCTCATGCGAAATAAATCCGCCGCCGGGATTACAACAAATACAATCAGCAATATAACAGGCACCACTAATGCCGTTATAACGAACTGCATCCTTTTTTTTCTCAATTTACTCATACAAATAACCAAGCCTTTCTTTACTGCCTGTAACCTTTCACACGCAGGCGTATGGTGTAATAGCTTTCCTGAATTTTTGTTTTTCAAAATATGAGGACTGCCAAAAGCAGTCCTCATAGACCTTAATCTTACTGAATTTGCAGTTTGCTTCTCGCATCCGCCCATTTTACATTCAATTCATCTAATGCGGCATTCAGATCAAAGCCATCCGTCATCATCTGAGCACCAAGTTTTTTATAATCAAAGGTCGTTTCATTCTGTATTGCAGTAAAATCATCACCGCCGCCATCATACATTACAAGAGTCATGTCGGGTGTGAGCTCATCCGCCTGAGCCAGCACCGCATCCTTCTCCTTAGGGAAATTCTTCATGGACGATGCAGAGGATACATAATTGATGTAATCAGGATACCATGCATCCGAGTAAAACCATTCCACAAAAGCAACCGCAGCCTCCTGATTTTTGGAATGAGTGGTTACTCCCATAAAAGAGTCACCCTGTACGATTACATTATACGGATCCGCCTGCGTGTTTCTTGTGGGAAGATAAAAGGTTCCTAATTGAGAAATATCATCCGTACCATTTTGAATATTCTGAAGTCCCCAGTCTCCCAGAGCGATAATTGCTGCACTTTTTGCTGCGAACAATGACGTTACCTGATCGTTTCCAAGTCCTAACGGATCCTTGCCCAGTACGCCGGACGTGAACAGACTGTATACCTTTTGATATGCCTTATTGATGTCGGTTCCTTCCGCAAAGGGAGCATCCTGGCTTGCCATGGTATTCCAGTTCTGCCCATTCCCCGATTCCAGTGCGGGCATGAATTCCATATAAGGATAGTCCGGCCATTCATCCTTAAGTCCGCAGGCAATCGCCATAAAGTCAGGATTATCTTTTCCATAATAATCCTGCAGTGTCTTTGCTGCCGCTTCGAATTCCGGCCATGTAGTCGGTACTTCAACTCCCGCTTCCTCAAACATATCTTTCCAATAAAATACATATTCGTATCCGGAGGTCATAGGAATACCTAAGACTTTTCCGTCAATGGCATAGCCTGCCGCCAGATCGTTGTTTGCACTGGCCTGCGTTCCCGACAGATCCACAAGGTAATCCTTAAATCTGGATAAAGTAAAAGGCTTGTTAAACATAATATCCGGCAATTGGTTCGCCGAAGCTCTCATCTTCATCGCATTCCAATATTCGCTGTCATCCTTGATTTTCTCTACTTCGATATCGATATTAGGATATTGTTCCTGAAACTTTCCTACCATATCATTATCTTCGATGAATTCATTTAAATTGTTATCCCAAATGGCAAAGGTAAGTGTGCCGCTTAAATCCTTACTTGAAGCGTTCACCGCTTCGGTATTTTCGGCTCCTGCCTCCGTTTCTCCCGTTTCTGCAGGTGCGCTTTGCGTATCCTTCGTTTCCGCTGCGCCCGTGCTTCCGCACCCTGCAAGTAAAGATGCTGTCATCACACAAGTTAATAATGCTGCTAATACTTTTCTTTTCATTGAGCAATTCCTCCCTTTCTTTTTGTGGCTTCAGCATAGCAGTCTATAGAAAATGTTACCATCTCTTATATTCACTTTTATTGACTTATTTTCAGATTTAGGTTTTTGGCTTTCTTGTTATTTGTAAAGTTTTTTTGATTAATCGTAAGAAAAACCATGCATTTTACATGGTTTTTCTATACTGCGAAGGGCTGATCCCATTTATTTTCTTAAACATTCTGTTAAAGTGCTCTGCATTTTGATATCCGGTCATCTCGGCGACTTCGTACACCTTAAAGCTTGTGGTCTTCAATAATTCTCTCGCCTTCTGCATTCTAAGCCCCGTCAAATATGAGGAGAAATTCTCTCCCGCCTCCTTGGTGAAACGGTTCGTAAAATATTTCTCGTTCAGCCCTACATACTCCGCTACCTTACCCAGCGTAAGCTCCGGTTCCTCGTAATGAGCCGTAATATACCGCTTGGCCCTCACTACCATATCCGTCTCTGAAACCTTCAGCTTAGAAGCGGAATAATCCATAATCCATGCGAAATAATTAGTAAGCCATATTTTCAGGCTTCTAACGTCCTCTATATGACGAAACTTCTCCACATAGTCATATTGTTTCCCAAATACCTCGGTAAAATTGGAATTATCTTCGCTGAACCTGTTTCCTATCGCTAAAACCACCGCACAAGCCAACGGATAAAGCTCTCCCATGCCACGATTGTGAAACAGCTCGAATAACCGCTCCTTTTCCTCTACCATGTTTTTTTCATCCGCAATATAGAGCGCTCCGGCCAGTCTTTCATATTCTCTGGAAAGTAAGATAATCTTCTCCCACTGGGAGCTTTCCTCGCTTACATCGATAACCGCGCATTCTCCTTTCAAATGGCGCAGACACATTTTGCTTCGTACATCCTCGATCCGATGTTTAAAATCTCTGTAACCGAAGGCCTCATGCCCGATAAAAGCACAAATTTCTGCTCCAAATTCCGCCTTCGCAGCTTTTTGTAAATCCTGCACCATTTTTTTAATTCCGGCTACATAATCCGCTTCCGTAATCCTGTAAAATATGAAAAAGAAATCAGAACGTTCCATGTAGAGGAGACATCTTGAGGCAAAGCGCGGATTGCGCTCAAAGCTATAGGTCAATCGAGAAGTTCCCTTCGTCCCATCCCCTTCTCCGTGATAGCCATACACAAAGAAACCCAGTATCGCATAGCGCTCAGCAAAAAATTCAGGAAAGCTTATATTCACCTCTTCCGGTGTTATTTCTTCTTTAAGCATTGCTGCCAGATAATCCTTCGGAGTCCTCTTCGCACTCCTCACTTTATCCTCATATTCCTCAATTAATGCATTCAGCCGCCTTACCATGGCATTGAACTGATGAATCATAGTTCTGATTTCAAACTGACCGCTGGGAGATATATGGACTTCCAGATTCCCTTCCTCCACTTGCCGTAACCCACTGCTGATTTCCTCCACCGGTTTTACAATACTCCTTAAAAAATACCGGGAAAAATATGCCGCAAGTGCCAGAATCAACACCGCCGCCAAAAGAATGAACACTGCATTCTTCCAGTAATCGGCGGTAAGCTGCGAGGTCTTGATATAGCTTTCGATATACCATACCGTATCATTGAATTCAATCGGAGTTCTCACGCACGTATATTTTCCGTCCAGAATCTGCGCAGTCTCCTCTTGCGTGGAAAATATGACCAGTCCTTCTTCGTCTGTGATCTGTGCAATTCCAAGTTTGTTCTTTCCTGCTAAATAGTTCGTATTATATTTCCTGATTCGTTCCGCCGCCGCAGTGGAATGATAGAACGTCACCATCTCTATCCTTTGGGAACGGTCCGTGGTCACATCGGGAGCAAGCGCGAATACCAAAATCAGCATATCCTTTTTCCCTCCGGTAAAAAGATCATTTAACGAGTTCGTATCATAGGAACCTACAAATACTTTATTAGGATTTTCCAGCGCTGCCTGATACCATTTCGTCTGTTTGATCTCCTCCTCCGAGCGGTGAATATCATTTTTTATATAAGTCTCTCTGCCGCCCTTCATGTAAAAACCAACAGAAACAATGTCCTTTACCGGTTCCAGAGCCAGATTACCTGCTTGTGCCAGCTTCTGTGCGTTCTCATATCTGATTTCCCACTGCGCCGTATCCGTACCTGCCGCGTAAGCCAATATTTCATTATTGTTAGTATAAATCAAATGAGACAATCGCATGGACATAACGTTTATGTCCGATAAAAGTTCCGCGATAACTGTTTGCTGCGCCTGCTCTATATTCTCCATCGCCTGATTCTTGAACTGCTGATTCAAAATCAAAAGCGACACCAGCAATACAATCAATATAGGAATCATAATAAAAAGAAGAAAAAGCATATTATATATGGTTTTTAAAGGAAGCGTCTTCATTTTTTGTTTTTTAATCATCGCCGTTCTCCACATAATGATCGTGTCCTCAATGTTATTCCTGCGTTTAAAATTATATCATAATTGACTTGTATTAGGAAAGGGCACAATAATTCAAAGCTATATTTAATGAATAATTGATATCCTCCAGCAGCCGCAACCACCTGATCCTATTATTTTTATTTTCATACTCAAATCACCTTCCGAAATTTCTCCAAACGATAATGCCCTTCATCATCCAGCTCCTTTATACCATTTTTAAATTCATATCCAAATTTTCTATAAAACTCCGTTCCTGTAATAGAAGCCGGAATTTCAATTCTATGTGCCTTGATAAATAGTTCGTCCTCTTCTAAAGTATGAATAATGGTTCGTCCTATTCCCTTTCCATGTAACTCCGGCATAACAAAAACAGTTAATAGAATACTTTCCGTTTCACTTCCCCAGAAGCTTGATATAGAGCCTACCCCAACAATTCTATTATTACATTCAAACACATACATATGGGCATAACCGGCTACCCGACGCACCCATGTGGCATCATGGCTTTGAGATAATTTTTCCATTGCGGAAATACCATAATCTTTACTATTTATCTCCAAAAAATTCCTTGTGATCAAATGACTAATATCTTCTGCATCCTTATCTAAGAATCTTCGTATTCTTAGATTTGTCTTTTCATAATCTATCATTGTCATCCGGTCATTTACTATATGTTCCTCACCAATTCTTACAAAGCCGCATTTTTCATATAAATGGCAATTTCCACTCTCCTGCTTTATGGTATCCAGCCTCCAGGTAATTGTATTTTCATACATACGAAAAAGATTTCTTATTACTATCTGGCCAATTCCCCTATTCTGAAACTCTGGTATAATAAACAACGGTGAAATATAATTTACATCCTGTATATAATCAGTCTCATTTTCTTTTTTGCTTTTTTTCCTCGCTACCCTGACAGCCCCTACTATCTGACCCTCGATAATAATTTTATAATATTCACCATTGAAGTGCGTAAGCTGATAAATCACTTTATCGATTTTCTCTTTTGCCGGATTTGTTTCATCATCGTGGTATTTTTCATATAATGGTAAAAAAGCTTCATACTTCATTTGATGCAGCAATCCTGCATCATCTACTGTTGCCAATATTAATTCCATTCTCTCATTCATCCTTTACCTCCATATCATACAAAAAATCGCATCAAGCATTCCATATGCCTGACGCGATAAATATAATACAAGATGCAAATATATAAAAAGAAAACTCACATTCTCATCTACGCACAGACATATAAGACCTATGGGGCTTACAACCGTGCATCCGATGTGCTTCAGTTATAAGCAAATACGTCTATTATACATGTACATATACGCCCTTGAGTGTAAGTTCCGATTCATTTTGTATAATCTCCTTAATATTTCTTACAATCCTATCACCGCAAGACTCCTAGTGTCAACAGAAATTATTATTCTTAGTTTTGCATAAACACAATGCTGTGATATTAAGGATAATGGTAATTATTACAAGGATAACCGACGCCGCAGAGGTTACACCAATTGTGTCCATAATAGCAGAGAAATCTTCAATAATCACTCGATGTCTTATTTCAAACAATTGAAAAACTAATGCTATGGCACAGCAAGAGAAACTATAAATCGGAAAACCTGCCAACTTGTATCCTTTGCGATATCGATTAATTGCAACAATTGGAATAGTCCATGACATAATTCCCAAAACAAAACTTCCCAAATTAAAGAATGCCGACATAAACATATCTCCTTTTCAAATGTGATAAATAAAAACAATATATAACGTATTTATTCTCGATTAAGAACTGATTAAACATAATAGGATGTTGGAACGGCTTCATTTTATGCTCATAACAGGCATTTAAGGCTACTGATAAATTGGAATTTGTTGATTTCGCGTTATACTCGTAATTTCTACGATAAACTGAGATTTTTATTTCAAGAAACTACTTCTTCTATTTTTGAAATAGCATTGATATTTACAGCCTTACCAAACTTTAATAGAACTTTTGATTCAGAAATGGAATTGATAATAACGTCAAGATAATCATCATTGCGAAAGTCAAAAAATCCTTTTATAAATCCTTCTCTAGAAGCTAATTCAACGCATACATGCTTTCCGCAAAAATAGTTTCTATTTATTGAACTAATATCATCATGTGGAAGCTTAGATTGTTTTGATACTTTCACTGACAAAATATATTTTTTCCCAATCATTCCGAACACAGGTCTATTTTGTTCTGACTTTTGGTAAAAAAGAAATTCTTCATCTTCTCCAATAATAATAATATCAAATACCCCTTCATTCCATCCAACTAGTTCAATATCATAATATTTTCCTGCGTATTCACTATAATCAAATATTTTATCATCCTTAGACTCATTTGTTTTTATTATTTTTGTATCATCTATTAATTCATCAACACTTATATCAAATAGCTTTGATATTATTTTAAGGTTACTCACTTCTGGAATTCCACTATTTGTTTCCCATTTTGCAATAGCAGAACGAGATACATTCAAATTTTCTGCCAGTGCTTCCTGTGTAATTCCCTTTTCAGTTCTTAATAATTTGATTTTATCACCTATTGTCATGTGCACATCCTCTTTTCGGAATTATTTATGACAGTATACAGCTAAGGAGCTAAACAGTCCATATACGCACCGAAACTATACCGTCACTTATTGTAACAATACTACAAATTCCTATTTATCTGACACCTTTTATTATATAAATAATTAGATATTCATACTTAGTATAGCTTCTTACTCAAATAAATCATATCCACTAATTGAATACCATTATCAAACATTGGATGGTCATAATTGTCTATAAAAAAATCCTTAATACTATGCGAAACCATAAAACCGTTTTTTTCATAAAACCGTAATATCCATGGGCTGTCACCGGTTCCCACAATCATAGTCGTGTTCTTGCCTTTGTAATGTGAAAAAATGTAATGCAAGAGTTTGCTGCCATACCCGTTACCATGCCATTGTTCATAAGTGGCTATGTTTTTTAACTCACATACATCATCACTTTCCTGTGTAACTACACACACGCTTTTCAAGTCGCCATCATATAAAGCAAAAAGATCCCCTCGCTCTAAATATTTGTCTATCATGGATTCTTGTTCATCAGCTAACAAGAGTAAATCCAGGAACTGCTTTTTATTTTCGCAAATACTTTTAATCTCCAAAATGCACCATCCAATCTTTTGCCTTTAGCAATCGCATCATTCATATAAATGAAGGTTACACATTTGCTTATCGAATATGTTTTATCGGATGTCTCAGAATTGTCTTGCGTTTTTCCGGAACACACTTGCGGGCATCGCTTAAATATATTTCATGATGAAATCTCTCATCATTTATATCAATTTCATACCCTTGTTCCTTCGCATATTTCTCCATCAATTTCACGGTAGCCGGTTCATCATCATACGAACCGATATGCATACATTGTACGCACATTCCTTCATCATAAGTGAAAAATTCTACTTTTGAAAAATCGATTTGTTTCTTTTGTGTTGCTTCCTGCACTGCCCAGTCGAAATCATCCTTCGTAACAAAATCCGGCAATCTGATCAGAGAGATCCACTGAAAAGTTTCTTTATGTTCATAATCAACACCTATAACGTTCTCCTGCCACCAAAAGCCTTCCAGCGGCGGCGCGACATATTCAAAGAAGCCTTTAATTTCATGCGTTCCCTTATAGCTCATTTTAATGGTAAATGCAATTCCATAGAGCAAATTTAGTGCTTTTTTATATTCTCCCTCTTCCTCGTTTGGATCTCCCTTTCCTCTAACTGCGACAAAATTCATCCTTGGTATTTGCACGATGGCCGGTTTTTTCGCTGGTGCATAATATTCTTTATATTCCTTTTTATAATCAAATGCCATTGCGATCACTCTCCGTTCTAAGAATTTCAAATCCCTTTTTCATTATCTGCTGAATATCTGTAAACAACATCGGAAATTCATTTGTTCGATCTCCCTGATTGGTAAGATACTCAACAATGATGTCCTTAATCCTTGAAATGATAATTGCGCCTTCACTAAAAGTGCCGGAAGCCTTCATCATTTTCAAATCCTTATATTCCTCTCCTAATGCCCCCAGTACAACAGAATTCTTGTCAAATCCACCGCCAAATTTCACGTCATCCTCTTCGTTGATTCCCCGTAATGCATTTGGTACCGTTGGTACCGTACCAAAAAACTGTACCATATTAAACAGTAATCTATTGTAATCCTCTTTTGAAAGTTCTGTTTTCCAGTTTGGCAGATCCTTTATGAATTTGTCAAGGCCGCGATAACCGGTAAATCCCACAGAAGGATTTAAAAATAAATCACACTTTTTTGAAAGTGCTTCTCTTGCAATTTCATATTTGTTCCTTATACTGTGCATTCTGATTGTACATACTGTATTCGGTTTTGAAAGTCCTGGATAGGAACAGTCCCATGCCAGCCGAAGTTCATCATAGGCTAGCAATTGTGTCTCGTTCTTACCGCAATCATTAATATAGACGCATTGTGCTTCATCATCATATCCAGTCATCATAACATAATGAAATGGTATGCTTTTTCCATGATAAAATTTGGGGTAATATTGTAAATAACACATATCAAGTGCACCGAGTATACAAGGAAATCCATCATTAATTTCCACTTTTGCTCTAGCTAATGCTTTCTCAAATGTCTTGAATTCGTGATGTTTGAAGTCAAAGCCGACAATTGGTGCAAGAAATGCATACATTTGTTTTGTACGTCCATCACCAAGCGCAACCATGCGCTTTAACTCTGAATGGTTTGTCTTCCTATAGCAAAACGAACCAAATGATGCCAGAGAAAAGAAAAACTTCGGTGGTAAGTTCTCATGGGTGTCACGAATATATAAGTCTTCAATTCCATTCCACATACAAACATAATCATCAACGCGATGCGGAATATTCAGCATTTGTTTCATAAGCATTCATCCTTTCAAATTTTCTTTACTAAAGAAAGGATAAACCCTTGTATCGTACGAGAGTCAACTACTTTTTTCACAAACCGGGAAGCAAAGCTCTGTTACGAACTGATCCTCTGTCTGACTTTCCCTCGGAGAATTATAATAGATGGAGAATGCTTTATCACATATTTCGTAACGATTTGTTTCCAGCCATCTCGCAACAAATGTATTGATTCTTCCAATCTGTGAATAGCTTCCTTTGAATATGATGGATGCAACCTGACGTTCAGGCAATTTTCTGAATTTTAAATTTCCACAAGCTTTTTGCTCTTTGTTCGCAGACAATAATACCTCTACATCTATTTCATTTTTCTCACTGCTAATCATATGCTGTATTGCCATAGCCACAGAATTTGTATTCACTGCTATATTATATATCTCACACTCTTTCGTGAGTTCTCCCCACAGGCGTCCCTCTTCACTGAATTCCAAAATGGTATCCCGATAGCTTACCATATGCATTTCGGGCATTGTCTTTAACACGACGGAAAGAGCATATTCCTCGGCATTTTGTTGTAACAAAATCGTCTTCTCCAAGGTATCGATCTGGTGTTTTAGTATTTTTGCTTCCAGTATTTTACTTTGCAGTTTCTCATTCAAAAGTGCTTCTAATTCCTTCTGCGTCATAGCAAGCGCATTCTTTATTTCTTCTAAACCAAATCCCAGATTCTTCATTGACACGATTTGATTTGCCTGCACCAATTGCTCAATATTATAATAACGGTATCCGTTGTTAACATCTACATACTGTGGACAGAGCATACCAATCTTATCATAATGACGCAGCATATGAATGCTGATAGAAGATAACGACGCAAATTCTCCGATTTTTAGCATAAGTGATGCTCCCCCTCTTTGAAAACCTTCATCAATCAGCTCTGGTCTCACGGTTTTCGCCACTTAAAGCCCGCTCATTTTCCATAAATAAATTCAATGCTTCCTTAGAAATCGAACTTGAATCAAAGGCGTTCCATTTTTGTAAGTCTCCAACAAATTCTTTGCCGAAAAATATATTTGACAGGCCATTGATAATTAAGAATGCTGCATATGGATGTGCCAAGGAAATATCATTTTTTGATTGATTAATATAAGTTTCTAATTTGTTAAATGTATCAGGATGGTAAATTAGCTCTACAAGTTTTGCTCGATATTCTAATCCTGCCCCATCCAGATTTGGATACTTGGCATAATCATTTAGATGCTGAGCCTCATGTTTCAGAAACCAAACCTGAAAATCAGCAGAATGTGTGTCTATTTTCTTATTGTCAGCATTCACATAATAAATCCCTTCTTCTTTCGCCCATCCACCTGTATGATGCTTTCCAAAAGTTGCAAAATGCAACCAACTCAACATGATAAACTCGGAAATAAAAAACACCGTTACCTTTTGGTTACCACATGGTAATTCCACGAGAAAGTCTTCTTTATTTGTTGCTTTCCAGATATAAGGGCCTCTATAAGGTGACGTTTTTCCGCCTAAAAAGCAATAACCTTTTTCCCTAAAGATACTCTCCAATTTTGCTTCAATTTCATCTAAATCTGTGTGCTCATTCATCATAAGAGTCTTTGCCAAACCGACAATCAGCTGTTTTTCGCACTCTTGTACATCATGATTCGTTAATACAGATATATAATATTTATAATAACATTTCAAAACCGCTTCAATCCAAGGATCTTCTGAGTCAACTTTAAGACCTTCATCTTGAATTATAAATCTATGTAAATACTTTTGCTTCAACTCAACAAAATCTTCACTATTGTTTTCAAAAGACTCCAAATAATTAATGGCTTCAAGAACATTTCCCTGAAAACATTTCGAATAGAATTTTTTGATGTCCATATTTTTCCTCCCATATTGTTATGTTCATAATACAGCATACAATTGAGATAGTAAATCTAATTACTACACCATAAAAGCTAACGCTATAAGTATATAAGAGTACTTAAAATTACGATTCAACAGTAAATATATCACACCATAAATCAATGAAAATGTCATAACTCCTATCCCAACATAGAGACTTCCTTGTGTCAGACTATGTATTGCCCCCCATGTAAAGCATAAAATAATACCTCCCCACGGAATTAATCTTATCTTGCCCGTCAAAACTTCACCAAATTTTTGACCAAACGCAAGAATTAGAACCACCAAAACTACCTCAAACAAATAATAAACATACTGAAACAAAAATAGCAACAATCCTTTACTTTGAAATTCCCCAACCACTTTTAGGACTCCCCAATCAAATGCATTAATCACAACGCAAGCAATAGTCAATAATATACTTATAATAATCCCATTTCTAGTAGGTTTTACTGCCAAAATAACATCAAAATCCAGCTTTTTCTTTGAATATTTAATAAGAGAAAACGATATAACGCCCCAACATATTATCGTAAGAATCCAATGAATTATCCGTTGTAAGGATGTATAATCACTGCTACTCACCCCGCCAAATAATATTGGTTCTAACAAGCCTATCAGCAATAATTCTATTCCTAAACCGGCAAATGCATATAATGCATACCATAAGTAATCCCAAATAACTTTTTTCTCTTTCAATCTTTTTTCCTCCAACAATTTTATATAGGCACATTAAATCAGACTTTCCTCTATTTCAATATCTCATTAATTTCTTTTACACTGATTTGGATTTATATTATAAAAATGGACAGCTCATGTCCACATGTAAAACCGAAAATCTGTTTTGTTGTGGGGATTCCAAAGGGGCTTGACCCTTGGCACACGAATTTGCGGCAGGGAAAGTCGCAAAGGACAGTCCGATTTCAGCAGCGACAGGGAGTATATGAATGCTCAAAAAATACCGCAAAATGGTGATTTGTGTGCCATGTATCGTGCTTATATTTATTAAAGCACCGACAAGTGTTATAACTAAGATTATCTAAATTATCTCCTTGATAAATCTCTGTTTAACGATACTTTAAGATTAATTATACATGATTTTCCTTGCCTTCACAATCTTTTCAATCTCTTTTTCGTCTCATCATCCCCATAATACCTGCCGCACATATTGAATCACCTTATATCATTTATTCTATTCAATTTGGTCATACTCATGCCGTCAAAAATATAAGATTTATTATAACTGCTCTGGAAGGTTTTTCCAACACTAACTGCCCATAGAGAGACGTCAGCCGCTACTTCATAGCATGTTGATTTCCATAAGAGCAGGAAGACAATTCATTTTACAAAAATACTCATAAAACTCAAGTGCTGCTTCCTTCTGTTCTGTATTTACAAGCAACTGTGTTATTTCGGACAATATGCGATTCATTACAGTACCGGAACAATACTTAAATCCCGTATTTCCCCATCTTGGTGTGGTGTCCTGACCCAAATATTCCCAAAACAATAGGGTATTCTCAGATGGAACAGTCATTTGATACTTCGGGTGTCCTTCAATCAGTCCGTTATGTACATCCTCACCAAAAAAATCTTCTCTGACCATGAATGCACCTATAATTCGTCGTTCTTGCTCTGGCTGCCCACTCCTGCGTTCAGTCATCAGGCATACCGAATTGGGCTTCAGTCTCTCTATTGTTCGTGGCTGTCCTTTTGAGGCCCCGCTTAAGTATTGTCCCGTTGATACTATATATGTCCTGCAGACTTGCTCTACATGTTCCGGTATAATGTTAAAAACAGCGTGTGAATTGGACGTTATAGAAAAATTGAGTAATTTTTGCTTTCTCTCCCGTTCTATCTGCTTCGCCTGACGCAATCGATTTATTTCAGCTTCTTTATTATCAATTTGTGCTATGATATGCTGCTGCATATTCTTATCTTTCAAAACCAAATACTCTCTGAATGCATCCGGATAGATAAACTTTTTCTCTCCTTCAGAAAAGCATACAGTTATTATTTTGGTAGTTAAATCCGTAACAACCCCACTGCCGAATGTCTTATGTTTAATTGCTTGACCATTAATTTCCATTTTTCTCCTCCCATATTAATCTTTGTTTTTCTCTTGTTAACTCGGTTTTTCTTATTCTTTCTTTTTTCATAGCTAAGCTTTCATAGTCTATGGCATTCCCCATGGCCTAAAATCATGGATATATGGATGTTT
>JAEYJO010000054.1 GCA_023408815.1 Bacillota bacterium | reverse complement strand
GGAAAGAAAAGGACTCGTGAACGGTACTGATTCAGGTTTCTGGTCACAAATATATAAAATCCCTCAATGGATAAGAAAAATAGAGTTAGGATTTGCATCCTAACTCCGCTTTGTCTACGGTCTGAAGCGGTTATCTTAAAAATAACCGCTTCATCCACTATTTATTCATTATCGCTTGTATCATTACTATTTGTATCATTACTATTTGTATCATAGGCTGCATACTTTTCACCCAGCGTTACGGTGACTGTCTTACTTTCCCATCCGGTGGGACTGCCCTGCATAATCGTTACATCGATGGTATCGCCTGCGGAATAATATTCCATAACACTCAAGAGGTCTTCCGCCGTGGTCACTTTATTACCGTCGAATTCCGTAATAATATTGCCTTTCTTGATCCCTGCCGCTTCTGCTGCAGTTCCTTCATATACCTGAGATACATATACGCCCTTAGGCATACCGTAAGTCTGTGCCATTTCATCCACTACAGTAAGAGGAGAGAGCCCAAGATAACCCTTATTTTCTTCCGTTACTTTTGTTCTCGTCTCTTTTAACATCAAATCTTCAATAATCGGTTTGGCGGCTGAAATGGGGATTGCATAACCCATGCCTTCTATTGCATCTCCACCGATTTTATTAGAGTTAATCCCGATTACCTCGCCTTTCAGATTGAGCAGAGCTCCGCCTGAGTTACCCGGATTGATAGCCGCATCGGTCTGTATAAAGGTGGTGTCCGACTCGGAAGAGCTGCTGCTACTCGGACTGGATAAATCGATAACTCTGTTCACAGCACTGATTACACCTACCGTTACGGATTGGCCATAGCCCAAAGCATTACCGATAGCTATTGCCGGTTCTCCTACAATAAGGCTGTCGGAATCGCCAAGAGCTGCAACTGCAATGGCATCCCTTGTGGTCGCACTAAGGCTTTCCAAAGGCACTGCAATGACCGCCAGGTCCATATCTGCGTCAGTTCCTTTTATCTGAGCTTCCGCTTCCGACTCGTCGGCGAACTGTACCTTCAGCGTATCTGCGCCCTCTACCACATGATAGTTGGATACGATAAGAAGCTCCGTATCGCTTTCGCCCACAATAATTCCTGACCCTGCTGCCGTAGCTTCACTCTGCATGGACTGACCAAAAAAGGTAGTCATCGTCTCCGTATAAGTATTGTTAATGGAAACGATTGCCGGCATAACATTCTTTGCCACATCGCTGACATCGGTAACTATGGCTGTCGCCGGCTCGGTAGTGTCGATGCTTTTCGCCGTCTCAGCAATGGCATTCGCAGTATCTTTCGCTGACTCTACTGTTTCTGATGCCGCTGTTACCGAGGATCTGGTAAGCGCTCCCGTGGTGGATTCCACCGCGAAGAAACCGAGTCCTGCACAAACTCCGAAAAATAATCCGAGTCCTATGGCTGCTGCCGTCTTTTTCAAATAGCCGCCGCCCTTCTTTTCTTTCTTCTCTTTCCCCGGCTGATGATTTCCGCCGTCTCCTGCGCCGGTTCCCTGACGATAAGCGTTCTCCATATAATTATAGTTATTGCCATAACGATAACTGCCGTTACCATAACCGGAATTATTTGTATTATTATAGCCCGTGCTCTGTCCGCTGAAATTGCCGTTGCCGGATGAAACATCTCTTGCCGTACCATCAACTACATTTTTGTTTTCGTAATCATTCGGATAATTATTCTCATACATAACAATTCCCTCTTTCCTTTCCTTAATCTTTGAACTCAGTATATTCGGGAATTGTGTTCTTTTTGTGATGAAAATATGCGTTTTTTGTTAACGATTTTTTCATCATTTAAAATTTTTGCCGGAGTTTATCCGCTTCTCCTGCTCCCAATATTCCTTGTTCGTCGTAAACCTTAAAATAAGCTTCACCGGAAGCTTCCGGTAATTCTTACCAAGGGCAAAACCGGCATAACGGCATGCACTGTTAAAGTAAAACGTCGGAATCTGGCTTCTATAGCCCTCCTGCCATAAATGTCCGGTCATTTTTTTAACCAGAGCGATTCCCTCCTTTTCAGAAGTTATCCCTTCGAACACCTCCGGATGCTGCGCCTGAGATACCCCCAAGTCGAAATTCCTGTGGAACTGCTGTCTGCCTGTATAGTTATGGGAGTGAATCACTCTTGCCTGCGCGGCATATGCCACACGGTATCCCGCTTTTATCGCCTTTGCTGCATATAGCATATCCTCGTTAAAAATTGTATATCTGACAAATCCACCCAAAGAATCAAAGATGTCCCTCCTATATGCGGCGCACGCATTAGAGCAGAAATAGGCTTTTATCCCCAGTCTCTCCACATCCGCCGCGGACTTTTCCACACTTGTTTCCGGATAATTGAAGGCTCTGGTAAAACGCTCCATTTCATTGCAGTCCTTTGCCGGCAGCTGCCTAGCATAAGAGACCGCCGTCCCCTCTTTTTCCAGGGGTCGGATGAGATTCTCCAGCAGGTGCTCATCCTCTGGAAGCGCATCCTGGGTCATCATAACGAAGATGGGGGCCTGCGATTTTTTCACACCACGGTTTCTCGTATCTCCATGATTAAATTCTTTTTTGGATAAATGAGTCACATGTACATTTCCGTACTTTTCAACAAAAGGAGTTCCATATACCAGTCTGTCAAAATATTTCTGCTCCGTATTCATTATGATTATTTTTCCCACTGGAACCGTCTGCTTCTCCAGCTTATCTATCAACGTAAAAAATGTTTTATCCGGCTTATATACAGGAATAATTACATCGATTTCATTCATTCGTCTCCGTCTCCCTCTCGCCATTCGATCATTTCTCGATTTTAACAAAAAGGACCTGCTCTCTTTCTCAGGCCCTTTTACGTTTATTATTGTTCACTCCGTTCACAGTAATTCATGATTTCTACATTTAAATTCGCTTCGCGAAGCAGAAATCATCTCTTGTATCACGTTCTTACACTGCTTAAAGGCAACGTAGAACTACTTAATATATGATCCCGTATCGCTCTTTATCTTATCGCTGTATGTCTGTACATCCGAGGATACGGTGTAAGTTTCATCAAATAGGAACTGATGCAGCCATTCCACATTTTCCTTCAAATCCAGAGGAATAACGCAGCTTCCCTTGGAGCCGATAGTTCCCGTGGTCCTGTACTGCTCGTCGGGGAATCCAGCCTGACCGACAATGTTGTATTTGCTCATACCACCCAGCAGCTCTACGATTTCCGTCAAGTCGAGTGAGGTATAAACCTCGCTGAATACATCGTTAGCGATTTCGTTCAGTGTTGCCGGCGAAGCAGTCTTCGCTTTCTCCGCAACCGCCATCAATACTTCTCTCTGGCGCTCAGCTCTCTTGAAGTCATCGCCTGCAGTATAACGGATTCGGCAGTATGCCGTAGCCTGAAGGCCGTTGAGGAGCTGATAACCTGTGTCCGTCACTTCATTATACGGACGCTTCAAGTCCTCTGCCATTGTAAACTGGTAGCTGTTCAAGTGGTGAATCTCCGCACTGTCCACGTCAATCATAATGCCGCCCAGCGCATCGATGGTATCTGTCAGTCCGGCAAATCCTACTGTTACGAAATCCGTAATGTTCATATCCAGGTTCATGTTCAACATGTTGATGGCCATCTCCGGGCCGCCCTTCGCATAAGCGGAATTACATTTATTATAAGTATCGTTACTCAGATTCAAATAGGTATCGCGGTACACGGAAACCAGCTTGCAGTCTCCTGTATCAAGATTGATTGAAGCAATCATGATTGTATCGCTTCTTGTATTCTTCGTCAAAGCTCCCGTCGTGGAATCCACGCCGAATAATGCGATGTTCCGGTAGCCCTTCATGTTAGTCGTCTCTTCCCGTTCCTTGACCTCCTCATTGATGACCAATTCGTCCGCATTCAAATCCACCTTGCCGACCTTTTCTCCCTTAAGTACACCGTACAATACTACGACCATAACGAGCAATACGAATATCTCCACGATAAAAAGAAGAATCTTTTTCCTCTTTTTCTTTTCTCTTTCTTTTGCGGACATCTTCTTTCCTTTGCTATTTCCTGAAGACTTAACGCTTTCACTGTTTCTGCTCTTCTTTGAATTTGTAGCCATTTCCATTCTCCCTTATCTTCTTGCAAATTTACCGCCTATACTTAAATAAACTTTATAATTGAATAAGAACCTCCTGGTGATATTCTTATTACGCACTTTCAATAAACTCTTCAATAAAAATCTAATAAGCATTTTTATTAATGAACCCTTTAAATACAGTTAAAAACATGATTTTTATATCCAGACCCATTGTCCAGTTTTCTATATAAAATATATCGTACTCAATACGCTTTCTTATGGAAGTATCGCCTCTATAGCCGTTGATCTGTGCCCATCCGGTAAGCCCGGGACGCACCTGATGCTTGATCATATAGCGCGGAATCTCTTCCCTGAACTTTTCAACGAACAGCGGCCTTTCGGGCCTGGGCCCTACCAGACTCATTTCTCCTGCCAAGATATTAAAAAGCTGCGGCAGTTCATCAAGGCTTGTCCTCCTGAGAAGCTTGCCCACCTTCGTCACACGGGGATCATCCTTTACCGTCCATGCCTTCTGTTCCTGAGAAGTCTTCTGTAGTTCCATAGTGCGGAACTTATACATCTTAAACGGTTTATTGTGAAGTCCAACTCTTTCCTGCTTGAAAATCACCGGTCCACGACTGGTGCACTTTATGAGAAGAACGGTTATCAGCATGATCGGCGAAGAAATGATGATTCCGCAGAACGAACCGACCACATCCACTGCGCGTTTCGCCACCCAGTTCAAAGTATTCGTCAGCGGCACGTAACGGATATTAATAACAGGAAGCCCCATCAAATCCTCCGTATACGGCCTGCTGGGCACAAGGCTGTTATAGTCGGGAATAAATTTCGTATGCACACCGGATTTTTCACATAAATCCACGATTCGCTCCAATCTGTCGTAATCCTCCAGAGCAAGCGTGACCGCAATTTCATCCAATTTATTTTCGGGCAGTATATAAAGCAAGTTGTCGATTCTTCCTAAAACCTTTACACCCTTATACAAAGTTCCTCCGGGAACTCTGTCATCCAGTATTCCTCTTACCACATATCCCCATTGGGGATTCGCGTTGATTCGCGTAATGTATTCCTCCGCTGCACGGGAATATCCTACTAAAAGAACATACTTTAGATTATACCCTTTTTTACGGAAATATTGCAGACCATTTCGAATCATTGACCGGGACAAAGTGGTTAAAATAATATTGATTACATAAAAAATAAAAATCAAGGAACGCGAAAAATGCTCCTGTTTAACAGCAAACAGCATTACCATGAACAGAAATACGCCTACAGTATTCGCCTTAAAGATACTGGATATTTCATACTTCCTTCTCGTTGCCCGCTTAGGTGTATACATATTAAAAAAGTAATATAGTAAAACGTATCCGGGCACAATAAAATAAAGCGCACTGAAGTATGTCGCTACGGACAACGCAGTGACGCCCGGCTCTGTATTCGCAAATGGCGTTTTAAATTTAATGAGCCATGCAAGTGAATAGGAAAGTGCTACGACAACCGCATCCACCAGCAGGTGCAATCTATTGAAATACCTTTGGTTATCTTTTATCATATCTTCACCAAATTTCCTATACTGCTAAACATTTTACAATATTATTACAAAAAGTACAACTTAATTTTCTATAAATAGACTATCCCATTGCTCTTCGAAATATGTTTATCCAAAGCTCTAACTGGATTTTTACATAACTTCGCCAATTTTTCGTTTCAAACCGTACCTTGTTACGTCGTCCCGTTTCGGAGAAAGACAGCTTAAAGCCCTCTGCCAATCCCAAAAGATATGATTTCCCCATGCCCTTTTTAATGAAGAACATAAGCTTCATAAAAAAGCCCGGAGCAAGAAACGGCAGGTTAAGAAACACCTGCAATAACGGCATGTTTTTATATATCAGGTAAATGCTGTTTCTGGATGAAAGCTTCACCTTGAATTCATTATATCTGGAGCCGCTGGAACCGCTGCCCGCGTGATAAACCACGGCTTCAGGCGCAAAATAATTACGAAGTCCTGAGAGTTTCGCCCGATATCCTATATCTATATCCTCTAAATAGGCGAAGTGATTTTCGTCAAAATAACCGATCTTGTCAAAAAATTCTCTTTTATAAATAGCAGCCCCCGCACAGGAAGAGAATATCTCCGCCGCTTTGCCATAGCGGCTCTTTTCTTTTCCCTTTCCAAGAGAAAAAGCCCACCCAAGAGCGCAGTACAGGTCTCCTGCACTATCGATAAAGTCCGGTTCTTTCATGGACAGCATCTTGGCACTCACAGAAAAAGCATCTCCATTTTTTCTTATAGCCTTTTCCAGCGCTTCTACAAAATGCGGCTCCACCTTCGTATCGTTATTGAGCAGGATGACAAACTCCGTCGCCGCCGCTTTTATTCCTGCGTTCACGGCAGCACTGAAGCCTTCGTTCTTCTCAAAGCTTATTATCTTTGCCTGAGGATATTTCTCCCTCACAAGCTTACGGCTTTCATCGGAGGAACCGTTATCCACCACTATTACCTCAGGAACCTTTGTCCCCTTATAAAGTGCTTCCAGACAGTCCTCCATATATTTTATTCCGTTATAATTGGGTATTACTACTGTCGACTCCATATACTTCGTCACAATCCTTTTTTACGTCTATTGTCATTTTCCTGCACTGTCAAGGGAAATCGTCGGCGTTAACGCCCTGTTATCTTTACCGATGCTTCCGGCATAAAGACGACAGTATAACCCATTTTTCTCGCTCGTTTGCAAAAATCCATGCTCAATTCCTTGAGTGTTGTATTTCCAGCGCCAATACCGGACCACGTGCAATATCCGGTGCGCTCATTCTCTGCATATGGTACACCAAAGGTCTCCTCGAACAAGCTCCAAAGCTCTTTCTTCACCTTCATGCAGCGCACATCTACGGCATACGCTTCCTGGAGAAGGGTAGCTCTATGCATATAGCCGCTGTATTCCTTATGGAGCCCTTCATATATTGAGACACCGTTTTCATCGTATATGCCCCCTGCTATCTTTCCTCCGGTCTTAAGTATCTTTCCTCCGATAACTCCTACCTCCGGTCTCTGTGATAAAATACCGCTTTCGTATACTATCCGGTAGAAGCCCAGATGCCTGCTATCCGATACTGCTGCTTTCCATCCGCGGCTGTTTATGAAATCCTGTACGGCGCGCCTTCCGGCATCATACGCATACCTCTTGCTTTCAGGGTTCTCCGCTGTAGACTGGGTATGGCAGCGCCAGTGATACAGCACCTTGGGAACATGAACTACTGCGGTTCTTCCCGCATTCTCACATTCCCGCATAAGATCCCTTCTCTGCTCCTTCGTCTCGTAGAGCAGCCTTCCTGTCGCACGCAGTACTAAATCGAAGTCTTGTGCGCCGTCATATTCCGGCCGGAAACCAAGGGTTTTGATAAGACTGCTCTTCATGACCAGGAAATGGCAGATATAATTATTGGACAACAGCAAATCCACATTCAAGTCCGGCTTGAAATGGGGTTCGTAGAATTTCGTACAGTCCACGTTTCCTTTATCCTCATCGGAATACAGCATCCATGCAGTATTCCCGTTCTTTTCATTTTCAGATATGGCTTTCGCCATCTCATATAAGGCATCGGGCGTCAGGACATCGTCATGATCCAGCAGACATACATATTCTCCCTCCGACTTCGCCAGCGCTGCGTTAGTATTTGCAGAAATCCCCTTGTTTTCTGCTATCCTAACGTAACGAAGCCTTTTGTCATCATATGTCTCCATTACTTCTTTTACCCGCTCCGAAGCGCTTGCATCCGCTACAATCAGCTCCAGCCTGGTATATGTCTGATCGAGGACACTGTCCAGCATTTCCCGAAGATATTCCGGATTCGTTTCATAGGCGGGCACAAGGATGCTGAAGGTATACGGATACCTCTCCGCTTCCTTTTTCTGCAGTTTTTTTTCCTCCTTCGAGGGTTCCCGGTAGCTGTAGTTCGCCGCTTTTTCCCTTGCCAGCCTTTCCGTAACCGCATAATATGCACTTTTAAGTCCATTTTTCTTCAGATAATAAAAAGCTTTCTTCCAATTGCTTTTTCTCAAAATAGCGTTCCCCATCTCCATTAACCTTCCGAATGCGTTCATAGCATAGGGACTGCCGCATATAAGCTTACGCCATGGGCGAAAACCGTCTATACGACAGTCCATATGAATTACATATTAAATAAATGCTTTTAGGTCCTCTGTCAGCATTTCTACCTTAGCCTGTGCGTCCTCGAGGCTCGTTCCCTTTACTCCCATATAAAACTTGAGTTTCGGCTCAGTTCCTGACGGACGGGCGCAGCACCATGAGTCACATGTCAAATCGAAATAAAGCACGTTTGATTTCGGAAGCCCTGTTTCGGTTTCCTTTCCGGTTTCCATATTCACGATTTTGCCGGAAGCATAGTCTCTTACCTCGACTACCTTCAAATCTCCGAAGTTCTTCGGCGGATCGCTTCTCAGT
The DNA here is from genome assembly GCA_023408815.1 of Bacillota bacterium. GTDB lineage: Bacteria > Bacillota > Clostridia > Lachnospirales > Lachnospiraceae > Kineothrix. The sequence continues at coordinate 66,871 of JAEYJO010000054.1, read as the reverse complement.
TTATCCATGATCTGAGCAATTTGTTTAGAACCCTCGATACCTTTTAACGTGATAGCATACTGAGTCTCTTTGAAGTATCCGTATTTCTCATATATATCCAACATCTGGTCCCATACGGTCTTTCCATGCTTTTTACACCATGCCGCCATTTCGCATAGACACATAACGGCAACTACCGCGTCCTTATCCCTCGCATGGGTTCCCGCAAGACAGCCATAGCTTTCCTCAAGGCCGAATACATAATTATTGGAGCCGCTCTCCTCGAACCATTTGATCTGCTCCCCGATATATTTGAAACCGGTTAAAACTTCGATGCATTTCACCTTATAATCGTCAGAAATGGCCTTTGCCATATTCGTTGTAACTATGGTCGTAACGAGTGCCGGATGCTCAGGCATCGTATTCGTAGCGCTTCTTTCCCTTAAGATATATTCCGCGATGAGCATACCCGACATGTTTCCGGTAAAAGGAATGTACTCGCCGCTCTTTGTATCCAAGGCATAAATACCAAGTCTGTCCGCATCAGGGTCGGTCGCCAGCACGATATCCGCATTCTTCTCCTTCGCCAGCTTCAGAGCAAGGACAAAAGCCTTGGGATCCTCCGGGTTAGGATATTCCAGCGTAGTGAAATCGGGGTCCGGCAGTTCCTGCTCGGGAACAACGTACACATGCTTAAAGCCCAGCTCCGATAAAATGCGTCTTACCGGAATGTTGCCCGTACCGTGGAAAGGAGAGTAAACGATTTTAATGTCATCAGATACTTCTTTGATGATTTCCGGATGGATAATCTGCTTTTTCAGCTCTTCCATATAAGCATCGTCGATTTCTTTTCCTATCACCTGATACAAGCCAGCCGCAACGGCTTCCTGCTTATCCATCGTCTTTACTTCATGATAATTCGTTACATTCTTCACTTCCGTAATGATTTCTTCATCCTTAGGCGCCGTTACCTGCGCACCGTCCTCCCAGTACGCCTTGTAGCCGTTGTATTCGGGTGGGTTATGGCTGGCCGTAATTACGATACCGGAGATGCAGCCTAATTTCCTAAGCGCAAAGGATAGCTCCGGCGTAGGGCGCAGATCTTCGAAAACATATGCCTTAATGCCGTTAGCCGCAAGACACAAAGCCGCCTCATCGGCAAATTCGGGAGACTTTCTTCGGGAATCATAAGCGATGGCCACTCCTTTTTCTTTGCCGCCCTGCTTGATAATATAATTGGCAAGTCCCTGTGTTGCCTTTCTTACCGTATACATATTCATGCGGTTTGTTCCCGCACCGATTACACCCCGCAAGCCGCCGGTGCCGAATTCCAGTTCTTTATAGAAACGGTCTTCCATTTCCTTTTCATCATTTCTAATTGCTAAAAGCTCCTTCTTCGTGTCCTCGTCGAAGTATGAATCATTTAACCAAAACTCAAACTCTTCCTTGTAACTCATTTCAGGTTCCTCCTGTATCTGTACTCTGATATTTGATTTTCTATGTGGTATCATCACATTGGGATTATATCACATTCTTCTCTATTTTCAAAGAAAAGTCACTGCGGTCCAAAGAAAAATTGGGATTATAATAGGGATCTCCCTTTTCCAGGACTTCTTTCCACTTCTCCCGGAACCTTGCAGATTCCTCGTTATAGCGCTCCGCTTTCTCGCCCTCATCATCCAATCCTCTGGATATGGATTCAAAATGATACAGCTCCGCAAAGGGAGTAAAAACATTCAAATATCCCAGCGCTCTAAGCTTTAGGCAGAAATCTACGTCGTTTAGGGATATTGCAAAAGATTCATCCAGTCCTCCCACTTTTTCAAACAATTCCTTGGAAACTAACAGACAGGCCCCCGTTACCGCAGATACGTCCTGCGCATAGCAAAGCCTTCCCATGTAGCCCAGATTCTCCCTGTGCTGTCCATAGTGGCTGTGCCCCGCCGTACGGTGAGCACCGAGTGCAAGGACCACACCTGCGTGCTGTATCGTCTTGTTTTCATAGTAAAGTTTGGCACCTACGGCTCCCACATCCTCACGCTGCGCGTACATGAGCAGTTCCTCCATCCAGTTGACCGTAATCACCTGCGTGTCGTTATTGAGTAAGAGAATATACTCGCCGGTGGCTTCTTTTGCACCCAGATTGTTCACTGCGGAATAATTAAACTTTTTATCTGCGCTATGCTGCATTTCCTCAGCGTTTATTATCTTGACTTTCTCATTCTCTTTTAGTTTTTCATAGTATTCCCATATTTCCGGCGTTTCGCTGTTGTTTTCCACCACGATGATTTCATAATTATCGTAGGTAGATTTCTCCAAAATAGAAGTGATACATCTGCTCAAATCCTCTTTGTGATCCTTGTTGGCAATAACGATAGAAATCTTAGGATTGCCGATAATCTGATAGCTGATTTTAAATATCGTCTCAAACGCTCTGGTGCTGGATATTTTAAAATGTTCGTAGCCGTGCCCCCGGAGATGCTCCGCCACTGCTCCTTTCGCTGCATCGATAGCATATGTCTTGGCCTGAATGCCGGAAGCTACGCTGCCCGCATGAGAACGCCAGTAGTACATAAGCTTCGGTACATGAACCACATTCTCAGCCCGGTCCGTCAGCCGCAGAATCATATCGTGATCCTGACTGCCGTCATATTTACTGCGAAACAGTTCCGTTCCCTCCAAAAGTCGTCTGTGGAATACGCTGAAATGACATATATAGTTGTTGGCCCGAAGATTATCCACAGCATAATCGGGCTTAAAGTGCATGGTAAGCATTTTATTGATATCGTTATTTTTAAAAGTAGTCTCATCGCAGTAAATGTAATCCGCATTCTGCTCATTAATGGCCCTGACATATTCGTAAAGCACCGACGGATGCAGAATATCATCATGATCGAACAGCCCGATATATTCGCCGGTGGCCATTGCATAGCATCTATTGGTATTCCCTGAAATACCCTCGTTTTTCTCCAGCTTCTTATAAACGATACGGGCTTTTCCTCCCGTATGCGTTTTGTCCCTTTCCATATACTCCCCGCACATCTCTCCTACGTAGGAATGCTCCATGTTGGAACCGTCCGCAAGACAAAGCTCCCAGTTTTCATAGGTCTGATTTATTACGGAATCCAGCATGGCTGTAAGAAACTCCTTGGGAGTATTATATAGCGGCACCAGAATACTGAACTTTACCATATGGGGGAAAATAGTTTCTCTTTCCTTGTTTCTTCTCGCTTCATCGGGAAAGCTGGCCGTACCAAAGCATTCCATAGCTTCCCGTTCTCTGCTCTTATACCTTATCTTAGCCACAAGTCCCCGCAGATTTCCGCAGTTTTTCAAACGGCCGCACTGGCGAAGAAGAAAATGCATGACTTTGCGAAAGGGTGCGCTCGCCTTCCAGACAGGATTGCTCTTAATCCGGTTCATCTTAAAACTAAGCTCCTCATTCTTCTCCTCCAACTCCGCGATCCGGCCCGCTAAATCAGCACATTTTATATGTTCCTTTTCATAGGCCTCTTTATAATAATTTTCATTATGATCCGTCTTTTCTTCCTGCATTCTTTGTCCTTTCCCGATTGCTATTCAGCCTGCGGCCTCATGGCAACAATTGATAATACTTACATAATATCCAGATAGCGGTTCGTCCATGAGTACAGCTTCTGACCGGAGCATTTATCTTTAACAAGAATTCCCAGTCTGTATTTTCCCTTCTCGGCATCCTTTTTCCGAAGCACTGCTCCGAAACCCGCCATTCCAACATTAACCTGATCCGGAAGATTCTGCTCCACGTCCTTTCGAAGAAGGATCTCCGGCGAGACTGTATACAGCATATGTTCTCCTTTTAAAGATTCTGACCCGGTACCTGTTCTCTCCAGTATAATCACTTTTTCATAACATGCGTTATCCGAACCTGCCACAAAGGAATATCCTTGTATATAATAATCTTGCATATATTCGCCCCGTTCATACTCCGGCTCTATACCACAGCGCCATTCCTCCATGGTTCCTGCATATTCCAGACTAATCATGACACATGCATCCTCCCTTGCGTCTTCAAGCAGTCCGTCAGCTTTTATCATCTTCCCATGGGGCATACTCTCCTGCCAATCGTAATCTGCCCTAAGCTCAAAGCCCGAAGAGAGCATATCTCCTGCCAGATATTTATGATAAAAGGGGTCCTTCCCGTAAAGCTCCCTATGCCGGGCGTAGAGCTTCCTCTTTTCCGCAAGCAGCCGCTCAAGTTTATCCCGTTCTCCATCCTGCCCTCGGCTAAGCGATTCATAGTGATATAACGCTACCTCTTGTAAAACAGCGTTATAATATCCTTTTTCATACAAGGAAAAGCATAAATCCACATCATTAAAGGCCACCGGCAATTCCTCAGGAAAGCCGTTCACCTCCTCAAACTTCGCCTTCGTTACGGCAAGACAGGCCCCCGTTACCGCGATGACATTTCTCATGCCACGGTTCCACCCATGATAATAACACTTGTTATCATCCTTGAACTGAAGCTTATGCACCGGCCCCAAACGTAAATTTACAATACCTCCATGCTGCACCCTATTGGAATCGGGATACAACAGCTTGACCCCGACAGCCCCCATGTAGGGTTTCATTGCCTCCGCATAGAGCCTTTCCAGCCAGCCGGATAACTTTCGTTCGTTCGCTTTCATTCCCCCGGGCTCCTTTGCATCAAGTTCCTCCGGCTCAATCGCCCCCGGCACCTCTACATCATCATTGAGAAACAAGCACACTTCGCCTGCCGCCGCTGCCGCTCCCCTATTGCACATGGCGGAGAAATGAAAAGGCATCTTTTCATAAATATAAGTATGCTTAATGCCGAGTCCGCTTAAATAAGCATTCAAGCCCTCCCTGGTCTGCTCTTCGCTTCCATTATCCACCAAAATAATTTCATAAGGCATCCCTGCCGAATTCTTTACCGACTCTATGCATCGTTTCAGGACTTTCTCATTATCCTTGGAAGGGATAATTATAGAAATAAGCTGTTTCTCATTTTTACCGAAAGAGATAGCTTTATCGGAAGAGTTGTGTTCACCGGAAGCATTATGTTCCTCATAAGAGTTAAGTTCCGTAAGATATTGGCACTTACCGGAACTGCTGCTTTCATAAGGATGACTGCCCTCGTTGTAAAGCAGTTCTCCTTCCCTGTTCACAAAAGAATGGAACAAGATTTCATCGATATGTCCCACAGGAAATTCATCCGGCTGTCCTTCCTGTCTTCTTTCAAAACCGCCCGCCTTCTGAGCCAATAGACGGCACATATGATAAATCCACACTCTGTCTTCCCCAGCCTTTTTTCCCCCGAAGCCAAGTATCTCCTCTTCTGACAATTCCATTAAGGCATTAGTGCGCACTGCAAATATGGAGCCAAAATAAAAGCAGGACATAAAAGTATCCGGGGACCAATCAGGCTTCAGCCACGGCGTATATCTGATTCCGTCGGGACTCAGTACATCCTCATCTCCATAAGCCATAGAAATCTGCGGATGCGCAAGGAAAAAGTTATTGATTAATTCTTCCGACAGCACTGCACATTTTCCGCCAGACACCTGAAACAGAACGATATCTGCCGCCTCTTTATCAGCACCGCCTGCCGTCATATAATCCTTCACCGCCTCATAAGGAACCCGCTTGATACTAAGCGTTCTTCCGCCATACGCTTTCGTCTCTTCTGCAAGACTATCCCTCAGCGCGTCTTCCCTCTTTCGAATCCACTCGTCATACGAAACGCTCTTCTCCTCGAACAACCTATCATACCGCTTGCGCTGCCCTTCTATCAATTTTTCTTTTAACCACGCCTTTATTCCGCCGCCCAAATTCCTCTCCTCAACTCACCTTACTCTTCGAGCCTCTTTACACTTCGATTTTCTTCTTCCCTTAACGCTCTTCTCTCAACTTCCCATTACAAAAACTCACAATCTTCGCCAATTTCATATACAATTTCACGACCTTACGGAGTCTTTCCTCGGTGGTTTGGTTTCCGTTCCGTCAGTGAGCGGCTTCTATTTTCTTAGGAAAACCAGGGAAAACGCCGCAAGGATGTGGCGTTTAGGCAGCATAGGACATGGATGTCCGTTGCTGCCGCCCCGTCTGCCACCGCAACACTTGCGGTTTCCTTTAGAAAATACTGCCGCAAGCGCAGGAACAGAAACCAAATCCACCGAAGAGAGACTCTCACAGTCTCCCCATATTACACATAAAATTTTCTATCCCTGCCAGTTTCGCAATCGAAGTTACAAAATTACCATATTTTCTTCACCGCTCCCGCCATATCCTTCGCAATTTCTTCCGGCACGCGCACAATTTCTATTTCTGCGACTATTTCATTCCTATCCATCCTATCCAAATTGCCCAGTCGTATATTTATATTAGGATCCTCCGTAGCGAACACGTAACTCCCGTCCTTCAGACTCTTCCCATTAGTGATAATATTCTTCCTGCCAAGTTCCACTGCCTTTCCGTTAAAGGTCAGCTCTTTCACCCGTACGACGCAATAATCCATAGCCGGATCTATACGAAGCATGCTAACATTTCCATCCGTCTCCAACTCCAGACGAATCAGATTTTCCCCTTCATAAGCATCTCTTACGAAATAGGAATCCTCCTCACAATATCCGTTTCCCCGATCTTCATAAATCTGTATTCTCTCCTTCTCGGAGGAATCATCAAACTTATGCACCCACTTTAGCGGCTCCATGATTTTAAAGCCTATGGCATCACGCATCTGTGCCATAGATTTATGTTTTCCGGTAACAAACTCCTGAAATCCCATCTCTTGCTCACGGAACTCCTCCGCTTCCCTCTCGGTAATGCCAAGGGTTTCTATTATCGCATCCAAATTGAGTTTATTTCGCTTCTCATTTTCGAGAACATAGCAATACACTGCGCGGAAAGCCGTTTCCTTAGCACTGACCGGCTTACCGAAAGTCCACTCGTAATCTATGATGGTCCAAATTCCATCCATTATCGCCTTGAGATCTGGCTCATCCGAAGAAGAATCCTCTTCTGCTTTATCATCCATTTCTCCGGAAACTTCTTTCGGTGTAATCAATATATTAGAAAAAATCAAATCATAATCTGCCACCGGCATCTCCTCATGATAAGAAATTCTTTCCAGGTATTCTTTAAATAACGCATGGAATTTATCAATTTCATTTCTCTCCAGACATCCGTCCAGGATCTCCTCCAGCGTTAATCCTTCCACAAATTCAAACTGAGCCGATTTACCGTCCTCACATAAGCTGCACTTATTGACCTCGAGCTTACCGCCCTCAAATCTTTGCTTCAAATCGGTGTATGCAGTCTCCATGCTTTTAATATGCTCTATGGCTTCATTCGATAACGCATGTTTTTTTACTATCTTTTTCCCTTCTTCATCCATGCATATCTCCGTACGGATCTCATACTCCGGCGAACGGTCGTTGGAGTATTTGGCATACTTTATATCGAAAGCAGCTCCGATAACCGCCGCATAAGAGTTAGAAAACACAGGGAAAAGCCCATCCTTTATCACCGCATCGAACGCTTGCTTCTCATCGAAGAGCGACATTCTGTCTCTATCAAAATTCCTGTTGTTCTCCGACAGCTCTCCGGGCATCGGAAGCCTTCCGTCAGAATACAAGGCAGTCATAAATTTATAGTCAGGGTAAGGATAATAGAAGGAATAGTCCTTTACTTCGCAGGCACGGAAAATATTTTCCAGTCCCTCTCTCGTAAAAGTACGCACACCGCCGCCCTGCGCATAATCCTCAATACCCGAAAAATAAGTCCCCAGATGATCTTCCCTGCATCCGGCGAAATACTTAAGTCCCAGTCTGTTTTCGATAGCAATAATGATTCTCCCGTCCTTTTTTAAATGGCGCAGCATCATCTTGAGCAAATCCTCATAAGGACGGGCTGTTCCGGTATAGCTCTGACCGTACTCGAATACGCCGATGAAATAGATAAAATCGAAATCATTCGGCAGCTCCGGTTCTATGTCCATAAAATTCCCCACATGTATGGTAACGTTATCACAGTCCTTATGTCTATAGGCATTGATCGTACTTCTCTTTCTGGATAAGTCGATGCAGGTAACGCTTCCCGCCTTTTTGGCAAGATTGCCCGTAATCGCACCGCAGCCGGCTCCAACCTCCAGCACTTTCGCATCTTTATCCATAGGAACCCAGTCCACAATATTTTCCCTGAGAGGGGACAAATGATAGAGGACCGGCCATTTGGCGCGCTCTTCGATAATACGCCTATATTCTATAGGAGAATAGTTTTTAACGATGTCCAGAAGCTCATCCTCTACCTCTCCGTCACAATAAAGATCCTCACCCGGATAATATTTATAATCAAGAACTATTTTCCCAATCTGCTCTATGTTTGAAGAAACATTCATATCAGTTCTCCTTTTGCCCTGGTCTGTTGCTATATACAGTCGCTTACCGCAGCCTCCGTGTCCATATCGTAATAACCTACCGTATCCTTATCCGATATTACCGTAACGTTAATTACATCGTACAGCCTGTGATATACGGCAAAGTCGTCATTCTCATATCCGGTCACGCCTAAAGACAGCAGATATTCTCCCCCCTGAAGGCTCATCTTCTGCCTGAAGGTAATCATCTTCACGCTTCCGCCACTTACCGGCTCTAAAAATGTTTTTTCGAACATCGTATTCGTCCCTGTAATCTCGGTACCTCTTATATTCTTAACCGTAAACGCAAATATAGGTGCCGGAACGTCCTTAGAAAACTCTACCTTCATATGGATCGTGAATTCATGCCCTTTTATGACAGCCGTAGTCCTTATCCCTTCGCTGTCCGTAATATAATATTCCGTTATACAAGCCGCCTTCGTTCCATATTCCAGCAAATCAGGATTGACTCCCGCTTTCACGGCCGCTGCCTCTCTTAAATCACTGTCGTTTAAAAGATTCTCTTTATCTTCATCTTCAATCGCATACTGCCCAACGAGCACTCTCTTATAGACGTCTATCATTTCCTTTGGAGAACCTTCGCCAAGCTTTTTTCCCTTATTAAGCAGTATTACTCTGTCACAATATTTGCTGATACTGCTTAAATCATGGCTGACGAATAAAATTGTCTTTCCGATTTTCTTGAATTCTTCAAATTTATGATAGCACTTTGCCTGGAAAAATACGTCACCCACCGACAGCGCTTCGTCCACAATCAATATTTCCGGTTCAATATTAATTGCCACCGCAAATGCCAGCCGCACGAACATTCCACTAGAATACGTCTTGACCGGCTGATACACATAGTCGCCGATATCCGCGAAATCCAGTATGGCATCCATCTTCTCTCCGATTTCTTTTTCCGAAAAGCCGATCATCGTACCGTTTAAGTAAATGTTTTCTATACCGTTGTATTCCATATTAAAGCCTGCGCCCAGCTCGAGAAGTGCAGAAATGCGCCCGTTCACGGCCACCTCACCCCCAGAAGGATTAAGCACCCCCGTAATGATTTTTAAAATCGTGGATTTTCCTGATCCATTGGTTCCGATGATCCCAACCGTCTCGCCCTGATATACAGTCATGTCCACCTTATCCAGCGCATGATGCTCCTTGTAGCGTTTCTTTCCCGATAGTCCAAAGGCTTCTTTCATCCGATCCGAAGGCTTATCATACAATCTATATACTTTTTCCAATTCCTTGGTCTGTATCGCTATTTTCTTTTCTTCCATTCAGCCATTTCTCCGTTGCACTGCTAATATTTTCTTTCTACATGACATCCGCAAAATGTACCTTCAGCCTTTTGAAAATCAAAGAGCCGATGCAAAACAGCGTAACCGTAAAAATCCAAAAATAAGTAGAGGAATAAAAATGCTCAAAAAACCATTCCTGCTCATACACGGCGCTGCGATAGCCATTCACGATATAAACCATAGGATTCAGCTTGAATAAAGGCTTCATCGTATCGCTCAGCATGGATATGTCCCATAAAATAGGTGTCGCCCACATACCGATCTGAAGTACAATACCTATGATCTGCTGTAAATCCCTGAAAAATACAACAATTGCGCAAGTCGAATAGCTGATGGCGAGCACCAGCACGAATTCACAAAAGCTGTAATAAAAAACCTGCAGCGTGTATATGCTGGGATAATAGCCGTATGCTATGGCAATAAGCAATAAAACTACCACGAAAAATACATGTATGAAGGTAGCCGCAATTACCTTGATAATAGGCAAAATGCTGATTTTGAAGACTACCTTTTTCACGAGATAATTATATTCCATGAGCGCCGTCGTCCCATTGCTCAGCGCCTCCGAAAAATAAAACCACGGAACAAGCCCCGCCGTCAGGTATAGGACGTAAGGAACCTCTATTCCGCCAGCAACAAGCTGGCTTCTCGTGTCGAATACCCTGTCGAACACAATCCAGTACATGACCACAGTTACCACCGGCTGTACGAATGCCCATACCATACCGAGATAAGAACCGGCATATCTCTTTTTAAAATCGTTCTTCGCCAGTTTCCATATCAGCCTCCGGTTCTGGAGCAGCTCCTTGGGCAGCACCGTAAGCCTGTCATAAAATATACCGAATATCACGCAGGTAAAAGCGATGAGCACGCATGCCATCACCTTTTTCATAAGCTCAGTGGTCTGGTCTGCCAGCGGATTGTGATGCATCACTACGATTCCTGCCAGAATGAGGGCAATAAGATAAAATATTGCTATCGCCGCCCTCTTAGGAATACTTTTTATTTTTAAATTGAGTGAATCCTTAACCATACGACGTCCTATTTCTCCCGGGCATATTCCTTGATGCCGCCCCATTTCGTGTCCTTCTCGGACATGATAAGTTCCATTCCTTCCGGAATCGGCCATTTTACCCCGATATCGGGGTCGTTATAAAGCAAGCCTCCCTCATCGTTCGGATGATAAAAATCCGTACATTTATATGCAAACTCCGCGACATCGGACAGTACAAGAAATCCATGTGCAAAATTTTTCGGGACAAAAAACTGCTTTTTATTCTCCGCAGACAGTACCACGCCGAACCATTTGCCAAAGGTCGGGCTTCCTTCTCTCAAGTCTACCGCCACGTCGAATACCTCTCCGCTTACTACCCTTACCAGCTTGTCCTGAGGAAATTCCTTCTGGAAATGAAGTCCCCGAAGCACGCCCTTTTTCGAAGCCGACTGGTTGTCCTGAACGAAAATCTGATCGATTCCGACCTCCTTGAACTCCTCATAATGATATGTCTCCATGAAATATCCCCTGGAATCTCCAAAGACTGCAGGCGTAATTACTTTAAGCCCTTCTATCTCACATGTCTCTACCGTTATCTTTCCCATCTTAAACGACTTGCTCCTTTTCTCTTTTTTCACACTACCAGTCAGCATTCTCCGTTCCACCGATTGCTTCCGGCTCCACGACCTCTCCGTCAAGGGACTCCCCCATCTTCGGCGGTGTTGTGTTTCCCTCAGCATTCCCCGCTTCCCCTGCCTTAGGTGATTCTATTTTCAAATAACTTAAATTGAAGTCTACTTTTCCTTCGATTCCGTCCACGCTTCCGCCGGAAGTATATTGCCACATGTGGTAGTAACCCTGATATACCGGTACATCTCTGTATTCCGCAAGCCATACGACATAGTCTTTTAACAAGCTCATGTCTAACATCTCGTTAAACCAGTTTCTCGCTCCGTATACGCCCGCTCTATATCCGGCGCTTTCCATCGTAGTACAGAAGGCTTTGCATATCTGTGTGCGCGCCTCCAGTTCCAGACCGTCCGCCCGTCCATTGCCGCCCGCACCCTCTGTATCGATGAAAACCGGATAACTGATCTCGTAATCCTTACACATATTTATAACCATGCTGGCTTCTTCCACCGCTTCCACAGTATTCACCGCCTGCGTGAAGAAATATACCCCCACAGGAATACCTGCGTTCAAAGCACCTTTTATGTTGGTCCGGAAATAAGGATCTTCAATCAGCGCGCCCGTAGTAGCTCCACGGTAACCCACACGGATAACTGCGAATTCCACGCCTTCGCTTTTTACCTTATCCCAATCGATTTCCTTGTTCCACTTTGAAACATCGATACCGATTTTCGCATTGGGGTTGCTTGCCTGCATCTTGGTTATCTCAGTATTGTCCGCATCATCTTCAGCGCCGTTTACTTCCAGATCCTCCAACGCAGGATCTACGTCATCCTCCGTAAATATGAGCAGGCTGATATCGTCGATCGCCACATATTCCACGCTCTGCTTCACTTCGATTCTGGCTGATGTATCCGGTACCCGATAGCCCGCCGTCTCCTTCAAGGTCACTTCATAGGATCCGGCACGAAGATGGTCGATGTAAATGACGCCATCCTGATCCTCGTCCAAATATTCCTTATCTCCATTCAGGGCCACGCAAAAGGTCTCCCCCTTCACGAGCTTACCCGCGTTATCCACAATCTGAATGCGCAGGTCCTTTTCTATCGAAGTCATGAGCAGGGACAGATTTTTTTCGCTCATTTTCTCTATGGAAGAATAAGGCTTTCTGTCCGGGTCAAAAAAGGTTTCATCCGTTAAAAACGCACGCTCATCCGAGCCTATCCGGTCCGCCTGAACATCTGTCTGCGTTTCCCCGCTCTCCCGGACTTCGGCAGACACCTCTTGTTCTTCGTTCTTGTTAAAAATATCCCTGTTTGCATATAATACGCTTCCTATTACCGCCGCAAACATTATAATGACCAGAAAAACAGTCACATTCTTCAGCTTAGAGCCCATTAGCAACCTCTATCATGTATTTTCCATAATCCGTCTTCATCAATGGTTCCGCCAGCTTAAGGAGCTGTTCCTTCGTAATAAATCCTCTCTTATAGGCTATCTCCTCAATGCAGGAAATGTACAGCCCCTGTCTTTTCTGGAATGCAGATACAAAATCCGCCGCATCCAGAAGAGAATCATGATTCCCCGTATCCAACCATGCAAAGCCTCTCCCCAGCGTCTCCACCATCAGCGTTCCACGGCGCAAGTACTCGTTATTTACGCTCGTAATCTCTATTTCACCGCGTGCGGAAGGCTTTACGTTCTTGGCAATTTCCACCACGTCATTGTCATAAAAATACAGACCCGGCACCGCATAGTTACTTTTCGGGTTTTCCGGCTTTTCTTCTATAGAAAGAGCTTTCCCGTTTTCATCGAACTCTACCACTCCGTATTCCCTGGGGTCGCGGACATAATATCCGAAAATGGTCGCTCCCTTTTCTCTCTCCGCAACCTCGCGAAGCACCCTGGAGAAGCTTTGTCCGTAAAAAATATTATCGCCCAGTACCAACGCCACGCTGTCGTTTCCTATGAAATCCGCTCCGATGATAAAAGCATCCGCAAGTCCTCTGGGATATTCCTGGACCGCATATTGGATCTCGATGCCAAGCTGCTCTCCCGTGCCGAACAACTCCTCGAATACGGGCACATCCCTGGGCGTGGATATAATCAGTATCTCCCTGATACCTGCCAGCATAAGGGTTGATAACGGATAATATATCATCGGCTTGTCGTAAACCGGCATTATTTGTTTCGAAATCGCTTTCGTCAACGGATAGAGGCGTGTTCCGCTTCCACCTGCAAGAATAATTCCTTTCATCTTAAAAACGTTCTCCTTTCAAGGTCGTTTACATTATCATTTAGTATATCACAAAATATCCGGATTGAAAACGTAAAATGGGAACGATTTAAGACCGTTCCCATCAAAAATATAGTTCTTTACTTTCCGCTATACATATCTGTATAATACTTCTGATATTCTCCGCTGGTAACATTCTTCATCCAGCCCTCATTCTCGAAGAACCACTGAATCGTCAGTCTGATGCCCTCCTTGAACATGGTTTCCGGTTCCCAACCTATTTCCGCTTTGATTTTATCCGGTGCTATGGCATACCTTCTGTCATGGCCCTTTCTGTCCTCCACGTAAGTAATCAGGTCCTTGCTTACCAGCTTCTTGCGCGGATCGTTCTCAGGAAGCATTTCCTGCAGCGTTTCTATGATAATATTGATGATTTCGATGTTTTGCTTCTCATTATGTCCGCCCACATTGTAGGTCTCGAAAAGCTTTCCCTTCTCCTGAACCATATCAATCGCCTTGGCATGATCTTCCACATACAGCCAGTCCCTGACATTTTTGCCGTCTCCGTATACCGGAAGGTTCTTTCCCTGAAGTGCATTGTTGATAATGAGGGGAATCAATTTCTCCGGAAATTGGTAAGGGCCGTAGTTATTAGAGCAATTGGTTATATTCGCAGGAAAATGGTAAGTGTCCATATATGCCTTTACCAGCATATCCGAACCGGCCTTGCTTGCGGAATAAGGACTGTGCGGCGCATATGGCGTAGTCTCATAGAAATATTCGCCGTCCTCCTCCAAAGAGCCGTATACCTCATCCGTAGATACATGGAGAAACTTCTTGTCCGGCTTAAAGCTGCCATCTTCAAGCTCCCAGGCACTCTTTGCGCAGTTAAGCATCACTGCTGTTCCGAGAACGTTAGTCTGCACGAACACCTCCGGATTGCGGATACTTCTGTCCACATGGCTTTCTGCCGCGAAGTGTACGACTCTGTCGATGTCGTTATTTTCAAATATTCTGGAAATCGCTTCTTTATCGCAGATATCCGCCTTAATAAATTCGTAATTATCTTTGTTTTCCACTTCCTTCAGATTCTCAGGATTTCCCGCATAGGTGAGTGCGTCCACATTAATAATCTTAATATCGTTTCCATATTTTTTAAACATGTAATGAATGTAATTAGAGCCGATAAAGCCTGCCCCGCCCGTTACCAGATAAGTTTTCATAATGTTCAACATGCCTTTCCGTTTTTTATTCTCACTATAGCTCATTATTTTTCTCTTTGCAATATTCACCGCAATTTATAAAGAATAATTAATTAATACCCTAGATAGCTGATATTCAAATCCACGGAACCGCTTATGCCCGATACCGAGCCCTTGGAGGAATACTGCCACAAATCATACTTCGTCGCCGAATAGCTGGGGGCTGCCGCATATTGAGCCAGCCATATCTTATAGTTGGTAAGGCTTGCCGTATCAATATAGGAGGTCAGCCATGTCTTGTTCGCATAGATTCCCGCCGTATACCCTGAGTTCTGGATGGTCTGGCAGAATGCCTTGCAAACCGCGGTCCTCGCATCCTTGCCAATGCTGTCCGCCCGTCCGCCGCTGGGCTCCACATCCAAAAACACCGGATAGGATATTTTGTAACCGCTGATCAAACTCGCTACCATGGAGGCTTCCTCTACTGCTTCCACCTCGTTTACCGCCTGGGTAAAGAAATACACTCCCACCTTAAGGCCTGCTGCCGAAGCTCCCTGAATATTGGATTTAAACTTCGGATCCTCAATCAAGGCACCCGTGCTGGAACCGCGATAACCGCAGCGGATGATGACATAGGATACACCGGAATTCTTCACGGCATTCCAGTCGATATTTCCATTCCATTTGGATACGTCGATTCCCATATTTCCCGAAGAGGAAGATAATGCTCCATCGCTGCCGAAATTATATTTCGCCCCTTGGATAATCTGCTCACCGGTTACCTTATTGCCGTCCGCATTGAAATAATAGGTCTTGCCGTCGATGGTCTGCCAGCCGGTATATTTGTACTCAGCACTCGTCGCGGATACCTTATAAAATTTATCCGCCTTGAAATAATCGGAATAAACGGCTTCTCTTAATTTGCTGTCCGTTTCCTTAACATAGAGCTGATTGCCGTCGTTGTCCTTCAACTTGGTGGAGCTGTCTTTTTCCGGATTGGTCTTAACGGTAATTTCACAGGTTGCCGCAACAGTATTATCCGCATTGCTCATCGCCTTAATCGTGGCCGTTCCGGCGCTCACACCTGTTACCGTACCGTCGCTTGCTACCGTCGCTGCCGCGTCGTTATTGGAAGACCATGTTACGGAAGCATCCGACGCATTTTTTACTTCCGCAGTAAGTTTAAACGTTTTTTCCGTAAGCACCTTGCCGGTTGCCGCACTGATTGCGATCGTAGGCTTCACCTTCTCCGGCTCCGTAACGGTTACCGTACAGGTCGCTATATGTCCGGTAGATGTCTTGGCTGTAATATCCGCCGTTCCGGCGCTCACCGCAACCACAGTTCCTCCTGTCACCGATACGATTCCCGCATTGCCGCTGTTCCATTCCACCGCATTTCCCGCGGGGTCGGTAGTTGCCGTCAAAACAGCAGTCTCACCGGTCTTCAAGGGAAGACTGGTTTTGTCCAGGCTAACCTTTATCTCAGTGATTGTTGAAGTTGTTGTGTCAGTAGGCGTCGTGGGCGTATCCGTAGGCGTCGTTATGGAACCTGCAGCCGTCTGGTCCGTGGCCGTTGCCGCAAAACGCATGAATTCACTCGCTTTTACGAGAGTGTTAGGATCCGTGATCTTATCCTTCGACACTTCCTCATAACCGGCTTCGCTTCCGGATCCATTTAACGCCGTCTTCGTTGAATCCACCCACGCTACCGTATCCGTAAGCACAGATTCCACTGTCGTATCCTGCTTCTTCGTATCTTCCACCGCAACGTTAACGTCCGATTCCTTCTTTACCTCATCGGAAACATCCACTTTCTTGTATTCAATTTTATCCTTTATGGTCACCGAAACACTTTCCGTGGAAAAAGTATAGTCCTCCGCATCGGAAATACTTGCCATGGCAACGCTGCATTTACCTGCCGCCATATCGGTCTTATAAATAATTCCGTCCTTGTCTTCATCCTTCAGCGTATACGTTTTCCCGCCCGCATCCGTAATATTTACTTCAAAAGGTATGCTGGCGACCAGCTTGCCGGTCGTGCTGTTCACGAATTTTATTTTTAAGTCTTTTTGCATGGAACTAAGATGCATCTCAACTTTGATCGACTCCGTAGTCTCCAGTTCCTTCTCATCATACTCCGCCGCCTCGGTCATTTCTTCCTGAATAGCCACCTTAGCCGCCTGGGCATCAGCCACTGCCAGAAGTCCGCTTTCGCCGATGACCTCTATTCCTTCCATTCCGGCACCTATCTCCTGAAAAGAAGCCACCTGCATATCGGCCACTTTCGCGTCCGCATACATCGTACACGTAACAATGGCAAAAACCATAATCAAAACACCGGTAGTCGCAACGACTCTATCGATGATATCCATATGTTTTATTTTATACCATAAGCGGCTTTCTTTACCGTTATTCCTTCTACTCCGGGAGCTCTTAGCTCTATTTGCTGCTGATACTTTTGTCTTTTTGGATGAAGCACTTTTCTTCTTAATTGAAGTACTTTCTCGCTTCTCCAATGTATTTTCTTTCTTGACAGATGTATTTTTCTTCTTTAACGGAGCGCTTTGTCTCTTCTTAGATGCATGTCCTTTCGCAGAAGAAGTACTTCTCTTATTTTCAGAAGAGATTTTCTTATTTTTAGAGGCAATCCTCTCATTTTTAGAGACACTTTTCTCCTTTTTAGAAACAGGCTCCTTTTTCACAGGAACCGCCGTATATTCCTCTTCGAAATACTCATCCTCCTCGTCATAGAAGCTATTTTCATCCATTTCCATGAAATCCAGCTCTTTTACGATATCAAAATTATTAATTCCTTTATCCCTAATAGCAGTATCGGATTTGCTATGTTCTTTTTTCATTGTTTATGTAAACCCTTCCCAAATAATCATTTGGATATATATTAACATAAAAAATGCCATTTTTCAATGTTTTTCATCATATCACTCTTTTGTCTGACTTTTTCTTCCCATATAACGCATATCCTAAATCTATGATGAATTTTTGTCATACTATTTTCATGATTTACATAATTTTGGCCAATTGTATGATTAAATTAGTATTTTTTCTAATTTTGTCGATGAATTACTTAATTAAGTTATTGACTTTTTTCGTCATAACTGACACAATTAAAAACAGGCTTAGTTATATTATGTTATTGGAAAAGGGGATTTTTTTCATGATGTACATGCACTATTGCAAACCTTGTCATCGGGTTCACATGTTAAATGGTCACAAGATGACATGTCCGAAATGCGGAGGAGCCATTATTGAGCTCCGTATTCCATACATGGATTACGTCAGTATGGACATGGCACAAAGAAACGCTTTCAAAGAGCAATGTGCCGATAAGGAACAGCTAAAGGAGCTCAGCACCACCTATCGCATGTATAAGTACAGCAAGTGGTATAAAGAGCTTAACAGTCAGCGCTGCTGACAAAATCAGGGATTACGAAGAAGAAAGAGAAGGAATATGAGCCGGATAAAATAAATCTTAAAATTTTATCCGGCTCATATTTCGTATGGATTTTTGAAATAAATAATAGTACAATATACATTCATAGGAGGAATCGTTATGGAAAATGAAAATAAGAAATTATCTTTTAACTGGCACTATATACTTCTCGGTGCAATTCTCATCATTGCGGCGGTTGCCATCATAAAACTCGTCATCTGGAACATCGGTACCCAGTCCGATTACGACCCGAACAATCTGGCAGAAGGCTATGACATCGAAGCACTGGATACCATCATTCCCTTAAGCGATACCTATCTGGAGGGAAGAACGGACGATGGCGTGAACACTATTCTCTGTCTGGGCGGCAATCCTCTTACCGACGGAACGGGGGAAAACAGCTTTACTTCTCTTTTAGCACAAAAAACAGGAGCTACCGTATATAACGGCGGATTTCCCGATTCGGGTATCGGCGCGAAATACTCTGCTTATAACGAAGGGTATCCAAGGGATAACTTTAATCTTCCATACGTTGCCAAAAGCATTGCAGGCAAGGATTTCACCGCTCTCAAGTCCGTGTCGGCAGGGGAACAGGATGAAAGATATGCACAGGCTGCAGCCACCCTGGAATCTATAGATTACGATAAGATTGACACTATTGTCATCATGTATGACGCTATCGACTATTTGGAAAAAGTTCCTTCCGATAACCCTAACGACCCTTATGAGATCAGTACTTATACCGGAGGCCTTAGAAGTGCTATCGAGACAATTCAGGAAGCATACCCCTATATCCGCATCTTCGTCATGTCTCATACTTTTGCGCAGTGCATCGATGAGAACGGCAATTACCAGAACGGAGGCACTGTGGACCTTGGAAACGGCGCCCTTCCCCATTATTTGGTTAAGGAAGTGGATGTGGCAATTTCCTGCGGCGTATCCATCATCGACAACTATTACGGCACGATAAACGAAGATAATTACAGGGATTATATGACCGACTATATCCATTTGAACGACGCCGGAAGAAATGCTCTCGCCGATAGGCTGGCAGAGGTTATCAATACCGGTCACACTTCTTCTAAGTAAAATATGGGAATCAACAAAACGGGAACGACAGTTCAATTTTGTCGTTCCCGTTTGAACAAAAGTGTGCTTTGCGCACTCTCGCACTAAAATACTTCGGCAGCACAGCTTTTGTTCCGCGCGCGAAGCTGCGCATCGACTTTCTAATCCTATAAGATAAAATCAATATTCTACTGAAAACAATTCTTCAAAATCATAGGTCTTTACAATATCCCTCATCTTTGTAAGCTCCTCGTTGAGATTCTCTTTTGTCACCTCGCACTCACCCGAAGCAAAGCATTCGGTCATATAACGGTTAATGTCCGGATGATAATGGCTGTAATCCGCATAATTGTCCAAATCACTTACAATCCATTCCTGACTGGGAAAGAAAAATACTCTGACATTATCATATTCGAGCAGGCGCTCCGTCATGTACTCATATTCCCTCATGGTAGCTTCCATATGATTTTCCCTCAAGACATCGTTCCAGAACAAGATGCTGTAAGGAGGATAAAAAATATAAAATTCCGTATCCGGATTCGCCTCGATATAGGGGCAAATATTCGTATCCAAATTCACCTCTACATTGTGCACGTAATTTTCAGGATCTGCCTCCTCCGTCACCGGCTCCGGCTGCTCATAGTTATGCATTACCCATTGCTTATTATAATATTCCTCCGTCCACCAGCTTGCATAAACGGTAGCCAAATCCGTCTTGTCCGGATCTGCAAGGGGTCTTAGAATATATTCCAGAAGCACGTCCTTATTCAGCACATAGGAAATATCGTTCCATACATTATCATCGTACAAATATTTTGGAATCGGATATTTAGTCTCCTCCACCCCTCCGGTATAGGTAATCACATCGATTCCCAAAAAGGCTGCCTTCACTTCATGTCCGCTTTCAAACACGATGTCCATGATGTTCGCCTCATCTCTGGGAAACGCGCCGCTGTAACTGAGCTTCAAGGTCTTAAGCCCCATCAGCTCCTGAAACCAGTTTGTATTAAAGTTTACCGTCATGGAAGAGCCGAGAATCACGCTGTCGTAATCCATGTGCTTTGCCATTCCCGGATTCTGATTGATCTGATTGTCCACAACGTAAGGAAAATCCTCCAGAGGTTCATGATATTGAAAAAACGGATCCACATATACCACAAGGAGTATTACTGCCGCTGCTGCTGCCGCAAGTATTACAATAAATGTTAATAGCCACTTTTTATATTGTTTCATTCTCTTCTATTCCTCAAGCTTCCAGGGACACATACCGCTGCGTAAGATCGTTCTTGTTAAAAATTAAAATAAAGAAAACTGCTGACATTGGAAAAGGCCAGGATACACCATAAGAACAGTCCTGCCATTATCACTGCCGACCAAGCTTTAGGCTTTATTTTTCCAGAAATCTCCATCGCATTTTGACCAAAAAACACAAGCAGAAGGGAAAAAGCCGTAATGGCGAACATCATAATATAATGGCCGTATACCCAGCCATCCAGGTGCAGCACCTTTAGGATATACCAGAACTCATCCAGGTTAAAATATTCGGCAAGATTTTTATTAACGCGGACAAAACCGCCCTTTATTACCAAACGCAGAAGCTCATTTCCCTGTGCTACGCTTTCCGCCCTGAAATATACCCACGCTATACTGACATAGCCAAAGGTAAGCAGCACCTTCATCCCGTGAAAAATCGATGCCTTCAAGCCTTGTACAGCACTTCCCTCTTTCGGCTTTGATAATCTTCTCTGCCACATTCGGGTAAATACGTACAGCACCCCGTGGAGCATCCCCCACAAAATGAAATTCCATGAATTTTTCATACTCATTCCCGACCCGTGCCACAGGCCGCTAAGCAGAAATACGATCAAAAGATTGCGGTACATCCGCCATAAGCCCTTTCTGTTTCCGCCCAGGGGAATATAAACATATTTCGTGAAAAAGCGACTCAAAGTAATATGCCACCGCTTCCAAAAATCCACAATATTTTGCGCCTTATATGGTGAATTGAAATTTATCGGGAGATCGATATGGAACATCCGGCTGATTCCCATCGCCATATCTATATATCCGCTGAAATCGAAATAGAGCTGAAGCGCATAAAAAATCACCAAAAGCACGGCATCGGTACCATGCATGCTTCCCAGGTTGGAATAGCCGTAGTCCACAGCGCCTCCGAAAGTATCCGCCAGTATTACCTTTTTTAACATACCGAAAATAAACAGACAAAGCCCTCGCATGAAACGTTCCGCATCGAAGCCGGTTTTCCCGATTTTTTCGAATTCCGGAAGCATCTGGGCATGGGAAGCGATAGGCCCCTCCACCAGCTTAGGAAAATAAGAAATATAGAGCACATAATCCATAAATCCACAGGACTTTATTTCTCCCCTGTAGTTATCCACCAAAAAGGAAATCTGTGAAAAGGTGAAAAAGCTGATTCCAATAGGAAGTGCTGCTTGTAAAAGAGGGAGATCACCCCCGAATGCATTTATATTTTCGATAAAAAAATTAACATATTTAAAGTAAGATAGAAGTCCCAGATTACCAAGGATCCCTGCTGCCAGTATCCCTTTTTTACAACAGAAAATACTTTCTTTCACCCGGCTCATTCCAAGAACTACCCCGTAATTAAAGAGCATACTGGCTATGAGAATCAGCAGATATCCTGCCTGAAAGCTTCCGTAAAACCATAGGGATATTGCTATCAGCCATAATTTCGTGCCTCTGTTTCCGCTCCTTTTCGCCAACAGATAATAAACAAGAAGGCACACCGGTAGAAAAGCAAATACAAATTCATATGAGTTAAATAACATTTCCACACCCGCCTAATTATTCACGCTTGCCGCCGCTACCGGATCGAAATAAACCGGATAGCCGTCTATCGTATCCAGAAGCTCCAGTCCGAAATTCTCAGGGGCCTCCGTCACGTCCTTGTTGTTGGGAAGAACGATGTACGTGCAATATCTTTCCCTCGTCAGCTTTAACAGCTCCTCGATGTCGATAATCGTCGGATTGTTCATAATCGTATGCACCGGCTCCGCATACTGCCATTTCGGTTCTACCATTTCCCGCCCGTAAAGCATCTGTATATTCGTATCGTATTGTCTCACGAAATAGACCAAATCCGTCGGAAAAACCGACCAGATCCTCTCCTCGCCTTCCTCGGGAGCTATCAGATCGCAAATATCGATCACCGTCTGAGGAAGATGATAAAGATTCTCCGCCTTAGACATATACTGACTGGCGTACACATATTTTCCGCAAAGGGCGATTGCTATTGCCAGAGAGGCAAACACTGCCCGCTTCATCCAGTTACACTGACCAGAAGATATTTTTCCTTTCAATTTATCATATAACAGAGCGGCCAGCTTCACTCCCGCATACGCGATAATAACGCCCATAGGAATGAGCCATAGTACCCTGTAATAAGTATCCCCCTCTCCGCTCATCAGCCGAACGAACACCTTTCGGAAAATAGGGAAGAAAAATAGAAACAGCAATGTAAGCGGCGTATACACGAAGATAGCCCTCCGCCTTTTATTCTTTTCCGCAAAAAGCAGAAAAACTAACGACAGCAAAAACAAAACAATCGTCAGACGGCTTCCCGCATAATTTTTAAAAATTACCACACTCTCCATAAAAATTCCATACATGCCAAAAATTCTCCTATTATATTCTTAAACGTGCAAAAGCAAATACAGTATCATATAGGCAACATTGGGTATGCATACGATCCCCGCCTTAACGAGCACGCTGAATTTCCGCTCCGTTATCATCATCCAGAACGCAATAACCGCTACCATCACCGCTCCGAGGAATACCACCATGGAGGTACATACCCCCGCAGTCATATTTGTAAGCCATAAGAGGAGCCATAGGCCAAAAGTGCTTTCCTTTTCTCCTAAGCGTTCCTCCCCGGATGTCTTATGCTCATTCTCCTTATCGAATATCCACAGCAGCAGACATACGATGAGAGGAAGAACGAAATTTGCCGCCAGAGATTTTCCCTGCCATGTCCTTGTCAGAAAAAAGGTCTCGTTGGTATAAATAGACACATTTCCGAATATTTGCAATAAAGCCATAAACACCATAAATGCCGGCAGGAATTCTTTTCTCTTACGCAAAAGCTGTTTGCCGATCTCAAAGTAAACCACGTAGGTCAGCGGAATGAACACAAAAGGAATGACGCTATGCGCCAATATCGTCGTATGGATTCCCGTCATTCTTCCCACATATGCGATCCATATAGGAAGCACCGCCAGAGAATGCCTTATGTCCAGGGAGGTTGTCCCGCCCGTATACGGCATGATCAGATACATCGTATTGCTCTGCTGGGTCACAAGTGACTGCGCCACATATTCCGCATCGTCTCCGTCAAAAGAGGTGAGAGTGAACGCTTTATAGAGCTGGAAGGCGATGAGCGCCAAAAACAAAACCCATTCTATTTTCTCTTCTATTGAAACGTCAGTCCACCGAAATGCAGGTTTTAAAGACACCCACCGTTTCTTCTTAATCGCCCATGCACTTAGGGCTACACCTGCTGCTGCCGCAATCGCCATGCCAATGGTAAAAAAGCGTACCATAACAAGAAAGCTGTCATATTTTACAAAAAGTATCGCAGGCACCGTCACCAGCCAGCACATTGGAAGCATGATGATATAACCGGCGATGAACACTACTCCTATATTTGTCTTTTCCTTCGGTATCCATCGCAAGGGAATCAGTCCGATACAAAAGGGAAGCACAAACATCCATAATATAATGCCTAAAATTTTAACTACAATCATTACTGTCTGCTCCGTTTCACTATTCTTCCTACCATCGTTTGACAAGGTCTTACACGCCGTGTGTGACCTTGTCAAACGATGGTATCATAATTGAAGGTTGTTATTTGTAAGTTTAACCCAATTCGCATTATCTGTCTATACATCTATTCATACATCGCTTTTCTCTTTTTCTAATCCTATATGACAAAAAGAGAACGTTTTTTCTTTCGTTCTCTTTTTGTCAAACTATAAATTTATATTTTTATTCCCGCGAGCAATGAGCAAAGCGCAAGCTTGCTTGCATTTGGCGAATACCGTGAGGGTCATATACCCCGCAGTCTGCTGCGGGATATATGATTTACTCACCCTTGTTTCTCACGCTGATAAGCCACAAATTCATCGGTATTCAGAAAGACCTCCTCATAGCCAAGGCTCTGGCAAAGTCTGGTCACGTTTGGCTGCTCCAGATAGGCCTCCTTCAAAATGGTCTCATCCGCGAAAACCTCTTTCGCACTACCGTCGAGAAGCACTCCACCCTTTGCAAACACGATGACTCGCTCAAAAACATCCGCCACAAAATCCATATCGTGAATGATAGTAATGACCGTGACACCCTCACTTCTCAGCTTGCGGATTACCGATTTGATCCGTTCTTTTCCATAATAATCCTGAGCAATCGTAGGCTCGTCGAATATGATTACCTTAGGGTCCATCGCCACGATGGAAGCGATTGCCACAAGCTTCCGGCTGGATAAGCCAAGGTCGTAAGGATTTTCATCTTCATGGCCGGACAGCCCTACCAGATTCAGCGCCTCTAACGATTTTTCCCTGGCTGCAGCCTCTCCCATCCCTATTTTCAAAGGTCCGAACATGACCTCGTCAAGAACGCGGTTCTTAAAAATCTGATCGTTGGGATTCTGGAAAACCATACCGATATGCCTGGCCAGCTGTGCCACTGTCATATCGCGTATATCCTTTCCATCAAACACTACCGCTCCCGACGTAGGCCGAAGCAAACCTTTCAGCAATTTTACAAAAGTAGTCTTTCCCGCACCATTTTGCCCGATAATAGCAGTCGTCCTCTCGTCAAGAGCGAAATTAAGCCCTTTTAAGATTTCCTCTCCTTCGGTGTAAGAGAAATGTAAATCTTTGATTTCCATGAGTGTCTTATACTCATTAACATTCTTGCCTGAGTGTTCTATACTCGTTTCCATCTACATTTCCCTCCCTTCCCTGCTAAGTAAATCATAAGCTTCCTCCAGAGTTACCGGATAGCAGCCCGTCTTAACATTTCTCAGGTTCAACTCCCTGCAGATCTTCGTAAATGCAGGAGGTTCCACCCCGTACGTATCCAGATCCTCTCTGGAAAAGATTCTCTGAGGAGTATCGAAATCGATGAGCTTACCGCCGTCCAAAAGCAGGACCCTATCGCTGTAGGAGGCAATTTTCTCCATATTATGTTCCACCATAAATATGGTAATTCCCTTTTTGCTAAGCTTCTGTACCGCTTGATACACTTCCTCTCTGCCCTGCGGATCAAGCTGTGAAGTGGGCTCGTCCAGCACGATGACCTCCGGCTGCATCGCAATAATCCCTGCAATAGCCATACGCTGCATCTGTCCGCCCGATAAATCAAAGGGTTCCCTATCCTTATATTTCATGATATCCAAAAGCTCCATCGCCTCGTCTATGCGACGTATCATTTCCTGCCTTTCGATTCCCAGGTTCTCAAGCCCGAATGCAATTTCTTCATATACCGTAAGCTTGGAACCGGTCACCTGGTTAAAGGGATTCTGAAATACGATGCCAACCTTCTTGCAAAGCTCGTCCAAATCCACGTTCTTTACCTCCAGCTCGTCGATCATAATCCTTCCGCCATAGGCTCCCTTATGAAAATTAGGCACCAGTCCCGCGATAGCTTGACAGAGAGTGCTCTTACCTGCGTCGTTTTTTCCTATAATCCCGATGAATTCACCTTGCTCCACAGAAAAGGAAATCCCGTCCAGAGCCAGAAAATCTGTTGCAAGATATTTGTATTTTAAGTTTTCTACGATTATCTTTGAATGATTGGTACTCACTGCCATCCTGCAACCCTCCACACAATGCCTGCAACGAGCAGGATAAGCATCCCGATCTGTATATATCTGTCAGCACCGCATTTTTTCTCATCATTTATGAATGTCTTTTTATTTTTAGCATTAAATCCTCGTACCTCCAGCGCCAAAGCGCGTTCCTTCGTATTGATCAACGAGCTCATGACCACCGGCGAAATCAAGGGAAGAAACGCCTTGATACGCACCAGAAGATTTCCCTCCGTCTCCATTCCTCTGCTTCTCTGAGCATCGGTAATAGTCGACATGGTTTCCGTCATCTGCGGGATAATCTGGAAAACAGATATAAACACGTACCCGAATCTGGGCGAAAAACCCTTTCTCACAAAATTTTCCACAATATCAGAGGGCTTGGCAGTAAGAATCAGCACACAGAAGCTCAGCAGGATATTGAGCACATTAATCACGATTCCCAGAGCAAAGCCCAGCCCCTCTTCGTAAAAGCTGATGGGACCGATGCTAAATACCGGAGTAACATTTCCGGCACGGAATATTCCCTGAATGATAACAACAGTAAGCAGGACAAAGCCCGAAATGCTCAAAATCGGCACAGTCTTTTTAAGTACTTTCGATATGAGCAGCAAACAAGCGCTGATGACAATGAATCCGACGCTGATCCACTTGCTGCCCATGATAACAGGCAGCAAGAGAGCGACAACGATATAGAGTATTTTACTTTCCGGCGCCATCTTATTCAGCAGTGAACCTTTTTCTTCATACAAACTAATACTTTTCATTTTATAAATTTGCCTTTCTTACATTAATCATCCAGACTTTCAATAGCATCTCCGCTCTGATAAAGCGCCACCAGACTCTTTGGCAGACTCTTGCTGATTCCGAATACAATCAGGATAACCGCGATCTTGTCCGGAAGGTCTACGATAACCTCATCCAGAAAAGAAGCAAAAAATACCGGCATATTCTGAGAAAGCGCCCATGCATAAACAGCGTCCCCCCATATGTTTCCGGTAGTTCCTCCCCAGAAAATCATGTTCAGAGGCGTAGATACCACAACAGCAACAAAACCGACTATGATGGCGGTAAGCAGCGACAACTTGATGTTTTTCATAAAACCCTTATAGGACAATACACCAACTACAAGTCCGATAGCGATGTTCGTCAAGGCATACACCGTCGAAATCGGGTCCATGGTAAGACCGTAGATGATGTTATTGGCAGCGCCGCAGATCGCACCTGCAATCGGTCCTGCAAGCACTGCTGCCAGACAGGTTCCGATGGCATCCAGCCACAACGGCAGCTTCAGCGCGCCTGCAAACAGCTTGCCCAGATAGTTGATTCCGATAGCCGCCGGAATCAATACAAGCGTCGCCGTGTTAAATTTCAGTGACCATAAACTCTTTCCATTTTTACTCATTTCCTTTTCCCTCCGTTTAGTTGTTCGTATTGTTTTGTATGACAAAGGCTTCCAATGCTGCAATGATTTCATTTTCTTCGCCTTGTTTAACGATAGATTCTCCGTCCACGTAATCATTGATATTCTGCTTCAAATCGGCCTCATACTCTACCACCGTATTCAAAATAGAGGCACATTTCACCCCTCGCAGAGCTCCGATAGTGAACAGCGCGGCCGTCTCCATATCTGCTCCCAAAATTCCCTTCGCCGACCAGTAGGCATCGATAGCATCCTCCTTATCGGTATAAAAACTGTCATGGCTTCTCGCTTTCCCTATATGGAAGGGAAATCCTTTCTCCTCCGCAGCCCGGATAGTAGCCATGAGAAGGCGAGTATCAGGAATAGCCGGATATATCGGCTCAATATAAGCCTTGGAGGCTCCGTCGTCCCTCACTGCCCCATTTACGAGGACCAGATCCCCGAGGTGAAGGGAGGCGTCAAGGGCACCGCAACTTCCGATACGGATCATATATTCTACTCCGATATTATGCAGCTCTTCTACAGCGATTCCGGTGGAAGCCCCACCCATTCCGGTTGAAACGGCCAGCACCTTAATACCCTTGTAATAGCCGCTGGCACTTCGCATTTCTCTATTATATTGGAGCTCCTTCGCATCCGTCAGAAACTTCTTAATATGGTCGATTCTTCCCGGATCTCCCGGTAAAATCGCACATTTGGCTCCGTCCCGCATTGATAAGCGGATGTGAGCTTGTCTTTCTTCCATGAGTGATTTGTACTCATTATCCATATTCTTATATCCTTCTTCCCTCTAATTTTGTTACTATTCAGCCTGCGGCTTCATAAATAACCTAATTTTCTCTTTCTATGAGCGATACCAACGCTTCCCTGTCGTTTACTGTAATTTTCCTCTTGTCGATTTCGATATATCCGCTTTCCCGCAGCTTTTGCAGGATACGGTTCACGCTGCGCTGGGTAACTGCCATGCGCTCCGCCAGATCCTCCGAGGATATCCTTACGATACTTTCTCCGTCCGAGTCCTGCAAGGCGCTGCTCACAAGGTATTGGCAAATCCGCTGGGTGAGGGAATAGAGGGTATTGTTCCCCATATTCCGGCAAAGAGAATACGTACTTTCACAGAGCGTCCTGATAAAATACTCGTTCATGGTCCTATCGATTCGTACCCACTTAATAAAGGCTTCTTTTCCAATCTCCAAAAGCTTCACATCGGTCTTAGCCTCTACCCTGCTGACGTAAGGATGGTTGCCGAACATTTCCAGCTCACCGATATAGCAGCCCTTCCTGTAAGTGTTCAGGTAGTACTTTTTCCCATTCTCAGATTCCACGTAAATATCCAGTTCGCCTTCGAGCACTATATACATAATCTGATAGATTTCATTCTGGTTACGGACAAATTTATTGGCTTTATATTCGCGGATTTTCATTTCCCGAAGCAACTCGTAAGGACAGGACTTCATAATTTCATAAATTTGGGTATCCCCCTCAATATATTCGCAAATCTGCGTTATATTTGCAACATATTCTTTTTTGACCACAGCACTATTTGGGTTCATAATCGCAAGCTTCCCCATTTCTTTGTGAAATATGTTTTATTTTCCGCAATAAATCCGTTTTCCGTTGTTACATTTTATTATAATAGTTTGATGCATCAACTACAAGGTATTATGTCTCCAAACCGGATTTGTTTTACAGTTTTCTTATAAAAATATTACCATTTCAGAGACATTTGTCCAGCTTAATTTTTCGCAAGCATTTTATTATGGGCAATCAAACCCCCGATACAGACGGTTTGGTACCCGCGATTGAGAATGGACATTCTATCGATTACATGTTAAAATGTAAATAATTAGTTGATGAGAGGAATTTTGATATATGAAAAGGGTTCTTATCATAGGCGCCGGTCCTGCGGGACTGACTGCAGCCTATGAATTGCTGACAAACAGACTCGCAGACAGCCATGGCAACGATGATTTCGAAGTGGTAGTATTCGAGGAAAGCTCCGCCTTCGGCGGTATCTCCAGAACGGTAAATCACAACGGAAACCGCATGGATATGGGAGGACACCGTTTCTTCTCAAAGGTTCCCGAAGTCAACCAGTGGTGGGAAAGCATGCTTCCGGAGCAGGGTAAGCCATCCTACGATGATATTTTGCTAAGCCGCTCCATGCCGCTTGCCAAGGGCGGTCCCGACCCGGAAAAAGAAGACCGCGTCATGCTGAACAGAAATCGCGTATCCCGCATTTACTTCAACCGGAAGTTCTTCGATTATCCTATTTCTTTAAAATTTGAGACTATTAAGAATATGGGATTTATTACGACCATTGTCGTTGGATTCAGCTATTTAAAAGCTCTGATCTATAAAAGAAAAGAAAATTCCCTGGAGGATTTTTATATCAACCGCTTTGGGCGGAAGCTTTATTCCATGTTCTTTGAAAATTACACAGAAAATCTCTGGGGGAGAAATCCCAGTGAAATCGCTCCCGATTGGGGGGCTCAACGGGTAAAGGGACTTTCTATCATCGCAATTATTAAGGATGTTTTCTCAAAGATGCTTCCCGGAAAAGAGAACCGCAAGGTGGAGACTTCTCTAATCGAACAGTTCAAATATCCTAAGCTCGGCCCCGGCCAGCTCTGGGAGGTAACTGCTGATGAAATCACCCGGCTTGGTGGGAAAATACTGAAAAACAGCAAAGTAACGGGCTTTACTAAGGACGAAACGGGCCGCATCACATCTCTTACCTATACATACGACGGAGTAACCGCCACCATGGAGGGCGATATTTTTATTTCCTCTATGCCGGTCAAGGATCTGGTGGGCGGCATGAATGATGTGCCGGAGGACATCTCCGAGATAGCGGCAGGACTGCCTTACCGCGATTATATGACCCTCGGTGTCCTCGTTCCAAAGCTGAACCTTAAAAATCTGACCGAAATGAAAACCGTGGGGAACATCGTTCCCGACTGTTGGATCTATGTTCATGACAGAACTGTAGATATGGGCCGTTTGCAGATATATAACAACTGGTCTCCTTATATGATTAAGGATCTGGAGCATACCGTATGGGTGGGACTGGAATACTTCTGTAATGA
Source organism: Bacillota bacterium (assembly GCA_023408815.1). Lineage (GTDB taxonomy): Bacteria > Bacillota > Clostridia > Lachnospirales > Lachnospiraceae > Kineothrix. Next base: position 36,226 of record JAEYJO010000054.1, on the reverse strand, counting down.
AGGCGATCGCTTCTGGTCCATGTCCGATGATAACTTCACAGAGTACGCTATTGCTGAAATGGTAAAGATGAGGCTTATCGATGATGCCTCCGAAGTGCTGGATTCCCATGTGGAACGTGTAAAGAAAGCATACCCTGCCTACTTCGACACCTACAATGATATGGATAAGCTCATCGATTACTTGAATACAATTGAAAACCTGTACTGCGTAGGCCGCAACGGACAGCATCGCTATAACAATATCGACCATTCTATGTGTACTTCCTTCGAAGCTGTAAAGAATATAAAGAACGGCATAAAGGATAAGAGCAATATATGGAGCGTGAACACGGAAAAAGAGTATCACGAAGAATCTAAAACCAATGAACTAGAATAATAAAGGAGGTATTCCAACCATGACACGATTGGAATACCTCTTTTTTATTGAAAGGTCTCACAGACCTTATCCGCAATCAGCTTCGCTCCCGCCGCGTTGGGATGTGTTCCGTCGCTCGTATACTCCTGCGCATTTTCATAAGTTATCCCGCAGTTATACACATCGATAAGCTTCGCTCCCTTTTCCTGCGCAATGGCAGTTATCGAAGCATTATAATCCTTCGCAGTCAAACCGTGCTCGTTCATAAACGGGAACTTTTCTCCCGCATCGTTCCAGCGGGATACCTCCGCAATGGTGCAGCAGTAGATTTCGGCATCAGGATACCACGTCTTCATCTTATCTAACATTAATGCATAAGCTTCGCTGAAGGTCTCTATATAGCCCTCCTCCACCGCCGAAACGCCGTCATAAGCGCCTAACGGAATATGATTGAGCAAGTCGTTGGCTCCCATTAAAATGATGATTACGTCCGGCCAGTCTCCTTCCTCGCTTGCCAAATCGGCCATCCTTTGGTTGCCGCAGGAATACCTTCCTTCATGATTGTCCTGAGACTGCCCGCTTACCGTACTCCCCGAAAAGGATGCGTTCCTGCAAAGCTCCATTCCCGTTCTGTTTATCACCTGCATCCACCAGGTATCGTTCACATCCGTGATATCGCCGTTTTCCGGATAAAATTTACTGTAGTAGTCGGGAATATAGCCGGTAAAGGTAGAAATACTGTCACCGCAAATGGATACTTTTTTGCCGGCCCAAGGAGAGAGCGGCTGTTGTTCTTCCTCCTGTACAGGTCCCAACTCGGGAGAATCATTATGTGAATTCGTTTGTTCTGAAAAATTATCTGAAGTATTTTCCGTTGTATTTTCTTCTATGTTTCCTTCTATGTTTCCTTCTATATTTTCTTTTATATTTTCTTCTGTGCTTTCTTCTATATTTTCTTTTGTATTTTCTTCTGTACCGGCATCCGCTGCGCAGGACGTCAGCATCAAAACAAACGCTAATACCATTGCCGCCATATGAATCACTTTTTTCTTTTTAGACTTCACTCCATCATTCTCCTTCTCTCGGTCCGAACTTTCACTAACCAGAAGCTTTCCGCTCATGAAAGCTCTGGTTATCGCGGTGTTCGTCAAATAAAAGGGACTGCCCCCGCCGTCCCTTTCGCTTGTCTACTTTTTAAACATGGACTGTCTCGCCCCGTGTGCCTCACCATTATTTTTAAGCACGTCGTCTACCGCATCCATGCGCAGTCCCGCATCGATAAAGTCGCAGTGCTTGCAGAACGGATAGTTCTGTCTTCCCGTTCGGATCGCCCCTCGAAGCTGCTGATACTTCTTGCTGTTCCATGCCTCTTTTAACGGCATATCATGCAAATCCGCCAAATCCGTCACCTCAAAATTGTCACAGCAGCAAATTCCCAATTTCCCGTTCGGCATGATCCACATATCTGTGTAAGGCATGAGGCAGGTCTCCGTAATCACCTTATCGGTGGCTTTCTTATTCGGCGCGCTGCCTGCACGGTTCGTAAGTACCTCTTTTAAATAGCGCATCTGAATCAGTATATCCACATCCGCGAACTCCTGCGGATGAGCCTTGATATAATCGTAGACTACCTGAATATTATCGTGCAGCTTCATATCCAGACCGTAGTTATTTATAATGAGCTGGTCCACATAAGGAATGATCGACGTCACCTTGTCCACATCCAGTAAAAGTCCGTTCGTGGACATAAAAATGAACGCCTCAGGAAGCTTTTCCCTGGCATATTTATGGAATTCCACAATGCGGGTGTCCAGCCACGGTTCATTGTTTCCATACATCGTCAGATGTCCTTTATATCCCCATTCCGCAAGCTGGTCGATGATACTGTAGAACAGCTCGTCCTCCATTCGTTTATATGGCCGCTTCTCCGCATTTTTGTTAGCCGTACAGAACTCACACGTGCTATTGCAGCGATTGATCGTCTCCAAATTTACAACTAACGGCATGGGAACCTCTTCTTTTCCCATAAAGTGATCTATGTAATTTTTCTGTAATTTCCTTCTCGTTATAAACTGAAGCTTCAGATAGCTTTCGCTGGACAGCATCGGAAGATACTTTCTCGCGTTCCACCCTAATCTTCCTAAAAAATTGTGTATTCTTACTGCCATGTTTGTAAATGTTCTCCTTTCAAAAATAAAAGAATGATTCCTATCATATCATCCAACCCGAATATGGTCAAGATAAGCCATATACTGCCCGCTACGGAACAAACACTTTTCCATACATAGAAAGCATGTTTTCTCCGTGCAGATAATATGGTATGAAGCGGTTAAAAAGGCTGTAGGCAAAGGAAAGCATCACATATGCCATAATTCCCAGACAAAGCACCTTGCCGATGCCCCTCATCCGAAACCATTCAAGAGCTGTACATGCCTTTTGAACTCCTATTGTCACCAAATACATGAACGGAATCAGAACCGGCAGGATATACCTCCCCTGAGGCTGGAATTCCCATGTATAGGAATAATAAATGCTGAGTCCAATCGTTATGATACAAAATAAAGCCATACAGGCATAAAAAGCAACCGAGTCTTTTTTACTCGTATCGCAGGAATACTCCCATATAGAAGCTTCCTCCGCCAGATTCTTTTCATCCTTTCCGGCACTGTCCCCATTCTTTGAAAGCTTCGCCCCTATTTTCTTAACAGGCATAAACGCCAGCACGCAGGCTATTATCCACAGACGCTTATAAAATATATAGATCAGCCCATGCGTGGGAATCAGCATCGGCCCGAACATCGCGATGAAACTGTCTCTGAGCAGAGTAATATATCCCGTACCAAACAGCATCTCAGTCAGGGGAATTCCCTCTTTCTGATAGGTAAAACGGGTCAGCGGATTAAACTCCGCTGTGGCGGTTTCTATCGCACATTCCAGGCGGGCATTCATGGCTATAAAATCCCCGCCGTAAAGAACCGCATTGCGAATAAACCACCATCCGATACCGAGCAGGACAATAACGGATATAAAGCCTCCCTTTCGGAGCATCTCCCGCCACTTTACCTCCAGCTTCTTTTTCCCGGAACCGTCTTCCTGCCCGGATGCCATATCTACAAAATTTATAATAAAGATAAGTATCGCCGACAAAATAATGCCATAAGCATTATAATAAGACATTGCGCACAATATAATTCCCGTCGCCAGCAGGATACAGTCCTTCTTATCATAGCGGCGCCGCCTGGCGCGTAAAAGAGCATAAAATATCATCGCTACCGACAACATCGCCATAGAATCTGTGTTGACATAGGAATGAATAAAAATATTCTGCGGTAAAAAGACTACCAAAAGCGTGAAAGTCCACTGGATATACGGATTCTTCCACACCTCCTTAGAAATAAGGCGCACATAATATGCCATCAATACACCGAAACACACATTTACCATCCGCGCCGCAAGAAGGAGCACATATCCATCCGTAGTAAACAGCCCAAGAAAACGGAGCAGATATCCTTGTATGATATATGTCAATATCGGCTGAAAAGCATAAGAAGCCCCATAACCGTTTAAAATCACCTCCGGATCCCCTCCATAAGGCAGCCTTCCGTGATTCCTGATGAAATTTACCACCTTAAACCGGTTGATTTCATCCGGCGGATCTCCATAAGTCTGAAGCATCGCAAAGCAGGCAATCGCCAGAAAAACGAGCAAATAAAAAATAATCTCGCCTGTCCGTTCCCACCCTTTTCCATTCTCTTCCCGTTTAAATGTCAAGCCTTTCATAAACCACCTTTTTCCTTAACTGAGATTTAGAAGCTATTTTTCGTATAGATAAATCACATAGGGGGATTTCTCCTGTTCATATACTTTCACGAGCGTAAGTCCCAGCTCCGTTGCATTTTCAAGCCCGATCCTTGAGAAAATATATTTTCCTCCCAATTCTTCAAATGCCTCAGTATCCATATATAAATCATAATCCGTCACATACATCGTTTTTGTCGCACTTACCACAGAAGCATCCGTTCCGGAATACACATACACGCGCGCCCCCCAGCCATCATAATAAATCCTGCTGGCTTCCACCCTCTCCAGTGCAGGCGCTATCACCTTCCGAAATTCCTCCTTATATTGCTGGGAATAAAAGCCAAGATAGCCGTCCAGCGTGGCAATATCGTTATACTCCAATACTGCGGGATGAATTCCATATGCCACAGCCCATTCGCCGTCATAGCCGATATCCGCCTTGATTTCCTCAAATAACTCCGTAGAATAGAATTCTCCATAGGACATATCGTCGGCAACTTTTCCTTTAAGCAGCTCTAACGACTTATTTTTGCAAGTAGTATACCAGTCATTATATCTGCCGGGCGTCAGAAGGATAATAGCAATCGCAGCCAGCGCCAGTCCGTTCGCAAGACCGGCAGTCAGCCGTTTAGGCATATTCTTTTTCTTTATTTTCCCCAAAACAGGCAAGCCCTGACAGTCAGAAAGCCGCTGCAGCACTACAAAGAAAGAAGCATACCACAGAAACGGGCTGAAAAATACTGTCCGGTTAAACTGGAAGCCCTTGAGCGGCGGGAGAAGAGTTTCCACCAGCCTGCGAAAGCTTCCCCAATAATAAACTCCATATATTACGCTGTTGAATAAAATCACAAACATAAGAAGATTGTAGCTATCGCAGAAAATCCCCTTCCAATTCTTATCCTTCATATATTTACCGTTCAGATAAATAAAATACAAGATGCAAACGGGAAGCACCAGCTTTCCATGCACGCTTTCCGCATGGAACACGCCGTTTTTCCACACATCCCCAATCTGTCTTACCACCTCTCCCGCTGTCAGGTCCGCCTCCGTCATGGTAGCGCGAATCGTCTCCGTATCGTTAAAAAGCATTACGCCAAACAGCCGGTATTCAAAGGCCACATATCCTGCTCCAAGCACGAAAAGTGCCAAAAACAAAGATTTGGAAAGCCTTTTGTCCCGAACGGCAAGCCATATAACGGCAATTGTAAGATATGCCAGAATAAAAAAGCCGAAATAAGAAAAATAAGACAAAAAGGGATAACAAAAAAGTGCCATATACAGCCAGACAGAGGGCTTCTTATATATCCTTCTCAGCAAATAAATGACAAGTGGAATGGATGCGAACGGAATACCGAAGGCAGGAAACATATTCAAAGCCCCATAGGCAAAGCCAAGCAGTGCCACGAGGGAGCGATACTCCTTGCGTTTTTCGCCGTACCAGTCTTCTGCCAGCAGCCACACCGAAACCATTGCTATCGATATCTTAAGAAAATATCCCGTTATATACGCTGCAAAGGATGGCAGACACATAAACAGCACTGTATAAAGCGAAAACTCCGAAGGAAGATTATCTCTGCTGATCCCTCCCAAAAAAGGGACTTCTACTCCATGGGCAAAAAAGCTCTCCGTATTTTTCATCATCTGAAACTGCGCCACAAATAAATCAAGATTATCATGCACCGCAATATAACTTTCCTCGCCAAAGCAAGCATAAACCCCAAGCGAGACTATGAAAAACGATCCTATCAAAACCAAATACCAATATTTAAACACCCGCTTAATCATCTGTCATCCTTACCTCTACCCGTAAATAAAACCTATTTCTTCCTAAGCAGTAAATCATATACCAACAGGGACAATGCCGTATAAAACAAGCCCATATTATAAATCATGTAACGGGGCTGTGTAAATATCATGGCTCCTACCACAACAGAATTCACGATCACTCCGCCGATCACAATCTCCGCCATTGTCAGCGTACTGTCCGGCGATTTCCATCTCTTTCGCCTTCCTTTCGGGCGGTCACCAAGGTAGTAATACATGTACAGCAGAAGATACGCTGCATATGCCAGAACCGCGTAAAAATTCAGATAAGTATTCACCCTTGCAATGGAATTAACAAAGCCCTTCCATGTATTTGCCAAAAAGACCTGAAGCAAATCATCCTTGTCCTGCGAAAACAGCGTCTTTGCCATCGCATTGCAATATACATCATATTGAATAACCGCATCTATTTCCGAATATTCGAAATGCTCTGCGATGTAGCCCTGAACTACCGGGTTAATGATGCCATAACCTATGGCGTCGTAGCTGTCCGCATAATGAGTAGATAAATCCACCCACCCTTCATCAGGCGCATACATCCTGCGAAGTCCCTGCTCGTCCGCCTGAGCGAGAATCTCCTCATACAGGCCGCGCACCGTCTCATCCTCAAACAAAATGGCATCGCCCTCCTTAGAGGTATAAATCAACGTGCACAACATCCCCATAGAGTTGCCGGAATGCTCAATCCAAACGCCCCGGACACAATAGTTATAAAAGCGGTCTGTAAGCTTGCCGGCCAAAAATAAGCATACGGTCAGTCCCAGCAATAACAGCAGCTTTTTCATGTTCCTCTTTTTTATGAGATAATATAGGACAAAAACTGCTGCCATCAAAGCAAGTGAAATGAGCATCTGCTTGCGAAGATTCACGAGAAGCAGGGCAAAACATGCCGTCGCTGCCAGGTTCCGCTTCTTTTCTTCCATAATGTATTTATATAGCTGGACGATAAAAAGCACATAGAGAGACAAACCAAGCCCCTCGGTCATGATACTGTCGATATACGAGGAACCTCTAATCGCTACAAAACGACAGAGAAACGTTACTCCGAACTGAAAGCATACGGATAAAAAAGCTAACAATCTGCTTCCTTCTTTATATTTCTTCACGGTAACAGCCAGCTTCCACGTCGCATATGCCGCCAGAAGGCTTTGAACGATTACCACGGGCATGAGATACCCTTCTTCGCCGAACAGAATGCGGAATATCAGCAGGAACGTAGGATACAAAGGCTCCCTCGTAATGTTCATAGTGGCATAGCTGGGAGAATCCGCACACCACACAGGTCCGTCGTAAAACGGAAAAAAGAGATAGAAGCCCAGACATACGATGAGCAGGCCCATATCCCATTTTTCCAAAGAAGCGATATATTTTTTTACTTTATTAATCCACATCATCATTTTTTATCTTCCCCTGAATCATGTTCAAACGGAATTCGAAGTCCCTTCTGTTTTTCAGTGCCATATTGGAGAGAATCATGCCGGAAAAAAAAGCCTGCACCGCCGCCAGCATAACGAAGCAGCAGACGAACAGCGTAGGAAACTTATCCACCACACCCGTTCTTATAAAATCCACGAGTATCGGAATAAAAAACACCGTAGCGATTACCGCAAGAATAAGCGCCAGCAAGGAAAAAAAACCGAAAGGCTTGTAGTCCTTATATAGCTTCCCAATCGTACCAATCACTCTTATACCGTCCGAGTAAGTGTTCAGCTTGGATTCGCTGCCCTCTGGCCTGTCCCTGTAATCCACAATGACATTTTCGATCTGCATATTGTTAAACACCGCATGTATGGTCATCTCCGTCTCTATCTCAAAGCCCTTGGAAAGTACCGGGAAAGTCTTTACAAAGCCATAGCTGAATGCTCTAAATCCCGTCATGATATCCTTGATCTCGCATCCGAACAGCCGGTTGATCGTGCCTCTTACGAGACTGTTTCCCAAGTTGTGGAAAGGCCTTTTATTTTCCGTAAAATACGTAGAGGAAAGTCTGTCTCCCACCACCATATCCGCGTGGTGTCCAAGAACCTTCTCCACCATCTCGGGCGCATATTCCATGGGATAGGTGTCATCTCCGTCCACCATGACATAGCACCGGGCATCGATTTCCCGGAACATCCTGCGGATCACGTTCCCTTTTCCCTGCATATATTCATATCTTACTACGGCGCCTGCTTCCGTTGCAAGCGCGGCCGTACGATCCGTAGAATTGTTGTCATATACATAAACCACAGCTTCCGGCAGTGCCTTTTTCGTATCGGCCACTACCTTTGCAATCGTCTTTTCCTCGTTGTAGCATGGTATCAAAACCGCAATTTTATCCATTTTAACTCTCTCCAGCTTCTTTATACTTTTTCTATTTTAGCAGAATATCGCATGCCCGTCCATCAAAATAACCCGTCTAGAAGCCTTGATAGATGAACTCCGCCGCACTGTACCCCGGTCCATAATTTCCAAGCAATATGGTATAGAATAAAAGAGCATACCAGATGATCCACCGAACGGGGAGTTTCTTCTTCTCAATACGCTCCCTGACGCTTCCCTTCTGCTGCATAACAGACACAGCAAACAAAACGAGCAGGGATACTATCGCTATTGTAAATTCTATAAAATCCAGCCCCAGCGTAAACACGGAACCATCAAACAATATTCCGGCGTTCCATACGCTTACCGCTCCCCTTAGCATATGAAAAGCATCCGCCGCACTATCCGCCCGGAAGAACACGAAGCCGATATTTACGAGAAAGAACGTACGCAGCATACGCAGCACATCCACCCACCGTTTCTTCGGATCGATTTGAAGCTTTTCCATACATTTATTAAAAAAGGGTGTCAAAAGCTCTCCGGACACGATGTAGAACCAGTGAAGCAGACCGGAACCGATGACATACTTCCAATCCCCGCCATGCCAGATACCCACCGAAAACCAAAGCACGAACATAGCCAGAAAGGTAGTGAACTGTTTTCCCCTCTTCTTGCCGAACCGTTCCCTCATATTCTTGGAAAGACGAGTAAAAGCGCCGGTGCGAAGCAGCGGGTAAAATACATATTCTTTCATCCATACGCCCAGCGTGATATGCCATCTTCTCCAGTATTCCGAAATATTCTTCGCAAAAAAAGGAGTCTCGAAGTTCTCAGGAAGCCTTAGACCGAAAGTCTGAGACATACCCAGAACGATATCCATACAGCCGGAGAAATTAGTGTAGAGCTGAAACGCATAGCATACCGTAGCCAGCCATATGTACGCACCGGGATAATCACTGTAATTACCGTAAACCGTGTCCACCACAAGGCGCATTCTCTCCGAAATTACAAGGGTTTTGAAGAAACCCCATATCATCCGCTGCAAGCCGAAGGTCACTTCCCTGTAATGGAAGGGATGAGGTATAAAAAACCGTTCTCCATCCTCCCGATACCGCAGAATCGGTCCCGATAAAATGGAGGGAAAGTACATACCATACAGCGCCATTTTGAAAAAGTTCTTCTGAGGCACGGCAATTCCATTATATACATCTATCACATAGCCGAGTATGGAAAAAGTATAGAATGATATTCCAAGCGGCACCATAAACTTAAATCCGGTAAGTACCGCCTCCTCACCTCCGAAAATCCCCGCAATCCCGTTTACCGTATTGATGCCGAAGTTCACATACTTAAGTACCACCAAAGAACCGACGAGCAGCAGAACCACACCTGCCAGAGCAGCTCTTTTTGTCTTTAGGTTATCTGTCCTGTTCATAATCCGAATACCTGCATATGCTGCAAGACATGCGCAGACCGGATATAAAATCAGTATGCCGTTTCCGGAGAGCAAATAATACGCAATGCTGGATAAAAGCAAAAATACCCATTGCGTTTTTTTAGGAATCAGATAATATATAAGTAATATACATGCATAAAAGCACAAAAAATAAAAGGATGTAAACGTAGCTCCCATAAAAAAAGAAATCCTTTCCGGGCTTGCAGTCGTGGCATCAATTGTTGCCGGGAAGCCAAGGGCTGAATAGTAACATCGAATATGAGGAGGACTCAAAAATACAATGATAGATTTAAAAGTACACCATATTGGATATTTAGTAAAAAAAATAAATGCGGCAGTATCACAATTCCAGCAGCTGGGGTATGTGCTCCGTCAGGATATCGTCTATGACGATCACCGCAAAATTAATATTTGTTTTCTGGAGAAGGATGGATACGTAGTAGAGCTGGTCTCTCCGGCCAGTCCCGATTCCGTCGTTTCCGGGCTTTTAAAAAAATACAAAAATACGCCTTATCATCTTTGCTACGAATCCCACAACTTTGAAAGCGATCTGGCATACCTTACCGAAAACGGATATGCCGCTATCGATATCCCCACACCGGCCCCTGCGCTGGAGAATATGCGCGTGACTTTTTTAATGAACGCAAGCCTTGGGATGATAGAGCTGTTGGAGGTCCGCGCTTAACGCGTTACTGTTCACTTAAACCTGGCTGATAATAATATCAGCCATTTCGCCCACATTCTTCATCGTTACCACCTGTCCCATAGTAAACTTCATACCGAATTCCTGTTCCACTGCGGCGATCAAGTTAATATGCTCCAGAGAATCCCATTCCTCGATATCCTCTGAAGTAGTTGAATCATTCACTGTTATTGTTTCATCGTCAAATACGTCCTGAAACACATCATTTAAAGTTTTAAATACGTCTTCTCTAGTCATAATTATTTCCTTCCTTTTTATGCAGTAAACCGCGTTGTGAGAAATTTGATTTCACATCTTATGGACTTTAGGTTCTCTCCACCTCTATGACATTATTCTTATTTTCATAGTCCCTCGGAATTATATATTCCCATGTCGTATTACCTTCGGAGTCCTCTTCTATCTTGCGGAAGCCCTGCAGATCATAGAAGTCCTTTACCATTTGATTTTTTGCCGTGGGATAGTAATAGCCTAAAATCTTATGAATACCTTCTTTTTGGCACTCCTCTACGAGGCGGTCCATCATAGCATATTCCATATCCCTTTTCAATACGCGGCAGCTCATGATCCATAGTTGTATATGAAGTACTTCTCTTTCCTTCCGTCCTATAACGACGGAAACTATTCCGTTGTCTCCGAACTTGTCCTCCAGCCTGCCATAAAGGGCAATGTGTTCCGCAGACGCTGCGGTCTGCTCAATTTCGCTTTGGGTGTATCTTTTCGTCGTCAGGTTGAATTGATTACTTTTATTTGTCAGCTGGGCAATTCTCGACATGTACATCGGCACGGGAGCCTTTATCGCCGCCTTCATATTAAGGGAACGGAGGTACTGCGCATAATCTGCAAATCCTGCCTGCTGCTTTTCGCGGAGCAGATTAGCCTTATACATTTCGTTTCTTTTTCTGTCGTCCTGTGAAAGCTCCGTTACTTCGAAGAATCCGGAGCGGTCAAGAATATGAATATATTGTTCCGGCCTTCCTATGTCCGGCACAGCCACTCCCGGCACGGACACGCTGACGATTTCCCGCTCAGCAGGGTTATCGTCTACGAACACAAGACTGTCCGGCAAAATATTCAGTTCCGAGGCAATAGCGTCTATATTTATGCTTTTTGGTTCCCAATTGGCCTTTATAAGAATGAAATCCTCCGGTTTGAGAATTCCTTCCGGGTGATTTAATCCCGCAAACGCATTCCCCTCTTCATTCTTCGAACTCACATTAAGCATCACTCCGAGTTCCTTCTGCGCTTTTATATAGCCTTGGAACTCTGAATATACCTGTCCGAGGGAGGTTTCCTGACCGATTTCCAGATTCTCGGCTCCGTCATCTCCCACAACGCCGCCCCACAGCGTGTTGTCCAGATCAAGTACCAGTGCCTTTTTATTTTTACCGAAAATAGCTTTAATAATATTGGATAAATTAAATGCAAACTCCGGAATCGCCTGCATACACATGCAGTATTTATACATATGCCAGTAAAAAGGATCCGACCATTTATCGAGGCCGTAAGCTGCTGCCATATAGTTTATATCATTAATATAGAAATTTTCATGATTTTGCGCATAATCATAAAACTGTTCGTTCAATCTCGTAATAAAACGCACGCGGCCATGGATATCGCTGGCATCCTTATTTCCCAGCATGCGGTAAAAGGGATACTCGAAATTATTCTGTATGATGGGACAATGATACGTCTCCCTCAGCTTGTCCCACATCCCGGAGAAATGTTCGTACTGCTCCGCCAGCAGCTCTTCAATCCGCTCCCTGCTGTCGTCCATCTGCGGATATGCCCCAATGTTCCGGTTACTCGTATGAAAAAAGATGATATCCGGCGCAAAGGAAGAAAGTTGCCCGTTTTCGAACATGGCCTCCTGAAAATACTGCCCGTATTCCGATTCATAAAATTCCGGTTCGATTCCCTGATCCAAAAGAAACAGCTCCAGCATGCGTATGATGTCATGGGTGGTGCTTCCGCCCAGCACCGCTATCTTTTTCTTAAGGCGCGGCGCGTCATTTTCCAAAAGCTCACGTTTAAGCTTCCTGGACTTTTTTAAAATATATTCGCTGTCAAAGGGATATTCCAGTTCTTTCACTCTATGTTTCTCCTGCAAATTCTTCTTAGAATCAGTTTTTTGCCCGCGCTCCTGTGCATTCGTGCGCATCCTGCCCGAAGGGCTATTCTCTTATAGGACGTACTTTCCTATAAGATGAAGAAAGACGGATGCTAAAACATCCGCCTTGTATTTTAACATATTTTACTATTTGCCGCAATCTCACATTGCAGTGTACAAATGTTAATTATTCCTTGTTTCCTCATATCCTAAAATAACTTCCGAAAGCTTCTCCGCATATTTCCTGCGGCCTTTCTCCGATAAATGGATACCGTCCTCCAAATACTCATCCGCCGAATAGGTATTCAGGCCTATTCCTTCGTACGCATTTAAGAACAACGTATTCTCATCCGCGGAAACATTGCCGCATACACGGTAGTAGGCTGCCAGCGTACCGCCTCCGTTATCCACCATGTTGCCGTCTCCCAGATAAGATCCATCCTTTCCCCAGAACTGTGCATAGTTCGGAGAACACAGAACGATCTGGGCATCGGGATAACTGCTTCGCAGCCGGTTAATGGCAATCCTCAGGGCTCCTACATAGGTAAATTCCTGATTGGTATTGGAATCATTATTAATTGGAATCGCACTAAGGAAATCGTTCATTCCATATTCAATAACAAAATAATCCGTTTTGCTGAAATCACAGGTGGCAAATACCTCCCCCGCCCGATAGCCGTTCAATATGCCCGCATCCACGTTACCGCATATCGCATGCACAACACCCTGTAAGCTGCGGGAGGTCCACTCTTCGAATACGGCGTTTTCGTATTGAGATAATGCTGCCGTCGTTCCTCCCATAGCGAGATTGTACACATCAGCATTGCACAATTCTCCGGTAATCGATGCGATTCCGGTTTCATTCCGGTAACCGTCCAGAATACTGTCTCCAAGAAAGACGATCTGCAGGCGACCACTGTCCGATGCTTCCGGAGTCACTTCCGTCACTTCCTTCTCCTCGATCTCAGGCTCGATCAAATCCTCCGGTGAAACGACAACAGTTCCTTCCTCCGGCGTCGATTCTTCCCGTTCCTTCTCGTTTTCCTTATTCATTTCCTCTGTCGCTTGAGGGATTTCCTGCGCAGTTACCGTTCCTTGCGACGTTTCTTCTCCCAGATCCTTCTCTTTTGCTGCGGTTCCACAGCCCGCAATAACCAGAAGCATCGCTAAGAGAATATATTTTTTCATTTTTCTCCTCATTATTATTCCTCCCGGAATTCATAAATTTTTGTTACAACGTATAAATCAGACCGTCTTATGTGCACACTGAAATTATAGCATACTTTTTCATCAATAACTTTTTCTTCCGAATAATTAAGGAATAATTCCTATGGACTTAAAAAAAACTTAATAAATATTTGTTTTAATAATAATTGATATAATATGAACTGATAAAGCATAAAAATTGATATTTTATGCTAATTGCCATAGCTTTTAAAATCAACTATAATATGTTATCATTATTTTAAGAAAGTACTGAGGTAACCTATGCTATTTAATTCTATGGCCTTTGCCATATTTTTACCTATAGTTTTTATATTATACTGGATATGTCCTTCCAAATACCGATATATCTTTTTATTAGCGGTCAGCTATTATTTTTATATGAGCCTCGATGTACGGTATATATTCCTTTTGCTGTTCAGCACCGTGGTCTCTTATTTATTAGCGAGAAGCTTCGACTCCTCAAAAAGTCTGTACACCAAAAGAGTTGCGCTTTTAGCAGGAATTCTTTCCTTGACAGGAATCCTCTTCCTATATAAGTACTTAGACTTTTTCTTTGAAATTATAAATGCTGCGACGCAGTCATTTTCGATTCCTATACAGACCCCTACCCTAAAGCTTATGCTGCCTGTGGGAATTTCATTCTATACTTTTCAGACACTCGGATATCTGATTGACGTATATAAGGGCAAGTACCCGGCCGAGAAGCACTTCGGTTATTACAGCTTATTCGTCTCTTTTTTTCCACAGCTTCTGTCCGGTCCCATCGGACGGGGGGACAAGCTGCTTCCTCAATTTAAGAAGGTGCGGCTCTTCGATTCCTCTAAGGCCGCTTACGGCTTAAAGCTTATGGCCGTCGGCTATTTTAAGAAGCTGGTGGTCGCGAATCTGCTCGTATCCAGCGTGGATTCCGTATTTGACAACGTAAACAGCTATATCGGTCTGGTTTACATCATCGTTACGATTATGTTCGCCATTCAGATTTACTGCGATTTTTCCGGCTATACGGATATCGCAGTAGGCGTTGGTATGCTGTTTGGCATCGAATTGACACAGAACTTTAAAAGTCCCTATTTTTCCCACAGCATAAAAGAATTCTGGAGCCGCTGGCACATATCTCTGTCCACCTGGTTTCGGGATTATTTATATATTCCTATGGGCGGTAATCGGGTCGGCCGGTTCCGGCATGCTTTGAATTTGATGATTACATTTTTAGTAAGCGGTCTCTGGCACGGCGCTGGATTAACCTTCCTCGTATGGGGAGGCCTGCACGGTCTTTATCAGATTATAGAAAACCTCTTATTCCATCGTAAGAAAGGAAAAAGCATTGCTCGCCGCAAAGGCTTCTTAAGCTTTTTCTCTCTCGTCCTGACCTTTTTTCTTGTTTGTTTTGCATGGATTTTCTTCCGTGCAGGCAGTTTTGCGGATGCATGGCGAATGATCAGCTTAAGCCTTTTTCAGATTAATGATCTGAATGAATATTTAAAAACGGCGGTGATTTGTCTGGATATGACTTATACTCACATGGTATATATCTCCATCCCCGTAATTCTACTTGGGATTTACGATTACGCCTCCCTGAAGACAGACGTTATTTCCTATATTTCCTCGAGGAAAATCTGGGTGCGTTACCCCGTTTATATCTTATTTTTACTCGTCATTCTTTTATTTTCGGAGAAAGGAGTATCGACTGAATTCTATTATTTTCAGTTTTGATGGAGCTTATGAAAAAGTCTTACCTGTATTTTATCGTGAAGTGTATCGCAGTAAGCGGCATCACCTTTTTGCTTCTGCTGTTGTTAAATTACCGCTATAAGCAAGTGATGGAAGACCCTTATGCCGATGCGCACAAGTTCGACTATATGGATTCCACCTATAACAATATCCAGATTGCCAATATTGGAAGCTCTCATGGTGAATATGCTTTTTATTATGAGGAGCTGACAAAACAGGCCGGCTACGAATGCTTCAACTTCGCCATGGCGAGCCAGACCTATAACTACGATCTCGCAATACTTTCCATGTATAGGGAGCATTTTGCCAAAGACAGTATTCTGTTCATTCCGATTTCTTACTTTTCCTTTAACAACGAAGTGGTTAACGAAACGGAAATGCAGTCGCTGAACGCTAAATATTACACATTCCTCTCTCCCCGGTATATCCCCGACTACAGCCCTTATGTCGATCTGGTAACACACAGGCTGCCCATTCTGTCCGCAGGAGAGGATATTGTGAAAATATTTCCCGCGGGTGTTTTATCTCCTTTCCTGCCGTTAAAAGCTTTTGCCGCAGAAAGCGATGCTCCCACTTCCGAGGAGTTGGCAGCTCAGTTTTACGAAAAGGCTGTGAGCCGGTACCAAAGACATATGGAAAACAAAGAAGAGTATTTCATGCAGGAGCGCATAGATAATCTATATGAAATTATAAATCTCTGTATGGAAAACGACATTACTCCCGTACTCATTACTACGCCCTACACCACCTATTATACGGATATGGTTTCCTCTGAATTCAAAACGGAGTTTTATGATACTATTCATGCCGTAACAGACGCCACCGGCGTTGCTTATTATGATTATTCGCAGGACGAGCGTTTTACCGGCCATCTGGAATATTTTGCGGATGCGGATCACTTAAACACGGAGGGGGCAAACGCTTTTATGAATATAATAAAAGAAGAAATCCCCGAATACCGGGAATTTCTTCAAAATAATGACCCTATTCATAGTGGAGACCCTAGCTGGCAGCCTCCTAATTAAAAATATTTTCTATTTTTTTTCAATTATGATGCCGGAAACGACCATATCTGCACCGCCTACATTCCATAAGGCAAATTCCAAATCCTCGGCGTGCTCGGAAAGCTCCACTTCACAAGTCACCTGAGTGTCTCCGGGAAGTACATTCTGCGGTTCGAGTATCTTATCTCCTCCGCTGTAATAACATTTTATCTCTGCGGCTGCGAGATTGCTTCCCGTTACCGTAACCTTATATTTTCCCGCCTCCGCATTCAGATACGGTCCGTAGGTATTTCCATAAGGGTGTATAATCCATGCGCCGTCCACCACCTCTCCATTATTCATAAACTGGCCGCTTTCAAGCTCATAGCGGTAGGTGGTCAAGTCTTTCCCGGTAAGGGGCTCCATATCTCCGAGAGGAACACTGCATCCGACGATCAGTCCGTCTATCTCATAATAATTCATTTCGTAGTTCAGACACTTCTGCGCCTCATTTTTGAAAAAGATAAAAATGGTATCCGCCGGAAGCTCCTGCAGAGCCGCATCCCGAGCTATAATCTCCTTATCACCGATGGACCTGGCAAAATAGAAATTGCTCAAGGTCAGCCCGTAATCTGACCCATAATCGCCGAAGGAAAACAATAGCTTCCTGCTGTTTGCCACATCCGATACAAAGCATATATGCTCTGCATCCGTCTCCTCGGCGAGCATTCTCCAATCCTCTGAGGGCAGTAAGGTCTGATAGCTGTCCACTTTATTGTATACCTCATTCTTCCGGGCCAGCATTCCCCTGATATCTGCAATCTGTAAAAGCAGGCAAAGCGTCAGCAAAATACCCTTCGCCCTCTTGCCTGTCACCTTTATATCCAGGCATACTGCACCAAGCACGAGCAGATATACCACCGGCCATATCAGGCGTCCCGTAGCCCGAAAGATACTCCATATTTTATAAATAAATCCCGAAACGGGCAGCTCATACAATACCTTGTCGTTGTACATCACGATATTGGAAGCTGATACAATAAGGGTAACCATGATGATAAGCACATATGCCAGTCCCTGGATATGCGCTTCCATCCATATGGATATATGCACTTTCTTCATCGCTGCACTGCTCAGCCACAGACATACGGAAATAAAAAGCAGCACCAAAATCCCAAGCCCCAAGTAAGCGAAGCCCTCGTATTGGCTGTCCGTATAAGGCATGTCCTTCCAATAACCGGACCATCCCTGAGGGTTAAAAAATCCGTTCAAATTAAAGCTGTAATACCCTACTCCGTCATTCCCGGCCTTCATTCCCGAGCCAAAGCCCCCCAGGAGGAAAACCACAGTCAAAGCTGCCCCAATGTAGGATAAAAAAGGCAGCAGCACTTTCCACTTTTTCTTTCCTCTCACGAAGTCGATCAGCATAAATCCGAGAAGGATAATTCCGCACATGGGCAGAAAATATATGTGAATACTACCGCACAGCGCTCCTACTATTGCCCAGCCGATCAGCGCATTCTTCGTCTTCCCAAATACTTCATCGTAATATACGATAAACGTAAGCGCCAGCAGACATAAAAAGTGAGCGGAAAGTGACGTCATCCAGTACATTCTGTCAATAAACGCGGGACTCAGTATAAACAACATACCGCCCAGTACTATCAAAAAATCGTTCTTCAAATATTTCTTCACAAGTACCGCACCGATTCCGCCCTGAAGCACAAAACATAAGAGTCCGAACCAGCCAAAATACTGAAACTGTGCCGGCAGCAAAAAGCGAATCGCCTTAAAAAACACAGCAAAAAGCGGGATGGAATCGGTAAAGATAACAGAGGTCGCGTTAGGATATGCCATCGTATCGATGAGTCCGACGGGAAATTTCCAACTCGCATGTCTGAAAAATTTCCAGCCAAGATAGTGCTGTGTCAAGTCTCCGTCTTCGCTGGTCATCAGCCAGTCCGTATAGCAGGGATTCAAAATATGTATGCCGTAAATCAGTACAAATACTGCCGCTCCCAACAGCGCACAAATCCACACAGGCTTATTTTCAACAAACTTCTTTTTCATCTTTCTACCCATGCTCCTTTCAACCTTATACCCCCTGTCCGCTCTGGCGGATTCGAATTTTTTCAATCTTCCTACACAATATTAATACATGCCGCACCTAAAGTCAAAAGCAGAATTGTCAAACGAAAGGAGGTGTGTTACAGTTAACTTTATAAAATACCGGAGGTATACACATGATAACCACCACAAAAAGCAAAGTATTCATCCATAAATTTTTATCCAGATGTTACTCATTCCGCAGAGAAGGCTGCATTTTTCTCTTTCTCCTTCTATCCTTTCTTAGTCAGGCGCCGTCCGCCCTTCATGATTGGAACAGCGGCTGGTATGTAATGGACTATTCTCTCGGCTTCGATTCCAGGCTGCTCATCGGTTCCCTGCTGCGTTTGTTTTATCCGGACTACTTGCCTGCTGAAAGCGCATATACTTTTGTGTTTTGTTCCATTATCGTATTTCTGGTGCTTATTTCCTATGTCCTCGGCTCAGCCTTAAGAAGAACGGACAAGCTGCCTGCGAACACAGCTTTGCTCCTTCTAATCACACTTTATCTGCTGAGCCCAGGCTCTCCTGCTTACCTGTGGACGAGTGAAAATATGGGTAGATTCGACCTATATCTCATCATACTGACCGTTTTCGCCGCCATTCTTTACATAAAAATATCTTCTGTGACAATACGGCTGATTTCCTTTACCATTATCGGCCTCATAGCCCTCTGCGTCCACCAAGTATTTATGTTTATTTTCCTGCCGCTTTTATTTACCATGTTTGTGGATACCGTCTCTGAAAAGTGCAGAAAATCCGATTTTGTTCTAGGAATCCACGGCCTTTTTCTTTTGTGTATAGCTTTTATTTATCTGCAGATCTTCTCTCAGCTGAATGTTGGCACATTAGATGATCTTTTCGCCCTCTTATCTGCCAGGACAGACTTGAATGTAAACGAAACAGCGCTTCGATATGAATATTTTTCCACCATCGACACCGCCTTTTACGAACTTATGCTGAACCAGCTCCCGGAGCGCATTCGTTATGGTGTGGTGACCATTTTTCTTCTGTCGCCTCTGGCGCTTATCTACGGCTACCTTTGGAATCGCATTTTAAAGGCGGCAGGTACGGCAAAATTAAAATATTCCTTGTTTTTATTAAGCCACTTGTGTTTCATTCCCGCATTTTTACTTGCCATCGACTGGGGACGTTGGTTCGGCGCTTTCCTTACTGTTCAGGCGCTGCAAATCGTTCTTTTGGCCGCCAAAAAGGATGCTGTGGTTTTGACAGGCCTTATAGAGCTTCGCACCTGCTTTTACAAGCATCCTTATCTCTTTATCGCTGCAGGACTCTGGATGGCTTCCTTAAGCAAGTTCCAGACGACGCTTCTGCCGGACGCACCAGTGTTCTTCTCTTCTGTGTATAGGCTCCTGCACACAATATCATTTTAATTGTTACTACTCAGCCTGCGGCTCATAGTAATTTTTGTTTACTTTATTTGTTCCCAGTCTTCTCTGGGAACTGCTAAGATGCTATTTACTTCATAATAAGTAGCATATGCGACATTTATCCAATAACCGCTGTCTTCACTGAGCTCTGAATTGTAAGCGTCACTGTACTTCGTCTCAAAGGCCGGGCGCAGCAGCGGTACAGTAATGTCCATATTGCCTGCCGCCTTCTGCTCTTCGATATAAGCAAATCTCTCCTCGCTCTCCCTATAGATCCTCACCAGATTCGCCCCGCTGTCCATATACGTAAAGAGGAAGGAAAGGGTAAAGATAGCAGTTATTCCTATTTTCATCGCCTTCAGATACAAATCCTTGTCCGATACATCCACAATCCCCTGAATACAACTAATCATGAGGAAAATTCCGGCTCCGAAATAAGCTCTTGCCACCGGTTCAGGAGTTAACACAAGCGCGTAGCAGGTGGCTACAAAAACAAAGAAAAAAGTGAGCATGTTCTTGCTGCGTTTCCACTGGTTCTGCTGCAGTCTGACAAGAACAAACACCACAATGCAGATCGCCAGAAGAATGAAAAAGTGATTTCGAATCGCCAGGTTGCATTTCAACCATCTGGAAGCGATCGCAAAAAGCCCCGTATGTTCTTCCTCCATATACTGCTGCCTGTTAGCATTTCCCGGTGCCAGTATCATGAAGAGAAAGCCGATCATATTTCCCACCACTCCGCTCAACATCCAGAGGCGCACCTTTTTCTTCTCCCAGAAATAAAAGCCGATCCATATGAGTGTCAGCAGAATACAGCCGCCGGAGGTATTCTCATTACACCAGCCGGCCACAATTCCCATGAGGAGCAAGCCAATTGCAGGCGCCGTCTGCTGCGAATCTCTGTAATCCTTCTTCAGGCAATAGCGAAACGCCGAAATATACCCCAGGATAATCGTGCTCCCCCATAAATAATTACAGGCTCCCGTTTCCCACAAAACCGTCTGGGCAAAAGACACGGAAAAAGTCCAGAGAAAAAGGTTGATAAGAAGATATACGAAAACGTCGTACTTTTTCTTGAATTCGATGTTGTAATACATAAAAAGCGTAAGTGCCACGAACGCCATACTGTTGAAGATATTAAAAATCCATTTATCTCCTGTTAAGAAGGTACGGAGTATCATATGGTTGACGCTTCTTCCCGTCCATGTGGCATATTGCTGCATCTCCTGTCTGATCAAGTCAAGAAAGGAGCCGGCACCCGCAACGATTTTCCCATAGGACAAATCGTCGGTCATTGCCGGAGTAAACGCATTGTAAATGAAAATCATCAAAAAAGAAACTGCAATTAAGAAATAAAAAATGATTCTCCTAAAATTTTCGTTCTTTATATCAAAAGCGTCACGGTTCATATGAATTGCCATTCCTTTCTAAAAGCTCTTCAGCCATCTTCATGGAAAGCTCCACCACAGCGTCAGAGTTGTAATGCTCATGCTCTCCCCATCTGCCAAGGCCATAAACCCTCTCCTTTTTTGCATAGGCCAACAGCCGCCCCATAATCCCCGGCTTATCAACCGTATTTAACGGATAAGCATATTCATTCATGTACCGGAAGCTTCCGCCCGCAGGCAGGATTCTGTCCTTGTTTGTCTCCGTCCAATATCCTTTGGAGTCCGGGCAGAAATTATGTCGTACCAATATCCTGTGATAGGAAATCTCCCTCTGAGGGTAATAAATCCAATGTGCCTGAGTATCCAGACGCTCCGGGTTGTATTCAATCTGTGTAGAGCAATATTTTAACCTTCCGATGTCCGCTTTCATATCCTCGGACATTCCTTCTATATGTGCAAATTCCATCCACGGTATGGTAGTTATAATATTTTCTCCGGCGTAGCTGCTCCCATCCAGGCAGGCTACTGTCTTTTCCGTCAGGCTAAGCATGTTTACAGCCGCACCGAGCATTATTTTATCCTGAACTGCCTCCTGCATTCTGAGCCAAAGTTCTCCATAACCGTACTTTTTCGGATAATAAAATCGGGCATGCCCTGGCTGCTTGCCGTACGCTCTTTTCTCTTCACAGCTGCGCTTCGTCTCCTCATAAGAAACGCCTGGCAGCTTCTCCAGCCAATAAGTCCCCAAGGCGTTTAAATTGCTGCCGAACATTTTCTCGTTGTAAGGAAGCATGTAATCCTCCGCGATCTTTCGCCCCAGCTTCCAGTAAATCCAATCCACAAACTCTTCCGGCATCGCTTCACCCTTATTGCAGCCAGCGTCCGCGATGGATTCCAAATATTCCTTCTGTTTCTCCGGCTTCATCTCCCATATATTGGCCTCGAAGGGATGATGAATAAAACCTCCGTCAAAGGAGATTCTCGAGTCACGTTCATACGTATCCCACTCCTCCTTCGGCATAAAGCCGAATAAGAATTCCACTACCTTAGGCCTTCTCACATCCAGAAAATGCCCGCCGCCTATATCCAGCGGAGAACCATCCACCTGCATACTGCGGCATAAGCCGCCCGCCTCTTCTTCTTTTTCCAGAACAAGAAAGGATTCCTCACCCATTTGTTTCAACCGGTTTGCAAATGCCAGTCCCGCCGGTCCTGCTCCCAGTATCAGATACTTTACTATTTTCATTTGCTTTCCATTCCATCCTGCGAATTATTGATGTTATTGTCCTTATTTCCAAAAACAAAAAACTTTTGCCCGATAAAATTAAAGACAATGAACATTCCCATCCCTATGATAATTGCTATATTCTCCACGATTGTCTGGGAATATCCGCTCAGAACGCTTTTCACTAACGGTTTGGCAATGCCATAGGCAAGAAAGTAACATACTGCAATATTGAGCGCAAATTTAATCACATAAGCCCTGCTGCTCTCCTGAACCTTAAAAGTAAGCTTCTTATTGGCAAAATAGGAAAAAACACTTCCGATCACATAAGAGGTAGCGCTGGCCACCCAATAATTCAGATGCAGAATGTTATAAAAAACCATGATAAGGAAAAATCCCAGCAGCGTATTGATAACTCCTATCATACCAAAATGCAGTACTTCGTCAAATAACTTCTTAATATTCATAATACTCCTTAAACCAATCCGTAAATTTCTTAACCCCCTCTTCCATAGAGGTATCCGGTTTAAAGCCGAAATCCTTCTCCAACTGGGAGACATCCGCATACGTCCGGTATACATCTCCCGGCTGCATCGGAAGAAATTCCTTTTGAGCCTCCTTACCGAGGCATCTTTCCAAGACTGAAATAAAGTCCATCAGTTTCTCCGGCTTATTATTGCCAATATTGTAAATCTTATATAAGGCCCCCTTCTCATCTTGGCTCTGGGGGTTGCAGAGGATATTTTCCACTCCCTCTACAATGTCGTCAATATAAGTGAAATCACGATACATATCACCGTCATTATAAATCTGGATGGGCTCGTCCTTCATGATTTTTAACGCAAATTTATAGCACGCCATATCCGGTCTTCCATAAGGGCCGTATACTGTGAAGAATCTAAGCCCGGTAACCGGAATCTTATACAGCTTGCTGTAAGAATATGCCATCAGTTCATTGGATTTCTTCGTCGCCGCATAAAGGCTTACCGGATGATCCGCCTTATCCTCCGTAGAAAAGGGAATCTTCTCGTTTCCTCCGTATACGGAACTGGAGGAAGCGAAGACGAGATGATCCACCGGATAATTGCGGCAGGCCTCCAGTATGTGGAAAAATCCCACTATGTTGGACTGAATGTAAACGTCCGGATTGTCGATGCTGTATCTGACCCCTGCCTGTGCGGCTAGATTGACAACGATATCCGGCTTCTCCTTTTCAAATACGGAAAACAGCCTCTCCTTATCCGCCAAATCGCACTTACAAAACATATAATGCTCATATTCTTCCAAAATAGCAAGGCGTGTTTCTTTTAGCGAAACCTCATAATAATCGTTCATGTTGTCGAGACCAATGACCCTCGCACCTTTCTTAAGCAGACTTTCTGACAAATGAAAACCGATGAAGCCTGCGCCACCGGTAATCAAATAAACTTTATTCTCATCCAATCGATTCATAGATTCTCTCCCGCGATTCCTTTGTCTGCCTAATCGGTCAGCGCCCCGTAAGTATCAGCCATATAAACTGTATGTTAGAACGAACATATCTCTTCAATAAGCGCTTCGGGTCTTGAATCAGGCGGTACAGCCATTCCAAATAGAATTCCTGAATCCATTTCGGTGCACGCTTCGCTGTTCCCGCATGGAAATCGAACGCCGCACCTACTCCCAGCATGACCGCATCAACCTTCTCTTTATGCTCATACATCCAGCGCTCCTGCTTAGGCGCTCCCAGTCCTACCCAAAGGAAATCGGGCCTTGCCCTGCTTATTTCCTGCATGATTTCAGCGTCCTCCTCCGGCGTCAGCTTTCGAAAGGGTGGGGAATATATGCCCACAATATTCAGTCTGGGATAACGCTCCTTAAGATTAGCTTCTAAAGAACTCAGCGTCTCCTCTGTACTTCCATAAAAATAATGACGGTATCCTTTTTCCTCCGACAGCTTCAATATCTCGGGCATTAAATCGGGACCTGCCACACGCTGGGCATCCTTATACCCCCGCAATCTGCAAATGAGAGACAACGGCTTACCGTCAGGAATCGCCAGCGCCGCCTCGTTCTGGATCCGGCAATAGGTTTCGTCGTTATATGCCATGACCGTAGTATGCACATTGGATACACACACATACTCTCCACGCAGGCTCTCCAGATTCTTGGTCAGATAACCGATTACAGACCGCATATTAGTCACCGCGATGTCCACACCCAATATGCTGCAGGTTTCCGGCTGGACTGTACTTACCTTGCTTCCGCTGCCATATTTCCTGTATTTTAAGAAAATGGGAAATATCTCCACATCCTCCAATAGATAACGCTTATATAATCTTCTCGGCTCCTTTAATAGTCTGTAAAGCCATTCCAGTCCCATATAACTGATCCATTTGGGGGCACGCTTTACCACTCCGGCCTCAAAGTCGATAGTGGCTCCTATATGCAGGGTGAGCGGCACCTTCAGCTGATCCTTGTAGCGGTGATAGAACTTCTCCTGCTTGGGCGTTCCCAAACCGATACAGAGGATATCCGGCTTCGCCGTGTTAATCTTCTTTATAATGTGAGCAATCTCCTCCACGTCATTCTCAAACGCGTAGCTTGGAGAATAAACTCCGGCAATCTTAAGATTTTTATATTTTTTCATTAGATTAACGGCGGCTTTCTTGGCAACTCCCTCGGCAGCACCCAACAGGAAAATAGAAAAGCCTTCCTTCGCCGCCATCCTGCATACCTCCGGAAAATAATCGGAGCCGGAAATCTTCTCTTTAATCGGCGCCCCCATCCATCTGGACATCCAAATAAGAGGCTTGCCGTCCGTCAGCACCAAATCAGCCTTTTCATATATATCCCGGAACAGCCCGTCATGTTCTATTTTTACAATATGATCCACATTCGGCGTGACAACATAACTGTTTCTGCCATCCAGAATAAGCCTTTTAGCTTCTCTTACCGCTTCTTCCATCGTTAAGTTGTCGACATGTGTATTCAAAAATTTGATTCGCTTCGCACTCATAAAAAGAAACCTCTTTATAAAGTCATAATATAATACTTTACCATTATTATATCTTTTTTTCAAATATTATTGAAAATATTAATTTGCTTACACGAAAATATTACTCTTTTGCTTAATTTATGTCACTCTCTTTTTCTTCCTTTTTCGCGTAAATTCATGGATTTTCGTCTTGTTTCGGTTGACATAATGATTTTGGTATAATATAGTATATTTATCAGAGTAGGCTATTTATATGAAATTACTAAAGCCGCAGGGAGAAAGAAAATGAAATTCAAGCGAAAAAAACTTCAACATTCTGTTCTTATTATGACCTTGATTGCCCTATTGGGAAATTCATTACCCGTTTATGCAACAGAAGCTGCTGCTACAGATGCGCCTGCTGCCGGAACTCCGCCCCTTATCACTTCCTTTAAGGAGCTTTCTTCCGATATTGCCAGCTTAAGCTTCGACGACAGACCTGAGCTATCTGCCATAACCGCCATGCTGCCTCAGAGCTTATCCGTCTATCTGGATTCCGCGGAAGCTTCTACAGATATTCCCGTCACGTGGACGAGCGGTTCTGATTATGATAATACCGACTATGAAACCTATGACTTCATCCCTTCCTGGGATCAGTCCTTATATTCTTTATCCCCTGCGCTGGATCCAACAAAGGATGTTCCACACATTTCCGTCAGTGTGAATGCGGTGAAGGCCACCGTTTATCTGTCGGATCTGGAAAATGCAAAGATCGAGTTAAATACGCTGGTTCAGGGCAAGGAAATCCTCGCTCTCGTCTACCTCAGCGACTCTTACGATATTAAGCAAAGCCCTTACAGCCGCTCTTCTACGGCCGTTACCGTTTACAGCGGACAATCCGTATCTATTACCGGCGTGGGCGAAGACAGTCAGAAAAATATATGGTATCAGGTATCCCTGACTTACGGCGGCACCTCTTACAGCGGATATGTGGAACGGGGGAATCTGGCTTATTCCGATGAGGATTTGCTCTCCTGGGAGACGAAATATGTAACTACCCGCGCTTCAAAATTAAGATTCTTCAGCATACAGAGCGCTTCTGCCACTACGGTTTCCGAAGAAATCAGCAAGTTCCCTTCCTCCTATCAATCTGCCCTCACCGCACTGAAAGCGGCGCATCCGAACTGGATATTCGTAAAGATGGACACCGGCCTGGATTGGAGCAGTGTGATTGCTGCAGAAAATACGAACACTAAGAGCTTGATTTCATCCACTGCAAATATCGCATGGAAAAATGGAAGCTACGATAGCAGCTGGTCCTATCCAACCGATGGAATTCTCGCTTATTATATGGACCCGCGAAACTTCCTGACCGACAGCTACATATTCCAATTCGAATTATTGAGCTATAATGCGACCTACCATACCCAAACCGCCGTTCAAAGTATGCTGAACAGCTCCTTTATGTCGGGTGCCATCCCAGATTACGGGCAGTCTTATGCTCAGGTCTTTACTTCCATCGGACAGACCTTAAAGGTAAGCCCTTTCCATCTTGCCTCCAGAGTACTTCAGGAGCAGGGGACCAATGGCACATCTGCTTTAATATCCGGTACATACTCCGGTTATGAGGGACTTTATAATTATTTTAATATCGGCGCCACCGGTAAAGGGAGCACAGAAGTTATTACGAACGGATTGGCAAAAGCGAGATCCTATGGTTGGACAAGCCGTTATCTCTCCTTGTCAGGCGGATCCAATATTATATCCAAGAATTATATTCAGGTAGGACAGGATACTTTGTACCTGCAAAAGTTCAATGTAACTACTACCCAGACATATAACCACCAATACATGCAGAATATCGCAGCACCTTCTTCCGAGTCCTCGAATGTAAAAAAGGCCTACTCCAATGCAGGCTCCATAGATAATACTTTTGTATTCAAGATACCGGTATACGATAATATGCCAGGCTCAGCTTGCACAAAACCAACCGAGTTGAAGACAGTAACTTTGGATAACACTTCTCTCACGATGGCTGTAGATACTACTTCCGGCCTGAACGCCTTTGTGGATAACATCAAGGTTGCGGCATCTACCGTTACCTTTGCCAGTGCGAATTCCTCCATTGCTTCTGTAGATGCTAACGGTATAGTAACCGCACTGTATCCCGGCACAACAACGATTACAGCAACCGTATCGGGCGGTTCTACGGCTTCCTGCACAGTAACCGTACAGAAGGTTGATCCTGCTTATACCATACCTTCTTTGGGCAGCGTAACCTACAGTCCCACACAGACCTTAGGCAATATCACGCTTCCATCCGGATGGTCATGGGATGCCCCCGCTACGGTACCTGCCGTTACGAGCTCCGGTTACCCGGCTACCTTCACTCCTACCGACACCGGAAAGTATAATACGATAAACAAGGTGCTCGCCCTGACAGTTGCAAAGGGTACTCCTACTTATACCATTCCTGCCGGTCTGCAGACCGTAGCAGGCAATACACTGGCTTCTATCGCACTGCCTGCAGGCTTCACATGGGATGCGCCCGCTACCGTCCTTAAGGAAGGAACCGCTTCCTACAAGGCCTCCTATAATCCGGATGCTGCTAACTATAATACAGTAAAAGGCATTGACATTCCGGTCATCGTAGGCGCAGTTCCCGTTACCAAGTGTACCACTCACACTTTCGGTGAATGGGAACATGTAACAGCGGCGACCTGTACTACGTCAGGTACGGATTCCCGTTCCTGCCATGTATGCGGCTACAAGGAAACGAGGACGGTTCCTGCTACAGGACACCTTTATACCTCCGCTGTAACAAAACAGCCTACGGAGACAGACACCGGCATCCGCACTTATACGTGCAGCGTATGCGGCGATACCTACACGGAAGTTATTGACAAACTTCCTTCCACCCACAAACATAATTATACGGCTACGATAACAAAAGAAGCTACTTGTACAGTAAAAGGTGTAAAAACCTACACTTGCTCCTGTGGTGATACTTACACAGAGGACATTCCGGCACTGGGCCATAGCTACACCTCCAAGGTAACCAAGGAGGCTACCGCCACCGAAACCGGCATCCGTACCTATACGTGTATCCGATGCGGTGACAGCTATACGGAAATCATCTCCAAGCTGCCGGCCAGCCATACCCACAGCTATACATCATCGGTGACGAAAGCTGCTACATGTACGGAAAACGGAATCAAAACCTACACCTGCTCCTGCGGCAGTACTTATACCGAGGACATTCCTACTCTCGGCCATAATATGGTGAACGGAACCTGCACTCGCTGCGGCTATACAGAGGTACAGAATAATTCGGAAGGCTCCTCCCCCGGTTCTACCACGACTTCCACGGGAACCGGTTCCGAAAGCAATACTGTTACTTCACCTGCAGACAGCAGCTCTTCAGGGGGCACTTCCTCCTCACAAGGCTCGTCGACCGGTTCCTCCGGCAAAACAACGGCCTCCAAAGGAAACAGCTCCTCTTCAAAAACGGAGGAGACAAGCGCACGTGCAACTATCGATATGAAGAATAATACTGTCTTGTATGAGGAATCTATTTCCTCCATCCGCGGACAGGATGTGGATATCGTGCTTAACATGGGGAACAGCATAAGTTGGACTATTAACGGCAGTAATATTGTAGCTGATGAAGCTAACGGTATCGACATGGGGGTCACAATAGGCACCGGAAACATCCCTTCGGGACTCTTGGATGCTGTGAAGGGGAATGACGAGAATAATACGGTCATCGAGCTGACTCTGGCTCATGACGGCACCTTTGACTTCGCACCGGTACTTACCATCAACACGGCGAAAGATAATGCCGGACGGATAGCAAACCTGTTCTATTATAATCCGGATAACGGCAAGCTGGAATTCATGGATGAGGTAGCGGTTACCGAGACAGGGGACATCTCTTTTACCTTCACTCATGCTTCCGATTACGCTGTCATTATTAGCGACAGCTCTATGGCTGAACTGGCATCCATCGATGATACGGCTGCAGGCGGAGATGACTCTGCAGATATTGAAGCGATTAGTACAAATGTGGAAAACAGCCAAGATGCGGCAGGCGGGAAAATAAATCCAAGAATGGTTGCTGTTATTGTCGTAATCGTTCTGGTGTGCGCAGCGGCCGGAGTTACTGCCTTCCTCTTGTTCAGGAGAAAAGACGATGAAGATTATGAAGACGAAGAGGACGCTTCTGATGCTTCCGGGAATGGAAACGCCACGCCAGATGCTTTAAAGATTGTTTCCATTCAGTCTGCGTCTTCTGATAAGATATCTGATGAAGAGGTATACGATGAAAACGGAGAAGATGCTTTCATCGACGACTATCGCGAACCGGAAGTTAATACAAAAAAGACCGGTAAGGTTATATCAATAAAGAAGCTAAAAGATCAGACAAAAAAAGATGATACAAAGCGGACAGGCTTTGACGATGATGAGTTTGATGGGTTCGAATGATGAATAAGAAATGAAATTGAGAAATGCCTCAAAGCTCCCTCGGCAGTAATGCCGGAGGGAGCTTTTGTTCGGTCTTTTTCAGATAATATAAAACTCCAGGCACTGACCCATACAATATTATGCGATAAATTACACTTTACCAAAAAGGCACTGTCGTTTTATAATAATTCTTGTAAATCTAATATCTTCAAGAACTTCTTGATATGTACTCCTTGTATTTCCAGCATTTTCATATCGTTCAATTCTTTTTCTATCTGTAACAAGAAACTGGTACATCTTCTTTTATTCGCTCTGCTATCCCTATTACAGTTTCTTTCTTAGTACTAACCGCAAGGCGCAACACATCATTCTTATGTTTCTTGATATTTTGATTATCTATGTTTTCCCCTTTTGTTTTATGTACATTGCCATAACAAGGTGATAGATACCCTTGAGCTTCAAGCATGGTTTTATACAATTTTACGCGATGGATTACACTTTACAACAAAGTCGCTGTCGTTTTATAATAAATTTTGTAAAGGGGGGAAAGAAATAGTGATTTGAAACTTCAATTTCGGTCACTATTTCTTTTTTATTGGAAAAAATAGCGGACGGCATCCTGCCATAAAATTAAAAGCAACAAATAGTTGCATTTGTGTTCAGAAGTGCTATAATTATTTTCATGCACGGGGATATAGCTCAGTTGGGAGAGCGATACGTTCGCAACGTATAGGTCACGAGTTCGAGTCTCGCTATCTCCATTCTCACTTATTTACAGTTTTGATTTTGGATTAATAAAAGATAGTATCGCACTTGCGGTTTTGCAAGTGCGATTTTTATATAAAGGCTTCCGATGAGGCTTCTACACTCTTGTAATCAGAATTTCGCAAATGCCTTCTATCCTGCATATCTTATCCGATTTCGGAAGGAAGAGACTCTCTCCTCCGAAAAAGCTCATAGACGGATAGTCCGATTCATTTATTCCAACACTTCCGCTTCCATTTATGCAAACCAGGGAGAGGAAGGAGTCTTCCGTCAGCGGAATATCCACGCTGCCTTCTATCGTATATTTAACGCATTCGAAATATTTACAGCTGCACAGCAGACGGGATTCATAAGTTTCTCCTTTTTCTGTTCCCGCCTCAAATTTCTGCGGCATGTACGGTCTGTAATTTATCACATCGAGTGCTTTTTCAATATGCAGCTCGCGATAATTTCCAAAGCGGTCCTTACGATCATAGTCATATAGGCGATATGTGCATGAGGAGTTTTGCTGAACCTCACAAACCAGCAGTCCGCCGCCGATCGCGTGCACTGTTCCAGCCGGAATGAAGTATACTTCTCCTTTTTTTACCGGAATCTTATTTAATATCTCGACTATGGTATTATCCGTTACTCGTGCAGCCACCTCTTCTCTGGTTACTTCCTTTACGAAACCGCAGTAGATGTACGCCTCTTTTTCAGCATCCACGATATACCACATTTCATTCTTTCCGTATTCATCCTCCACTTCCAGCGCATACTCATCGTCAGGATGCACTTGAACGGAAAGAGGGGAATTCGCATCTATAAACTTAATCAAGATGGGAAAGCGGATCAGAGACTGGCATTTCCAGCCAAGGCTTTCTCTTCCTATCTTTTCCAAATATTCGGCAAAAAGCATGCCCTTGTGGCGACCGTTCATGACCGTACTCTGGCCATCCGGATGGGCAGACAGCTCCCAGCTCTCTGCAATAATATCATAATCACAATTCTTACTGTAAATCTCCTTGAGCTTTGTCCCCCCCCACAGATAGTCTTTATAGGACGGCTGGAGCTTCACATAGGGCTCCAACTGATAGCCCAAGTCAATCTCCGTAAGGTCTCTGCTATCGACCGAAACCATATCCTCTTCCGATACGTTTTCACCTACCGACACCTCTATAATAATGAGGGGAACGATTCCAATATTTGACACCTGATGAACCATGTTCCGGCCCACATTGATAACATCATTCATTCCAAAATTGCCGCTCACTCCATCCAGCTCAATCTTAGCCGTTCCCGACACCACAGACCAATGCTCGCTGCGATATTTATGGCTATGTGCATAAATGGTTTTTCCCGGGTAAATGATGATCTTTTTAACACGGTAAGTCGCCTCATCCACCACAAGCTCGTAGCTTCCCCACGCCCGGTACATGATTCTTCCATTATTTACAAATTCTCTGATCTGGGGAGATTCCTTAATAATGCTCTTAAGCTCGTCCGACTTCCCTTTTTTCCCAATATAAACAGCATCCGGCGTATTTACCACCAGTATGTCTTTCAATTCGTTAGCCACTACTGTACTTCTGCTGCATTGATTTATAATCTCAGTATTCTCACAGCGATAGGCCACCTGCTTGCTTACTTCTGCAGTCTCCAGCTCCGTCGCCTTTAAATCTTCCAAACTGCCGATATCCTTCCAGCGAAAAGCGCAGTGCACCACCTTAGCTCGCTTCGTATGCTCAAATACAGACTTTTCTATGGCTGCAGCCGGTATTGTTCTTAATATGTCCTCTGTATAAAGCACATGACTCTTCACATGCTTTCTCGTCTTATAAGCGCTCCTGCATGCCTTCTCCAGCTCGGGAGAATACTTTTTGAGCTCCTGAAGCATATTACCCACGTTGAACATAAAGGTCCCGCTATTTACCAGATATTCTCCGCTCTTTTGATACTCCAGCGCCTCCGCTCTATCCGGCTTCTCCGTAAACTGAAGCACATCCTCTTCGCAAAAACGGATGTAGCCAAAACGCTCTTCCGGCTCCTCAATTTTCATTCCAAAGGTCACAAGATACCCTTCTTTGCTAAGCTCCTTCGCCCGAAGCATTGCTGCCTTATACTCTTCCCCTTCGATCAACTGGTCTGTGGGTACCACAAGGACCGTTTCGGACATAGGAAACTGGAGACACGCAAGGATGATAGCAGCCGTAGTCTTGCGGCCCAGCTCCTCAAAAATACAGCTTTCCGTCAAGCCTTGAAAAACACTTAGCTGATTCTCTATTATAAATTGATACTCTTTATTCGTAACTATTACAAATTCATCACAAAAAGGTAGATTTCTCGCTACAGTTTCCTGAAACATGGAATGAGTTTTCTGCAGCTTAATAAATTGCTTTGGGTAATTTTTTCGCGATAATGGCCAAAGACGATCCCCTCGACCGCCTGCAAGTACAATACATTTCACAATGAAATTTCCTTTCGTAATAAAAAATTTATTTTTTTGTTATAAATTCTTAATTTTTTCTTGATTTTTTTATCACTATGTGCTATATTTTAGTGGAAGCAGGTTATATCATCTATACGATGATGTCTCCCAAACCATTGGGTAGCGCGCCTTGTGGTTTATATGTGCCTTGTCGAAAGACAAGGCATATATTTTTTGCCCGAATACATGAGCAAATCACAAAGCATGCTGCCGGATGTTTCTATACTCTTTCTATAAATCAAAGTATACTACATTTCATCAGAAATGGCATCAAAGATTTTCCAAATAGATTTCTGCTATAATCCTCCACATATAAGAATACAAATGACTAACATATTAGTATATGACCTGTAGCCCTAAAAGATACTAACGCTTTACGCTAATATACATATAATAAAATGAGGATAAAATAATAAACAATATCATAAGGAGATAAAAATATGTCATTACCAATCTTTCCGGAGGTAAGCCCTCCGATCAGCAGAGATGATGCTATCAATTATATTTTAGCCTCCATCGCTCTGGAAGAACTAGGATTAAGTCATATTTTAAACGCCGAAGGCGAAAAGATCCAATTTGCGTTGGGAACACTTCCGGGTGTAACCGGTCCTAATGCAACTATCGGAGAAGTCATTGAAGTAAATCAAAACGTTCTCGCTATTTTGGACAGTGCTGCCCAAAATCAGGTTATTTTAAATTCCAAGCTGAGAAATGCACTTTCAGCATCCACGCTTCAGGGACCGACCGGCCCCACCGGGCCGACAGGACCTTCCGGCGGCGCTACCGGACCTACGGGAGCCACGGGGGCTACCGGCGCTACCGGACCTATCGGTGTTACCGGACCGACGGGGGCTACCGGTGTTACCGGACCTACCGGTGTCTTTGTTCCTGGAGAACTGCTTTTTAATGTTATAGGCCCGACCGGATCAGCTGGCGTAGGTTTTGGAGAAGATATCACTTTTGAATCATCTACTCTCGATATTACTGTAACTCCGGGCTCGGCAATTGTCAGGATTGAAGATCCCAATACACCCGGGCCTACTGGGCCTACTGGTGCTACCGGCGCTACTGGCGCTACTGGACCTACCGGCGCTACTGGGGCTACCGGCGCTACGGGTGCTACTGGCGCTGACGGACCTACCGGACCGACCGGTGCTACGGGGGCTACCGGCGCTGATGGACTTACTGGGCCGACCGGACCTACCGGCGCTACGGGACTGACCGGTGCTACTGGTGCTACAGGACCTACTGGCGCTACGGGTGCTACCGGTGATGATGGACCTACTGGACCGACCGGACCTACTGGGCCTACCGGCGCTACAGGACCGACTGGCGCTACTGGGGCTGATGGACCGACCGGACCCACTGGCGCTACGGGGGCTACCGGGCTGACTGGGGCTACTGGGCCTACCGGCGCTGACGGACCCACCGGACCTACCGGCGCTACAGGACCTATCGGTGCTACTGGACCTACCGGTGATACTGGACCTACTGGGCCTACCGGACCTACCGGCGCTACGGGTGCTACCGGACCTACTGGATCGACTGGCGTTACGGGTGCTACCGGTGCTGACGGACTGACCGGACCAACCGGGCCTACCGGCGCTACGGGTGCTACCGGTGCTACCGGACCTACTGGCGCTACTGGCGCTACAGGACCGACCGGACCTACTGGACCTACTGGACCTACAGGTGCTGATGGTGCTACCGGACCTACCGGGCCTACCGGTGCTACCGGACCTACTGGCGCTACCGGCGCTACTGGACCTACTGGCGCTACCGGACCTACTGGCGTCGCGGCCCCGGGTGAACTGCTTTTTAGCGTTCTCGGTACTACAGGAACCGCTGATGTCGGGTTTGGAGAAGCTATGACTTTCCAGTCAACCACTCTTGATATTACCGTAACTCCGGGTTCCGCAATCGTTACGATCGAAGATCCTAATACCCCCGGTCCGACTGGGCCGACCGGCGCTACTGGTGCTACCGGACCGACCGGCGCTACCGGTGCTGACGGGGCTACCGGACCGACTGGTGCTACCGGACCGATCGGTGCTGATGGGGCTACCGGACCGACTGGTGCTGATGGCGCTACCGGACCGACTGGCGCTACCGGACCGACCGGTGCTACCGGACCTACTGGTGCTACCGGGCCTACCGGTGCTGACGGCGCTACCGGACCTACTGGCGCTGACGGGGCTACCGGGCCCACCGGTGCTGATGGGGCTACCGGACCGACTGGTGCTGATGGCGCTACCGGACCGACCGGCGCTGACGGCGCTACCGGACCGACTGGTCCGACTGGTCCTAGCCTTTTATCAGGAATTGGCGTACAGTTTGACACTGTGGCGCCAATTACAGTTGCAGATGAAGCGCCGTTTATATTTAATACTGTACTAAACGACCAAAGTACGGCGGTTTCTTATAACGTATCCACCGGAGAGTTTACAATAAGCGATGCCGGAAACTATCTTATAAACTGGTGGATAACTGCTGATGGTGCTGCTGCATCTACAACAGTTAGTATTTCACTGGTTCTTGATGGTACCCCAATAGCGACAACGTCCTCCCCTGTAGTTTCCGGCATTATAAGCGGAACAGCATTTATTACGGTAACTACAGTTCCGGCAATTATTGAGCTTGTAAATACCACAGGCGACGATGTCTTTACAGGAAGCTCCCTACAAAGCGGCGGATTAACAATTATACACGCTTAGACGGAATTACCAGCCCGACTGGCGCTACTGGACCGACAGGGCTAGAATGCTCTACGTTTATGAAAACCAAATGGACTACTGGTCAGGTTGCGACATTATGCAACAGATGCTCAGGATAATAACATTTACTTTATAGTAAGTGTCAAATAAGTTGGTGTATAGAAAAACAGACAGCCTCTGTTTATAATTGAAGGCTGTCTGTTAACGGCAAAGTTTTTGAATCATAGGATCCCATGGCATATATTCTTCCAGATATTCTGGA
>JAEYJO010000049.1 GCA_023408815.1 Bacillota bacterium | reverse complement strand
CTCATGAATTCCCGCATCGCGGCTTTTTGTGGTGTGTCATTTTTCCTTGCCATAATAAAACCTCCAAACTGAGTGATTTTATCTTACATCAGTCTGAAGGTTTACACAAACTTTGGGATACTCCCCTTACCTTATATCTGGACGATCTGGTAACTGCATGGCAGGTAGTTTATCTTATTGCCTATACAACAAAAATTCCGTAGGAAACTTTTCATTTCCTACGGAATATATAATTAGCTTATAAAATATACAATTCCACACTACATCAAATAAATGTCCCCTTTTACACCTCATCATTTAATATTGGAAAACATATTTTACCTATAAGCAAATTACCAATAAATACCTTCTCACAATTACAATTATATTACATTTTTTCCAAAAAGTAAATAGTTTTATTGTTTTTTTTTAGCATTTATTTACATTTTTTATGTTAAAATGTGAATTTCGAATGATTTGCAGTACCATACGTTAGATCTCGCCATCCTGCATGGCTACCACAAATAAAAAGGCATTACTTAAATCTAACTACTGCAATTACAACTAACCATGGAAAAAAACCAACTGAGTACTTGCAAAAGTACTGCTCTTTCCTTGGTTATAATACAACTAAAATCAAGCGAATCAAACTTCAAGAAATTTTATGCATAAATCTCTCTTATTGGTAACAGTAATATAAATATAAGAATGTTTATCACGCAAGAACCCGCCACAAAGCTCGGCAAAGTTTGGCGGCAAGTCTACGTAAACTGCAGAGAACTGCAAAGAGCATCTTACGAGAGAGACAATGAAGATGAAGTATCTTTGGGTTTCTTCCTCTATATTCTTATTAAAAAATATGCCTTTCTTGTATTCGATAAGAGGGCACATGAAACTTACGGACCCACTACTTCATAACCATTCGATAAACATTTTCCACTTGCTCTGCAGTTTTATCCCAGGAAAACTTCGACCCATGAACAATTCCTTTCTCTATCATTTCTTTTTGCAAACTTTCCGACATAACAACTCTTTCCATTTCATACGCTAATTGCTCCGTGTTGCAAGCATCAACATAAATAGCTGCATCGCCTCCAACTTCAGGAAGTGAAGTATTATCAGCCGTTATCACTGGGCAACCACATGCCATGGCTTCAAGAATAGGGATACCGAACCCCTCACAAATAGATGGAAAGACAAAGCATAGTGCTTTTGAATAAAGTTTACGCTTCTTTTCCACAGTAATATATCCCGGAGTGATTATACGTTCTTTATTTGGCGAATCACTTATTGTCTCATAAATTTCTTTAGGATCATCCCATGTCGGTTTTCCCGCGAGAACGAGTTTCAAGCTCTTATACTTTTCAGCTACAATATTAAATGCTTTTACAATTCGAACCACATTTTTTCTTCGCTCGAAGGTCCCAATATATAAAAGGTAATCACCCTCAACAATATCTGAGATATCTCCTTTATCACAGTAAATTTGGTCCTCGTCATACGATTGATAAATAACTTTAATCTTATCTTCAGGTAAATTTGTAAATTGTAAAACTTCCAATTTCGAGGATTCAGAATCCGCAATAACAAATGGTTGTAAGCGATTTGTCCTTTCCAACGCTATATCGTGTAGCATAGTAGCATTAGGTGACACTATACCCGGATAACTCCTCCAACAAATATCATGAAAGGTAACTATCATTTTACCTTGTAATTTTGTCGGAATAGAAACAGGTACCATAAAGTGGTACAATTCACCTTTGGTATCCGTCCATTCATTATAGCTTTTCGTATTATATACACTTTCATCCCTCGATGCAACACGATAATCAAGCGTATTACATTCTCGCATAGGTACGTTATATTTACCAAATAATTGATTGGCACGCATAAAATTTCCCACTTCACGTCCATAGTCAAAATATGTTAACTCATAGTCAAATACTTGGCGCCTCAGTAATGCCTGTATGAGATTCATTGAATAATGACCTACACCGCGTGGATGCGAATGCCCAACTGCATGTTGAGATTCAAGGATGATTTTCATTTACTAACCTCATATAAATACCAATAAGTTCTTTTGTCGTTGTAGAAACTTCGAATTTATTCAGAAATCTCCGGTATCCTTTTCTGCCGTATTCTTCACGCAACTCTTTATTCTTGATTAGCACTAAGAGATTTTCAGCAAGCGATTTTGCATCCTCAACTTCAGACAGTAAACCTGTTGCGCTTTGTTCAACAACCTCCGGTATACCTCCTCCCAGTGTGCTTACAACCGGCTTTCCACGTCTCATTGCTTCCACATTCATAATACCAAATGATTCCGACAGCGATGGAGCACAGAAAATATCGCAGTCAGCCATTTCCTGTTCACGCACTTCCGCACTTACCAAACCTAAGAAGGTAACAAACTCAGATAAATGTGAATATTTCTCCTCAAAATATGCCCTAAATGTTTTCTCTAGAATAGGATCAATAATAGAATAGTCCCCCACAATGCGGAAATGAACATTCGAGTCCTTTTCTATCACTTTTTCCATTGCATCAAAAAGTGTATGAATACCTTTTCTCCGTTCCAATCTACCGACAAACAATATCTGAATGTATTTATCAACTCTATGTCTCTCTATGTGTGCAACACTTCCTATTCCAGGATAATTTTTAACTAATCTATCCCGAATATCAATGCTATAATTTTTCTGTGTAGATTCGGCTATAAAATCTGAAAGCTGTAAAA
Organism: Bacillota bacterium; assembly: GCA_023408815.1. Taxonomy (GTDB): domain Bacteria; phylum Bacillota; class Clostridia; order Lachnospirales; family Lachnospiraceae; genus Kineothrix. Next base: position 78,248 of record JAEYJO010000049.1, on the reverse strand, counting down.
CTATCTTAGATTTATACAACAGTATCTTTTCTATTTCCCACTCAAGCTCTATTTCAGGGGTTACTTCTATTTCATTCAAGCACTCCACCGTTTTACTAACCGTCTGCAATCTGGTAACTACCGGAATCTTCGACATGCATGCACAGTATAACCCTGCAGCATCCCAGATAGGTGATTCAATAATATCAAAACCGTACATTTCATTTAGAATTTCTACCTTCTTATAAATTGAAAAACTTAGTTCCAGCATATTTCTGGCACGGGACGCTGACATTATTCCTTCAAAAACATCAAGAGGCAAGACAGCATGATAGTCAATACCATCTTTCGAATAATCCAAGTTCTCAAACGACTTATATATAATATGAACGCTGACATTCTGCTTAACCATTTCTTTTGCCATATCACGAATATACGCTGTAATACCACAGTCTAGACCAATATCACAGTGACACAATAAGCATACCGTAAACGGGCGGCTATATGATTTCTTACTTACTTTTTTAAATACAGTATTTCCATCAAACGTCGAACGCAGCTTTCGTTCTAAATGTAAGCCGTCTTGCTTCCCCTTTGCCACTCCCGCTTTCCATTGGCGCTCAAATTCAGAGGTATCGGTTTTATAAGCCGAATTTCTGCATAAATTTTGAATCATATCATCAGTAACCGCTTCTATTCGCCTTTCACAGAACTCCCGGTCCGCAATATGAACGGAGTTCTTATAACCGAAATATGTTGTATTCTTGAAATTTGGATAAAGATTTCTTGTTATGTTCGACAAGCGTACCCTATTAGGCGCTCCTTCATGATAAACTGAACATATATCAAGTTGTACTACTTTATAGCTCGCCTTTTGTAAGCGAACTGCGACATCTGATTCATCATGATAGTATTCGTAATATTCATCGAATCCACCGATTTCTACGATATCCGTTTTGCGGACAGCAAAATTGCCACCTTGTATCACCGAAAAATATTCTTTACCATCTGCCCTCGGAGAGGTAGCATTTTTAAATGGATATACTTTACCATAGACATCAATAACAGGATAATAACTGTATAAATCCCCCTCTTTGCGATATATAGGTCCACCGCAACACGATAACTCACCATCTTTCTCGAACAATTCCGCATAATCCGATAGCCAACGCCTGTTGAGGGGAACGGCATCATCATCAATAAAAATTACAATATCTCCACCAGCCGCATTGATTCCTATATTACGCGACATAGACAAATTCTTCTCTGCACAATGCTCGATCTTTATCGCAGCATTATAGTTCTCAAGTAATTTTGCTGTACCATCACTAGAAGGCCCATTTACAACAACTATCTCAAAATTATCATAGTCTTGTAGAAATAAAGCATCAAGCAAACGCTTCAAACATCCACACCTGTCTAATGTATTGATTATTACAGAGATTCTTGTTGAAGCCAAATTTCCTGTTCTGTTCAGATAATCTATAAATAAGGAGTTATCCTCTACCATTTCTTTTACTGTAACTTGCTTATCCCTTGAAAGCAGTTGTGAAATTCTCTCTGCTTCAAGTCTGGAAGCAGTCTGCCGAATATCAAACTTTTCTTCTGGAATTCCCATTGCTAAAAGCTGCTTGTATATCGAGCTATTATGAGGTGATGATGGCGTAATAATTATCTTGTCGAATTCCTTCGAAAGCAGTTCTCTCGGTGAAACAACAGTATAACCGTCAATAGTTCTCCCTTGATTAGCCGGTGAATTATCACACAATGCGACTACCTCGTATTGGTTATGTAATTCTTCCTTGCATACCCGATAATTCTGCCCCAAACCAAATATGACTGTTTTTATCATATTACAATGCCTCCCACATATTCGTAGCATATTTCGAGTTTCTCCAAACTTGTACTCCATCAATTATTGTCATATCAACCAGATTCTCCGGCAGTTCCCTTTTAGTTGACATAACGCATCCCTCCTCACGTAAAAGATAAAATCCGGCATTGTACAGGTTTTTGATAAGAACTACTTCATCTTCCCTACTATGTGTTCCTATTGTAATGTATTTTACCTTTTGGCTAAATAAATTCAGCACAGACTCGTCATTTAGTAAAATCTTTTCATATCCTTGTATATCTATATGAACGAAATCAATAATCATATAGTCTGCAAACAAAATTTCCGGTGTAATACCTTCTATCATCATAATTCTATCTTTTGTCCATTCTGAAAAATCTTGAAGAAGTGAAGCTCCATAATGCTCTTCTTCTACTAGTGGAAATTCAAAGATTTCATTTGTAACCGCTACAACATTATTAAATATCTTAACAGATACATTTCCATATAGCGTAAATAATTCATCTGTTTCCGGGCGCAGTCCATTAACGGTTAAATGTCGTTTCATCAGCGGTATTTTATTCCTCTCGCCTTCGACACCATTAACATCGATCTTTCCGACCCCTTTCTTTTTACAGGCAAACGCTGCTGCGGACATGAAAGGCCCCCAACCAGCCCCAAACTCAAACATCGTAAACATATCAGCCGCTTCTTCTACTGCCATAAGCAATCCAACATATTCTCGCTGCCCTGCATTGAAGTCCAATGCTTCTTTATCCCTATATGATACTACTTTACCATCCCGGTCTTTGGGAATGAATGGTAAATCTATTAGCGAATTTTTTATACCCTGGAAATCCGTCATATAGCCAGGCACGCCGGTTATTCCTTCTTCAGCAGAATATTGCTCACATAATAAATCATCAAAATACTCGATAAACTCTCTTCCTCTCTCAGTGAAATAAACTTTGCTTACATCTATTCCAAACGCCTCAAATTCGGACAATAGTTCTTTAATCTTAAAATCTGTTAATGTCACCGTCACTATAATACGATCATAAACTACCAATGTCATTTGAGAAAGGTTCAATACCTCTAGTCCGTTGACAATCGTCCCTTGCTTAGCACTGGAAGAGTCGCAGAGCGCAACCACCTCATAATTTGAATATATTTCGCTCTTATATTTACAAAAATTTTTTCCCACTCCATATATAACTGCTTTCATTTTTACCTCCTGTAGCGTGGTCGTTCGCGTATATCTTCATTCGCCGGATTCAACACCAATGTATCAAAATAAAGATTACACGTATTACAAGGCGGAGTGCTTATATCATTAATTAACGCTTTCCTAAATTTTGATGCCTTTTCTCCTGCAAATATGTCGTATATTGTATCATCCGCTACATTTCCAAGAATAAAATCTTGATGCGCCTTCACGCCCGTATGGAAACTTGAACAAACAACTATGTTCCCCCTATAATCAATAACCACCTCACTAAATGGAAAGTAGCACAGCCTCCAACGACTCTCACTCTTGGTCAACTCACTATCACTAAGTGCTCCTCCTCTATCGATTCCAAATGTACGCATATTTTGAGTGTGCAGTATGACATTAAGATTACCGCACTTTACTGCTGCCAAGCAAGTGACATTATTGGGCAATGTATAAAACTTCGGAATAAGGTCAAGTGTAGCTGCTTTACTTTCTATTGCTTTGACTGCACCTTCATATGTCCATTCATCTTTGGCATAGTCAATATAGTGTGTAACTAATACCCTATCAAGTCCGGATTTTTCCAAACTTTCCAAGCGTTCTCTTGTAAGATAATCTCCATTTGTATTAAAATGAACTTTTGCATTTGGCAAAATGCGCTTAATTTCCCGGATTCTATCTTCCATATTAATATTAAGCAATGGTTCATTAAAGTAAGTTAGTGAAATATCGGCATCATAGTTAACTTCCTTTAACTCCAAAAGGACTTTATTGAACACCTCATCACTCATCAATATTTGTTCGGAATGACGGTCAATATACGTGTTCGGGCAGAACCAACAACGACGGTTGCATTTCGAGCTGAGTTCCAAAAATACCAACTCTATATTATTGGCAAATAATTGCTTTTTTTCTTCACTCGTAGAATTCAGTGCAAAAAATTGGGGATCTATGAGAAATGGATGTATTTTTAAACGAGGCTGTAAAATTATTTTATCGGACGGAACCCCAAGATTTAACAGTTCATTTCTCATTTCAGAATTAATCGGAGAATCTGTCGTTATAACAATACCTTCATAATCATATTCCTCCACTACTGTCTTTAATGGATGTACTGGTAACCCATGTACCATAAGTTTTTGTTTTTCCTCTGAATTATCTGCAAGCGCAACAATATCGTATTCCTGGGCGAGTTTATCGCTTTGTAGCAAGTATCCTTCCCCAACTCCAAATATAATAACTTTCATAAAACGCTCCTCTCATTTGCAAATTCTATAGTCCTTAAGAATTCTTTCTTTAACGATTTGTTGGGAACATAACTGGAAAAGTCTGCAATCAAACTCTTCTCGTACTGCTTTGAATAAATATTTGAAGGCGCGTTCCCAATAATGTTCATCCATTTATTAAGTATTTTGATGGAGTCGAATTGCTCTTTAGCATATTTCTCAGCGTTTTCCATCATATTGTTAGTGCTTTCCGTCAATGCTTTTTTTACAGCTTGGTAAATATTGTCAACTTCCTCGTTATCTCCTATAGCACTTGGAGGCGGTATTCTAATACAGCAATTTTTAGGAATTTCTGAAAAAGCACCTATATCGGTAATGATGCATTTCTTTCCAAGTAGTAGCAGCCTATTAAAAGTTGATGAAGTCTCTCCATTGTAAGGATATCTCAAATTTAAACATACATCTGCCACTAGCATATATTTATGAAAAGTATCCTTGTCAATATGACCTACCATTGTAACACTACTTCCTAACTCATGCTCTTCTATTAATCTACGGATGTTGTTTTCTGTTATTCCATCCCCAGTCGCCCCTACAAAAAAAAGCCTTAGGCATCGCGTTAGATTTTCCTCCTTTAACCGCTTAAATGCATTGATAATCTGAATGTATCGCTTACTTTCAGCAATAATTCCAAAACTCGCTAAAATGAATGCATCTTCTTCTATATTTAAACTCTTCCTGTCAATATTATTTCGATCAATCTCAACACTTGCAAACAAAGGAATCACATCACAATCTTTCCTCCGCAAAAAATCTGACGCCCATTGACTATGTACAATTATCTTATTTGCATACTCCGTAATAAAACCATTAGTCGGATATTCATTAATTACAGCTCTCTTTCCCGCATAGGTACAACTGGTAATAATATCAACAATTTCCGTAGCATAGTCATAACTCAGCAATCTCGAATATTCTGCAAAATCAGCACTATTCGGAACGATTGAATAGTGACGTAGTACATTTTGAAGGTTACAATCATGTAATTCAACAATTCCTCCATATTTCTCAACATACGGAAACATATATTCATGAAACTTTGAATTCCCAATTTGAAAAATAATCTGTTCGTATAGTATTCTGTTTATATCAAAATCGGTATGCCTAAGCACTTTGATATTATCTTGTTTCAGCAGTTCATATTCATAGTCTACATCAATGTAAACATCAATATTATAACTACCAGCTAAGATACTTAACAATTCTACCGAATAGTCGCTTATCCCTGAACGGATTGGCGGTAACGGTGAAAAATAAGCAATATATGGTTTATGAACTGTATTTTGAACGTTTACAGAGTGAATTACCGAGGCAATCGTCTTTGTGCTATTGAACCAGGTAAACTGATTAGTCGGATTTCTTTTACCTTTGAGAGTATCTTGTTTCTCTATTGCAAAAAATATCGCACGGGAGATACTATCTGCATCCCATGGATTGCAAAACACGGTGGAAGTCGTAGCAATTTCAGTTAACGCTGATGTCTTTGAAGCAACATTCGGCAAGCCATAATGAATTCCATCCAATAATGGCAAACCAAAGCCTTCATAGAGCGAAACAAATGCAAATATTCCGGCAAAACTATATAAAGCATCGAGCTCTTTTTCAGATACATATCCTGTGAAAATAACACTGTGCTCAACATTATACCGCTTAGCAATTTCGCGAAAATAACTTTTTCTATTTTCAGATATTTTAAAAACAATCACAAGACTGTATTCTTTTCTTATGTCTTTAGGCAAAAGGGAATACGCCTCGATTAATCGTTCATTATTTTTATTAAAAGAATCATTACTAACTGTTAAAATATATTTATTATCAATACCTAGCTTCAGTACATCCTCTCTTGTCCCATGTGCATACCTTTTTTCTGTTCCCAGATATGCGACCTTTATTTTTAATTCACTTATTCCCAAATAAGCAATAATATCTCTCTTTGTACAGGCCGATATGGCAATAATTTCAGATGCCGCCTTAAGAAACTTTATCTGTTTAAAATAACGCTTTTTATATTTTTTATCTTTTTCAATGTATTCCTCGGGAAAAACAAGCGGAATCAAATCATATACAACACAAATATATGGAACATCCGCATACCAATTAGCATTAAAAACTATATTATTATCAAAAACACTTGGAATGATAAACATATCTATCTTATTATTGACAATAAAATTTCGGATAACTCCTCCCAGCAATTGTTCGTAATCATCATTGCGAAAGCAATAAAAATCATCTCCGAAACAAAAATTATGTATATTTATATTTTGCGCATCTTTCGTAATCATATTATTGATATTCCCACCATACGCATTAAAAAGATGATATACATCATCTGTAAATCCCAATGATAAACATTGAATCCATTCAACAACGCATTTTCCGATACCACGCTCCGCAAAAACAGGATTTGATAAGCATACCATATCAATAGCTATATTCATTAAAACCTCCCACTATTACCCTCATCTTGCAATAATTCTATTATAAGCCAACCACGCAAACGAATTTGCAACAATGTCCCAATCTCGGAGAATACCTTGTTTAGGAAAATAATTTTCTACAGACTCATCATCAATATTCTTATAAGTCGGCTCCGCAATATATATGATTATTTTTTTTCTTTATTATTATCTTGAATCCCTTCAAATTTTTCCGATACAAATTTATGTCCTGCCAATCTTTCATACAATTCCTAATGTCATATATCTTTCTTCCACATTGAAGATACCCCTCAATCATCTCATCTAATTCTAAAAGAGGCCATATTTTAGCTGTATTTTTTATTTAATGTTTAATTCGCCCCATGGATAATATTCGTTATGTATTTCTCGTTGTTCATCAATTACTAACAGTCTATGCAATAATAAATCATTGTTCCTACTGATTAACCCCTCTAAATGCTGATAAATGAATGTGAGGCACTCTTTTATCTTTTGGCGGCAATTTCATATAATCGCCATACAGCATCACCAAATACCTGTCATATTCTTCAATCACCTTAAATTTCACTCCTTGAAATTCTATTTCAGAAAAATGTTCAAGTAAATCTCTTGGTATCCCATTCCCGCATACTTTTGGATTAGGATATGGATGTGTATTATGGCGCACAAGAATAGTCTCCTTTTTATTACTGAATTTGGCGAGCATATCATTTAACCAAAATGCAAACTTTGCGGGTATTAGTGCGACTATTGACCACCATATTCTCATGGCCCAATGTTTGGCCAGCTTTCTCCCGCTTTTCGACCAAAGGATCTTGCGGCAACAAAAACATAATCCTCGATGAATCGCCCTTAATACTTTATTATCAGGTACATTATCAAGTACAAATAAATCAATGAAAACACCCTGATGATACTTCATATGTTCGTGTCCAGCACGACGATAAACCGTATTATTACGTTGAATACGCGGATATCCTACTCTGTAATATCTATCTGTCCGATATTCCTGTAAAAAAAACTTATCCTTATTAAGGCATGTATTACATACATCGTAGAACCTTTCATATTCACTTCGGAGCATAATCAAATCTATATCATCATCCCAAGGTATGAACCCTTTGTGACGAACCGCACCAAGCAATGTTCCTCCATCAAGGGAATAATTTATACCGTTTTCTCGGCAAATCTGATCAAACTCACATAAAATTTCAAATTGTATATTCTGTAATTCTTTTATTATCACGGTTGTTATTTCAATCTCATTCTTCGCACGTTCTTCTGCGAACCTTATATCAGCCATCGTCCCACCGTCTTAAAATCGTTTAGTGTATCCTGTTCAAACCATCGTGTTATATCATTTTCTGTTTTTATATCTATTGAATCGGAAGTGAGTAAACCAATGTATTTACGACATATTTCGTTTCCTTGTATCAAGGCTACCGCTTCTTCAAAATCACTTTTATCGCTTCGACTACTGCCAACAAGTTTAAGGCCTTTATCTAATACTTGTCGTGTATCTATACCAACAGAGCTTTCACTCACTCCGAGCAAATTTATTATACCCTGAGGTGTTATTCGATTCATAATCTGCTTGATAGCGTCTTCACTATTTCTACCACCTACACATTCAAATGCATGATCAATAGTTAAGTTATATGGTATGTCATCAATATAATATTTTTGCGTTACGAAAGAAAACTTCGATAATTTGCGAACAGATTTGCCAAATACATATATTTTCGACTGTGGATATTTACAACGTAGTGCAAGAGCCGTAATAAAACCTATACTCCCGTCACCCCACACACCAATCGAATTGATCGATGTCTGACGTACTGATTCAAATATATTTATTGCCCCGATAGCGACACTTAACACTTCTGTAAATACATGTATAATCGAATAACCGTCCTCAATCGGAATAATTCTACCACTCTCTATTGTTACAATATCGCGCATAAAACCATCAACACCGCTTGATGCAAACTCACTGTTTTCTCGGTAATTTCCTTTTACTTTATTATTTATTTCATCGGTCTCTTTGAGCGGAATGAGAACAACTTTTGTACCGCTCTTATATTTACCGCTAAAATCCCGGATAATCGTTCCTGTCGCTTCGTGAATTAATGCCATTGGAAGCTTCTCACGTAAAACTTCCTTTTTTCGTTGTCCTAAATAATAGCGTTGATCAGCAGCACATATCGCCAAATATTCTGGACGAACAAGAACGGTGTCAGTTGTAATCGGTATTTCACGCCACTTCATCTCAATACGTTTAGTGCCCATAAGCCTATAAATACGCCCAATCATAACTTTCTCTCCCGCAATAACGCCTCCGCAACTTCTAAATCAAACGGATTGATTATCTTCATATTTGAATATTCACCGTTAACAATCTGCATTGAATAACCTTGCGAAATATACAGACGCGCAATTTCTGTTTCATTCTTTAGCAATATTTTCTTTTCTTTTGCCTTTTCAAACATCTCCGCAAGAAATTCCAAATTAAAAGCAAGAGGCGTTTGCTCCGCATACATCAACCCTTTTGATGGTACACCCGAAAGCATCTTGCCGTCATTTGATACGACGATTGTGTCATTGGTCGTCATTACTGTGCTTGATGCTCCATGAATTTTTGCCGCTTCAATGTTATCATCAATCATTCTCTGCGTGACAAATGGCCTAACCGCATCATGTGTTATCAAAATGTCATCTTCATTTATTCCCCAATTTTGGGCGATATGATCTGTAATCAGTTGGATTGAAAGTGTTTTGTTCACTCCCCCTGCAATTATAAATGTCTCCGTAGACATTGCATCATACTGATTAATTACGTCACCGGCATACTGTTGCCAATCCTCTGGTGCAACTACTATTACTTTTTCAATTTGAACATTTATATAAAACTGTTCTAGTGTATGCATAATAATCGGCTTACTGCCAAGTCTTAAGAACGGCTTCGGCAAATCCTGTCTGTGCATTCTCGCACCGGAACCGGCGGCCAATATCCCTGCATAAATCATAATAACACATCCTTTGCAATTCTTGGAAAATCACGATAATCGTCTATTGTAACAAATCTTATATCAGAATTATATATATCACTATCATTTCCTCCCAAACCGTAATCGTCACCGAAGTATATAACTTCGCTTTTTCTTATATTAAGCTTATTTAAATACTGTTCAAGAGCGTATAACTTACGATATGGTTTGGGCGCTATATCGAACGATGATGAACCGCCTACAAATACATTATATTCATTAAATACTTCACAAACACGCCCATAGCATTTACGACGTATTAATCGCTTTGGATCAAATTCCAACTTTTTATTAAGTGGAGCAGTGGTTCCAATAAGAGGGAACGTTATAATCCCTGAATCGTGAAATTCCACACTTTCTCCAAAGTAATCTACAAAGTCCAATTCATCACGCAGTTGTTCAACTTTACGTACTATTTGCGCCTTATCATTTACAGTCTTAATCCTATCTATAATTCTAAGTTTCTTATTTTCTATCACAGAACTTTCCATTCCATAAAACCCGATTATATCGACAGGAAACTCCTCCATTTGACTAAACACCCTTTGACAACCACCCGCACAAACCATCAATAGTTTGTGCGTCTTTAATAATTCATTTAGAATCATCTGGGTTTCAGCTTCAAGTTTGCTTCTATGTTGTGTAAGTGTTCCATCTAAATCAAGTGCAACTAATTTCATCATAATACCTCATTAACGCCTCAGCAATAAATAGATCCTCGGGATAAGTAATTTTTAAATTCTGCCTAAAGTCAAAATTTCGATAAACATGTGTTCCTGCCGGCAGCTGCTGAAATGTTGCCGTTACCGGCGAATCAGCACTAAAATAGTCATACAACAGATGAAAATGAAAGGCCTCAGGTGCCTGTACAAGATAATATTCCGCACGCTCTGTTACTTCTTCTGCGTATCTTCCTAAACTATCCGTGATATGCTGTGCGGTAATCACTGCCTCATATTTATCCAATTTACTAAAGTAACCGTCAACCAACTCTGCCGTAATAAATGGACGTGCCGCTTCGTTGATAAACACCCTCTTGCATTGTGGATAATATTTCTTTATGTATTCGAGCCCATTTCGGAGAGACTGATTACGAGTCTCACCTCCATTTGTCGCAACTACATCGTACCGTTTGCATAATTTCTTAATATTTTCTTCATCCGAGATAACGACAATTTTATCCACACTCGTAGCTTGTCTCATTGCTTCAATTGAATAAGTGACTACTTCTTTGCCGGCAAGCAATTTATACTGTTTAGGTATATCTCCACCAAAACGATTCGATGTACCGGCCGAAAGGATTAAACAAATATTCATAATAGCGCCTTCTCTTTAATATATTTGTAAATTTGCTCTCCAGCTATTTCTTTTGTTTGCTCCAAAGATTCCCTCTCCTTAACTTCCAAGCCACTCAAATGCTTAATTACGCTACCTACAGGAGCCTCCGCTTCATATAGGAAATTATGAATATTTTTGTTATATGCATTTCCATTTTCTTTCCACTCAGAAATTATCATGGAGTAAATTTCCCCGCCTTCTTCCTTTGATACATTAATCTCCCTCTCTTGCAATTCGTCTTTATATGGGTCATATATTAATAAACTATTTGTAACCGTTGAAAAAGCATAAATTACATTGTCAATGCATTCTGCCACCAAAAACTTATGCATTCTGAATATACTAAAAGAACTCTGATCCTTTTCGATAAATTCCTGAAAAACATCTGCTACACTTATCCCACCACTATGAATATCAATTTTAGTCGCTTTCGCATAATTACCAGTCTCAGGGAAAATCCAGATATATCCATTGCAGTAACAGATACTATTAAAAGAGCAAACACCAATCGCATCACTATCGTTAATCATTACAGAATATTCTTGAGTTGTCCTGCTCCCCGCATTAAATCGAACTACTGCCCCTTTATTCAAGGGAGCAAGCCATAAATCATTTCCATCACTACAAATTCCATTATATCCGCTATTGTTATTTTGGAAACAGTATATCCGATGAACGTATGTTGTTAAATTAAATTCGAATATCGCATTCGCCCCTGTACAAGCAAGATACAAAACATCGCCATTAATTAAGCCTCGACTAAAGTAACTCTTATTCTCCTTTGTTATATACGGTTCAATATCCTCAATCCAATCGTCAATAACATCAATATTACCGTTCTCCATATTATATCGTAAAATACCAGGATAAGTATGCGGAGTAAAAAATAAGTACTTTTCTTTATGAAAAATCTGTACAAATTTTAACGAAGGATTATACTCAACTTTTCGTTTTGTTAGCGGTTCAGGGATATATATCGTTTTAAACAGACCTGTCTCGACTTCATATATTGCAATTGAATCTGCCGCCATTGGCGAAAAAAACAACTTGCTGTCTACTTCTATTGCGAAAAAATATTGGCGATTCAGTCTCATAACTTCATTCGGAAAAAAACCTGCCAATTTAGTTTCAAATGTCTTTTTATCCATATAAAAAAGACCATTCGATATCATGGAGGTAAACCACATATAATCTTTAGTATCACATATATTTTCAAAACAAGCCCGGTATTTACCACCCATAACATTCACATCTTGAATAAGCATAGGTTTTCCAGTTTTCTCATATAAGGTAACCAAGCTACTGCTACCATCCCCAAAATACATGTCCGAAAACGTTAATGCTCGATGTAAGTCCGAACTGTCATCGTAGATACCGAACCCTTCCTCTCTATATTCATTCACAATCGTACGATATTCATCAAGCAAATCCCGCCTCATTGATGCGTAAGTTTGTTCTGACAGAGGATGCGGTCTCCACCAAAGTACTACATTTTCGCATTTACGAAATAAGTCCAATACCGAGCGCAATTTATTCAAATATTGTTTATTTCCTGCAAGTATACCTGAAACTGTAGTATTGTAGAACACGTTTTTTTTATTGCCCATCAAGTGAGGCAACCATTCTTCAGGAATCAGATAATTCTCGCGTTTCGCGCTCAAGATCTTATCAAACTTAGGATGGCCGTACACAATAAATTTTTTATCCAAATCTCCAAACAATCCCACCTTATTTATTTCAAGTTCTGTTTTCTTAATCGCCTTAATATAAGCTTGTTTTACACTTTCAGACTGTAAAAAAACATAATCAGAATATATTATTCCTCCATTTGTGCACATCGCCTCAAGTCCATCAGTATATTCCACTTCATTCGATGATACAAAATAAGGAATGTAGCATAATAATTCACAGTACTTTTTCAATCGTTTTGTAAAAAAGTTGGGATGAATACAAGTCACAAAATTATTATTATCGTAAGGGTTCATGACAAATATCACATCTGGGTGACGCTCTTCGACATCATACTTTTTCCAATCTGTAAGGATATATTCGTCAGAATAATACCCCGTTGCTTCAAGGTGCATTTCGCCGAGTGAATAATCCGAATTACGATCATAATAAGGTACAGGTACAAAATATGCATCACAGTCAGTATCTTCCTTTGCCGCAAAATATACGGTTTCAAGGCTATCACACATACTTGCTTTATAACAGAAGAAAACAACTTCAATCTCTTTAGCTTCCAATTCAATATTTGCACAATCACTTATTTTATGAACTAGTTCTAAAAGTCCTTTGATGTCAATTTGGTTTTGTGCAACCTTAAAAAGTAGCTCATATAGTTCAGCAAGAAGAATGGATGTCCGAGTATTTTCACCTGCAATTTTTTCAAGATATTCTAAAATGCTCACACAAAATTCTTGGGAATCGGCACATAAGTTCACAAAAGTCTGTTGCCTCCCATCTTCCTGCAACTCTTCCAAAGTTTCACAAGCTTCATACAGAGTGTTTATTCTATCAAGAAACTGTTTCTTATGGTACTTTCGCATCAGAACTCATCTCCTTGCTGTTTTATCAAATTGAACAATCTATAACTGTGTAATCTCATTATTATATACCTATTAGATTATGTCATATTCGACAAATATTGTCAACGAACACACCGGCTCCTCCTCATATCATATAGTAACTTCATGCATTTTCTTAATTATAATATTTTCCTTTTTCGTTATGAATCAACAATACAAAATCTCTCGGATTATAGTGCAATTTATCTTTTAAATCTGAGAATATATAGTTTGCTTTTATACTTTAGTTTTATTTTGACTATCGTTTAATCTTATAACTCATTCACCATAAATATCGTTTATTATGCAATGAAAATCCCATATTCTCCGCCATAAACTTATCATTTTTTATAAGCTCTTGCCACCTCAAATATTAAGCTTCTAATTTCATAAAAAATATACATAGTCTATAGCCGTTTGGTAGCATTGAGTTACCACACAAAATTATCCTAAGTAGATTATAGAACTATATCTATTTTTGTAAAACTATTCATCAAGTGAAAACTTATGTCTATTTTATATTACTTCTCCGATAGCTTTCGATAAATTATGTAAAAAACCTAAAAGATTCTTTTCTATTGAATCTGCTATTCTCTTATCGTCCTTACTTTTTATCGCCTCATTGAATTTTTGTATACTTTCATTGACTTTCTCTTTTTCAATGCGAACTTTTCCTTCATTGATGTAATCAGATGTAACATTGTATATTTGTATCAGCCAATTGAGCCCTTCAAGACATTGCTTCATGAAGTCATCCGTATCTTCCTTTCTGTCTCCTTTTAACTCAGGCACTAATTCCTCCATACCTGCAATCAACTTTATTAAATATTCTTGTCCCACTTGTAATGCTTCTTTTTGTTCCTCACGTAATTGTTCCATAACTTTCACCCTTTCCAACTCTATCATGCAGATTTTTATTGTTTGTATCTTTATTTCTTATACATATGTATCTACTATATATAACAATCAACAAACTTATCAATTAGTACAGAACGTAAGCTTATTTTCAAGAAGCCGCTATCCCTTTATACCCAGAACTTCTGCGTTGGTGCGTTTAAACTAATCTCTGGACACTGCTCTCCGCATAGTTCATAAAGCTTTCCCGCAAAGAATATATCATGGATCGCAATTCCAATATTGTAGGCGAGAATCCTTTCCCTATTGTTTTCCCTACCCAATACCCTGCCATTCATTACGTCAGATACTTCCGCAAAAAAATGAAATCTGTCGAAGTATTTAAACCCCTTCACGTGTTTTACATCATCTGCGAATACTTTATCAAAGAACAGGTCACAATTTGTGAATCCCCTTGTATGAATCGGCACTACCAAAACACCTTCCTTAAAGCAGTCATTGGAACAAATGTCATTCTCAAACACGGTTGCCGCTGAGACAACAACATCGCTGCCTTGCACCACTTCCTCTAAAGAATCACAATATTCGAATGTCACATTCTTATAATCGTCACACTTATCCGGAGAAAACCGCTCTGCAAAAAGCTTGTGTTGATCCTTATACTTTTTAAGTTTAATTGTCATATACTTGTTGGGAAAAAGAGAAAGCAGCACCGCCAACGAAGCTCTCGCCGTATTCCCAAGTCCAATATATCCAATTACCGAAAAGTCCTCCACTGCCAACAGCTTAATAGTATGAGCAGCGACAGCCCCCGTCCTCATTGCCGTAATCCAATTACCATCCACATCTATACATTTTCACAAATTCGTCTGCCGTGAGCTCTGTATGGAATACTTGTACGTCATCTTCCATTGCAGTTCTTTCATACCACTTCCAAATCATATCAATATTCGGAGTAGCAACGCCAAACATTTCGGCAATATCTTTGATAATCTTTAATCCAAATGCGAAATCTGCCGTAAAGTATCTGGAATGCCAGTCAGGAACCCACCCACCCTCTGCTTCCTTCATCGGCGAAGTAAGCCCTTTAAATGCCTTAATGCCCCTGATTTTCTTTGTCATGGCATTGGCCGTCCGGCTCTCATAATAGTCCCTTAAGGACATTACAGAACCCAACTCCAAGGGTATTGCTTTACAAAGCTCTTGAAGTTCCCGGTCACAGGCAATCAACACCTCCGAGGAATAATCCATCCACTCTTCATAAAACAAGAAATTTCTCGGATAAACATCCCCTTGCTTATAATCTTGAAACATGGAATACAGTCTTGCCGTGTGCAGAATAGGATTAGAAGGCGTCAGGGTGACAGACAGATAATTATTCAGTCCATCACATTGCATATCAAAAATATTCTCCATCATCTTACATATACCAGCAGTTTCAGATGCCGGTATTGCTCCAATCTGCAGAGATGACTTTCTTCCAAGCTGGTAAGTCGCTTTACCGTACTCTTTTAATCTGGCAATACTATGTACACGCTGAAGGCCAAATAATGTGCATCCTTTTGCGGCGATCTCACGAAATGCGAACTCGGCACCGCCACTTCCCGGCACAAAGCCAATCTTCTGTCCCTTATGTACATAGGGCAGCATCTTACTTGCCAGTCCTGTGAACAACTGCGCCGGCATCACTACCCAGATGTAATCCGCGTCTTTCACAGCCATTTCCATAGAATCTGTTACTCGCGAAAGTGTCCCTGTCAGAAGCAGCTTATCCTCCGCATTATACACCGATATTTCTTTCTGCCAACGTTCCGGAGTCGATGTGTATACTGTGACTTCATGACCTTTGCAAGCCGCTTCCGCCGCCATCATGGTCCCAATATTTCCACCTCCAACTACTGTAATCTTCATATTTTTTACCGGCTCTGAACATTGTACACTCAGAACTTTTCTGCAAGCGCCTTCAAGGGTGTTTCTGCACAGCCATTCCTTACAAGTCCGTAAACCTTTGCCCGCAAAATAAATATCGCGCAAAGCCAATGTTATAGGCTGGAATCCTTTCCTTATTATTTTCCCTGCCGATCTTTGTTCCACTTATCACATCGGAAACTGTTATCCAGGTCAGGCTTTCTTTCCGGATATCTGATTATTTCATCAAACGACAGTACCTTCATAATTTACCCTTTCCCCTCTGACTATGTTGTATCAGACACATTATTCCAACACTTCCTTAAGTGCCTTTACCAGTTTATTGTTATCTTCTTCATTCCGAATTGCCAGTCTGATGAACTGCCTGTCATCCAGCACTACCTTCCTTGATAAGTCCTTAATAAACAGGTTATATTTGAGCAGTAAAACCTTCGTAAGTTCCTTCGCAGTCATTCCGCCCGTTATCTCAACCATTACATAGTTTGCCTGTGAAGGAACAACTCTCAACACAGTAATCCTATTTAACTTCTCAATAAACCTCTCCCGTTCCTTTTTGAATTTAGCCAAACCGGCACTATAATCATTTTTATATTTCTCCGCAATCTGCATATAGAACTCACCAAAGGAATTAATGTTCCAGATTGCGACCTCTTTTTTCATAGAAGCAATCATAGTTTCATCCGCAGACACTAAAATACCAAGGCGGATACCCGGAACACCATAGGACTTAGAAATCGATTTTATAATTACCAAGTTCTTGTGATCGCCTATGATTTCCTCATGAATTAGTGTGCTGTCTTCTTCATCCGAAAAATCAACGAAGGACTCATCTACGATGATTTGAATATTCTCTTCTTCGCACCACTCTGTCAGCCGGATAACATCCGCTTTCGGAATATAGTTTCCGCTCGGATTATCTGGATTGATCAGCACAAGTGCTCCGATCTCCCTGTCTTTAAAGTATTCCATCAAGTCACTTGCCGTGTAGGAGAAGTTCTCATTTGACGGAGTAAACACCACACTATCGCTTTCGTTATAGCGGCTCGAGTATTCCTCAAAGGTCGGCCTTACAAAACCGACTTTTCCGGCAATCCTCTCCATCAGGCATTTAATAAGCTCTGACGCTCCATTTCCGACCAGCACATGCTCCTGATGAATTCCAAAATTCTTAGCCGCTAACAGGCTATTTACCTCCATTCCGGATGGATACTGTGTCAAAAATGTCTCAAAGCTCGCCTTCATCTCATTCATCAGCTTCTGCGGTGGAAAATATGGATTCACTAGGTAACAAAAATCCAATAAGTGCGGATATCTCCAATAGCCGCCGTACCGGGCCTGGATATTCGCCACCTTCTCATCCGCATCCGGCGCAAACATCGAAGACGCTATATCCAGGTCCTGAATATCATCGATCTCATACCAAAGTTGCCCATTCAGCTTCTTTGCTTTAATTTCCGGGTCATCCAGCATTGTAATGACTCTAAGAACCTGTTCGTAATATTCATTATCGCCCAAGGCTTTCGTATAAGCCTCTAGGAAAGGCACATAGTGAGTCTCAGAAAAATGTTGGCTAAACTTGTATATATTTACAGTCTTATAATATTGTGGAATATCTTCAAATACAAATTTCTTTCCCGGAACAAATGCCTCTATGGTATCATCCTCACCTATTTTGACGCATGTTCCGTCCATCCAACTCTCATACTTATCGACCAAAGCCAAAGTTTCTCTTGGGTCATCCAATAATACCTGCAGGACACTGTCCTCAAAAATCAGGTCAGACTCCAGAAGCAACGTATCCTCTTTCAAAAGATAGTCCTTTGCTAACGCCAATGAATAGATATTGTTTGTCTTGTCGTAAATCGGGTTGTTTACATGGCAAATCGGAGTCTGAATCCCTAAAGTGCTAATATAGTCGATCAGCTTCTCTCCTTCGTAACCAACTACAATCACAATTCGTGAAAGATGTAGTTTTTCAAGCTGTCCAAGTACCCTTTCAATCATGGTAACACCATTGACCCTGACCATACACTTCGTATTCCCCTGAGTCAGATCTTTCAGGCGCTTTCCCATGCCTGCCGCTAAAATAAGTCCTTGCATAATGCCCCTTTCTATACCCCGGTATTCCCTGCTAAAAATGAATACGTATCATAATATACCGGATCTTCCTTTAATATCTCTACGCTCTCTTCAAGAACATGAACGTTTCCGTATAATTCTGCTTCCTTATATACACTACTCATCCTATATTCTCTTAATCCCAGAACTTTATAGTCCTCCCGGAATTCTTTCATTATGTAACACAAGGTTCTGATCTTTTCGTCGTTTTGTTTTCCTACACTTCCCTCTGTTTCATAAGCATTTACCAGCACTTCATCATACAGCGAAATATTGTATTGCCTGGAAAAGCGAATAGAAAACTCATAATCCTGCAGACATGATAATTTTTTATTAAATCCACCGATGTTTTCAAAACAGTTTTTTTTCATAAGCATCGTAGGTGTTCCAATAAGAGGATTAAGCAGCAACATTCTAAACATATCCCCAGTTATATCTTTTCTCTCCAACGCATTAGGCGGAAAGCTTTTTTTCGTCCCATCTTTGCAATGAATTAAAAACCGGGAATACACCATTCCTGTTTTTTCTTTCAGCATAAGATTCATTTGTTTCTCTACTTTATCCAGCATCCATTCATCATCGGAATCTTGAAAAGCGATATATTCCCCCATAGAATAAGTTACCCCTATATTTCTTGCTTCATTCCCTCCCAAATTCACATCATTGACTACATATACGATATTTTGTATCTTTTCGTATTCCCGCATTAGATACTCTTGTGTTCCATCTGTTGAACAATCATCAACTATAATTAATTCGATATTCTTATACGTCTGATTCAATACGCTGTCTATGGCTCTTTTAATTGTTCCTTTTCGATTATACGTTGGAATGATCACACTAACCAGAGGCTTCTCACTGTCGTTTATTTCCTTCTCCTTGCCGCATATATGCTTCGCGCGCATTTCATCGCCATATTCTATTAAAAACTTCTGTCTGTACTTATTATGATTCCACAAATTAGTAACTTCCTTGTCATCATGGATAAACCACGGCTCCTTCTGTGCCGGAACTACGGTCATGTATCCTGCTCTTTGCATTTCATAACATTGGGATATATCATAAAAGTCCCATCCATCGAATAAATCCTCTCTCCAAGGTACATCATATTGTGTAGCCATAAGAAGTCCATCCACCGCTTCTACTTCCCAATAACCATTTTCTTTTACACAGTTTCGGCATCCACCAGAAGATATCTCCTCATCTCCAAAGATTCGTTTTCCATGCCACATAACGCCATTAGCCGGAAGAACAGGACTCCCTACTAATCCAATCAAGCCAATTCCTTCATTCTTTGCAAAGAGATCCAATATATCGCAGATAAAATATTTATTTCGTATAAATACATCCTGATGCATATATACCTTATATTTAGCATCACTGCTTCGCATCCCTTCATTGTATCCGGCAGTCATAGATATCGCATCCCGTATTTCCATCAAGTCAATTTCTATACCTTCCGGCACTTCCAACCGCTGAATATATTTTATACACTCAGAAAAGAAGAAATCATCGTTAGTACAAATTATAAAGCAGATTTTCTTTTCATTCATTCTGATATCTCCTCTTTAACTCCAGCAATCGATTTCTCACTTTTTCTTTATCATATATCCGGCCCTCGCGTATAATATGCTCTAGGGCGATTTCCGTTAATTTTCTTTGATTGAAATAAGAAAGAATCTCCTCTTCATTCCCCGTTTCTATCTCATATTCCATTCTTCGAAGGTAAAAAACGGTTTGCAAATATACGTGGCACATATCTCCTATCCCATCGTATTGCAAGATACCCGGACATTCCAATTCTCCTGTCGCATGCATTTCTTCGAGAGAAATATTTAGGAAAATAAGCAGACAATTAAACTCCCAGCAAAACGTTCGTAATTCACCTGTAAATTGCCGCCTATACCAAACCATAATCTCCGAAAGAATATTTGTATATTTCACTTTGAGTAACGCATTCAAATAATTTATCAGCTGCACCTTCAATCGATACACCAGCTTCTCTTCTCCTCGCATTAACTCGTAGATATCATCCGCTGTATTCTCCTTTACCTGATCAAAATCATGAGCGCAAGCATTCATCTCCCGAATCCAGCATCGATTGCCGTTACTTTTTCTTACCATTTCCAATTGTAATATTGTTTCAAAGATTTCCAATTCTCCTTCTTTAAACAGCACCGTTTTCATGAACTTTATATATTGTCCATAATTATCAATACTATTTGGCACCTCCAGCGGAAGATAGTATACACTCCGGCATCCCTGATTCGCCAATTGCTGATACAATGAATAATCGCTCAAAAAAGCATAGTTGATATAATCTCCCAGATTCTTAACATTATTAGCAAATGCTGTATTGTCATAAATCCATGATGCGTATTTCGTCCCATAGGCGCTGCATGCTAAAGAAATAGATGGATCGTAATCAATAGAAAATACAAAGTGGTAAATACCTTTTTCCAGTCTTTCTTCCAATCTCTCCTGCAATCCCTTATTTTCCCGATTCTCTCTATGCGAAATCCATGGATAAATCTCCACATTGCAATCATTTGCTTCTAATTGACCTTTTATATATTCTTCCATCAAATGATCGCTTTCTATCAGCAATATTTTTAACATATATTATCTCCCGTCCCTCTTATCCTATGGCTCATTTTCCTCTATGATATTGAGTAGATTTTCTCCCCTATGTATCCACAAATGCTTTTGTACGGCTTTTTCATATCCCGCTTGCGCAATTCGTCTCAGCCTTCCGCCATCTTTCAGCAAAAGCCGTACAAGTTCCGGAAGCTCAGCAAGCTGTTCCAAATCAAAAAGGACTATCTCTTCTCCTTCTTTAAACTCTTCGGATAAATATGTACTTCTATCGGATAAAACAACCGAAGATGCAAGCATCGCATTTGCAATCCGCTCTGTAAATCCATCCTTATGCCATGACATAATATTAAGTGAGATTTTCGATGCCTTCATCACCCCAAGGCTCTCTTCCGGAGTGAGGCTCGAATGAGAGACAAGATTTGTGTGATTAGAGAAAGTCGCATCTTTCCAGCTTTCACCGAACACATGAATCTGTATTCCATTATCTAATAAGGCAGAAATCACTTTCTCTCTATAATAGCACATGACGGCAAAATATGCCTGTCTTGACTCATAAAAGAGATCCAAGAAGTCCGCATCACTTACCTTTAAGCCATAATCATCCAGCACCTGCAGGAAAGCTCCTTCCGCCGGCATATTCGGGGAGTGTTTCATTTTTATCATATAACGGTTTATTAAATATCTTTGTTTGCGTCCATAGGTTCTGATAATATTCAGACGTTCTCTGTAATCACGATAAGTACCGACAAAAGAAATATCATATTTCTTTTCATCATCATTAATATTGTCCGCTTGTATTCCCGCAGGAAAAAAGTGATAATTCTTCCCTATATTTTTAAAATATCGATCGGCGAAGGATAGGTAATTTCTATCGTGAATCAGTAAATGATAATTCTTCGGCGCATTTGCAAAATGCTCCTTCAGCCATGCCGGATGATCTAAAATCATATTGTATTTCGGTCCTTCTATTAAATCATGCAGATTGGTCACATTATCCTGCATCATAATCGAAAATACGTAAGTCTGAATTCCGATAATCGCTTTAAATTTTCTTCCCGCAAATTGCGTTAGTGCAGAATTACCCTCCTTTTGTACATCGAATATTTCTACCGTTTGTCCGTACGCAGACAAAGCGTTCGCTAACTGCTCCGCAAACATATTCAAAATGTTATAACAAGTATCGTCTGTTTTATAAATTAAAATAGGCTGAGGCACATCTTGCGATATCTTCTCAAGATATGCGATTCGTTCCATTGCCGGCGGATAGTTCCCGCATCTTTTATAACTGCCAACCGCTGCTTCTGTTTCTTTCATACATTCTAAGATAACACCTATATTATAATTAGCTTTATAGCTGTTTACTCCATCTACCACGTATTCTACAATCGCTGTTGCCTTCTGAAACTGTTCGACCGCTTCCGCAAAGAGGGCGTTATTCATATAAATAAGCCCCATCAGGAAAACAAAATCCGCGCGCTTGCAAAAGGTATCATAGATACCTTCCAGCTGCATTGCTTCCTCATATCTTCGCAAATTTAACAGGCAATATCCGTAGGACTCCACCATCGTCTGAACATAATCTTCCCGTTCATTTACATCGAATCCCAGGCCTTTTTCAAAATAAAGCAATGCATTTTCATAATCATCCATTCCAAAATAAGTCTGTCCCAACTGGAAAAATAAATATGGATTGGAAGGGTCTTTCCTCAATGCTTCTTCTAGCAGCGGAATATTCCGCATCGCCTTTTGTCTTCGGATCGTGCTGCTTTCATATCCTGCATGATAGAAGCGAAGGGGAATAGATATAAATGTTAAACCGGCGCCGGAAATGGACTCCAGCTGTTCGTGTATACTTCCTTCATAATGTATATATCTACGGTTAAATAAGCGTCCGACCCTTTCAGTTGCAATAGACATTCCCTCTCCGCCTTCTCTATAGGGATTACACACTTGAACCATTCCTATTTGAGAAGCATTAAACTCTAATATCAGATCAAATAATGTTTCTTTCTTCCAGTCGGAAACATCCAAATATTCATCACAATCCACAGACAAGATAATATCATTACTAGCTTTACTGATCGCAAAGTTTCGCGCCGCACTGAAATCATTGCTCCACTCAAAAGCATAAATATTCTTTGTGAATCTGGAGGCTATACGGACGGTGCTATCCTCGGAGCCCGTATCTACAAATATGATCTCCCCGTTCAGCAGCACAAGGCGTGACAAGCATTCATCGATATGCTTCTCTTCATTTCTTCCGATTATTACAATAGAAAAGGAAAGCTGCTGCTCTTTTTTGTGTATCATCTCCTCGAAACGTTTCGCTGCATCATAATAGTCTTTACACCGGAAATAAGAATCCGATGCCTCTCCCCAATTGCCGAATCTTTCAAAAATCTTTCCCAAATTATAGTGACAAAGATATCCATTCGTCCCCTCTGTATAGGCCTCTTCTAAAGATAAGGCTTTTCGAAACGCTTCTATCGATTCTTCATAACGGCCGACACTGCTATACAAAACACCTAATAAGAACACGAAATCAGCATTCTTGAAAAGAATACTGTTACAACACTCAAGATAAGAAATCGCTTCTCCCGATCGCTTCTTGTCATAAAGTGCATAACCATATTTAACAATCAGCATCTTATAATAAATTTCTTCCGGGTCGATGGAATAACTAAGCGCCTCTTTATAATATTCATATGCTTTTTGCTTATATTCTTTCATCTGCTCCGCAGAGTCAGTCTTCAACGAAGAATATGACTTTCCCAGCTGAAAATAATAATATGGCTTTTCCACGAGAGAACAGGAATCCAAATTCTTCTTCAAAAGTGTAATATTGCGCCATTGTTTTTGATTCATCATGTCATCTTGCAAATCATAGCCCGAATGCAGCACTACTATCCCGGTATCAAATCTCACCCCTGCAGCCTTAGGGTCTATTGGCACTAGCTGCTCATGAATCGCTCCCGAGAATCGATAATACTTTCTATTAAATACTCGCGCTACCGGTCCGTTAATAAAAGAAACGCCTTGCTCCGACTCTACGCGCATTGCATTTCTCTGTATAATATAACCAAGCGATAATTCATGATCTAATAACAGAGAGCAGATTAACCCTGTATCGTAATTTGTTAAATATTCGTCACTATCTATACAGAATACCCAATCATTGTCCGCCTTATCTACCGAAAAATTTCTCGCCGCACTAAAATCATCACACCACGAAAAATCATAGATCCGGTCGGTAAACTTACTCGCTATTTCCTTCGTTCTATCCGTAGATCCGGTATCTACCACAATGATCTCAAATTGATAAGGCAGCAAAGACGCCAAACACCTCTCAATTGTTTTCTCTTCGTTTTTCGCAATAATACAGACGGAAATCTTTGTCATATCATTCCTCTCTCTTGGCGTTTTTAGTTATCCATTCTTCCCACCGCTTTTTTTGTCGGCCAAAATAAGGATAATTATGAGAATTACCACCTCTCTTAGGAGTCATGTAATCTCCATAACAAGTCCTCAATATATTATCATATTCTTTTGGTATCGGAAGCATTATATTTTCAAAGGGGAGCATCACGCATTCCTCATACCATTCTTTTTTATATATTACTGTTTTGTCATCACCTACAAATGAAAGCTTTGCTATTTCTTCACATTCCTCAGCTTTATATACTTGGGAGAGTCTGTCAATCAATATCAGAAGTTCGGATTTGATATGATTCCTATCCACTTTAATCTTACATATTTCTTCTATTTCCAACAGCCCCGCTTCAATTTCCGCTTTCATTTCCTCTTCCATATCACCTTCTTTTATATTACAGATCACTAAACGTATTAAATAATATAAATCTAACAAAGCGTTTTTTTCATCTTTATTATCAGGTATATAATCCAAAGGAAATATATCAACTCCAACTACCCACGGGCATCCGTGCCATCGTTCCAAATGTGTTTGATTAAAGCTCATTTGTGTGCTGTTGACCAAACGCATAAATGGCTGTTCCCAACCATTATTAAGGCTTGGATGTCCTAGAACATAGGAAAAAGGAAGCAGCTCTCTTAATGCGCAATGCATAAACTTGTTATAATCTTCCCTTTTCATCGAAATATCAAAATCATCATCCCAGGGAATATATCCTTTATGCCTTACTGCACCTAATAGTGTTCCGGAATCTGCATAATATTGAATCCCATTTTTCTTGCATACTTTATCAATAGCCATTAACACTTCCAATTGTGCTGCCCATACACGCTTCATTTCTCCTGTCACAAAAAAATCTTCTTTCCATTCGCCAGTGAAAAAACCATCCTCAAACTTAAGCATCTTATTCCTCTCCACTCCTGCTTTTATCGTTCTGCATAAATTACATACCAGTTATCTTCGCTGAATTGATTACAAAGAGCAAACTTAAAATCATTTTTCCAGGCTGCATAATTAAATCCATACTTCCCGAAAACCGTTTCTTGTACTACTTCTTTCCACCAATCCTCTAACACTTTACACAATATTTCATCTCTATGATTTTTGTAAATACATCGAAAATCTATCAAGCCATGCCGCTCAGGATAGCCTTCTTTCCGGTAGCGATATATCTTCTTTCGATTCGTTATATTTCTGTCGTCTTCTTTAAGATTCGTGCTGATAATGTTATAAATACTATCGCTTCGGGAATCCGGAAAAGCCAAAAAAGAGGCACTCTTTCCATAATCCTCATACCACTGTTCCAACTCCCCTACAATATGCATCTGAGGATCTATCCATATGCTGAAGTCATAATCCGGAAATACTTTATGAGAATTGATCATATAATAATCGGTAAGCAAATTGCTGTCCCAGTTTTCTCCTCCCTTCGGCTCCAGAAAAAGCCAGACTCCTTCTTTCTTTCCCCATTTGGTCTTTTGATCCGTAAAACAAATATAATCCCAAAAAGCATTTTTATATATCGGTTCTTTTACCTGCGCACCTTCACCGAATAAGCACGTATAAACAACTCCCCTTCTACACGGCAAAGGTTCTATATTTCCCTCCCAATATCCCTGCCGCTTCTCATGAAGTTCATATTGTAATTCCGACCATGCCGTCCCTATTTCCTTTGCATTACTCTGATAGTGTTCCTGTATGGTCAATAGGTTATATAAACTTTTATACTGGCTTTCAAAAAGCGCAAGCAAATCCACACAGCCTCTTACGTCCTTTTCCTCTGCCAAATCCCTGAATAACTTCTTATATACCTCTGGAAGTGCCGCATGCATTTCGCCCTTTATATTTTTTCTTTCCGCCCAAAACGCTTCCCCCATTGTAATCTCCAGCAAATTATCTATCGTTTTTATTGGGAGCTCTTCTATCGAAAGCTGACCTTCTTTCAAAGATTTTCGTATTTTTTCAATGTTATGTAATATTCTGGGATTCACACTTAATGTACTCATCCGCCAACCTTCTCCTCACTATCTCTTCTCGTTGTTTATCACATTTAATATTGTGTCCAGACGATTTTTATAAGAATGAAATTGCTTTATTTTGTTATATCCATTCCGGGCAATTTCCTTTCTCTCCTTCTCATGGGATAAATAATATTCTGCCTTCTCCATCAGTTCTTCATAACTGCTATAATAGTCAAAATCTTCTCCGGGGACAAAATAATCCAGGAAATCCTCTTGAAGGTTAGATAGAAGAAATCCTCCGCTTCCCATGATCTCAAAAATCCTATATGGCATGCCGGAGACAATGCTTCGAAGGGATATATTGAGATTAATCTTGGAACAGCGATAGATGTATACAGATTCTTTTAATATCCCGGCCGGTCCCCGATTTTCAACCTTAGATAACTGCGGCGTTTTCTCATTGGTATATAGAACAACTTGGTACTTATCTGCTAGCAGCTTAAGCACTTCATGACGCTCCATTGCCGTTATCTTTCTGGCTAGATAATAATGGGCGAATACCCACGAAGGACGTTCGAACCCATCTTCATTCATCGTCCATGGCTGAACCTTGGATATCTCCTCCATAATATCCGGAGTCATCATTTCTTCCAGGATCAAACCTCCGTATATCTTCTTCTGAGCCTGAATCATTCCATCCAAATAGCCTCTCGTATAATCATCCACATTTTGCAGCCGGCTATAAAGCTGATGCCTTTTCTCCGTATAAGTAGAGCCTACAAAAGCGATAGAAGCAGTATATACATCGCGAATATTTTGATCCATCTTATAATCATCGTAAGCGCCGACATCGGTAGCCATGGGCAGATAATACACTGTATTAACACCATATCCTACCAAATCCATATATGCCGCCTTATCGAAAATAAATATATAATTGTAAGGAAAGTAGATAGTATTGGAATACAATGCGACCATCGGACTATCATAGACCCATGCAATATATTTCACCTGACACGCATTGCACGCCAAGGATATAACAGGAAAGTAATTATAAGAGAATACAAAGTCAAATTTTTTCGCTGCCATATGCTGAATCATTTCTTTGGCATATTCTTGATTCAATCTCATGTTCTCTGTACGATCTAATATAAATCTTTCGACTTCATATCCTCTGCTTATAAATTCATTATAAATTCCATTCCTTCCAAAAGAATCCCAATCCATCCATAAAATCTTCATTTCACTTTTATTCTCCCTTTATCCGATGGAGCATCTCCCGGATCCGGCAATCATAAGTATGATGACAAGCCACCTTTTTATATCCATTTCTCGCAATCCGCCCGCGTTCGTCATCATGGCTAAGATAATACTCTACTTTTGCAAATAAATCTTCATTATCTGTATAATAAACATAGTCCACATCCGGCTCAAAGAATTCCACGAAATCTTCCTGATAATTCGTGAGCAGAAATCCCCCGCATCCCATAATATCCATAGCCCTTAATGGAATTCCCGAATGAATGCTTCTAAGTGTCATATTCAAATTAATTTTGCTATTTTTAAAAACATATGGCATCTCGCGCACATAATCTATCGGTCCGCAATTCTCCACGCGAGGTAGCCCCGGAGTCTTTCCCGGTGTATATAATCTTATCCTGTAAATTTCAGATAATACTCTTAGAATTTCTTCTCTTTGTATTCCTGTCAGCCTTCTGGCCAGAAAATAATTAGCATATATCCATTCTTCCGACTCCCATTCATCCTCACCTCTGTCAATCGGACAAATTCTGCGAAGTTCATCCAAAATCGGTCCCTTTAATAACTCTTCCAAAAAAAACATACCATATACATTCTTCTGTGCTTGGATCAAGGCCTCCAAATATCCCTGTGTGTAGGCATTAATCCCCTTTAAGTTCTTATAGAGATTCTGATCTTCCTCTGTATACAACGAACCTACAAAGGAAATCTCCGAATGAAAGCCTCTCCCATCTTCCTTCTTCAAACTGTTATAATATTCTACCGGTGCCGCCATAGGCATATAATAAACATTCTCAACACCGCTTTCATTTAGCGACTTGCATAATGCTTTGTCAAAAAGATATACAGTTGTCGTGTCATATTTAATATGTTCAGAGTACAATAGCAAGTAAGGGGTATCATATACCCATGAAATATAATGAATTCCAAGTGAAAAACAGACTTTAGATACTATAGGGAAAAAATTTAAAGAAAAAACAAACGAGTATATTTCACCCCGCAGCTTTTTCTCCAATTCCTCTTCTAATTTATTATTGTTCCGCATATCCTCTCTGCCAAAAGGCCACATATATATTTCAATTTGACAATCTGCTTTCCGAAAAGCATCGATAATGTATTCCTGCGCAAAACTATCCCATTCCAACATTAATATCTTCATATCGATAACCAAATCCCTCTTGAAAATCTTATAATATTTCGAAAAAAGAGGGCTGATATAATCAGCCCTCTTATCAGTTATTCTAGTACGATGGTTATTCTTACTGAAGTAAGGATAAAACGCCCTGATTAACCTGATTAGCCTGTGCAAGCATAGCCTGACCAGCCTGTGAAAGAATCTGGTTGTTGGAATAAGATACCATTTCTTTAGCCATATCTGTATCACGTACACGCGATTCAGCAGCTGTAGTATTCTCAACAACGTTATCCAAGTTGTTAATTGTGTGCTCTAAACGATTCTGAATAGCACCGAGAGATGAACGCTGAGAAGCAACTTTCTCAAGACCATCTTTGATCTTTCCGATTACATCTGTAATATCTGCATCTGTTGCAGACCAGTCAAGAGTACCAGCTAACACTGAAGAAATATTTGTAGCAGTCATGCTCTTAATGCTGATGCTCATCGTTTCGCCTTCTTCATTACCAACCTGAAGCACCATCGATGTTGTTGCAAAAGCACCAGAAAGGAGCAACTGATCATTAAATCTTGTCGTTGTTGCTACTCTATCGATTTCAGATGCTAACTGATTGATCTCGTCAGAGATATACTTCTTCTGTGTGGATGTATAAGTACCATTAGAAGCTTTGATTGTAAGTTCATTCACTCTCTGAAGCATATCGGTAACTTCATTCAAAGCACCTTCTGCTGTCTGAACCATGGAGATACCATCCTGAGCGTTCGTGGAAGCCTGTGTAAGACCTCTGATCTGACGTCTCATTTTCTCGGAAATCGAAAGACCTGCTGCATCATCTGCTGCGCGGTTGATTCTGTAACCGGAAGATAACTTCTCCGTCTGCTTTGCCTGTGCACTTGTGGTGACACCTAAGTTTCTGCTAGCGTTCATCGCTGTAAGATTGTGTTGTACTACCATAATATATTCCTCCTTGAATATGTAGTGGCTTCCCTGCCACTTGTTTTTTTGTAATGCTTTCTTCGGACCGTACGCTTCCTCTGTAAACATTAAATTTCGTAAGTAATTGTTTTACTTGTAATGTATATCGGTTAAAATTAAAGATACTTTATAGCATATTTTATATTTTTTTATTTTTTTTTGTCCATAAATTGAGGTTGAATCACCTGTGAGTTACTCATATTCTTATAATAATTCAATGCCGCCTTGGAAGTTGTCCTATTTCTCTGCAAGTTCTTTCTTCCTATAGTGAAATAATCCTTGGCAAGCTTTTTATTTCTGGCCTCCTGTGCCTGAATTACAACGCTCTTCTCCGTCACCTTAATAATTAACTGTTGCAATTTATCAATCTGATTCTTATACTTCTCTTTGTTGGCAGATAACCGCTCCTTGATATGCTGATACAACGTGTCGAAGCCTTCATCCAGCTTCGTTAACTCTTCAATCAATTTAGCCTTCTCGTCGATTGTGACATCGAAATCCTCCGAAGCGCCTTCTTCCTTCAGAATCTGCTCCTGCTTCTGATTGATTTCCTGTATACGAGACAATATATCCGCTTTTTTGTGCAAGCTCTGCTCCAGAACTTGAAGATAATTTTCTATCATACAACTCCCTTTTCCCTATTCAGGCGCATTACTTCTTTCCACGTGTCCCGTACCGAGCGAAGATGCTCGCATATCTCCTCCAGTATCGCAGTATCCTTCTTCATATTCGCTTCTACCAGACGTTTATCCAAATAAGCATATATATTATCGAAATCCTTGGCTACTGAATATTTCATATCCAAAGTGGCTCTGAGATATTCAATTATCTTCTCCGCCTTCACAATATTGGTATGAGCCTTCTCCAAATCCTTCTTCTCTATCGCCGCAATTGCGACATTGCAGAACTTAATTGCGCCATTATAAAGCATAAGCGTCAGCTCTGCGGGCGAGGCAGTCAGAATCTGATTATTATTGTACTGTGCATATCCATTGGGCAACGCCATTACCTATCAACCTCCTAATAAACTTGTTACGGCACTTTGATTGGATTGGAGTTTGGCCAAAGCTGTCTCCATAGCTGCAAACTGATTATAGTATCTATCCTCCATAGCTTGAAGCTTGTCCTCCAAATCACTAATCTTGGTCGTATAGTTATTATAATCCTCCTGCATCTTTTTGTCATCATAAATCGAACCAAAACTTCTTAGGTCCGTTCGAGCTGTCAAGCTGTTCAGGTTGGAATAAAGATTCTGTGACAGTTGAGAAAAGAATTCGATAACAGAATCCGAATCAGCCGCAATTGCCGCTTTCAGTTTGTCTTCATTCGTGCCAGTACTGCTGTCATCCGAATCGCCATCGATATGATAAGCATTTTTCTCATTCTCAGCCGAACTAAAATATCCTAATGTAGATATGCCGAAACTCGAAAGATACATCTTTGTTCCATTCACTTCCGCGCCTGCAAGCATGATATTTTTTAAGCTGGAAGCTACGGACGAAAGATTGGAATCACCACGCAAAATAGAATCCTTTATCTTTGTTTCCCATGCCTCAATTTCAGAGTCGGACATTTCATCCTTTTCATCATCCGTAAGCGGTTCATATCCCGTAACGGAATCCGCATTATACAGAGCATCCATTTCATTTATCAAAGTATTATATTCTTTGATAAAGCTTTTGATCATATCATAGATTCCATCAGTATCCTGTCTGGTCGTTAAGGTTACCTCTTCGCCTTCTCCACCCGTTACAGTTATCGTAAGCCCGTTTATTTCGAATACGTTACTGGTAGAAGTATATTCTACTCCATTCAATGAAATCTTAGCGTCCTTACCGGTTATCCGCACGATACCACTATCTGTTATACCACTGTCCAATGCGTCTTTAGCTGCTTGTATTTCCGCTTCGATATCAGCAGTAACTTCTGTTCTAATCTTTCCGCTGTCTCCGCCATCTGTAATATAGGAGTTTACCGTATCCAACGAAGCTTGTGTAGATGTGAGCTTAGTCTTAGCAGTCTCATATTCATCCACATAGTCCTTTTTCGTTTGAAGAGCGGCTAGCTCCGCCATCTTCTCCTGCAGTTCCTCCGCATCCGCAGAGCCTTCTTCCGGCTCTCCTATTTCTTCGATACGTGCCTTTATAGCGGAGATCTGATCTTCTAAGTCGCTGGAACTAATGCTGTCTATCGATTCTCCTTCATACATCCCACTGTAACTTTCTTTTAACGCTTCGATTGCTGCTTCCTGATCACTTATCGATTTCGTCAAGCTCGTCTGTTGACTTAAATAGGAAGCCAGACGTTTTGCCACTTCGGTTTCAATAGCCGCCTGTTTTTCCTCCTCCGTCATATTCGCATATTTCTCATATTCCGTTTTAAGTTCATCCCCGGAAAGGAGCTTCAGCTTGGTCAGGGCGTCTACACCTGTCGTATTTGTGGCAGTAATGGTAAAGTCATTATCCGCACCGCTTTTCTTAGAGCTTATGTGAAACCTCTGGTTCTTTTCATCGAAGTTCGCATCCACTCCCGCGCTTTGCAGTTTTGTTATAAGACCGTTTATCGTCATACCTTCGGTCACTTTTATGTCCGTGGTCTTTCCATTCGCCGTAACGCTAAAGGAACTTCCCACTTCAATATCCAAGTCCGTCAGCTTGCTGCTCTTCGTATAACTTCCGTCCAACTGTCCGCCTGTTAAATACCCCTGTGTAGCAAGCTGATCGATGGTCATCTTCTGGCTCGAGTTCATTGCACTGTTACCGGTTACAACACTGACATAAGACGAATTAGACACGTCCGTTGTCTTCTTGCTGTAATCCGTTGCAAATCTCATATTATTAAGAGTAGTATTGAAGAAGGAATACACCTTTGTGTTCAATTCCTTCCACGCATCCTGCTTCCACTGCAGCTTCGTCTGCTGCTTCTTCACATTGTCTACCTTTGTCTGCTGAGCCGTCATCAATTCCGAAATAATAGACTCCGTATCCAATCCGGAGTTCATACCTGTAATTCTTATTGCCATATTAATTTCCTCCTAACGCTTTTCATCCACCAAAATGCCTGCTAACTCCCATACCTTGGCAATCATATCCAAGGTTTCCTCCGGCGGGTATTCTCTGAGCAACTCCTTCGTATCCTTATCCACAATCTTGATCATGACTCTGTTCGTCTCATCATGAATACCGAATATGGCCTCCGAATGCAACATCCTCTTATTAAGTTGCTCCACGGTTTTTTTGATTATTTCATTTTCTGCCTGACGCGAATCTCTGCTATCGGCACCTGCACTTTGTACATCCTTACTTTCCGCTTTGACAGCGGGTGCTGCAGCCACGTTTACGCTTACTGTTGCCTCGGGAGTGGAAACCTCCGTGTTTTCTACAACCGGCTTCTGTGTTACTTGTGTCTGAATATTCCTAATACTTCCTAATGGTTCCATTGCCATTATAATCACCTCCGTGTGATAGTCGTGTTATATAACACCCTTTAAATTCATAGGAAAGCTTATTCCATATACTTATTAATTATATCGGATGAATTTTGCAATAATTTACCTTTTTTTCTAATACTGCGAATATTTTCTTTTTTAAATCAATAATTCTTTCCCTATGTTTTGCCATTATGATATAAATAAAATAATCATATCAGGTTATGAACCAAAGGAGATTCCATGAAAATACAATATTTAAATGGCGGTCTGCCCAATCAGCTATTTCGATATATATTTGTACGCTTTGCAGAATTATATAATCCTTCGGAAGAACCGTGGTTAATTGACGATTCTTTCTTTTTTGTAAATAATGTGCATAACGGATATGAACTGGAAAAAGTATTTAACATACAAGCTAATCTTTTAAGTAGAAATTTCGACTCTGACGTATGGAATGAATTTATCAGAAACAAAAAAGAGGGAATCAGTATCGCCCAATCTTTCAATAACATGGGATTCAACGTACAAATGGTTGCGGAAACTACTAATTATAAAGAACACAATCCTTTTGGTGGTAAGATATTCCAGATCTCCGCCAATGAATTTCACCCGGAAATAACAAAGCTTCCAGGTGAGGTGATTTATTATCATGGCTATTGGATTAACACAAAATGGTTTCAAACCTACCATCTTGTCCTTTCCATGCATATCCGATGAAAGAAATAAAGCCTATGCATCCCGCATCTTATCTTCACTGTCAATTGGCGTTCATATACGCCGCGGCGATTATGTGGATATCGGTTGGGCACTGTCAGATACCTATTATGTTCAATCAATGAGAACATTAACAAACAAATACCCCGATGCCACTTTCTTTATTTTTTCGGATGATATATCTTGGTGCCGTTCAAATTCAGGCTCTATGGGATTGACGCTTTCCCAAAATATAGTATTTATAGAGGGTAATACCCAAGACCTCAGTTATATCGATTTGCAACTGATGAGTATGTGCGACGGGATGCTCATGTCTAACAGTGCTTTCTGTTATCTTGCTGTTCTGCTTAACACGGGGTTAAAGTTCTGTATGGAACCTCCCAGGTGATTTTTTCTCGGCACTTCGGAAACCTACTACATATATAAAGAGGAGTTACTTCAAAACATTGAAGCAACTCCCTTTTATCAAAACCGGAGAGAACAAGGCGCACCTTTCCGATTTCATACTATTTAGACCAGAAATTTCTTTAGCGCATCCATGCTCTCCGCATCGACGGACGCTTTATTTTCATCTTGTATCTGCACATACACTTCTTTGCGGTATATAGGTACCTCCTTAGGCGCAGTGATTCCTATCTTTACCTGCTCACCCTTGATTTCTAGAATAGTAATCTCGATGTTATTGTTAATAATTAAAGCTTCATTTTTCTTTCTGGATAAGGCCAGCATCTATTCACCCGCTTTCTTTGCCTGAAGGATGTCGTAAATAGGATATTTAACCTTATATTCATCTCCCTCTATAATTACCTGACACGCTTTTCTTTCTCTCGCGTTAATAACGATGGGACCTTTCAGATTCACAGTCATTTGGGTTAGATCCTGAGGCACAGTCACGGTTACGAGCACCAATAACTCCTCAGGATTGAGGTCACCGAGGGGCTTCATCCATTCCTCCTCCACTTCCGGGTTATAATCCGGTTTTACAATCAGCGGATCCATGACCGGCATTGCGAATGCGGGCTCCTGCAAAGACTGGAGCCAATGAATCGATCCCGATCCGGTCTCTTTATCATGGATCATCGTAAACTCTGTCAACTCGGAAAAACCCACGATTCCTTTCGGGAACGTAATAATCTTCTCTGTATCAATCGTAATCTCACCAAATACTTTAGTTTCTATTATCATACCTTCTCCTTACACTTTATAAATGTCTTCATAACAAGTGCCGCATTTCGTACTCATTCAACGAATGTTCCTTACCAAATGCTTTTAAATATAATTCATTAATGAGTTCTGCATAATTTTACTGGTCGCAAGAAGTGCCGCCTGATAAGAATTATTCATGCTCGTAAGCTGTATCGTTACTTCGGTAATATCTACGTCTTCATTGGCAGACTGCAGCGTCTGGAACGTGGTCTTTTGCGTCATCAGACGATTGGTTATTAAATCAAGACGGCTTCCTCTCGTACCGTTATCCGTAATGGCGACGCTGGTATTATCCAGTGTCCCGTTCACCTTAGTAATAAGACTCTCAAACATTTTCTGCATATTTTCACGGATATATGTATAGGCTTTATCCGACGCATCTGCGGAAGCCTTCAACTCAGCATATCCCGCTTCTCCTTCGTCCATGCCATCCAGCATATTATCGAGATTGGTCTTAGCCTCGTTAATTTCCTTCAAAGCAGTTAATGCGCTTTCCAGATCGTCGATATTTCTGTCCACATCCAAGGTAAATACTTCATCGGCAGTAGTGTTGATACGAATCTTCTGGTTATATCCGACGTCGTACTGAATAATCTGCGACGCTCCTTCACCGGTCAGATAGCCTTCGTTGTAGTCTATCGTTTTTCCGGTAGCCGAATCCGTATATGTACAGGCGAAATAATGCTGCGGGCGCAAATCGCCATCCTTCCAGGAATCCTTCTCATAGGTTATCCTGATTTCCTGGCCGGAATCTACCGCACCTGTAATATAGTCGTCATACGCATCCGCTCCTATAAGAAGCTCGCCTGTCTCCGGCACCAATACCACCGCATCAGGATTTTGAACAATATAATCGTATGGGTTAGTAGGGGCTGCTGTTGACGACATCGTAGTAATAGAAGGAAATACATCCACATACGTTTCCGTTCCCGCATCGTATTTCGTTACAGAAGGCACCCCGTCCTTCAAATTATCATAAGATAGCCTTATCCGGTAAATATCGCTATTTGTTATCGTTGTATCCGCAATGGCACCGTCGGTCTCCGGATCATAGTTCGCCGAAGAGATTCCCTTTAGATCACCGATACTCGTATAATTAATCGTATCGAGGGCAGAAATATCGAACTGTTCTGTAATCTCGAAATTCTCCGTCTTATTCTCCGTATAAGTCAAGGTCGTATCCGTACGATACCCGGCGAATACGTAACGTCCTGCATAGTCCACATTTCCTGTCGCATAGAACTCACTTTTTAAGGATTTCAGCTGAGTAACTATAATATCCAGCTGCTCTACGCCCAGATCTTTATTGCTTCCCTTGGTACACTGCTCAAGTATATCGTAGATGACATCAGTTGTTGTATTCAGCGCATCCGCCGTGACCTTCAGCCAGCTTTCCGCATCCGGTGCATTCTTTTCATAATACTGCTTAATCTGAGATACATCGCTCCTGAGTCTCAGTGCCCGGATGGCGATAACCGGATCGT
Source organism: Bacillota bacterium (assembly GCA_023408815.1). Lineage (GTDB taxonomy): Bacteria > Bacillota > Clostridia > Lachnospirales > Lachnospiraceae > Kineothrix. The sequence goes on along the minus strand of JAEYJO010000049.1, from coordinate 41,447 downwards.
CGGAGGGCCGCGTTATTTTTTTCAGCGTGGACATCTGTGTGCTCAGTTTATCCTGAAGTACTTTATTATTATTGATATTATACAGCGAATTATTCTGCATAATTTTATTTGTCATTCTCATATTGGATTCAATCCTCCTTTATCACACGCCGGTCTCAAGAATCAAGCGGTCATATACTTCCGTCAACACCTGCATCATCTTGGAAGAAAGCGTATACGCATTCTGGAATCTTACCATGTTCGTTGCTTCTTCGTCCTCATCTACACCTGATATGGAGGTTCGCTGGTTATCGATAGTTACCGCAATTCCATAATATGTATCGTAAAAAGTCTCCGCATTACTGGCATTTAAGGCAACATCAGAAAGAAGGCACTGCAGGAATTCACTTGCTGTGGAATTCCGGAAACTGAATTTGGTTTTATCCTTTAGAATAGAAATCAGCTCGTCAATCTTGCCGGATTCCTCCACTCCCACTTCTGCACTGGACCTCGTCCCCAGCAAATCAGCGTCCGCCGACAGCGCTTTGTTTACTTGAAAGTTAAACGCAGTCAGTTCATAGTAACCATTTGCATCTTCAAAATCACTATCTCCGTATTGGGTGTCGTTCTTATTACTTCCCGTTACCGCTTTCGCTGCTGTGAAAAGTATTACCCCCTCATTGCCGTTCGAATCATAACCGCTGGTTAAAACTTCGTTTACCTTGGCAGCGAACGCGCGGACGAATTCGTTCAACTGGGACAGATAATAAGGAATTCCCTGATAACTGACATCAGCGCCTATTTCTGCTTCCTTTGAAATCTTGGAAGCATCGATTATCGTATCGCATTTCGCGTCATCCATCTCTAACGTATAAGTAGAAGTAGCCTCGTCGAAAGTCCATGACTTATAGTAATAAACTGTATTTCCAATAACAATGCTTCCTCCCGTATCGGAAAGGTTACACTTATTCATATCCGTCAGATATTCCTGCGTCACTTTAATCTGCACTTCTGCATTAGAGCCGTCAGCAGTTCTTCCTACATTGGTCACTGTACCGGAAAATGCCTGATTATTATTGCCGTCGCGCATGGCCACAAGGCCCTTTAAGGCACCTCCCATAGATGCGTTATTCAGATTGAATTCATTGCCGTTATCCCAGTAAATGTCGTACAATCCATCCGCATCCGTCATATTTATTTTTTCATTTTCCGCTCTGGAAACGCATTCAAGGGTATTGTAATCATTACCGTCAACCAAAGTCTGCCCTCCGGCTATGTATACCATAAAGCGAGTTCCCCCGGTTTCTCTGTCGGGGTTATTCGCATCGGTAACAGCAACCTCTTTTGTCTCAATATCTACGATTTCCGCCAGCTCGTCCAGCATCAAATCCCTCTTATCGCGTAGCTCGTTGGCCGCAGCTCCTGTCATCTCAATAACGTTGATCTGCTTGTTCAGTGTAGCGATTTCTGTAGCAATAGCATTAATTCTGTCGACTCTTATCTTGATTTCTGAATTAATGTCCTTTTGCAGCTCCTTTAAATTGCCCGCCGTATTGTTGAAATAATCCGCCATGCTTTCTGCCGCTGCAATGAATTGGGCTTTACTGTCCGTGCTGCTGGAATTGGTGGAAACAGACTGTAACGCTGCCCAGAACGAATCATAAATCGTGCCGAAGCCCGAGGTTCCGTCATCATCCAGATATTGCTGCAGAGTGTCTGTGTAATATTTCTTTACATCATATTCCCCCAATGTGGAGTTATTGCTGCGAAATCTCATATCGTAATAGCTGTCCCGCATACGCTCGATAGCTACCGTATCAACGCCCGCTCCGGCACAGCCGTATGTAGCGAACACACGAAGGGCATTCGCCGCCTCCTGTGTCACAGTCTGTCTGCTGTAACCTTCCGTATTTACGTTGGAAACGTTATTTGCCGCTGTATTAAGAGCTGCATTCGCAGCCCGTAATCCCGAAGACGAAATTGATAATCCAAAAAATTGTGATGGCATCTTAGCTCACCTCACCTTCCCAATGTGTTTAAAATATGCTCCATCATTTCATTAATTACATTAATGTATCGGCTGGAAGCATTATAAGCATTCTGGAATTTAATCATGAATTCCATTTCTTCGTCGGAGGATACTCCCACAACCTGCTCCCGGGCAGAGAAAGCCTCGTTTACCGTACCTGCCTGCGCCTCTGCAATTTCCTTGTTCGCTTCCCCCGTGTTGCTCACCTGGGAAATCAAGCTCGAATAGTATTTCATGAGGTTAGTTTTCGTCTTCAGGTTCGGGTTGAGCGTATATGACTCATCGGAAAGCACATCCAGAAGCTTCTGGGTAGTATCCGTATCCTCTTCTCCATCCTTCAAGCGAAAAGATAGCAGCGCCGGTTCCGCAACGAGATCCTCATTTATTACAATATTGCCAATAGTAAAGCCAACAGAGGCATCATCCGCAATCAGCTCAAATAACTGATAGGGATTTCCATTTTCATCTTTCAAATAGTCGGTATCAGGCTCGCTCTCCGCCCCCTCTTTGAGTACATTGTTGATTACAGTAGTAATCTTATTGATCAATTGATCGAACTCGGCCTGAATATTCATGAGCAGTGACTGCGATATATTGGTATTGTAATACTCTTCTTCTTCCATATCGTGGTAAGTAGCGCGTTTTTCTCCTCTTGCCAGCAATAACGCTCTGGTGGAGCCTATATCCGTATTCAAATCAGAAGATATTGTCTGAGTCGGATCATATACTCTGGACGCATCGAGATCCAATACCTTTTCTCCATTAACAGTTTTATAATTAGCAAGCTGTGACCAATAAGGGGTATAGAATCCGGTAGTATTATCCTGATACAGCTCGATTTTATTCACCGAATCCGACCTTACGAAATCGACGCCTTCGAACTTTACAGTGACTACTCCGTATAAATCCTCCGAGTAACTGATATTTCCAAGCTTTGCCAGTTCGTCCAGTATCTGATTCCTTTTATCTCTTAGATCGTTGGCATTCTCAGTGCCGCCGGTCTCTATTTTCAATATTTGTTTGTTAATATCGACCAGCTGCTGTCCGTAATCATTAATGGTATCCACGTTAGACTTCACCTGAGCATTCAGGTTGTCCTGCTGCTCGCTGAGCCCATCATAAACCAGCTGCGCCCTTTGAATGAATTCCTTGGAACGCGTCACGAACAGGTTCTGGTTGGTAAGCTTGCAGGGATCCTTCGACAGCTCTTCGATAGCAGTCCAAAGGTTCTCCAAAGCCTCTGAGAACTCTACGCCCTGAAACTCTCCAAACAAGTCCTCTACTTCTTCGATGACCTGCGTGTTCGTCTCGTAGAACGCACTGCGCCCGGATTCCTTACGATATGTCTTATCCAAAAATTCATCTCTTACTTGTCTTGTTTGGGAATAATATACGCCCAGACCGGTCTGCTGGTATGCAACAGAGGAGGCGTTGACCGAGAGAATATTATAGCTTCTTGTACCGAGCAGGATCTGTTGTCTCGTATATCCCGTGGTATCAACGTTAGCCATATTATGCGCCGTCGTATTGAGCGCGTTTTGACTTGTTTGTAATCCGGATGCACCGACGTATAAGCTTCCAAATAATGACATATGATATTACCTCTCTAAGGGATTATTGTTTTGTATCGAATTCGCTTCTGTCTACTCCGATTACACTTCCGGCATTATACGCGCCTTTGTTGTAATTGGCAGTTGCAGGAGCCGCCTTCATTGCCTGAACCATATTTATCTCGAACTCTACCATCTCCAGTGCACTGGACAACAATTCTCTGTTCTGGGAATTCGCCCTCTGCACCTTGTGCACGATGTCCTTCAGCCTGTCATAGACTTCCGCCAGTTTCTGGCTCTCCACCGGCCTTGGTTCAAGCATTTGAATAATGTTAGCAAGCTTCAAATCTTCAACATCCCTGTTTACTACGTTGGCAATATCACGGACCACTTCCTGTCTGTCATGATCCAAATGATTAATCCTGCTTACAACGATTTGTTCTTCATCCGTGATTTTTGATAGCTCTTTTAAATCACCGGCTATAATAACCGGAGTCTTATTTTGGGATAGCCCCAGCAAGTTTTCATACTCATCGCACAATTTACCTAATATGTCTATCAGGTTCTCCATTAAACTTGCCACAGGACTACCTCATTTCTTCATATTTCTGCAATAGCTTATCAGCAAATTTCTCCGTGCTCACCTCGTAAGTACCTGCTTGAATACTCTTTTTGAGAGGAGCAGTTAATTCTTCTCTGACATCTGCAATGCCCGCTATCGCCTGTTTCGCAGTCTGATATTCTTTTCCAACGCTGGAAATAGAAAGCTGATCGGATGCGCTTGCACTTACTGTCTTCTGGCTTTTATCAACTTTTTCCTTCTTATATATCTGCTGAACCTGTGAATAAGCTTCTATACGCATTGCTCACTCCTCCTTCCGTTCTATTTTACTGATTTCTTATTATTAGTATCGGATTTTTTATTAATAACTTTAGAGGAAAACAAATTTTATTTGCCAAAATTTATTTGAACCTGTTTTCCCTCTATTGCATATTCCAGCGTGGGAACGATCAGCTCCGTATACGCGATCATAGACTTAGGCTTTTGTTCAGGATTATCCTGCCCAAAGGGTACGAAATAAATTCCTTTCGCATTCATCAACACTCCGATATTGGAAAAATTCAGACCCAGCGCATCGTTGGTGGAAATAGAGATTACTAGCGGCTTATTATTTCTCATATGGGATTTGGCCGCCATCAGGACCGGTGTGTCCGTGATTCCTCCTGCCAGCTTGGCGAGGGTATTCCCGGTACAAGGTGCCACGATAAGGATATCCAGAAGGTTTCCGGGACCCAAAGGCTCTGCTTTCTCAATGGTGACAATAGGCTCATTTCCGGTAATGCCCTTAAGCTTTTCTTTAAAATCCGCCGCCTTGCCGAAACGGGTATCCATGGAAGCGGCATGGAAAGAAAGTATCGGGACGACGTTCGCACCTTCTTTTTTTACGTTTTCCACTTCCTTTAATATTTTATCGAATGTACAAAAGGATCCCGTAATGGCAAATCCGACATTTTTTCCCTCTAATTTCATAATTCCACCATCTTTTCCCTTTCCTCAAGAATTGCTCTTAACAAAATTTCCGCGCTGGTCTTCGGGGAATATCTTCCGGGAATGCCAAGCGACAACACTGCCTTTATTCCAGAACGCTCGCACGCTGCAAAATCCGTTCCCCCGGGGGCCGACGCAATATCGATGATAACCGCATCCTCTTTGAGAACGCTGATTTCTTTTTCCTTAAGTACCATAGCCGGTATCGTGTTGAAGATAAATAACATGCCGGAGATCACATCTGACATATCTTTCAGAAGTACGGTACCGTACCCCTCCTCTCCCGCCTGTGCTAACGCGGTTTCACTCCTCGCCGCAATCGTCGTATCGATTCCCCACGCCTTTAGAAGTCCTGCAATTGCTTTCCCGCATTTTCCATATCCCAACACCATACACTTACCGGAGTGGATATTATTCAGGCTGAGCCCGACGGCCTCTGCCACCGCTCCCTCCGCGGTAGTCAGCGCATTCTCTGTCTCCACTTCTTCCATCTGTAAGAAATCCCGGCAAAATACGCCTTTTTTTTCAGCCTCACTTATAACTACTGCCGGAATATTTCCGCCAAACAAAACTTGTTTTTCCCGAAGCCCCATGCAGAAATCCGCTATCCGGACCTTCTCCTTCCCCTCTGAAAAAATATGCACTCCATCTCTGGAAAAAGGTACCGGCCCGATGATGATATCCGCCGTTCTCATCATCTCCACGATGGAATCCGCATCGCAAACTTCCATATTAATATGTTTATTTACGCCACTCTTTGCCCTTCCATCCTCCGTTCCCGCACACAGAATGACCTTATCCAAATACCCGGTTAGTCCCTCCGCCAAAAACGAAAGCCGTCTGTCTCCACCTATGACTACTGCCGTTCCCATCTTTTTTCTTCTCCTCTCCTTACCAACTCAATGTGACGCGATATTTCTCCATCCAATAATTAATCTGATACACATATGCCAGCATCTGCGGCCCCGCCATCAGTTGCCCGTACCATGGCTTCCCGTAATCCGAAGGGGCGAGAAGAAATTTCTCAAGCTTTCCGGGATCGATGAACTCTAATACCGGCGACGAACTATTCTGTACGATCTTTGTCAGCTCTTTCGCAAGCAGCCGCTCGTATTGTTTGTCATAGGTCTTGGGATAGGGCGATTTCCTGCGGTATAATATCTCATCCGGCAAATATCCTCTTCCGCACTCTCGCAGAAGGCTTTTCACTACTTTGCCGCGGGATTTCATACTCCAAGGGATATTCCATACATATTCTATTATCCGATGATCCGCAAAGGGAACTCTTGCCTCCAGACTAGAATACATGCTGGAGCGGTCCATGCGATCGAGAAGAGTCTGCATGAACCACTTCTGATTGAGATAAGCGATTTCACGCCTCCTCGCTTCTTCCGCTGAATCCTCCATAAGCCTGGGTGTCTCCGCCACAGACTTTTCGTAAGTCTCAGACACGTATTCATCCATATTTAAATATTCTATAAATTCATCTTTGAGGAGGACCTTTCTCGCCTCCAGATCCATCGTCCAAGGAAAGGTGTGCGCCTTGAAACATTCCTCCTTATGGAACCACGGATAACCGCCGAAGATTTCATCCGCACATTCTCCGGTAAGTGCTACCTTATTGTACTTGCTCACCTGAGAACAGAAATAATGCAGAGAAGAATCCACGTCAGCCATGGCAGGAAGATCTCTGGCATCCACAGACTGCTTCAAAAGCTCCGTTTGATTGCGGGTGGTGCATTCCAAAAACCTATGCTTTGTATCCAGATATCTTACCATCCGCTCCGCATAGGGGCGATCCTGTGTAGGCTGAAAAGAAGAAGCTTCAAAATTCTCACCGTTACCTACGAAATCAAAGGAAAAGGTATTCAGCTGCTTTCCATTTTTCTTCAATTCACCCGCGCATACCGCCGACACCAGACTGCTGTCCAGTCCCCCCGAAAGAAAGGTGCAGATCGGAACATCCGACACCATTTGCCGTCTTATAGCGTCAGTTACCAGCTCCGCGGTCTTTTCTACCGTCCTCTCATAGCTGTCTTTGTGAGGTACGCTAACTAAGGACCAATAGCATTTTTGCGTCAGACCGTCCTTGTCAACGCGGATGTAATGTCCGGGAAGCACCTCGTCAATTCCCGCAAAGACCCCGACACCATAGGTTTTGGCAGGGCCTATGCCAAAAATTTCATTCATTCCATTTTTGTCTATGACCGGTTTTACTCCCGGATAGGATAAGATTCCTTTTATCTCAGAAGAGAAAATGATTCCCGTTTCTTCCTTTTTATAAAAAAGCGGTTTTACTCCGCTTCTGTCTCTATATAAATAGAGCTGTCCGGCGACAGGCTCCCATATCGCAAAGGCAAATATGCCGTTTAGCCTTTTCACAAATTCCGGTCCGTATTCCAGGTAGCTGACGAGAATGGCCTCCGTGTCGCTTTTTGATTGAAACGTCCACCCCTTCGCGGCCAGGTCGTTTCTAAGCTCTCCGGTATTATAAAGCTCTCCGTTGTATACAATCGTCCATGTATGCCCGTCTACTGTATAATGAAGGGGCTGCTTTCCTCCTTCGAGGTCTATGATGGAAAGCCTCACATGGGCCATTCCTATGTGGGAATCCAGAAAAATTCCCTGCTCGTCGGGTCCGCGGTGTTTTTGTATGTAGTTCATTCCCTCCAGAACCTTCCTGTAATATTCCCGTCGAAGCATATAATCATTTTCAGAATCAAAAAATCCTCCGATACCGCACATCCTCATTTCTCCTTCCCAACAATGCGACACTATTCTTCATTATCATATGTTCCCAAAGAAAAAATGCCACCGTCCGTTGCCTTTTTCGACCCTTACTGACATTAAATAAAGAAAAAATACAAAAAATTTCGAATTTCGAATAAAAATTACTATTTTTTTCAGAAGTACATGATATAATGTGAAGTGTATGAGTATAATTACATAATTAATTAAGGACAACACGTAAGGAGAAAAGGTTATGGATATTACAACAATTTCGGGGATAATCTTAGGAGTTTCAGCAGTTTTAGGCGCCATGTACTTTAAGCACCTCAATCTTGGTATCTTCGCTAACCCCGCAGCATTCCTTGTTATTATCGTCGGTACAGTCGCTACCATATTAAACTCTTATCCAGCAAAAAATCTAAAATCAATGGGGGCACTTTTCAAGATTATTTTCACGAATCAGCAAAGCATTGATATCGCGGAATTAATTAAGCAAATGGTAGGTCTCGCTAACGAGGCGAGGAAGGAAGGTCTCTTATCTCTGGAAAATAGGGCCAGTGAAATAGAAGATCCCTTCTTACGAAAGGGGCTTCGTATGGTTATCGACGGCATGGGAGATGAATATATCATGGATGTTCTCGGTACAGAAATCGAAGCGATGGAGGCGAGGCACGAGACAAATGCCGGCATTTTTACATCAGCCGGTACCTATGCTCCTACTCTGGGAGTTTTGGGGGCCGTGTTCGGACTGATTGCCGCTATGGCCAACATTAACGATACCGATGCCGTAGCGGAAGCAATCGCAGCGGCGTTTATGGCAACGATTCTCGGCATTTTTACCGGTTACGTTTTATGGCATCCGTTCGCTAAGAAGCTGAAGGTTAAGAGTCAGGAGGAAGTACTTGTGAAAAGCATGATTATCGAAGGGTTATTATCTATACAGAAGGGAGATTCTCCCTTGATGGTACAGGAGAAACTTCTCTCCACACTTCCTGAGTCACAGCAGAACGAGGTTCTTGAAAGTCTGAAGCAATATTAATGTCCTGCGGCAGGAAGCACGCAGACCATAAGAAAGGGTTATTCATATGGCAAGAAAAGGAAAGAAAAAACATCATGAAGAAGAAGTGGGAGAAGCATGGCTCCTTCCTTATTCCGACTTGATGACTTTATTATTGGCCATTTTCATAGTTTTGTTTGCCGCAAGTCAAATGGATGAGGGGAAAACGGAAGCGCTGGCAGAAGCCTTTCGTCAGAACATTGTGGAGAGCGGCGGAGGCGGTATGCTATCGAACGACGGAGAATCTATTATCAATCTTTATCCCGGTGCTCCCATTACGGAACCTTCTACCGGAGACGGCGACAGTGAGGGTGTCGGTGAAGGCACTATGGATGGAACTTCGAATATCGAAGGCGCAAGAGAAGCTCTTTATGAACTGCTCGGACAGCAGGAAGTCAACAATCTGGAGGATGTTCAGGCACAGCTTGAAGAACTGTTCCAGCAGGAAAATATGGATACTTCGATTTCCTCCCGTATCGACGAGAGAGGCCTTGTCATCAGCCTCGATAATGCGATTCTCTTCGATTCCGGAAGCGCACAAATCAAGCATGAGAATGAAGATACTTTGCTTAAAATAGCGAGCACAGTCAGCGAACTCGATAATTATATCCGTATCGAAGGGCATACGGACAACCGCCCTATCAATACGGCCGTTTATCCTTCCAATTGGGAATTGTCTGCGGCCAGAGCGACCAGTGTCGTGAAGCTTTTCCGCGACAGCGGCGGCATATCGCCGGAGAAGATGGTTGCTGTAGGATATGCGGAATTCAAGCCGGTGGCCGATAATGCTACAGCAGAAGGCCGTGCGAAGAACAGACGTATCGATATTATCGTTCTGAGCCAGAGATATGATAGTCTGGAAGAACAGGTCGGGGATATTCAGTCGATCGACAATACAAATTAAGATGATATGACTTCGGGGAAGGAATCCTAATAAATTCCTTCCCCGTTTTTGTGTAATTCTATTTCGTTTGGAAAGTATTAATTAACTCGTTCAATTCTTCCGCCATTTCATTCAACCTGGAAATATTATTGGTTATTTCATTCACCGTCATCGCCTGCTCTTCTGCAGAGGAGGAAATCTCCTCCATGGCGGAAACATTTTCCTCTGCAGTCTGGGCGATGCTGCCTAGCATATCCAGTATATAATCCTTTTTCTGGTTCGTCTCGTAGCTGCGCTGCGCGATTTTCCCAATATCCCCAATCAAATCCTGCAATTCTTCAGATATTTTATTAAAGATATCTTCCGTCGTGGACACCGTACCGTTAATATTTTCGACACCTTGCCTGTTTATTTCAACAAAATTCACCGCCTCACCGGACTGCTGCATCATTTCATCCACCTTGGCCTTGATGCTCTCCGCGGCCTTAGCCGTCTCTGTGGCAAGGATACGGACCTCTCCTGCAACCACGGCAAAGCCTTTCCCCGCTTCCCCCGCTCTCGCCGCCTCTATATTCGCATTTAAAGCCAAAAGATTCGTTTGGTCCGCCACACTGGAAATAATGTTTACGATTTCGCCTATTCTCTCGGAATGCTCATATATTTGTCCGATGACCTGCTCCATTTTCTTAGAGTTGGCATTATTCTCATCGCTGGCTTCCTTCAGTTCTTTTACTGAAGCAAGTCCATGCTCCTTCAGCTTCATCGTCTCTTCAGCAGCTTTCTCCATCTTCTCGCTGGCAGCCGCCGTCTCTTTGATGTCATCCCCCAGCAGATTGACATTTTCCACGCTCTTCACGGTGTTTTGCGTCTGGGTCTCACTAAGCTCGGTCATCTGGCTTATGGACTTGGAAACCTCCTCCGTCATATGCACCACACTGTCCGCGGATTCCTTCAGCCCGCCGGAAAACTGATTCATCACATCTGCGGAGGAAATGATTGATTTCACAATAAGGTTCAGCTTGTCGATCAGAACATTTACGGAATCTGCCAGGAGCCTGGTTTCGTCCTTCGTCCTTATGTTGATTTTCTCTACAGTCAGATCACCTTGAGATACCTTATGCAGAATTCCGGAAATCACTTTAATAGGCCGGGTTATCCTACGGGTAAGAAGTATTCCTGCGCCCAGGGACAGCACCAATATAATCGCCAGAGCCGCCATATTGTAGTCCCGTATAATCTGCGTACCTCTGAATAAGTCGCCGTTATAGATTACTGCCGTAATCGTCCAGTCCCAATATGGAAAGTACTGCGTATACACCGTCTTTTCCCCGGAAATGCTGCTTACGTCTCCACTCAGCTCATATTCCAGCATTCCGCCGCCGCTTTTTGCCGTCTGAATTATCTCCTGTATAATAGCCCTTCCGTCCTTTGACGTTAAATCCATGATATTACCGCTCAAGAAGGGATGGAAAATTACGTCTCCAGCGGAATTGACGACGAAGAAATATCCTCCCTCCCCCAAATCCAAGGTATGATATTTATATTGTGTATTTTCAGTGGCTGAGGATACCGCATCTACCGCTCCGTCTGCATCAGAAGCCGTAGTTGCACCGGATACTGCATCAGAATCTGCAGTCGTCCCGGAGGATAACGTATCCGAAGCGCCGCCGTGCATCTCACTAATAGCATCTATGGAAGTCGCCTGCGCTTCCTCCTGTGTCATCCAGCCGCTTTCTTCCGTAGAATAATGGTAATTTTTGTTGATTTCAAACAAGCAAGACTCTATCACGTTTTTCAGAATAATCTGATTGGAGCGGGTGAGTTCTCCCTTGGCAATGACATAATTGATGGCGGAGACACCTGCCAGCGCGACGAGAACGATGGCAATGATAAAAATACAGATTTTTTTATTTATGGTATCGATTTTAAAGAATTTCATAAACTTTCTCTCTTTCTTTTGTATGCAAAGAAAGTACAATGACGGCAAAAGCCCCTCTCTTCCGCTTTGATATTGTCAGACATTTCTTTGTTATTTAATGTAATAACACATTTCTAAACAATAATCAATATCGGTTAAGAGTAGTCTGTGATATTTTTTCTCAATTTTTACATGCTTCTTACTTTATGGGATTTTTCAAAAGCTCCACGTCTTCCCCTGTGATCGGCTTGCTGAAATAATAACCTTGAATATAATCCCCTTCCAGATCCCTTACTCTATCCCTCTGATGCTTTTCTTCTATTCCTTCTACCGTAATCTTCAAACCGAGACAATGAGCCAAGCGTATGATATTCTCAATAAAAGCGTCTTTTCCCTCCGTTAAGAAAATATCGACCAGAGACTTATCCAGCTTTATCTTTTCCACCGGTATATATGTTAAATAGTTAATGGATGAATATCCTGTACCAAAATCATCCAGCGCCAGTCTGACACCAATAGACGAAAAATCTTCGAATAGCTTCATAGCCTTCTCGTTATTATTAAGGAAAATACTTTCTGTAATCTCGATTTCTATCAAATTAGATGAGATGTTGTTCTCTTCCAGCAAGTCTTTTAAATAACTGACATAACCTCTGTCCTGAAGCTGTTTGCTGGAAAAGTTAATTGCAACCGGCCTTAGCTCCATGCCGTGCTCTCTCCACGTCACCATCTGCTGGATTACCTTCTTCGTCACAATGCGCCCCAGCAGTATGATAATTTCCGACTCCTCGGCTATCGCGATGAACTGGGCGGGAGAAATCGCATGACCCTTCAGCCTCGCCAGGGCCTCATAGCCATCCAGCATACCTGTGACCGCATCGACCTGAGGCTGATATAGAACATAGAAGCCGTCGTTTCTGCAAGCTTCACTTAGGATATTCTTAATACTCTTTCGCTTGAGCACTTCATCCTTCATACTGGCATCATAATAAATCCACTCATTCGTTCCCAATTTCTTAGAGGCATACATCGCGTAGTCGGCATTGGAGACTAATTCGCTGGCATCCGCCGCATCGTCTTTAAAACAAGCGATTCCAACGCTTATCCTTATATAATGCTTCTTTTCATCGAAAACAATAGGCATTGTAAAATCCTGCTTAATCTGACATATTAATTCTTTGTCCTGCTCCATCTGATCCGCCTTTATGATCAGCATGAATTCATCTCCGCCCAACCGCGAAGCATAAAAGAGTCTATCGTCCATAAGTTTAAGCAGGCGCCTGGCGGTCTCCCTTAAAATCTCATCGCCGCAGGCGTGTCCATAAGCATCGTTAGTCTCCTTGAAATCGTCGATATCCATGACAATGACTGTGCATTCCTCTTTTGCCGCAATCAGCCTATTCAGCATTTCCATTGCAGCACGCCTGTTGGGAAGGTCCGTCAGATAATCGTGTTCCGCCTGATAGAGGATGTACTCCTCCTTCGTCTCGAGGTATTTTATGTAGTTATTATTCTCTTCATATTGCTGCTTTAGCTTCTCTTCGGTAATAATTAATTTATCGTAAGTCTCCTGTAATTCTCCGTGAGATTTCTGTATTTCCCTCATCAGGCGGCGCTTTATATTATCCACAACTAAAATAAAAAATATACACACGCAAACCGCAAGAAGCAAAAGCACCGGGACGAGTATGTCTTTATATTTTTCAAAAACCGTCTGCGCTTTATTCACAATAACGGGGGCCTTAGTTACAAGAGAAAAGTCGATGTCATACTTTTTCAAAACCTGATAGTCGAAACAATACTGACCCTCTCCTTCGGTTACCACAGGAATATCAGCAACGTCCGCTCCATTCAGAACATCCAGCACTATGGAACCGGCTAAATAACCCGACTTCTCATAAGAAACCATCTTGCCGCCAATCAGTCCCTCCCCGACTCCCGCAACGGAAACCCGATATATCGGCCCCCTGGTATGCTCCGCAATATACTGCACACTTTCCGGTATGGTATATAGGTTGCCGTTCACGTCTTCAAAATGGCTCATATATATAACAATACTGTCCTCAGAAATCTTATCCAGTTCTTCTCCGAATCCCTCTAGCGTATACTCGGAGGAATTAATCCCCGAAAATTCATATCCGGGAAAATCATCTTCCACAGAGTAAAACCGTTTTTCATCCCCTTGCCCTATCAGTGTGCTGTCGTAAATAGAGACCATCTTGATTGCCTTAGGCTGGAACTTCATCGCCAGATCGAGGATATCCTTCAGATACTGTTCTTCCACTGCACCAGTAATATAAGGATTCTCCCCTGCCCTTACCGCATGCTCCGCATTGTTGATACAAAAGAATACCATGGGAATTCCCGCAAACAGCTCCTGCTGATAGGTCTCTGCAAATTCTAAAGCGGCATCATCTCCAAGCAGTATCACGTCGTATCTCTGAAAATGATGCAGCTTGTACTTAAGGCTTTGATAAAAAAAATCCTCATTCTCCTTATTATCAAATCTCTTCATATCCATATATTCGATATCAAGCTGAATATTGCTGCCTTCAAACGCCCTCCTGATTCCCGCCTTCTGCGAGTCCAGGGTCTCGAAACTCTCTCTGTAAGAGCTGATAAAGAGCACATGCTTAACAGAAGGATAGTCTTTAACAGCAACGGAGCTATCCTCCCGATAAAAGAACAAGTAATAAATCAATACTGCCAGAGCCGCCGCTAATAAGAGGACTGCAATTACATATCTTCGCGCCAGCTTTTTTTCCTCTTTTGTCATATGAAACTCCTCTATATCCATATACTCTTTTTATATAGAAGTGGCTTCCACATAAAAGCATATCATTTCGTTCTTTTTTTATTGCTATTCTATTTTCTATTATACTCCTTCGGAGAAGAAAGTAAAAGTGTAATAATTTTCATATTTTTATAATATTGCCATCATATTTATGACTTATTTGTGCATTTTTTAAAAATAAATTTATTTTTATGTGAATTTATATGGTATTATTTTCTTAAAAATAATATTATCAAAGAAATTAAGGCACCACAAAAAACAGCGGCAACCGGCTCATCTGCAAGGATAAGCGGCGCCGCTTCTTAAGAATTTGAAAATCGATTTCCGTGTATGACAACTCAAGTCCGATATTTTTACTTAATCAATATTTATTAATACTGCCACAGAGTTTTATCTTATTTATGACAAGCTTTTTCACTTCTTCTTTCCCCTGCTTATTATATTTTTTAGGATCATATATCTTATTATCATTTAAAAGAATTGTATTTACACCTTTCGTAAAAGCAACTCTAAGTTCCGTAGCGAAATTGACTTTACAAATTCCAAATCCAATTGACTTTTTTACAGCCTCATCCGGTACACCGGATGCCCCGTGCAGCACCAGCGGAACTGAGACCACCTTATTTATTTCCTCTAATCTTTCAAAATCCAGTTTAGGTTCTCCCTTGTAAAATCCATGTGCTGTCCCTATCGCTATAGCCAGGGAATCTACACCTGTTCTCTCTGCAAATTCCTTAGCCTGCATTGGGTTTGTATACAGAGCGTCTTCACTCTTAACTTCATGACTGTCTTCTTTGCCGCCCACAGTACCGAGTTCTGCTTCTATCTGGATTGCCGAAGCTCTGCAGAAATCTGCAACATTTTTTGTTATATTAATATTTTCTTCAAAACTTAATTTAGAGCCATCATACATAACAGATGTATATTCAGCTCCCACTGCTTTTCGGCACAGTTCTAAGCTATCGCCATGATCCAAATGAAGAGCGATTGGTACATCCACCTCATTCGCCGCCGCAAATACCATCGCACGAAACATGGCAAGACTTGCATATGCTACTGTAGAAGGGGTCGTTTGAATAATAACCGGCGCCCTCATTTCTACTGCCGCCTCTACAATTGCCTGAACCATCTCCATATTTTCCGCATTGAATGCTCCAACCGCATATTTCTCTTTCTGTGCTTTTCTTAACAGTTCTAATGAACTTACTAATGCCATATTAATAACCGTTCCTTTCTCATGTCCTGCATGCCATCGCTGCAGGTACAAAGTCATGCTTATATATTGTCAATTTTTTAAATTGCTTCTATATATAAAGAGAAAAGTAAACAAAGCGATTTCTCTCTCGTTTACTTTTTTCTTATGCTCAATGAAATTCTACAAAATTATTCTGTAAGAAAGTCATCGACGTTATCGATTGTAATAAGCTGGAAATCAACTTTATATCTGCTTTCCACTTCTTCTCCGCTGGCAACTTTAACCGCAACATCAATGGCCGCTGTCGCCTGACCCTTTGCATCCTGAAGAACCGAGGCACTCAAACGTCCGTCTTTTACTGCCTGAAGCACATCCGGAATTCCATCTGTTCCAATGATGATCATTTCCCTGCCTTGTGATTCACATGCCTGCAACGCACCCATAGCCATGTCATCGTTTTCGCATATAATCGCTTTTAAATCCTGATATTTTCCTAACCAGTCTTCTGTGGTAGACATTGCCGTACTTCTTGACCAATTGGCGGAGAGCGTTGCTACACATTCAATTCCTTCTTCACTAAGTATTGTATTTTGAAGGCCTTCATATCTCTTAATTTGAGCGCTTTGTCCCATTTCGCCTTCCAAGATGGCAATCTTTCCTTCACCGCCTAATTGTTTGGAAACAAACCTGCCCATAATCTCGCCCGCTTCGATATCTTCAGAACCTACAAATGCTGCATAGTCCGTTCTCGTCGTTTCCGTATTTACTTCTACGACAGGAATACCTGCGGCCGCTGCCAGATCCAATACCTGTGCGGAACCATCTGCATCTTGAGGATTCAGAACAATAACATCAACCTGTTTTGCAATTAAATCTTCTGCCTGAGAAATCTGCTTCGCAATATCAGCCTGTCCATCCATTAAGTACAAAGTTGAATCCGGGTAGTCAGATTCCATGTAGCTTTCAATTGTCGTTCCAAGTTTATTGGAATAAGTATCGGACATCGTTTTCATCAATACTCCGACTTTCAGCGCTATTCCTCCTGCTTCCTGTGACGCCTCTTCCGTCTGTTCTTCCGTTACTTCTTCTGTTACTTCTTCCGTTACCTCTCCAGCACTTTCCTGAATATTCTGCTGTTCTGTTCCCGCGCTGCTTCCTCCGCAGGCCGCGAGTCCGAATACCATCATGCCCGCCATTACCACTGCCAATACCTTTTTCATTTTCATAATTCTTCCCTTTCTTTTTCTGCTTACTTATAATTTATTTTGATGAATCCTTGGAACGGATATCAAAGCATACAGCCCCAAGAATAATCAACCCCTTGATGATCTGTTGGTAGTAGGAGGATACATCCAGAAGATTTAAGCCATTATTTAACGTCCCGATAATCAGGATACCAATTAATGTGCCTCCAATAGTACCAACGCCTCCTGTCATGCTAGTTCCCCCGATTACCGCAGCAGCAATTGCATCTGTTTCGTAAGCAACACCTACTGCCGGCTGCCCTGAGTTCGTTCTGGATGCTAATACAATTCCTGCAATGCCTGCCAAAACACCACCTAATATATATACTTTGAGCAATACTTTCTTTACATTAACTCCTGAAGCGCCGGCAGCTTTAATATTGCCTCCGGTAGCATAAATATATCTGCCGAATTTCATCTTGCTTAACAGAATATGGGACAAAAATGCAATGATTAAAAAAATAATAATCGGTACACTGCCTTTCCCAATATAGCTGAATCCTTCCGAGGCCAATGTGTAAGGCTTACCGTCCGAATATACATATGCAAATCCTCTGGCTATCGTCATTCCTGCTAATGTTGCAACAAAGGCGGGGACTTTCATATGTGCTACAAAGAATCCATTCATGGCACCAAACAGGCCGCATGCCAGCAACGCTGCGAGTATGGCCACTATCACCCCATTAGGATTAGCGACCAGAATACTTCCTGCCACAACACCGGATACGGCAATTAAAGACCCTACTGTCAAGTCAATACCTCCGGTCATAATCACAAAGGTCATGCCGATAGCTATTATTCCGTTTACAGATACCTGCCTCAGAATATTTACTGCATTATCCATTGTTCTAAATGTTGGAGAAACACACAGTAAAATCAACCACATGATTAGCAGCACTAACAGAATTCCATATTTTTGAGCAAAATCTATGTTAGATAGTTTCTGTTCCTTTTTCAATTTTCCATCCTCCTATACTTCCTGTAATGCGCTGCTTAACAAATTTTTCTGCGTGATTTTCCCCGAATCAACGTCTTCTTTTGAAAAGCAGCCGGTAACCTTACCGTTAGAAACTACCAGTATACGGTCACTCATTCCCATTACCTCCGGCAACTCTGAAGAGATCATAATAATAGCGATTCCTCTTTTTGCCAGCTCCACCATTATTTTATAAATTTCAAATTTTGCTCCTACATCAATGCCCCTTGTAGGTTCGTCTAAAATTAATACTTTAGGATCTGATAGCAGCCACTTTGCCAGAACTACCTTTTGTTGATTGCCTCCGCTCAGTGTTCCTACGTTAACGTTGATATCAGCACACTTTATGGCAAGTGACTGTTCGTATTCCTTTACGGTATCCTTCTCTCTTTTTTCATTAATAAAAGGAGCCTTATACTGAGTATCCAGATTTGGAAGGGAAACATTTTCCTTTATGGAACGACATAATACTAATCCATAAAGCTTTCTATCCTCACTGACCATAGCAATTTTATTATTGATGGCATCTTTAGGCGATTTAATCTTAAGACTTTTACCTTCTAAAATGATTTCACCGCTGTCATACCTGTCAATACCGAAGATAGCATTCATGATTTCACTGCGCCCTGCACCCATTAATCCTGATATCCCTAAAATTTCTCCGGAACGCACCTCAAAACTAACGTTTTCAAATACACCTTTTGATGTAAGGTTTTTTACTTGAAACAACACATCTCCCATTTTTACATCTTCCTTGGGATAAATCTTATCCAGTGTCCTGCCAACCATCATTTCCACTAATTCATCTTTGGTTACACCTTCCGCTGACACTGTTTTGATATATTCCCCATCGCGGAGAACCGTGATTTTGTCTGAAAGCCTTAATATTTCATCCAAACGGTGAGAAATATAAATAATAGCAACATTTTTCTTTTTTAAATCTTCGATAATCTGAAATAATTTTAGAGATTCTTCATCAGATAACGACGATGTCGGCTCATCCATAATTATAATATCCGCATTCTTCCTGACGGATTTTATTATCTCCAACATTTGTATTTGAGCTACACTCAATTTGCCGACCTTCGTTTTAGGATCATAAAGCATGCCGTATTCTTTTAATATTTCTGCCGCTTCTTTATTCATTAATTTGTCATTTAAGAACCGGCCTTTCATTTTTTCCTGCCCCAAAAAAATGTTTTGTGCTATACTCATATCCGGCAGCGGAGCGAGCTCCTGATGAATCATCGCTATTCCTTCTTTTTGGGAGTCTGACATAGATCGATTCTTCAACAGTTTCCCATTATGATAGACTTCTCCTTCATCGGGAATATATTCTCCAGTTATCATTTTCATAAGCGTGGACTTCCCGGCACCATTTTCACCGACAAGAGCATGTACTTCGCCGGGTTTTATTTGAAAGCTTACACCTTTTACCGCGTATACTCCCGGAAATCTTTTGTGTAAATTTTTCACTTCCAAACGATATTGCTCCATCATTTTTCTCCTTCCTTATACAAATATGCCGCCGATAATATGGCCTGGTCTCACTGCATAGTTATAATCCTCAATCAGCATCTTTATATTATCCTTTGCCAGTTCGCGTGCCTTCATAGGGAGTTTTTTATCTCTTACCTTTATATATTGCAGCGGCATATACTGCTGCAGCAAACTAAGAGGTATCTCGGCACTATCAAGGTTATCAAATAACTTTTCCATACTTTTTATAATTTCAGGCTGAGCAAAATAGTACCGGCATCTATCAGAAAAACTATACTTTCTTTTTATTTGCAGTTCCTTCTCCGATCCATGATAGTGCTTCTTCCAATTTTCCGGATTACTCACCATCACGTCTTCCAATACATCAATAAAAATGGCCCGTTTTTCTTTCGTTATTAATTCTTCTTCTATACGGCTTAAAGCAAACAACCCTTCTCTGAGTGCAAAAGTAAGTGCCGGCCCAACTTTTAATATAGCGATACCGTCTTCTACCATCATGCGCAAGTTCTGAGGAGACTGATAATCCGTAGAGTGTCCTTCCAATACGATACCTTCGTATTTTTTAACAGAATCACAGAGTTCTTTGGCATTGTACCTGTCATAGTGAAAAATTTCCGCATCCCCGAATTCCACACCCGGCTGGACAACAATCCCAATCACATTTTCAAACGCTTTGTCAAACCCGGCTTTGTCAAACTCTTTCCTATAAACTTTCAGAGTATTTTCCACGTCCTGAGGTTTGGTGACGGTGATGCTTTCTTCCTCGTCCTGTGCTCCTCCCGGTATCGGAACCTCACTGCCAATGATATAAACAGGCCTGGTCTCTAAAGGATTTTCTTTCAGCAACTCCTGATATGCTTCTTCGCATACCTTATACAGTTCGGCACCTCTGCGGGCGATCACTTCATCGGACAGTTTCTCATCAATAGAATCACTGGCCAGACGCATGCTTGTATCCAAATGTATCTTTTTATAACCTGCTTTCACAAACTGTCTGACAAGCTCTTTTGCTTTTTCCATAGCCGCATCTTCATTTTCACCGGTCCATATAAGGGGACCAAGATGATCACCACCTAAAATAATATTCTCTTTAGGAAAATCTATTTTATCCGCTATTTGATAAACAAATCTTTTGAAATCAATCGGCTCCATTCCTGTATATCCGCCAAATTGATTCACCTGATTAGCCGTCGCTTCAATCAATGCCACATCGCCGTTCTTTTTTGCCTGCTCTAAAACAGCTTCGATTACTAATTCATTGGCCGTACAAAAAGAAGCAATACCACACAACACTCCTGCATTGCGCCTTTCTATCATATATCTTATTGAGTCTTTCATGGCTGCTCTCCTAATTTTCATTAATCATCTTCCAAACTGTTTCCTGACTAATATTTCCTTCCATAGGTCCAAATGCGGCGGCATTTAATGCTCCGGCAGCAGCTCCCATCTTTGCAGCTTCCGATATATCTCTTCCTTCTATCAATCCTGCAATAAATCCTCCGTCAAAACAATCACCCGCTCCTGTGGCATCTTTCTGTTCAATCTTATAAACACCCATTTCCACTACTTGGTCTTTTGTATAGATAACACTTCCCTTAGAGCCGTTTTTCAGTGCCAAAACCTCCAACCCCGGATTTTCAAAGCACTTTTTAACGGCTGATTCCACACCAGCCTCGCCAGTTATAGACAACAGCTCCTCAACTCCGGGCATAAATACATTTGTATTTTTCATAACTTCATTTACCACTTCATAAACAGAATCATCAGAAAACAATTCTTTTCTTATATTAGGGTCAAAGGAGATTTTGGTTCCGTTTGCCACCAGCATCCTCATGGTCTTTAGTATTTCCTGCGCAAAGCTTTTGTTTGCCATAAGTGAGCATCCCATAATATGCATATATTTTACATCTTTAAAATTCCCTACATCCGGAGATTTTGCCTCCACTGCCGGAGTATTGCCCATATGGAATATAAACTTTCTGGACCCATCCTTAAAATAAGTCACAAACGCCACTCCTGTTGCTCTTTCTTCGCTTTCCAAAACATAACTGCAGTCGACTCCGTCATCTTTTAACCGGTCTAAGATATTCTTTCCGAAATCATCTTTTCCAACCCCGCCTATAATGGCCGTCTTGTGCCCTAACCTGGCAACAGTATCTATGAAAATTGCCGGTGCGCCGCTTGGATATGGTCCTCTAAATATATCTGTCGTATATAATTGAACATCTTCTTCTGTTCTCATTATTTCTACGAGCATTTCGCCCATTATCAGTACTTCTATCATATTTTCTCCTTACTCTGCAAAACAGCCTTTTAAATACTTCAAGGAATCACTAATGTATTTATCCATTTGTTCGCTGTCAGCACCATTGCTCAAGTCGCGCCATACACGAATATCGCGGCCTACTTCTCCGCCAGTCAAAAGAAAGGGTTCCATTACTACCGCTTTTTCATAATTAATATCTTTTAAGGCTCTTCCAATTTTCTTCCAGTCAATACTGTTATTCATTCCCGGCAGCTTCCTGTTATTTTCTCCTACATGAACATGCCCAAGTAATTTCCCTGCTTTACGAAGTGCCTCGTACATATCATCTTCTTCGATATTCATATGGTAAGTATCTAATAAAATGGTAATATTTCCGCTCCCTATTTTTTCAACATACTCCATAGCCTCTTTACATTCATTTAATATATAACTTTCATTTCTGTTAAGAACTTCTAACGCAATTTCAATATCTAATTCTTCTGCTGTTTTACTCAGTACTTTTAAAGCTTCAATACTGTCTTTCCATGCTGCCGCTTTATCTGCGTAAGCAAAATCGGACGGCCAAAAAGAATAAATAGCTCCGACCAGTATTTTAGAGCCTAATTTCTTCATGTTCTGCATTACTTTTACAAAATAAGCAATACCGTGCTCTCTGACTGCTTTATCAGGTGATGCCAAATCATTTTCTCTTGATGGTCCGCTGTTTGTCGTAAATTCTATAGTTCTCTGTCTTCCTGTTTCTTTGAGCTGTTCTATTTCCTCATCGGACATATGGTATAAATGATCTGCTCCAATTTCCAAAATATCAAAGCCAATATCCGCTACTTTATTTGTAACCTGTATATAATCACAATTCCAATCATTTCCCCAATATGCATAACCTGTTCCAATTTTCATAATTATTTTCTCCTTAACATTTTGTGCTCGAGCACATTTTTGTATTTGCATTGTAACATTAAATTTAGAATGTATCAATTATTAATTTATAACATATTTTATATTTTTTTTTGTAAATAATGCACAATTGATAAAATCCGCATTATACATAATCGTGCTCGAGCTCTTTTCTCTAGACATTCCTTCGCTATCATGATAATATAAAACAATAATAAATATGATTTTACTGGAGGGGAGTATTATTATGCCTGTTACTATAAAGCAAATAGCAGAGTTGGCAAATGTATCCAGAGGTACTGTTGATAAGGTTCTTAATGATAGACCGGGAGTAAAAAATGAAACCAGAAAGAAGGTTCTGGAAATAGCGGAAGGATTAAATTACCAGCCTAACTTTATCGGCAAAGCACTTGTGCAAAGTAAAGATCCTATCAAGATAGGAATTATCCTTACACCGGAATACAATCCTTTTATTCAGGAAATGCTGTTGGGCGTAAAAAATGCGCAGGAAGAATATAAAGCTTTTGGAATTGAAGTGATTATAAAAATGCCCATTTCCCTGGAGCCCGCCGAGCAGATAAGTATACTGACTGAATTAGAAAATGACCGTGTTTCAGGCATTGCCGTCTTTCCAATAGACGATGACAGGGTTCGCACGAAAATCAATCAGCTGATTGACAGCGGTATCGCAGTAATAACCTTTAATTCAAAGCTTGAAGGAACTAACGATATGTGTTTTATCGGACAGGATCATAAAAAAGGGGGACGTACAGTTGCTGGTCTTATGAGCAAGTTATTGCCCGAGGGCGGTGATGTCGGTATTATCATTAGTTCTTATAATCTTTCTTGCCACAAAGACCGCCTGCAAGGGTTTGTGGACAAAATAAATCTCAATTCATTTCCGATTCACATATTAGATATTCGGGAAAACCAGGATCGTAAGGATGAGGCGTTTAAAATTACACTTGAATATTTCAAGAAAGTGCCTGATCTTAAAGGTATATATATTACAGGCGGCGGTGTGTCCGGAGTTGGAAATGCGCTTCGTATTTTGGAAAAAACAGATCAAGTAGCGTTAATATGCCATGACCTGGTGCCGGAAACCTTAAAATTGCTGGAAGATGGTACTGTAGATTTTGCATTGGGGCAGAGTCCGGAATTTCAAGGGTACCAGCTGGTTAAACTCCTCTTCGACTATTTAATCAAAAAAGTACGTCCATCTGCTACATATATAGAGGTTCCTATCACTATTTCAACACAGGATTCTTTGTAATTTGAATAAACTGCCCGGATATTGAAAATAATATCCGGGCAGTTTTGTTTTAGCTTAATTTTTATTGTATTTTTTAAAAGAAGTAAATAGCCGCTCCCGAACGGGTGCATTTTTCAGTCTGCGCAGGCACAATTTGTAGCAGCCATCCTATTTCAATTTCAGAACTTCAATCATCTTTGTATCACGTTCCTTTTCTTCTGCTGCCGCTGACTCTTTCGTATACGCATAGAAACCCCGGTATGTAGAAATACCGTTATGACCCTTCTGTACCATCTCATCCAGCAGATGATTCTCATCCGTCTCTGCATTAAGATCGGGATAGAGATATTTTGCGACACTGTTGAAAACCTCTATTCCCCCAAAGTCTACAATCTTAAAAGGCCCCGAACACATATAGCGCAGTCCGTTGCCGTATTTCAATGTTCGGTCAATATCTTCCGGAGTTGCCACACCGCTCTCCACAAGATGTGTAGCCTCACGGAGCAGTGCGAACTGCAGACGATTTGAAAGAAAGCCTTTTACATCTTTTTTCAGCACTACAGGCTGCTTTTTCATATATGCTAACATCTGATAGATGATATCCGCCGTCTCCTGACTCGTCATCAAACTTTTTGTGATTTCCACCAATGGAATAATGTGCGGAGGATTTAGCCAGTGCGTCCCACAGAATCTCTCCGGCGACTTCACACATTTGCTCAATGCATTAATCGAGATTGCGGAAGTATTAGAGGTAATAATCGCGTTTTCCTTTGCATGGGCAGAAATCAACTGGAAAAGGGATTTTTTGAGATCATAATTCTCAGGGATTGCTTCAACAATCCAGTCTGCTTCCTCAAAGCAACTCACATCCGTCGTGTAGATAATTGCCGCCTGTATCCGTTCCGATTCTGCTGATGTAAGAACATTATTTTCTACCAGTGTCTTTTGACCGCTGGCTATAATCTCTCTTGCTCTGTCATAATCTCCGGCACAGTTTGTATATATGGTTGTATGAATTCCATATTCCGGAAAAGACTGGGCAATGGAAGCTCCCATAAGTCCCGCTCCCGCAATTACAATTTTTTCAATCTTATTGCTCATAACTTATTCCTCTTAACTTGTAATTTTTAACTTATTTTTCCAATTGCCTCTTGCAATGCTTCTTCATAAAGTTTCAATCCGCAGTCCATCTGTTCATCGGACATGGTTAAAGGTGCAAGAAACCGAATGACATTACCGGCAGAGCCTGCATTCTCAAGCATGAGTCCTTTCTGCAACGCACACTGGATTAATGTGCTGACCAATTCCGGATAAGGTTCTTTTGATGTCTTATCTTTGACAAATTCCACACCGAGCATAGCTCCCAGTCCACGGACATCACCCACTACTTCATATTTTTCTTGCAGAGTTTCAAAACGATTTCTTACTACCTCACCGATATGCCTTGCCTTGGCCGGATAATCATCACGTTTCATAATCTCCATTGTCTTAAGTGCCGCTGCACAAGCAAGGGGATTGCCGCAATAGGTACCTCCAATAATCCCGGGTGCTACCGCATCCATAATCTCTGCACTTGCCGTAATGGCACTGATCGGTGCTCCTGCTCCCATTGATTTAGCCGTCGTAACAATGTCCGGAGCTGCGCCCGCTTCCGTCCAGTATTCCGACGCAAAGTATTTTCCGGTTCTGCAGTTACCGCATTGTATCTCGTCTGCAATGAGCAGGATACCATTTTCGTCACAGATTTTACGAACTGCCTTTACCCACTCAATAGGAGCCGGAATAAATCCCCCCTCGCCCTGCATTGGTTCTACCAGAATAGCCGCCACATCATTTGCCGGAGTTGCTTCATCAAATAATTTCTTTAATTTGTCAATATAAAAATCAATTGCCTCAACCTCCGTATATCCCTTTGGTGCACGGTACAGATAAGGAAATTCTGCTCTGTAGATACCTGACGGAAACGGTCCCATTCCGGTAGCATATGCTTTTTTCGCCGTCAGAGCCATAGTCAGATTCGTTCTTCCATGAAATGCACCGGAAAAGCAGATTATATTCTGTCGTTTTGTGTATGCTTTTGCCACCTTAATAGCGTTTTCATCTGCTTCTGCGCCGGAATTTGCAAAGTATGTTTTCTTTTTTTCTCCTTTGCACGGAATTGTCTGGTTAAACTCCTCAGATAACGACACATATCCATCATGAACAACAACATTAAAGATAGTATGAAAATATTTCTCCGACTGTTCTTTCACGGCTTCTACAACTTCAGGATTGGAATATCCAATATTCAGCACACCTACACCGCCAATCCAGTCCAGGAATTTGTTCCCGTCACAGTCTTCCAAAATAGCCCCCTCTCCCCGCTTAATGCAGATAGGGTATGTGTTTCCACACAATGCCCTGGGAAGAGCGTCATTTCTTCTATTTAACAATTCTATTGATTCGGGTCCTGGTACAGCTTCTGTTATAATCTCCGGTAATTCATCTCTTAGCATTTTTCTGTCCTCTCTAAATTTGAAAGCGTTCTCTTGCCGTCGCAGCCAGCACTTTTGCAGTCCCCTCGATTCCAAACACACTACTGTCTACCATAACTTCCTTATGCTCATAATCGTTGGGAAGATAACCGGCATAATTCTTATGATATTTATCTCTTGCCTTGTCCACCTTCTGAATCATTCTGCTGGCCATTTCATTATCCATTCGCAGATAATCGATACAGTTTCTTCTTCTTGCCTCATATGGCGCATAAATATAGACATTCATACAATTCTTATTGTTTCTTAAGATATAATCGGAGCATCTTCCAACAATAATACAGGATTTCCGCTCCGCAAATCCGCGAATGATTTTCGCCTGTTCCTCAAAAATCAGATCCTGCTGTTCCAATGTCTCTGTTCCAAGCGGATATATCATATTGAAGAAGGAATTCTTGACCTCCTCCTGATTACTGATAACAGAGACTGGTATCCCTAAATTTTTTGAGGTTTCTTCTACTATGTCCCTGTCGTAGTATTCAATCTCAAGAATCTCTGCTAATTTCTTTGCAATTGGTCTTCCCAGGCTTCCAAACTGTCGAGTAATCGTAATCGTATAATTCATAGCTTCTTCCTCCATATTCTCTGAATTTTAGATCATTATAAAATGTATACTTAATATAGAGTCAATATCTTTTTTCACACTTTTTTCTTTGCAATTTGTCCATAGTTGTTTTATGATAAAAAATAAAGGAGAATGCTATGAATAAACCATTAAAGAGGGACGCTATGGATAAGTTATATTCAATCGGAGAAACAGCGAAAATCATGGGCATCTCCGTTCAGACACTGCGAAACTATTCCAATATTTCTTTGCTTTCTCCTGCCTACATCAATGAAGAGACAGGATATCGTTATTTTTCTTTCAGCCAGTTCCATATCATTGACCGTATCAAGTATCTTAGGGGATTCGGTCTGTCTCTTAACGAGATTGATACTATCATGACAGATGGAAAGGTGGACAATATCATCCATTTTCTTGAACTTCAGCGTAAAAAGATTGGCCAGCAGATAAATGAACTGACCATGACAAAAGAAGATATTCAATGGTATATTGATTACTTTAAGTATCTGAATAAGTCGGACAACAATGCCCTGCCGCATATGACGCATTTCGAGGAAAGAAAAATTCTCATTACCGAATGTCCGAAAGATCATACCATTGAAGATATTGAAGTGGCACTCGCCTCCAAAAAGACAGAATACGTCAATCGCGGATTTCGTTTCCACCGTCAGTTTGGATATCTGCTTCCCTATGACTCAATTATTGCCAAAGACTGGAGGCCGTTTCAGTATTTTACCTATGTCTCCGATGTTCCGCACGAAGAATCCGATGATGAGAATATTCACACTTTGCCTGCCGGAGACTACTTATGCTTTAGTTTCCGCCTCCGCCATATGGATGAGTTAAACGTCAATCTGATTAAGGAATATTTTAAGTCGCGAGAAATCCCGCCGTATGTCATTGCCAATGAACACGAAGATAATCTGGCTACTTATACTTATTGTCCTTATGAATTGCAATTTCTTCTCGCTCCGCACAATGAAGCTCGTGTCTGACACGGGTTTCATTTTTTAGGAAAATCTGTTGACTCTCTAATTATTATAGAGATTATAATGGATATAACTTGAGAAAAGGAGTTGTTTTTAATATGGAAAAATTTGAATTTGATGAAATAGCATTTAGCGAAGAAACAAGATTACTTTATGAAGGTCATCATGTTGATGGAATGGATCTTTCTCCGGAAGCTTTTCCGCTCTTTATGACAAGCGCCTTTAATATGGGAAATTTAGATGATGTAGAGAATGCCTATGAGTCTAGACGATACACCTACATCCGTACCCGAAACCCTAACCGCAAGGCACTTGCCGATGTTATCACTTACTTAGAGCAGGGACAGGATACCTTGATTTTCTCCTCAGGAATGGGTGCCATTACAACTACATATTTTTCTCTTCTGCAGCCAGGTGACCACCTTTTGTGTAATGAAAATATTTATGGGGAAACCTTCGACGCTATTACGACTTTATTAACAAACTATGGTGTAACTGCAGATTTTGTTCCGTTTGATAATCTTCCGGCGGTAAAAGCCGCCATAAAACCAAATACAAAGATGTTATATACAGAAGTCGCCAGCAATCCTACCAATTGCTTATGCGATATTGAAGATATTGCTAATATTGCCCATGCTTCTGGTGCACTGCTTATGGTTGACAACACTTTTACCACTCCAATCTGTGTAAAGCCCTTAACATTAGGCGCAGATATCATCATCAACAGTCTGACCAAATTTATTAACGGCCATTCGGACGCACTTGCAGGATCTATCACGATTAAGGATACGGCATTGTATGAACGAATCCATACTGTTCGTATGTTGACCGGTACTTCCGGATGCCCATTTGCATCCTGGATGGTATTTCGGGGTATTCATACGTCTGATCTGCGCATTAAAAAGCAATGTGAAAACGCTGCAAAGCTTGCTTTAGCACTTTCGGAAAATCCGCATGTGTCCCGCGTCAATCATCCGGCAGTTAGTTCCCATTCCCAGTATGAACTTGGGAAAAAAATATTTAAGTCTCCTTATCAAATAACCGGCATGTTCTCTTTTGAGATGCCAGACGATCGCGAGAAAATCAATGTGTTTATGGACAGACTTCATATTGCACATTACGCGCCCACCTTAGGCGGTATCCGCACTACATTGTCTTATCCTCTGTTATCCTCCCATATGCATGTTCCAAAAGAGAATTTGGCAAAAATGCACATCTCCGGCGGTTTAATGCGCGTATCTACCGGTATTGAAAATATTGAGGACCTAATCGCCGACTTCACTTATGCTTTAAAAGCATTCGAATAAAAGAAAGGTTTTTTATGAATACATTTCAAATCAGGCCTCAAATTAGTTTATTTGATAAAGCAATTGATTTTACAAATGCCTTCCCGATTACCAAAAAGGATCTTATCTTCACAAGCCGCAGCGTATATCAGAACCATTTTAGCGGTAAATTTAAAAATGCCACTGTCATTTTTCATACGGACTACGGTGCCGGTGAACCGTCCAATAATTTGGTGAATGCAATTTTCTCAGACGTTTGTCTTGAGGACTTTGATCGGATTATTGCCATTGGGGGCGGAACCATTCTTGATGTTGCCAAACTGCTTACCTTAAAACAACTTATGCCGGTGGAAGACTTATTTGACAAAAAGATTCCTGCACAAAAATCCAGAGAGCTTATCCTCGTCCCCACAACATGCGGAACAGGCAGTGAGGTAACTAACGTTTCTATTCTGGAATTTGTAGAGCGCCGTTCCAAATTCGGTCTTGCTGTGGATGCTCTCTATGCCGACCATGCGGTACTCATTCCCGAATTAATTGAAAAACTTCCTTTTTCTGTTTTTGCCACCAGTTCCATTGACGCATTTGTTCATGCTATTGAATCTTACGTATCTCCAAAAGCGACTTTATTTTCTGAGCAATACTCAAGAATGGCAATGCAGCTTATTATTGAAGGTTACCAGACTATCCTTCGTCGGGGCAAGGACGTGCTGCCTTCTCTTTGCAAAGATTTCCTGATTGCAAGCTGCTACGGCGGTATTGCCTTTGGCAATGCCGGAACCGGACCCGTGCACGCAATGAGTTATCCCTTAAGCGGAAGTTATCATGTCCCACATGGCGAATCCAATTATGTTTTCTTCGCCACCGTATTTCAAAGATATTTAGAATTAGCTCCTTATGGCAAACTTCAGGATTTGAATATATTTCTAGGCAAACTCTTGGATAGTAAACCCTCTGAGGTATATCATTCATTGGAAACTCTGTTTAATCAGATTATCTCCAAAAAAAGGCTTTCAGAATATGGCGTACAAGCCGGTGAACTTCCTGACTTTGCCAGAAATGTAACAGAAAAACAGCAGCGGCTTATGAATAATACTTATGCTCCACTCAGCTACGAAGTCATTCTGGAGATGTTTCAATCTCTTTTATAATCTGTCTCGATTTTTACATACATCGCAAAAGGAGCAGCGCCGCTGCTCCTTTTTTAATACAACTCTGTGTAACAATTAATTGGTATAAATATCCTTCTTACTTACAGTACCCTGTGTCTCGATCCACTACATTACGCATAGGTCTGTTCTCCAAGTACCTTCTGAGATTATCTTCTGCTATGTCTACAATCCGATCTAATGTCTCCGGCACATTATAATTTCCTGCAATATGCGGTGTAATAATTACCTGTTCCATCGTCCAAAGCGGATGTTCCGGCGGCAAGGGTTCCGGATCGGTCACATCGAGTGCCGCGCCTGCAATCCTTTTATACTTTAGTGCTTCCACCAGACTATCGGTATCGATGGCACTTCCTCTTCCCACGTTAATAACAATAGCGGACGGTTTTAACAGCGCCATTCTCTTCTGATCGAGAAAAGATACCGTATCCCGGGTCTGAGGCAAAGACATCGCCAGAATATCTGCTCTCGGGAGTATATTCTCAAGCTCTTCATTGGTATATAATTCATCAAAAACTGCAAGCTGCCCCGCTTTTCTTCTTTTTATCCCTATCGTATAGCAGCCTAGTGCCTTAACTTTTCCGGCAAAGGCAGACCCGATATCTCCGGTTCCGATTAAAACTACTGTCTTCCCTTCCAGTACCATAGGAGGGCCTTGTGCAACCCATTCCCGCTGTCGCTGGTGCAAATAATAAGAGATTAGATGCTTCTGCAACAGGAATAGCATCCCCAGCATATGCTCGGCAATTACAGGACCGTAGGCCCCTGTGGAATTAGTCAGAATCGTCTCCGGCTTTAAATCTCTGCTGGAAGCAAAATCATCTGCTCCGGCATTGTTCAACTGAATCCATTTCAGATTGCGGCAATCCTTTAACCGGGAAATCGGGATATTTCCAATAATAACCTCAGCCTCCGAAAGAATTTCTTTCGTCAGTTTGTTTCTATCTGCAAAATGGATGGTATTTGACTTTGCTGCTTTCTTAAGTCTCTGCTCCTGCTGTTCATTTACTTTTATTGTCACAATAATCATTATTGCTCACCACTCTCTATTTTCCGTAAATACATTCCAGGGCCTGATTAAAATCTTCAATCAAATCCTCACTTTTCTCGATACCGGCAGAAATACGAAGCATAGAATTCGTAATTCCCATCTTAAGCCGCTCTTCTTCGGGAATATCGTAGTGGGAAGAGGATACCGGATGGGCAAGGGTTGTCCTGTATCCGCCCAGGGTCATCGCATAGTGCGCAAGATTTAAGGTCCTTAAAAACTGATTTATTTTTTTCATGTCATCATCGGCAAGATAAATACTAAGCATTCCGCCGCAGTGATTGATATCCTTAAATTCCTTTATTGCCAGTTCATGCTGTGCATGGCTCCTTAAGGATGGATGGAATACTTTTTTTATATAGGGACTTGCTTCTAACGCCGCTGCAAGCTTTGCCGCATTTTCCATCTGCTTTTCCACTCGAAGCTGAATAGTTCGCATTCCCCGCTGTACCATCCAAGAGGTAAATGCATCTGCAGTGCATCCAAGCAAAATCTGGTAGTGATGCATCTTTGCAATCAACTGGGATTTACCGGTAATCGATCCGCATACCGCATCCGAATGACCGTTAGCAAATTTGGTCAGACTGTTAACTACAATATCTGCTCCAAAAGAAATTGGGGTAATTCCAACGGATGTCATAAAAGTATTATCCACAATAAATAGTGCATCATGCTTATGGGCCTCCTGGGCTATTGCTGATAAATCCGGTACACTGATCATTGGATTGGAAATCGTTTCCGTATATAATATTTGGGTATTATCACGAATTGCCGCCTTTACTTCCTCTATGTCAGTAAAGTCACAGAAGGTCACTTCAACCCTATATTTACTCATAATCTCCGTAAAAATATCAATGGCTTCCCCGTAAAGAGTGCGGTCTGATACAATATGATCTCCCGCCTGCGTCAATGAAAGAATCGTTGTAGAGATTGCCGCCATTCCGGAACTGCAGATAACAGAGTCCTCTCCTTTTTCCGTGTAGGTCATTAATTCAGCTAACGCATTTCTGTTGGGATTCCTGTTTCTGTTATAGCAGAACCCTTTTTCTTCATAACGACTATACAGCTCATCTAAATCTTCTACGTTAAATGCCGTTGTCAGATAGATGGGGGCAGTCTCCGGATTGGAAGCATTGGCATGAATATAAGCCCCTTTTCGTAATATTTCAGTCTCATAGCTATAGTTTTTATCGGTTTCTTTAAACATTACAAACTCTCCTTTATCCCAGTAATTTTTCTGGATGCAGACTGTTATACAACAAATCGATCGTAATGAAGTCTGCTGACATCTACGGTTGTTTTCATATCGCTGGCCAGCTCGCTTAAAATCAGTCCTGCAACCGGAGAGATTCCGAATCCATGACCGGAAAATCCACACCCTAAGATTAACCCTGGTACTTCTTCCACATTGCTGAGCACACAGCAACTGTCCGGTGTAATATCCTCCCACCCTGACCATGAACGCAGGACTTTGGCGTTGTCTAATACCGGAAGATATTCTGATAACCATCTTGCAACTCTTGGTATTGTAGTCATCTGAGATACTCTCTCTTCATCCGGACGCAGGAAATTATCAATAAAACCGCTTCCGCCAAAAACGAAAGAGCCATGCTTGGTCTGATGTCCATATCCCCACGTATGCTCTTCGGGAAGAGTAATCATCATCGGTACCAGTTGAGGCTGTATCTCGATAATCATACATTCAATCAGCTTGTGCCGCATGGGTATATCAATTCCCAGAGGATTCAGTAAGTCTCTGGCCTCATATCCGGACGTAATCATTATCTTTCCTGCATAACAGCAGTGTCCCTGCTCTGTTTTTACCCCAATGGCCCTGCCTCGTTTCGTCAAGACCTCTACTACCATGTCTCCGGTAATATGATGAACGCCAAGTTCTCGCCCTCTCTTATAAAATCCAAGCGTTGTAGTCAACGGATTGGCATGTCCGTCCGTCTTACAGTAACACGAACCGATAATATCCTCTGCCGCAAAAGGGCATAGTTCTCTCGTCTGCTTCTGATCCAGCATCTCTATTTCAAGCCCTCCGGCACGATTACTTTCAATGACTTCTTCGTAGTAATCCCAATGTTTTTGCGTCTTTGCGAACTTAATATTTCCTGCCTTCATATACTCTGTATCTACGCCAAGCTCCTCCGAAAGTGTGGGCCAGATATTTTTTACGCCATACATAGCCAGCGGAAGTTCCTTTTCGTCTCTCGCCGACTGACGGACGCCTCCGCCGTTACGGCTCGAACCACCATTACCTATTTCATATCTCTCAAGAAGCAGGACTGACTGACCTTTTTTTGCAAGATAATAGGCAGCTGCATTTCCTACAACACCACCACCCACAATAATGACATCTGCTGTATTCTCATGATTCATAGTCTTTCATTCCCTTTCTGTAAACCGACATTTCCACCGGTCTGTTCGGTGTTCTTGCCGTTACTTCCTCTAACGAAGCCGCCGCAACTGAAAGCTCTTTTGCCACAATTCCTTTCACAATTTTTCCACATGTCTGTCCCTGACAAAGCCCCATCCCCGGACGTATAAATCGTTTGATTTCGTTTAATGTCCACATTCCATCGTGTATGGCCTTGCGGATTTCACCTTTTGTAACTTCTTCGCATCGGCAGATAATCAGATCATCATCCGCACCCGGAATAAACGGGCCGATATTCGTTGTTCTATCCATATATTCAGCCATATCTCTATTCTCCTTTATAAAAACGTGCCTCCATTTTATATTCCCTGGGTACCTGAATCGTCAATAACGCTGTATGGTCATACGCCGGTATCAGCTTATAATCCATTACCTTGGCATCACAGATTACTTGTCCACTCCGGTTTAATGCTTTACCAACGGCTCCTTTTTCCGGTATTGGCAGGAATTCATAAGGCAATGTAATCTTCAAATACTCATCATCTTCCGACTCATCTATGAGAAAAATTGCCTGTCCGGAGCATGCCGCCACACACATTCCGCAATTCTTACAATCTTCCGTCCCATCCACCACCGGAAGTGAAGTGATTGTCTTTCCAACTTTTATGCAACCAAATTTGCAGGCATCCTGACAGGGATTGCAAGGAATATTCTGAGTACACTCAATCACCGGATGCACCCCGGCCTTTTGAATGACTCCGGGAAAAAGTTCTGCCTCTTCTCCCAGAAGATAACCTTTCTTTAAGATATTCTGAGATAATGCAATGCCTTCATCGGTTTCTGTCATATCCGTCCTTCCACGATTCGCGTGAGAAAACATACCGCCCCGCAGCTGCTCCAAG
This sequence comes from Bacillota bacterium, assembly GCA_023408815.1. Lineage (GTDB taxonomy): Bacteria > Bacillota > Clostridia > Lachnospirales > Lachnospiraceae > Kineothrix. Next base: position 6,755 of record JAEYJO010000049.1, on the reverse strand, counting down.
GAAGATTTTAGTTCATCAACAATTATTCTTCCGCTCTCCTTATCTATGTATCCGCTTCGCATAGCAGCAGCCACACCGGCAATTCTTCCGTTAAGCATTGCCGATGACGCTTCCTCAATTCCTGCTACATCGCCCGCCGCAAAGATTCCGGAAACACTTGTTTCCAGAAACTCATTACACTCCGGAACGAGGCCTCCTTTGTCAATCATCTTACATCCTGCCATTCTTGCCAGCTTGGACATTGGAGACAGTCCCACTGCCATGCAGATGGTATCTACCTCCAGTTTCTGTTCGGTTCCGGGAATTGGCCTGAAATGCTCATCCACCTTACTTATTATAGCTCCCTCTACCTGTTCTTCTCCAATCGCTTTTGTAATGGTATGGGAAAGATAGAATTGAACTCCTGTCCTTGCAAGCTTTGATGCATGTACACCATACCCGCCAATCCTTGGAGCTGCATCTATTACCGCAACCACATCCATACCGGCCTGCTTAAGCTGAAAGCTGACCACAAGTCCAACGTTACCGCTTCCTACCATAAGCACCCGTTTTCCAGGACATACCCTGTGCAGATTAACCATAGTCTGAGCCGCGCCCGCGCCAATTACTCCCGGAAGGGTCCACCCGTCAAAGGGAAGCATATTTTCAGAAGCGCCTGTTGCAATGATGATATTATTTCCCTTAACAAAATGTATTTTCTCATTCTCTATAACAGACAATCCGTGATAGTCGTGAATTCCGGACACCTGTGCATTCAAATGAACCTCTACTCCGGACCTGGCCGCTTCCTCTAAGAGTTCTTTTCCAATTTGAAATCCACGGATCTTTGCTTTATGCTCTTTTGATCCAAAGAATTTATGTATCTGTTTGAAAAGCTGACCGCCCGGTCTCGCATTTTCATCAAAAACTGCTACCCGCATTCCTGTGCCAGCTGCCTCAATTGCCGCAGATAATCCTGCCGGTCCTGCCCCGATTACAACCAGATCATATCTCTTCATGCGTAATCTCCTTTTTAGATATTCCATCCTGTGTCTCGACAACCATGCCTTCCTTTAACGGCATAACACAGGTGCGGATATTCGGTTTGCCATCTACAAGCATGACACAATCGGTGCATCTTCCGATCGCGCAGAAAATTCCTCTCGGTTTATGTTCTCTGGAAGTATAACGGTGTGCCAGCACACCGATAGCTCTCAGGGCCGCCGCGATAGGTTCTCCCTCATATCCTTCTACTTCCTTTCCATCCAAAGTGAACGTTACTTTTCTGCGATTCTCTATGGAATCTAAAATTGGATGCTCTATTACTCTCATGGTTTCTACCTCTACACTTTTTGCTGTGATTTCATTTGCTGTATTTTTTTAAGGTATTTATTTGCTTTTCTCTTGAATCTCGCGTCATCCTCACCTACATCTCCCGGAAAACCGTGTAAATACAGTTCCGCCAGATTCTGATACGCCTGCACGGACGGATTCACATGAATTACTCTCGCGTATTTTCCTATCTGATAGCTGTACGCTTCTGTCAGTTCTCTTTGATAGGGAAAGGTCTCCCAGTTACATTCATATAATTGGTAAAGTGCAAAAATAGCCTGCTCCGCATAATTATCATAAGCTTCCCGAAGATATCTTTCTGCCTTTTCATTATCTTGCGGCAATCCCAATGTTGCGTCCCGATACGCACATCCCAACTCATATTTTGCTTCACCGCATTTATCTTTTATCTGTGAAAAAAGAGCGTCAGCCTTTGCATCATCCTGTATATTTCCTAATCCGTAAGCATAACACATAGCTCTTTGGTATATTATCTGCGGCTCTTTCTCCTCGGTGGTTTCTTCCAAAAACTTCCGGTAATATATGTGCGCCGTTTTCTTATCCGGTACAGACAGAAAATGATACAGACAGTCTGCATATAAATAATAAGAAGCCGTGTATTCCATTTCGACGGCTAATTTCAAATTGGACACTGCTGCTTCAAAATCTTTCAAACGGTACTGTAAAACAGCATACTCGAATATATCCTCTGCCTGCACAGGCTTCTTTTCCCACCATTTAAGACTTAAGGCTTTTATTTCCTCATGATCATGATCTGTATATTTTATTCCCATCCTAAAATCCTCTATATGTACATGGCCCGGAGCTGCACATGGGACACCCCTGCTGAGATTCATGTACGTTCTTTCCATCCAGATATGCATTACAGCGGAATTTGTCGATCCCATGCTCCGAAATTGCTCCTGTCGGGCATTTCTCAAGACATGCTTTGCATTTTCCGGATTGATAATACAGACAGTACTGATGGCCTGTGTACTCGGACGGTTCTATAACCGCACTTGTAATCAGGCTGTTGATTCTTCCTGCCGTTCCATACCTGGTAACAAGAAGGCGATTTAGTCCAAAGCTTCCGATTCCTGCCATCGCTGCAATTGACTTATGGGACCACTGGGAAGTCAGCGTATCTGCATCATAATTATTCGTTGGCGGAATACCGGTGACCTTATAATTATTGCGTTCCAGAAATGCCATAATTTCATCCGATATCTCTGACAGCAGATTATTAGTAACGGTATATTGATCCGACCATTCCTGATAGATGCTTGCCTCTCCCTGAATTTTTTTCCCTAACTCCTCACTATATGGAAGAAAGTATACGATTACCGTTTTCGCTCCCGGAAGGATTTCGTCAGGAAGTATCATCTTATTCCCAATAATGGCATCTAATTCACCATACTTTGGATTATCCGCTGCCACAAACCCCACCAGAGGTTCCCTATACCGGCTCTGATACCCCGAAGCTTCCATCGTACCATGAATTATTCCTATTATTTGTTCTTTTAAATCCATACGCTTCACATCCTGCTCTTATTGCCTTACGTGACGTTTGCTCTTTTTCTCAAGAATTGTTAAAAGCTTCTGGAAAATCAGGCATATAATGAAATATATCAATGCAGCATCCAAATATGCTTCTAAGAACCGAGACGTTCGCCCTGCGAGAATCTTTGCCTGCCCGAGAATCTCAGGAATAGATACCGCAAAGGCAAGAGACGCGTCTTTAATCAATCCAATAAACTGGTTCCCAAAATTCGGAAGTGCACTGACTAACGCCTGAGGCAGCACTACGCGAATCATTCCCTGCGCCGTTGTCATTCCCACCGAATAACACGCTTCCATCTGTCCCGCATCTACACCGGCAATACATCCACGAATCAACTCGGAAAGATAAGAGCCCATATATAACGAGAAGCAAAAATACATAAAGTTCATGGCCGGTATACTGTTTACATCCAGATTCGATCCATATTGAGAATTTATCCAGTTTAAAAATCTTGGAATTCCATAGTATACTACTAAAATCTGAATCATCAGTGGTGTGCCTCTTATAATTGCAATATAAACATTTGCAAGCTGGGATAATACAGGGACCTTATACATTCTGCATAATGCGGTTACCAGACCAATGATTGTACCAAAAATAATAGATACAACAGCAATCATTAATGTGTATTGAACACCTGTCGCTATCACCGACAGATTCTCCCACATAAACTGCCAATCTAATCCTCTCATAATGCTTCCTCCTCATCGTTTAAATATTCTAAAGCAAATGCAAGATATGTACCTATTGCATATTCAATGCTTTCTTCTTTGATCTGAAATCTTTCACTGTGATGCGGAAAGTTCTCTGCAGAATTCTTGCTTGCAGCTCCAACCAAAAAATACATGACCGGACAGATTGATGCATATTCGGAAAAGTCTTCATTCAGCCCACTTTTCGGATACAGATAAAGCGTTTCCTTTCCATACATTTTAATAATCGCCTGTTTGCCTATTGCTGCAAGTCTACTATCATTTATAACCGGGGCACAAGCTCTTTCAACTGTTACCTTCGCGCATGCACCATAAGCCTGCGCTGTACGGATACATATTCTTTCAATACTTTCTGCTAACCTTGTCTCTACCTCCGGCTGATAATACCGAAGTGTTCCTTCTAACTTTGCCTGCCCGGAAATAATATTTTTTGCAATTCCGGATTCCATTTTTCCTATTGTAAGTATCGCACTCTCCGCTATGGAAAGTTCTCTGCTCACTGCGGTCTGCAGATTCAGTAAGACAGCTGCCGCCGCAACCGTAGCATCTACCCCGAGCTCCGGCGTCGCGGCATGTGCAACCTGACCTGTAATTAAAATACTAATTCCGGCAGAGGCTGCCATACATTCCCCCGGCTCTGAAACAATCTTTCCCAACGGAATATCGCTTCTCAAATGAAGCCCGGCAATGATGTCACAATCATCACATTTTCCTGTCTCGCATATAATTCTGGCACCACTCGGAAGGTATTCCTCCGATGGCTGAAAAATTAATTTTACTGTGCCGTGAAGATCTCTCCTGCATTCCTGTAATATTTTTCCGGTTACAAGCAATGCTGACGAGTGCCCGTCATGACCGCAGGCGTGCATCCTTCCCTCCTGTCTGGACGCAAAAGGTAATCCTGTTTTTTCCGTTATGGGGAGTCCGTCGATATCTGCCCGCAGCCCCAGGGTATGTCCCGGCTTTTCACCCTGAATGGTTGCAATAATCCCTGTCCCTGCAACACGTTCAAATGCAATTTTATATTCCTCCAATACAGAAACAATATATGCTGCTGTCTGCGTTTCCTGCCATCCGAGTTCCGGCATCCGATGCAGTCTCTGATAGTGCCTGATTCCCTCTGTAACGTTATCTGTTATTGCCTTTTTAATGTCCATACCATTTATCAGATGGACTGCCGAAGCAGTCCATCGTCTCCTTTTTATTTAAAGTACTCGGTGTCTGCCAAAGAGCTGATAACATAATCGTCGCCAAGCCATTTCGTTGCTATTTCAGCCAAGGTTCCATTTTCATACAGCGCTTTGATATCCTCATCCATCTTAGCTGACAGTTCTTCTCCAAGATCAGACTGCGGATATACTGCCCATACAGGAACCGGATCTGTTACATATCCTGTAACCTGAAGCTGGTCTTCAATACCGCTTACTTTTGCCTTTTCAAGAGCAACCGTACCGTCATTAATGGTTGCATCAATACGTCCGTTTACCACGTCCTCAAGAACTGCATCGATTTCTGTTTCATAATAGTTTATCTGGAACGCATCGGGATTCTCTTTCAGATATGCTTCCACATACTCCGTATAGTTAGAGCCAACGATACATCCGATGACTGCATCTCCTGCAGCTGCAATATCTTCAAAGCTTGTCCAGTCAGAATGCTCTGCCGTGGTAATGATTCCTGCTCCGGCGGAATTGGAATAAGGCACATTTCCAAAGTGATACATGGATTCTCTATCCTCATTACGGCCTAATTCATAAACACACAAATCATATCTTCCCGCATCCAGTCCCGGAAGCATAGACGCCCAGTCACACCACTCATATGTAAAATCAATGGTATCATCATATTCGTCGATTGCCTTCATGATATCCACATCATATCCATCCAGCTCATTCTCTTCATTGAGATAACAGAAAGGTGCATATACCGATGCTGTCACAACACGGTAAGTAGTGGACTCTGTTTCTGCCGCCACTTCTGTTTCCGGTTCCACTTCCGTTTCTGCTTCCACAGTTTCCTCTGCAGCTGTTTCAGTTGCGCTGTCTGCTGCCGCTTCTTCGGAGGAACTACTTCCGCATCCTGTGATTGTCATTGCCATCATGCCGATGGTTAATACTGCCGCAATTACTTTTCTTTTCATAATGATGTTCTCCTCGTCTACTTTTTATTTTTAAATTACAATAGTTACCATATATTATTTATTCTTTTCTTTGATAATATTTAAAAACTGCTTGGTTCTATCATTCTTTGGATTTCCAATGACTTCTTCAGGAGTTCCGTCTTCTACGATTACGCCGCCATCCATAAATACCACTCTGGTAGCTACCTCTTTGGCAAATCCGATTTCATGTGTTACAACTACCATGGTAATTCCCGATTCCGCAATCCGCTTCATGGTTCCAAGTACCTCTCCTACCAGTTCGGGATCCAGCGCGGATGTAGGCTCATCAAACAGAATCACGTCCGGATTTAATACAAGTGCCCTTGCAATGCTGGCTCTCTGCTGTTGTCCGCCGGATAGCATTGCCGGGTAATGGTCTAACCGGTCGCCGAGTCCTACCTTGTCTAGCATTTCCCGGCTTTTTGCTTCCGCCTGAGATCTCTTTGTTTTTCTTACTACGGTTAATCCCTCCATAACATTTTGAAGTAAAGTCTTGTTTTTAAATAAGTTGTAATTCTGAAATACCATTGCTGAATGCTTTCTGATTTCTAATATCTTCTTTTTTGTTGCTCTCGAGTAATCCGCATGATTCACTTCACAATCGCCAATTTTTATGGTACCTTCTTTTGCCCGCTCCAGGAAATTCAAGCAGCGTAAAAATGTTGTCTTACCAGAGCCACTCGGTCCAAGAATTACAATGACTTCTCCCTGCTCTACTTCCATGCTCACACCATTAATTACTTGCAGATCTCCAAACGCCATAAATAGATTATTTACAGAGAGAACCTTACTTTTTTCTTCTACCATTTTTTTCCTCCTTCCTATTTTTAGAAGCAAATTATTCTGCTAAAAACCAAATAGGCATAGGTGCAAGCACCTATGCCTCAGACCGTAGACAAAGCGGAGTTAGGATGCAAATCCTAACTCTATTTTTCTTATCCATTGAGGGATTTTATATATTTGTGACCAGAAACCTGAATCAGTACCGTTCACGAGTCCTTTTCTTTCC
>JAEYJO010000010.1 GCA_023408815.1 Bacillota bacterium | reverse complement strand
CCGGTCACCGCATCGGCGTAGTTGATGTTCACCGTTTCGCCGGGTGCTGCGGCGATGCTTGCAGTGGAAGAGGTCAGCTTCAAGTTGCTTGTAACATCCTCCAACATCGTAAATTTCACCGCGCCGGCCGGCTGCTCCGCCGCCGACAAGGATGGGCCCACTGCCGTGGGCTTAGCGCTCGCTCCGCTGGCGGCAGATGTGAAGAGGACAGAGGACAGATCCAGCTTAAAAGCGGGACGGACGGCACGATTGTTGAGGACGTCGAAACCGTTCTCATTGACCGTGCCGCCAGAAGTGACGTACGCCGCGTTGTTATCAAGGTTGCCGGGCGAGCGCAGCCACCAGAAAGCACTATACTGGAGTTCAGTGTTATGCAACTGGTTTGCCTCACTTACAGACAAAGGCCAAACATAACGCGAGAGTGTTTCAGTACCGGTTCCGTTATTCTTGGCATCCAAATCGCTGCGCGGCAAAATCAATTTCCGCTCGCCCTGCGGCAAGCCAGTGTAGACTTCATTCATTGCTGAATCCAAAGCGCCGCCGCTATAGCTAAATATGTTATAGAGATAATCCGTCGTATTTCCGAATTGGGTTGTGCTGTAGCCGCCGCCCGCATCGCCGTTTTTCAGCAGCAGCGTTATGGTATCACTTGTGCTTGCAACGCCGCTTCCGTCATACCCGATGACTACCCACTCATGCCCGCCAAAGCCAATCACACTTCCGTACAATTCAAAGTCCGGGGTTCCGCCTTGTATCTGCGCGCTCCGGGCAAAAGGTGAGACAGGAGTCACGACCTCCACGGTGACAGTCGGCAGCGCTGCATCCTCGGCAAGTGTATAGGCTTCCTCTAGCACGGGAGTAAAAACGTAAGTGTCAGGGGCATTCGGGTCATATTCTGGTTCCGAAGTCCACTCCAATACGGTTATGGATATTGTTTGCTGTGTGACGCCGGTGTTATCGGATGCCGGAACGCCATCATTGCTGCCCGTATCCCCGGTGTCGTCTACTTTTCTTTCACCCGGTGCGTCAGACGGTGTTCCGTTCTGCTGTTCGTCCGCAGCGGAGCCGGGCACGTTGTTGCCGCTGACGGAAGCCTCACCGCCCGAATCGCCGTCCTGCGTATCCGTATGGGTGTCCGCAGTGTTCTCCTGTACCGCTGTTCCCGGATCCTGCTCGCTGCCGGAATCGCCGGCGGCCTGCTCTGCGGAGGTTTCCGCCTCTACCGTCGCCGTCAGGGTGTCCGGAAGATTTAGATCCTCCAAAGCGGTGCCGAGAGGCACCGTTTGGTTTGCCACGCTGTCCGCCAGCGGTTCAAAGGCGGTGATCTTGCCGCCTGTGCTGATGAGAGGGCTTTCGTTCACCGCCAATACCGTCTGCGGCAGTGTTCCCAGCCCAAGCAGCATCGCCAGCCCAAGGGCCAGCAGCCGTTTGCCGTTGTTGTTCTTTGTCCTGTTCATATGCTCGTTTCCTCCGATTCACTCAAGGTGTTTCGTATAAACACCGTTTTGTTATATAGCTTTGCTTTATGTCCTCTTCCCCCATAGGCTGCCCACCCGCACCACAGGGATCTCCCGGCGGATGCCCCCGCAGAGCTTCCATCCGCTCCAGCAGGGTATCCAGCAGGTAGGGCTTGACCAGATAATCGCTGCACCCAGCGCCATAGCCCTCCGCGACGCGCTCCTTTTCGGCGAGACCGCTGGAGAGCAGAATAGGAATGTCGCTTTGCAGCCGTACCTCCCGGCAGAAGTCGAAGCCGGAGCCGTCCGGTAATTCCGCATCCAACAGCAGGAGAGCGGGCTTTTCGGCGGCCAGCAGCGCACGGCCTGCCGCAAGGCTGCCCGCCTCCAGCAGTTGATAATCAGGCCGCATGGCTTCAAAGGCCATGCGCAGTACCCGGCGCAGCTCGGCGCTGTCGTCGATCATCAGGATCTTGCAGGTATTCAACGCGGTTCCTCCCTTCGTTTTGTGCCGGTATTCCAGTCCCGAAAAGCCTTTAAGAAAAGGCGAAACCGGCTTGAATCATCGCTGATTCAGCCGGTTTTTCGGTGTTTTGCCTGTTGCTATTCATTTTAACATATGAGGAGGAGGGAACACAACTTTTTGAACCTCAATTTTTCGCAAGGTTGGCGGTATGTGTTACTGTTCACTCCGTTTCCGGTAGTGTCCGGCAAATGGACTTTTTACAAACTTTTACGGGCAATCGAAGCCGAATCAAAAGAACGACTGCGTCTATGAAAATATTTAGAAGTTCTTTCTTTGAATTCGGAGCGGGAGTCTTTTGGTTCGGCTTCCATTGCCTTCGATATCTGAAAGAAGTCCATTTGTAGGCCAGTTGCTGTGAGGAGTGAACAGTAACCGGTATGTTACTGTGTGGAGTGAACAGTAACGGCGGTATCTCTGTCTGTGAGCAGCCGATAGCCCTGGCCCCGCACCGATTCAATCTCCACCGCCGTGTCCGCCGCAAGCTTCCTGCGCAGGCGGGATATATGCTCCCAGACGGTGCGGATGTCGCTGACCGCCTCCATATCCCACAGCTTCTGGTACAATTCCTCCGCCGGCACATGCCTGTCCATATTCTGCGTTAAATACTCCAGTAAAGTATATTCCATGCGGGTGAGCAGCAGATCGGCGCCGTCAAGGTATGCGCGCTTGGCAGTGCCGTTCAGCTCCAGCGGGCCGATACGCAGAGGCTGTGGCTCCGCCTGTATCATCTTGGGGCGGCGCAGGATGGCCTCCACCCGCGCCAGCAGCTCCTGCATCAGATAGGGCTTTGTCATATAGTCGTCGCCGCCCGCCCGCAGTCCGGCGATGACATCCTCGGGAGTATGCAGCGCGGAAAGGAACAGAATCCGCGAGGCGTTTTGCCCGAATATCTCCCGGCAGTAGTCCAGCCCGCTGCCGTCGGGCAGAAGAATATCCAGCAGAATCAAGTCGGGGGATTCCCGTCTGGCCAGCGCACGTCCTTTTTCCAGCGTATCCGCTTCCAGCACACGGTAATGCTCCATCCGCAATTCAGCGGCGTTGGCCCGCCGAATGTCGGGATTGTCTTCGATCATTAAGATCGTTGCGTTGCTCATGCCCGGTTTCCTCCTTCCGCAAAGGGCAGCGTAAAGCGCACCGTGGTGCCGCTGCCGCCGCTTTCTATCTCCATGTTCCCGCCGTGCTCCTGCACGATCTCTTTGCAGATGGCAAGGCCGAGGCCGTGGCTGCCGCTGCCCGAAACACCCCGCTCAAACACACGGGGCAGCAGCTCGGGAGGGATGCCCCTGCCGCGATCGGCGACCTCGAATACCACATGCTGACGTTCCTCATCACGCCTTGCCAGAAGGGAGATGGTTTGTCCCTGCGTCTGCCGGTTGGCATTGGTAATGAGGTTCAGCAGCACCTGGAATATGGCGTCGGAGTTGACCCGCAGGGGAATGTGTGTTGGATGGCACTGCGCTATGATTTGGTTCTGATGTCCCCGGCAGATGGGCTCGCAGAAGGCCGCGGCCTGCGAAAGCAGCGCTTCCGCGCAGGTGTCCGTCAGGGTGAGCTGCCGCTCCTTTTCCAGCGACACCGCCATCAGCTGCTCTACCAGTCTGCCCAGCCGCACCGCCTCCTGCTGAACCCGGTCCAAATTGTCCAAAGTCTGGCCGTCCACGGCATTTTTACGGAGCTGGCTGATGGTCAGCCCCGCATAGCTGCTGATCACCGCAAGAGGCGTCTTCATCTCATGGCTGATGTTGCCCAAAAAGTCGGTCTTGGCCCGGCCCAGCCGTTCCAGCATCCGGTTGGTTTCCCGGATTTCCCGCTGGCTTTCCCGCACGGCGGAAAGTTCCTGCTCGGTACGGGAAAAGCTCATTACCAGCGCCAGCATGTTGAGGAACAAGAACACCGTCATACCCACCGCCTGATACGACAGCCCGAACAGCAGCAAAAACCGCTGGTGAGCAAAAATATCCGCCGCCGAAAGAAGGGCGAAAGCAACCAGTCCCAGCAGCAGAAGCCGCCGCTCCGGTCTGGATAACGCGGAGGACAGGTTCCTCCGCAGGGCATGCCATAGCACCATCAGCAGCAGGTATCCCACAAAGCTTAAATAGGCAAGCGAAAGCGCCACGGGATAGCGGGTGAACACCGTGGTGGGGGCGAGACTGAGAAACAGGATACAGCCGCCGCAGAACCCGAGATAGCAGCGCATGGCCCATTTGTTCGCAGTGCCGGGGAACAGGCTGGAGATGTACAAAGATGCAAAGAGTGTCATGAGACAGGTGCCTATGTATTCCAGCCGGATGGCCGGATACCAGCTCATCTGCGGCAGCAGAATCGGCAGAATGCCGGGACCTGTGATGCGCAGGGCGATACAGCCGCAGACCAGCGAGAACCACAGAAGATACCGGTAGCGTTCGAAGAACAGGAACAGCCCGAAGAAAAATAGCATAATCGCGGTCAGCCCTGCGGCCACCGCCGTAGTGCGGATGGTAGTGAGCTGCTCGTTGCGGATGATGCTGCCCACATGTCCCACATCCACCGGGTACAGGCCGCCGCCGTCCGCATGGACGAAGTTGGAATAGTAAAAAATGATCTCGGTGGTTTCCCCCTGCGGCACAAAGGCTTCCACAAAGCGCGCGGTTTTGGGCACGGTGGTTTCCGCGCTGTCGCCGGGAACGCCGATGGCGGTGTATTCCTTGCCGTCGATGAACAGGCGCTGGGCGTAGGATACACTCTTGGCAGCGATGGCATACACCTGGCCGGGCGGGAGCTTGAGCAGCATCCGCAGCGTGCCGTAATCCCCCTGCGCGCCTTCGGTACGGTCGTAGAGCACGCCCTCTGCGGGAACATGTCCATCGGCGAAATCCTCCGTAGTGTAGAACGCGCCGGAATAGATATAGATGGAGCTTGTGGACTCCGTGGCGACGCGTGCGATGCCGCTGTCGAAATCAAACTCCGTCAGATCGGTAAGTCCCGGCTGTCCGGCGCTCACGACCTCATAGTTTACTGTACACAGGCGGGTGACAAGCATGCATACCAGCACCGCCGCCAGTAGGTATACCATCACGGAAAGCATCCATTTATACTGTTTTGCATTGTCTTTTTTTATATGGCTCACGCTTCGTTCATCTCCTGTGCATGTTATTCTGTCGTATGTTCTGTAAAACGTTCGTTTATATGATTTTTATTATACAGGAAATCCCCAATGCCGGTCAATATTCGGTTCTGCCTACGGAATATCTGCATTTTTTGTCACAATAAAAATCGGATTCTTGTCCCGGTTTTGACAAATACGGCAAAGTACATCTTGTATAATATTCCCTTACAAGAGTAGTGTGAAAGATTCACACGGCAGTTTGTACTGGCGTCCGGGTTTGAAGGCGGCAGAAGGAAGATTATAGTGGAGGGATGCGGAGTGAAGAAACAGCTTGTGAACGGGGAGGCGCCCTTTGACAGCGTATTGCCGGAATATGGAAAAAGGAAACTATTAATGTACGCAGATTCTTTTCGGGATCTGGCGAATACATTTACCGATATGCAGAAAGAGGAAGAGGACGAGCAGGCACAGGTAGATGACAGACAGGAGTTCCTGTGGAAAAGGCGGCTTGTGGAAAACCGCGATCTGATGGCGGATCATTTAAATGAAATGGCTCAGATTATGACGCAGGTGGCAGAAGAGGCTTACAAGCCGGTACATATAAGCGATCGTAAGATCAAGCAATTGGCCCATGCATTGAAGGAAGAGGATGTGCTGTTAAAAGATATTTGTATGCTGGAAAAGGAGGATGGGCGCAAGGAACTGAACATCGTCATGCGTGCCCTGAAAGGAACGGCTCCCGGCGTGGACGAGGTGGGAAACCTTCTGTCCGTGCTGTTGAACTGCCGGCTTATGCCGGCAAAAAACTGTTCTATTTTCGTGGGAAAGGAATGGGACAGCTATCAATATATGGATGAACCGAAGTTTCATGTGCTTACCGGGGTGGCGAAGGCGGTAAAGGAGACGGAGAGCATATCCGGGGATAATTATGCCTTTGTAGAGGAAAAGGAAGGAAGCCTGACCGCAATTCTGTCTGACGGAATGGGTTCCGGCGAAAAAGCGTGCAAGGACAGCGAATTTGTAGTGGATTTGATTGAAAAATTTTTAGAGGCGGGATTTTGCAAGGAGACTGCTGTGCAGATGATCAACGGTTCTCTTATCGCGGTAGGCGAGGCACAGAATATGTCCACGCTGGATTTATGTCAGATCGACTTATATACCGGCGTATGTGAATTCATCAAAATAGGCTCGGCACCTTCTTATATCAAAAGGGAACATCTGGTGGACCAGATATCGGCGAGAAATCTTCCGCTTGGAGTTTTCTATGAAATGGATATGGAGACGACAAGGCGCAGACTGGTGGACGGAGATTATATCATTATGCTCTCCGATGGCATAACGGATGCGCTCGCGCAGGGAATCGGCGAAGATATTTTACCTGAGGTCATCGGAAAGGCAGCGTTAAAGAATCCGGGAGAAATGGCGAATTATATACTGAACTTTTGCCTGCATCAAAGCAAAGGAAGGATTCGGGACGATATGACGGTGATGGTCACAGGTATATGGGACAATTGCTGATGGCTGGGTGGGTTATATAAGCATTGATTTTTTCTCATAAATTGACTAATATAAGTAATAAGACTAAAATATCCTGATTTTATAGCTGTGTAAAAGGAATCCAATGAACGAAAGAATTTTTGCGAAGGTAAAAGCATATATAGAAAAATATCGGATGATAGTGTCGGGTGATACCGTTGTGTTGGGGGTATCGGGCGGCGCTGATTCCGTATGCCTTTTGCTGATGCTTTGTGAATTGGCGATGGAGATGCCCTTGAAGCTTATCGTCGTACATGTCAACCACGGCATACGCGAGGAGGGGAAAAGGGACGCAGCCTATGTGGAAAAGTTGTGCGAAGAGCGGAACCTGCCGTTTTTTCTCATCGAAGAGGATGTGAAGGGGTTTGCGAAAGAGGAAAAGCTTTCGGAGGAAGAAGCCGGGCGCATGGTGCGTTACAGAGCCTTCGCGCACATTCTGGAAGAAAACATAAAAAATGAAAACATGGGCGCCGGCGGGAAAATTGATGGTGGGAAAATTGCGGGCGGCAAAATTGCCGTTGCGCACAATGCGGGCGATAGAGTAGAAACGATGTTATTTCACTTATTTCGCGGAACGGGCCTTTCCGGGGCAAGCGGAATAAAGCCGGTGAGAGGAAATATCATTCGTCCGTTATTGTGCCTGGAGAGGGAAGAGATTGAGGAATACCTGAATGAAAATCAAGTTTCCTTTTGCATAGACCATACGAACTTGGAGGATACTTATACAAGGAACCGGATTCGCAACCATATTCTTCCTTTTGCGGAAAAGGAAATATGCAGCGGAGCGGCTGCGCATATGTGGGAAGCTGCCGATATGCTTCTGGAAACAGAAGAATATATTAAAAAGCAGGCGCAGAAGGTATACGACGAATGTCTGGTTAAGGAGGATGAAGCCTGCGGGACACAGCCTTTGAAAATCGTACTTCAGGCGGATACGCTTGCCTCGAAGGAGCCTTTTATGCAAAAGCAGGTACTGTTAAAAGCTCTGGAGGAGCTTACGGAAAGCAGAAAGGATATCACTTCTGTCCATGTAGAAGAAATAAGAAAGCTGCTGGATAAGCAGGGAAGCAAGCAGATATCTTTACCTTACGGGCTGACGGCGATGAAGGAATATGACCGTCTGATACTATTCGATGGAAGCTTCCGGGGAAGTCTTTCTCAGGGGCGAAAGGAGATGGAAGCTGTGCCGGTTTCCATTCCCGGATGTATCTTCGTTCCAGGACTTGGAATGGTAGAATTTTCCTTATTTTCCCATGAAAAAACTCAAATTATTCCCGAAAAATCATATACGAAATGGTTTGATTATGATAGAATAACTAGGTCTTTACTGTTTCGAACGCGAAAAACCGGAGATTATCTTACGATTAACGAAGGTTTATCGAAAAAAAAACTAAAAGATTATATGATAGGAGAGAAAATTCCGAAAAACGAAAGAGGGGAACTTTATGTATTAGCGGACGGCAGTCATATCCTATGGGTGCCGGGTCATCGCATTAGTCAATATTATAAGGTGACAGAATATACAAAATGTATCCTGCAGGTCACTGTTCAGCCTTCCGATTCATAGCAACAGTGGGACGCGCTGTAACATTGCAGATACAATTTATTAAGAGGAGGACATGAAATGTCAGAGAAAGTAAGAGTTATGCTATCCGAGGAAGCGGTAGATAAAAAAATCCAGGAAATTGGCGAGCAGATCAGCAGGGATTATGAAGGAAAGCAGGTTCACCTTGTTTGTGTTTTGAAGGGCGGCAGCTTCTTCATGTGTGAATTGGCAAAGAGGATCACTGTTCCGGTATCTTTGGACTTCATGTCCGTATCCAGCTATGGAAGCGAGACGAAATCCAGCGGCGTCGTCAGAATTGTGAAGGATTTGGATGAGCCTCTGAAGGACAAGGATGTGCTCGTGGTGGAGGATATTATCGATTCGGGTAGAACGCTCAGCTATCTGCTTGAGATGCTCAGGGACAGAGGTCCTAAGAGCCTGAAGCTCTGTACGCTGTTAGACAAGCCGGAGCGAAGGGTCGTGGATGTTCATGTGGACTATACCTGTTTCCAGATTCCCGATGAATTCGTAGTTGGCTATGGTCTGGATTATGACCAGAGATATAGGAATCTTCCATATATCGGCGTTGTTGAATTTGAAGACGAAGAAGCAATAGATTAACATATAGTATTATAAATGTTCGCATGAAAACGGGCATGCCGGATAGGCGGACGGATGCGGACAGGAGGTTGATTTTGAATAATAAGAAGAATTTAAATACGTATTTTTTAGTTATTTTAAGTCTTCTCTTCCTCGCGGCATGGATGTTCAGAAGCTTGAACGGACAAGAGACCGATTATACCAGAGGAGAGCTGACAAATGATCTGGAAGCGGGCGCGGTGCTTGAAGCGGTGATTCAGCCTAATAAGGAAACACCTACCGGAATTGTCAGAGTTGCGCTTAACAGCGGAGAGGAAAAGACGCTGTACGCTACGGATGTAAATGAAATAGAAAAAGAACTGGTATCCTATGGGCTGGACCCGGAGGTAAAGGATATTCCGAGGGAAAATTGGTTCATGACGAGCATGTTCCCTCTGCTGCTCGTGCTGGTAGTGGGTGTTTTCTTCTTTGTCATGATGAATGCGCAGAACGCTAACAGCGGCGGCAGCGGCAAGATGATGAATTTCGGAAAGAGCCGTGCCAGACTTTCTATGGACAGTAAGGTCACGCTTAAGGATGTGGCCGGGCTTCAGGAGGAGAAAGAAGAGCTGGAGGAAATCATTAATTTCCTAAAGGAGCCGGGCAAGTTCACAAAGGTAGGAGCAAGGATTCCCAAGGGCGTGCTGTTGGAGGGGGCTCCGGGAACCGGTAAGACCTTGCTTGCAAAAGCTATCGCAGGAGAAGCTAACGTGCCGTTTTTCAGCATTTCAGGTTCTGACTTCGTAGAAATGTTTGTCGGTGTAGGTGCTTCCAGAGTGCGTGACTTGTTTGCGGATGCGAAGAAGCATTCTCCGTGTATCGTATTTATCGATGAAATCGATGCCGTAGCGAGACGGCGCGGTACCGGTATGGGCGGCGGTCACGATGAAAGGGAGCAGACACTCAATCAGCTGCTGGTGGAAATGGACGGCTTCGGTGCCAATGAAGGTATTATTGTCATGGCGGCAACAAACCGCGTAGATATTCTCGATCCGGCTATTTTAAGACCCGGACGTTTCGATAGAAAGATTACGGTAAGCCCTCCCGATGTGAAGGGAAGAAATGAGATCTTAAAGGTGCATTCCAAAAACAAACCTCTTTCCGAGGACGTCAATCTGGAACAGATCGCACAGACTACGGCAGGTTTTACCGGTGCGGATCTGGAAAACCTTATGAACGAGGCAGCTATCAATGCGGCGATGGATAACCGTGCTTTCGTAAAGCAGGACGACATTAAGAAATCCTTTATTAAGGTGGGTATCGGCTCGGAGAAACGAAGCCGTGTCATTTCGGATAAAGAGAAAAGGATTACCGCATATCACGAGGCGGGCCATGCGATTTTATTCCATGTACTTCCAGATGTGGGACCGGTATACACGGTATCCATCATCCCTACGGGCTTAGGCGCGGCCGGCTACACAATGCCTTTGCCGGAAAAAGACGAGATGTTCCTGACCAAAGGAAGAATGATGCAGGATATTATGGTATCTCTGGGCGGACGAATAGCTGAGGAGATTATTTTCGATGATATTACTACGGGAGCTTCCAGCGATATTAAAAAGGCCACCAAGGTTGCGAGAAAAATGGTGACCAGATACGGCATGTCGGACAATATCGGTGTAATAAATTATGACGACGACGATGACGAAGTATTTATCGGACGGGATTTGGCACATGCGAAAAATCATAGTGAGCTGGTTTCAGGTGAAATCGACAAAGAAGTAAAGGAAATCATCAGCAGCTGCTATCAGAAGGCGAAAGCGATTATCGTGGAGAACCTGAGTGTGCTCCATAAGTGTGCAGATCTGCTTTTGGAAAAAGAGAAAATTTCCAGAGATGAATTCGAAGCATTATTTCATATACACACGTCTGCGGTAGAAGAACTTACCGCAGAATAGTATAAACGTACGAAAAGGGGCGGAGAAATGTGAAGAAACGATACCATTGTGAAAAATATACAAAAATGCGACTTTGTTTTTGTAATATTTGTGAATCCTTGGTATTTACGCATAATGTAGGCTATGCTATTATACTACTTGTAACCCCCCCAATACATTATATAGTTTTTTGCTATACCCCATAAGAAAGAAATACCTTCTCTAAAAAAGGCAGCAGATCGACAGGCTGTCTTTTTTACTGTCCTGAAATGCAGGAATCATCTCTTGAATCGCGTTCTTAAGTATCTTAACAGCAAGTGTTAAGATACTGTCTGAATAGTAACCTGATTTTCATAACAATTCAGCCGCAGGTATAGATTTGCTTGAATATCCACAATATATAGTATAGAATAGTTTTTAGCAAGTGTAGTAGGAGAACAAATATGGACTTAAATGGATTTTCTAAAATCGAATATGACCAGCATTATATATCCAGAATGCGTCCTGTTTTTAATAGAAGAGCTTTATTCAGCGATATGAGCGAGGATTATGTATATCCTCCAGAACCCAGTGCTTATGGAGAGATCACTGTAAAATTTCGAACGGAAAAAAATAATGTGGATAAGGTTTTTTTCGTATGCGACAATGAAAAGCATATGATGGTCAAAGCTGAATCCGATGATTGTTTTGACTATTACATCCATACAGTACAGTTGGAAGACAGAGAAATCGCATATCATTTCGAGATTCAGGCAGGAAAGCTTGTCTGCTTTTATAACTGCGGCGGAGCCATGAAGACTATGGATAAGCATTTTGAGTTCCGGCTAATACCCGGTTATAAGACTCCGGACTGGGCTAAGGGGGCGGTCATGTATCAGATATATGTGGATCGTTTCTATAACGGAGATACTTCTAACGACGTGCTGACCAATGAATATTGTTATATCGGGGAGAACTCGGTAAAAGTAGAGAACTGGAATAAGTATCCGGCGAAAGTAGGGATGAGAGAATTCTACGGCGGCGACTTACAGGGAGTCTTGGACAAAATGGATTATTTGCAGGACTTGGGAGTGGATGTCATTTATTTTAATCCGTTGTTCGTATCTCCTTCGAATCATAAATACGATATTCAGGACTACGACTACATCGATCCCCATTTCGGAAAAATTGTGGAGGATGAAGGAAGCCTGTTAGACCCGGGTCAGGAGAACCGGATTGCGTCCAGATACATTAACCGGGTGACCAACAAGGCCAATTTGGAGGCCAGTAACCGGCTGTTTGTCCAAGTGGTGGAAGAGGCGCACCGGCGAGGAATGAAGGTCATACTGGACGGGGTGTTCAACCACTGCGGTTCTTTCAATAAGTGGATGGACAGAGAGAGAATTTATGAGAATGCCGAGGGGTATGAAAAGGGAGCATATATATCTGAGGAAAGCCCTTACCGTAATTATTTCTCATTTCAGGATAAGAACGCATGGCCCTATAACAGTACATACGACGGCTGGTGGGGACATGACACCCTTCCTAAGCTTAATTTTGAAGGTTCCAGGGACTTGTTTGATTACGTCATGTACATTGCGAGAAAATGGGTTTCTGCGCCTTACAATGTGGATGGCTGGCGTCTCGATGTAGCCGCAGATCTGGGACACTCGCAGGAATATAACCATTATTTCTGGAAACAGTTCCATAAGGCTGTAAAGGAAGCGAATCCTAACGCCATAGTGCTTGCCGAGCATTACGGCAATCCGAAAGAATGGCTGCACGGTGACGAATGGGATACCATTATGAACTACGATGCATTTATGGAGCCTGTAACATGGTTCTTGACGGGAATGCAGAAGCACAGTGATGACTATAGAGAAGATATGCTTGGAGACGTTGACAGCTTTTGGGGAGCTATGATTTATAACGGTGCGAATATGACGATGCCCTCTGCGTATATCGCGATGAACGAATTGTCCAATCACGACCATTCCAGGTTTCTTACCCGGACGAATAAAAAGGTGGGAAGGACCAGCACCCATGGTCCTGAGGCTGCAAATGAGGGCGTGGACAAAGCTGTTTTGCGGGAAGCGGTAGTCATTCAGATGACGTGGCCCGGTGCGCCAACCATATATTACGGGGATGAAGCAGGTGTGGCAGGCTTTACCGATCCGGATAACCGGAGAACTTATCCGTGGGGCAGCGAGGACGAAGAGCTGATCGCTTTTCATAAGGAAATGATTCAGATACATAAGAAGAATAAGGAATTTCTGACCGGCTCCCTTAAATGGTACCCGGATACGGAGAGAAACGTCCTCGCATACGGACGTTTCAACAGGCAGGAACAATCGCTTATCTTAATCAACAACAATGACCATGAGGTGACACAGGAGATTCCGGTATGGTACTTAGGCACGCCCAAAGAGGGAGTAATGACACGTTTGATTCTGACGTCGAAAACAGGCTATAATACGGAGCAGAAGGAATATCCTATTATTTCCGGCAAGGTCAAAGTAACGCTGCCGCCAACGGCATCTATTGTCCTTAAATCCCCTAAAAAGACGATGAAAAATTTCTTGCAATTTAATTAGCGATATGATATAACTGACAGGAACCACATGAAATGTGGATGGATTCCCGAGTGGCCAAAGGGGACAGACTGTAAATCTGCTGCAAATTGCTTCGGTGGTTCGAATCCACCTCCATCCATTTGGTATCGGCACATCTTGCTGGTGTGGCGGAATAGGCAGACGCAAAGGACTTAAAATCCTTCGGGAGCAATCCCGTGCCGGTTCAAGTCCGGCCACCAGCAGTATAATAATCAGGCTAAAAATTAAAATGATGTAATATCACATCTTTTTTAGCCTGATTTTTAATGTTTTCGGTAATTTTACAAATGAATAAAAGTGCTGTTATATTTTATAGAATACAAAAAAATAATGTTCAATGGAGGGCGACGTTTTGAATAAAAAGTTATCCTTTGCATCCTGCCTTGCAATTGGTTCTATGCTATTCGGG
The DNA here is from genome assembly GCA_023408815.1 of Bacillota bacterium. GTDB lineage: Bacteria > Bacillota > Clostridia > Lachnospirales > Lachnospiraceae > Kineothrix. The sequence goes on along the minus strand of JAEYJO010000010.1, from coordinate 71,337 downwards.
CTGTTTTTTGGTGCCGGAAACCTGATTTTCCCGGTATATATGGGTCAATTGTCTGGAAGTCAGGTGTTGATGGCATCCGCCGGATTCATTATCACCGCAGTGGGACTTCCTTTTCTGGGGATTGTGGCCATGGGCATTTCCGGAAGCGGCGGGTTGTTTGATTTAGCCAGCCGGGTTCATCCCTATTATGCATATGGCTTTACGGTGTTATTATATCTTACCATAGGTCCTATGTTTGCATTGCCCCGACTGGGCACAGTGTCTTTTGAAATGGGCCTTTCTCCCTATATCCCCTCTCAGCTCAAAGAGGTTGCACTAGGTATCTTTACAATTTGCTTTTTCGGGGCTGCCCTTTTGTTTGCATTGAAACCCAGTAAGATTTTAGTCTGGGTGGGAAAGCGGTTAAACCCGCTTTTTTTGGTATTTCTCAGCTTTTTGATTATTGCAAGCATTGTGTCCCCTATGGGGCTTTACGTCCAGTCTCCCGTACATGAGGTTTATGCTGCTTCCGCTTTCTTTAAAGGCGTGACGGAAGGCTACAACACCATGGATGCCCTTGCTGCATTGGCCTTTGGCATCATTGTAGTGCAAAATATCAAAGGGCTGGGAGTTCAAGGGCCCAAAGCGATTGCCTTGGGAACTATTCAGTCAGGGATTGTAAGCATCCTGTTGATGTGTGTGATTTATGTATCACTGGCGCTGATGGGTGCTACTAGTGCAGGCATTATGGAACCTGCAGAAAACGGAGGAATAGCACTGGCCCAAATAGCCAATTATTATTTTGGCGGGTTGGGAAGCATACTGCTGGCAGTTATTGTGACCCTTGCATGTTTAAAGACAGCAATCGGCTTAATTGCGGCATGTTCGGAAACCTTTCAGCAAATGTTCCCCCGTTCCTTGAGCTATCGTGCATATGTGATTATATTTACAATTGTCTCTTGCTTGGTGGCCAATATCGGGCTGACACAGCTGATTGCTTTGTCCATACCTGTACTGATGTTTCTTTATCCTCTGGCTATTGTGCTGATTCTTTTGGCGTTGCTGTCTCCCCTTTTCAAAAACAGAGCCTGTGTCTATGTTTCAGCAACGGCTTTTACTATGTTGGTCAGCTTAGCCGACGGATTACAAGCCATGCCGGAAGAGATTCGAAGTGCCCCATGGGCAAGGACGATTCTAGCTTTTTACAAAGCGCATGTGCCGTTTTTTGATCTGGGCATGGGGTGGACAATTCCTCTGTTACTGGGCACTGGGGTTGGACTGATCATCGCCGCTGCCACCAAACAGCGCCTACCGGTAAAACATTGTTAGCACAGAGATTGCTGGAAAAATATAAATATCTATATTTGTCAATCGACCATTTGAAGATGGGGCTTATTTGTAGCGGGCAGACAACACTAACACCATTAGATGGTGACAAACTCACTGATTATCTATGGCCGATTGTGCGTGAAATAATTAAAACTGCCATAGAAAACCGTTTACATGATGATTACGATATAGAATTGATGATAGCTGATAACAGGCGGAGTCTGAACGATTGTAAAAAAAATGGATGCAGCTATATTCTAATTGATAAAGAATATAATTTTGACGAAAATATTGAAACGCTTTTTGTGCAGTAATCTATTCTATCAGTTTGAGCCATATTTCCATGTTTGTGGTTTCAGGGGAATGGCTCGCATATCTCTCTGCACAAAACGCTTCGGTTTGCAGCTTGTGATTCGGCAGCCATGCGTTGTAGACATATTGCTGTGCTTTGTATAGGGCATCCATCACGAGTGCCTGAAAATTTTCAGCTTCAAAGGAACAAATGAGGTACTTACCCGGTGTTAGTTCCCAGAGCATAAAACCGTTCGGTACTTCTGCGTGATCAGACTTTGCACCCGCAAAATAGCTAAAAAGCCCATCCTCTAAACATGGGTATGCCACACCAATTTCTTCATTATTCTCAACAAGACCAAGTATTGTTTGTTTCTGCTCATGGAAGTTTTGCCAAAGAGTTCCAAGCGGATCAATTCCAGATTCGATTCCAAGTCCGTCAATAAACTGAATAGGCACATCCTTTTTAACACCGGTAAAATAAACCGGCTCCGCAATTTCCCGCCTGTTTACTTCCAGAACGATACCATCGGTAATCAGCGGCACCCCTTCATCAATCAGAGTGTAGTGAAGCAAAAGCTCGGGTTTTGTCATATGGTTAAGTGTTTGTGGGTTTTTGCGGTACTCATCCGGTGTCATCCCAAAAGTATCTTTAAAGGTGCGGGAGAAGTGTTCATGAGAGGAAAATCCGAGATCTAATGCTATGTCCAAAATGCGCTTGTCCTTTTGGAGTACTGCCTCGGTTGCCTTTGCCATACGACGGAGTTTTATATACTCGGCAACCGGTTTTTTGACCAGCCGGCTAAACAGTCTCTGATAGTAAAAAGGTGATAAAGAAGCCATTTTTGCGAGGCCCTCAATGTTAATTTCCTCATCCAAATGATACTCAATAAATTCTATAGTTTGTTGTATTTGTTCCCATGCGTGCATATATAAGCACCTCCTTTTCCATCAGGATACCATGCCGGGGCATATACCGCTTGATTGTGAATGCCTTTTTTTATAGTGCTGTAATAATTTTATCAACTCCTAAAAAATATTTGACATGAATAAGCAAGTAGGCTATACTGAACATGTTCAAATACAGTTCAGTCAGGATGGGAATTTATATGAATACCAATGAACAAATTACGCAGAAGTTAATTATTGATACGACCAAAGCCCTGTTGGAGGAAACCGAGGATATCGAGAAGATTACTGTCCGCCAAATTGCGGAACGTGCCAATGTAGGGACTGGCCTCATTAATTATCATTTTAAAAGCAAAGATGCTCTGTTGAGTATCGCCATTGGCGATACAATGGCTAAAATTATTTCAAATTTTTCTGAATCCGACAGCTATGCAGATTTAACGCCCATTGAAAAATTAAAGGCAATGCTGATAGAGCTTTATGCCCTGTCAGACAAAAAAGAAAAGCTGATGCGCTTTATTTTATCTCATGACATCATGAATGGAAATATGCAGACACCGTTATATCTAACTCCGCTGCTAAAACAGATATTCGGGGATAAAAAAGATGAAATCCAGTTGAGAATACTGGCATTGCAGATCCTATATCCTATTCAAGTGACAGGGCTTAACAGAAAGGCATTTTATATGTACAGCGGTATCGACGTATCTGACAAGGAACAGCGCAGCCGCTTCATAGATAACCTGATAAACAATTTAATCGGTAACCATGAATAAGGAGGTTAGAAAGATGAAAAAAGCAACCATTATCAGCGCCGTTATTACGGTCTTGCTCCTGCTGTCGACCATGATATGCGGGCTATGGTTAAGGGCAAATAATATAAGTGATCCCGGTTCCTTTGATTTTCATGTGAACTGCGGAATAGCTGCTGTTGTTTTCTCGGTAATTACGTTATGCCTGGCTATAGCTACCTTCTCCCGGATGAAGAAGGGATAGCTCTTTGAAGAACAAAATTGCAATAGCGGTCAAGTATAGAAAATGATTCAGTTTCGTCATGACAGCCGAAAAGAATCAATGCATATCTTTTGATCTAATTAGTAGAATCGCTCCCCAGATACCGCCTAAAAGCATAACCTCCAATATGCCCAAAATGTGTAATATATAAGTAAATGAGAAATCTATCAGGAGAGCCACCAAATGATTGATACCCAATACCCAGCATAACACGGTTGATTGTATTGTCAATATCTTCATAAATTCCATATTTCTTTTTACTAATGCATAGATAATCGATGTTATAATGCCAATATTCCATAAGGCAATTTCTCGTTGCCATCCATAAGCAATTCCCCAGCTGCTGAATGTTCCCGCTAGATGTGGTATGCAGAGCTGCCAGGTCAACGCACCGCTGCAAGCGATGAGCATAAAGACGAGGTAACAGGTGTATTGCCTGGGGGTAGGGTTTTCTTTATTGTTTATCATTATTATCCTCCTAAACATGAAAATAATTTCATATTATTACCGTAAACGATATGTTCCCTGATGTCAAGTATAAATATGAAATTAATTTCATATTTATTGATTTTTATCATTACGGAGTATATAATCATTCTGTAAGCACCAGGAGGTGAGGAAAATGTCTGATAATGAAATTCGTATTCCAAAACAAAAGCGATCTATAGAGAAAAAGGATGCCATTATTAAGGCCAGTTACGGCTTATTTTGCGAAAAAGGGTATTATAAGACAAATACGGCAGAGATCGCAAAAGAGGCCGGCGTCTCTACTGGAATAGTATATAGCTATTTTCATGACAAAAAAGATATTTTAATAGAAGTAGTCAAATTATATATCTTTCAACTGGAAGAACAATTCAAAACAATACTGGATCAAGTCGCTGAAAGGGAAAAACTTGCTTTTGTAATTGGGGAATTTATTGATTTATCTATCGCATCCCATAAGATGAACAGGGATGCACATAACGAGTTTCTGGCCTTGGCACTGCTTAACAATGATATTCAGGACCTTTTTAATGGTTTTGAATATCAAATGCTCGAAAAGCTATATAAAATACTTATTGAAGCCGGTTATTCAGAAGAGTTTTTAATGGAAAAGCTCCGTATTAGTTACGGCATTATCGAGCAGTTATGCCATGACTATATTCAATGCAAGACAAGTGATGACGAGTTAAACAAGATGAAATTGCTGGCTGTACCTATGATTATGAACTTACTCGATAACATATAGCTGGTATGTTTATTTTTAGAAACAGCCGTTCAGATAAGTTGTGTTTTACATTAAAGTCTGGATTAATGTCCAAAGCAGGGGGCATTGTCAAGACATCGATGAATGATGTAAATAAAATTTCAAAAAGCAGCATCTTTAATCCACGCTCCGTTTAGTCTACGGAGCGTGGATTGTTTTCGCAGATTAACTACCTTACAATGAAACACGAGGTGATTATTGTGGATATAAAAAGAAAACGTGAACTTTTGGATGAATGGAAAAATCGTCATCCCGAAATGGGCGTCATCGCTTTTAAATGCGTTGCGACCGGCGAAGAATTTATGGGGATTTCCAAAGATACAAAAGCGGATTTTAACAGCAACCGTTTTAAGCTGTCTGCCGGTGGACATCCCAACAAACGGATGCAGGAACTTTGGGATCAATATGGAGAAAATGGATTTGAAAGCTCTGTGCTGAAACTCTTGAAATATGAGAGCCCGCAGGACGATCACACCGTTGAATTAGAGGATTTGCTGAAGCAATGTATGGCAAAAGCTCCGCAAGCGAGGAGGATTTGGAGATGAATGAAGATATTGTAATGATCGCAGATAATTACGATCGCATTGACGGGCGCAGCGCCAGCCATTCAAATATTAAACGGCTGACCTTAGGCGCTCCCGTAATGGAAGAAAACAAGAAGATGCAGATTGCGGTACAGATTTGGAAAGAAAATGCGAAAGGAGCTCCCGAGTTAAGCATAGAACTTCCTGTTCATCAGATATTCGATCTAATGATCTTTCTAAGCCGTACTCTGCTGTACTTCAAAGAAGCCTATCGGATGCCCCTGCTCTATGATTCCGAAAACCCAACGGTGGAGCGTCTCGGGCTGCAGGGCGGCGTACTTCCGGTAACAGTTTGTACGGAAAACCCGAACATCAACAGCGATATACAAAGCTTTTCTCAAGCCTTAAACGATTTGGGAGAACTGACCGGTGAGCGGCTCCGAACGCTCACTCGTATTATTGAAGAATTGGAGTGCTATTAGTCATAGAAGACAAATGGCTTTTGTCACCTAACAGACAGTTGACAGAAGAACAATTATTCCCATTTAAAAAAGCGCAGGGAAATAGTAACGCATATTGCGGCAATTACGATCATCACAATAGTTGGAATGAGAACGCTGTCTATCGGCAGACCGAGTGAAGCAGCCTTGAGCAGCTTGATTCCTTGTGTCAATGGCAGCATATCTGCAGCGTTTTGAAGCCCGGCGGGCATGACCTCATAAGGCAGAGTAGCGCCCGAAAAAATAAGCATTGGAAAATACAGAAGGCTGGCGGCAACGCCGGCTATTTTTGTATTAGGTGCGAGTCCGCCTACTAATAGCCCTATGCTGAACATAGACAGCATAACAAGTAAGTAAGCCCCTAAGAATTGAGGCCATGAACCGCGTAGATGGTAGCCGAAAAACAGTGTGCTTATCATATAAACAAGGATAAGGGAAGCAATGGAGTAAAGCGTATAAATAACAACTTGTACCGCCAGGATAAGGGCGGGGCTGGTAGGCGTCACCTTAAACCGCTTTAATATTTTTCTGCTCCTGTAATCGGACACGACCAGAGGAAGGCCCATAACCCCTCCCGCACAAATGGCGATCGTCGATACCGCGCCGAAGGACTGCTCCAAAAAGGTATATTCTGCGCCCTCAAAGGCTGGCTTATTTCCAAACAGAGCACCTAAGATGACCACAACCACAATAGGCATGCAAATAGCAAAAATAAACATATCCATTCCCCGTAGAGACAGCCGGATTTCTGTTTTTAAAAGTGTTTTAAATGCTTTCATTTTCTTTTTCCTCCTCGTCTGTGTACCAAAGATATGCTTCCTCTAATCTTTCATAGGGGCTGGCGGCGACTGCGTCTTGTACCGTTCCGTGGAAGATAGCTTTCCCATTCTTCAGAATCATGATTCTGTCGCAAAGGGCTTCTACTTCATCCATGAAATGAGAAGTCAGCAGAATGGTCAGTCCTTTTTGTTTTAAATCCAAGAGGATCTTCCACACATCCCGCCTTGCCCTTGCATCGAGTCCGGTGGTCAGTTCGTCCAGGAATACAACTTCCGGATCGGGAATTAACGAAAGAACGATGAATAACCGCTGATTCTGTCCTCCCGAAAGTTCACTTACCGGACTTTTCAGCTTGTCTGAGAGACCGAACTGATTGAGAAGGCCGGCATAATCCGGAGCATTTCTGTAAAGGGAAGCCGTAACCTCGCAAAGCTCAGCCACTCTTATCTTGTCTTGATAGTTGGCTTCCTGAAATTGAACACCAATTTTCTCAAAAAGTCTTTTTCGATCTTTTCGGGGGTTCATTCCAAGAATAGATACTGTCCCGCTGTCCTGTTTTTTTGTTCCCAGGATACATTCGATCGTCGTACTTTTGCCTGCGCCATTTGCACCTAATAGACCGAACACTTCTCCGCGGCAAATGGAGATATCGATATCTTGTGCCGCTTTGACTTCAGAATAAGATTTGCACAGTTTTTTTACTTCTATAGCTGTTTTCATATGATATATTCCCTCCTTTTTTCTTGGCATAAAAAAGAATAACACCAGCATAAGAACTGGTGTTAAAGTGGAGGGTTTGTTCCAAACTGTTTTTTCATTTTCTTAAGCTGTGCCAGCATAGCGTGCGCATTCTGTTCTGCGTGATGCAATGAAGTGATCAGTTTGTCGCATACGGAAATAATATCGTCATTTTCTTTCGGGGTATCGATGGCTTGCCGGATGCTTGCGCCGGGATCGCTGGATAAGGTATTCAGCATTCGCAAAATTGCTGAAAGAGAGTAATTGGCACAGCGCAGGGAACGTATGATTTTTAACCGCCGAATATCCTCTTCCTCATAAATGCGATATCCGTTTTGTTTTCGCTTTATGGTAATCAGGCCGTTCATTTCCCAATTTCTTAAAGCATCCATAGTGATTTGCAGATACTCCGCGGCTTCTTTTCTGGTCAGGACCGTATCATCTATTTCCGGCTCGTCCCGGGCTAACAGCTTTTCGGTAATGACCAGGGCTTCCTCGGCGTTTCTCTGCTCGTTTTTTATTTGCTGTAAATACTGCTTTGTGATATGAATCGCTTCGTCGAAATCACCGGCAGCGGAGGTCTTAATAATGGCAATCGCCTGTTTTCTTAGACCGTTCTGCAGAACCGCTACCTGGAAGGCAGTTCTCACAAGCTTCATCTGCTCCAGGTGAAAATCTGTAAAAACCCGATAGCCATTTGCTTTTCGTTCCGGTTTGGGAATGAGCATAAGCTCTTCATAAAGCCGGACCGTATTAGGATGGATTCCGATACAACGCGCAATTTCGGATGTCTTATAGGTATTCATTTTATTTATCACCACCGTTCTCTATTGTATCATAATATCATTAAATAAAGTCTGGTGTTGTAGTGGAAGGTTTTTTAAAAGCTGAATAATTTACAAAATATCTTTTATCCCCAGCAGGAACTATGGTATAGTTAGAAAAAACGAAATAATGTGTAAAGAAGGTGACAGTATGCATGCCAAAAGATGGAGAGTATTAATTGTCGATGATGAGTTTCGAATCGGAATGTTGATCAGAAAACTTATAAAATGGGAGGAAATAGGGCTGGAATGTGTAAATGTAGTAGATAATGGAGAAGCGGCATATAATATTATCTTGTCAGAGAAACCGGATATTGTCATCACTGATATTAAAATGCCTAAAGTGAACGGACTGGATTTAATCCGTATGATAAAAGAAAAGGGCGAACAGGTTAAATTTATAGTAATCAGTGGATATAAGGAATTCGAATATGCTCATAAAGCACTTCAATACGGGGTTAGTGATTATTTATTAAAACCAATTAAGGAAGAAGAATTAAACAAAGTTTTAAAAAGAATACAGGAAGAATTGATCAAAAGTCATTTAAAGCAAGACCAAGAAGGAAAGATAGAAAGGGCCATAACAACAAGTGTCCAAATCATAAAAAGTAATCTTTTAAATAATATTATTGAACAGACAGATGCCTTGTCAGTAGATGAAATGCAGGAAGAATATAATCTGGAGTTTGATGCCGCTGCTTATAGAGGAATTACTATCAAATTAGATTATTCGGATTATGAAAAAAGCGATAGAAGGCAGGATAGAATCACAGTAGAGAAACTGCTGACTATTATTGAAAAAAATTTTGAGGGTACGGTAAAGGAACAATTAATTTGTGAAAAAGACAATTTAAATATCTATTGTTTAATCAACTATGATTTGACAGATTCTAAACAAGTTAATAATGTGATTAACAGGATTTTAATTGAAATACAAGAATACTTATTAGGCCTGGAACAATATAAGGTTACGATAGGGATCGGATTAGAAAAGACAGGAGTCGGAGAAATCAGGTTTTCTATTCAGGAAGCTTATCAGGCAGTTCAGAACCGGATTAAAGCGGGAACGGGCCGACTAATCTATGCAGAACGATTACAGTTTATCCCCCGGACGGAAATGCAGAAATATTTAATAAAGTATAAAGAGCAATTACGTATGAGTATTGAAGCTTTATCAAAAGAACTATTTGAAAATGTTATTAACCAAATATATGGTGAATTCCAGTTTGAAGAAAATACAGATTTTGCTTTATGCTATGATGTTGCAAATGAAATTATTGATTTATACTTTGAAACCATATCGGTTAAAAATGAAAAGGAAGACAAGCTAAAACAATTTTTGAAAAATGCCTGCTGTCATTGTAATACCATTGGAAATTTAAAAGGATTGCTTAAGAAATATTTAAGTGAAGATATGGAAGCCCGTCTGAAAATTCTGGAAACTGAATCTGTAAAACCAATACGTCAGGCGAAACAGTATATTGAGGAGCATTATAATGAAAAGATTGTATTAGAGGATATTGCTCATATTGTAGATTTAAATCCAGTTTATTTCAGTGTTCTCTTTAAGAAAGAAACTGGATTCAACTTTACCACCTATTTGGTTAATATCCGGATGGAAATGGCAAAGCAAATGATACGCACCAGCAATAAAACCATAGCGGCAATTGCAGATGAAGTTGGTTACAAAGATACAAGGTACTTTAGCCAGATATTTACTAAAACAGTAGGAGTTAAGCCGGCCTTATACCGCAAACTGCATTCATAGGAGGGAAATGTGTGGGAGTAGTAAAAAATCTAAAAGGGATGATAATACTAAACGGTATCCTGATTCTGTTTTTTTCTATAGGTGCTCTTCTAAAAAACCTTACAGTAGCCGGCATCTGCATATTTGTATTAATTGAAATTTTAATAATAGGCGGTTTATACTTTTGCGTGGCAAAACCGTTATCAGATTTTGAAAAAGCATTGAACAGTAATTTGGATGATATTTCTGATGATACAATTTTTATAGAAAAGATTAAAACATTAGTAGAAAAGTATTCAGACCAAAGGATTAGGGAAAACTCGGCTGAAATGTTTTATAAGCAGGCAGAACTGGCAGCTTTTCAGAGTCAGATCAATCCTCATTTTCTATATAATACTCTTGAGTCTATACGTGGGCAGGCACTGATTGATGATAACATTGAAATTGCTAAAATGGTAGAAGCTCTTGCAGACTTTTTTCGATATAGTATCAGCAGAAAAGATAATCTCGTAACCCTTCGGGACGAGTTGGCTAATATTCAAAACTATATGATGATTCTAAGATACCGGTTCAACAACAGATTTTCTTTGGATATTTACATAGATGAAGAGGACAAAAAAGCATACGACTACTTTATTCCTAAGCTGATCCTTCAGCCGATTGTAGAAAACGCTATTTTCCATGGTTTGGAAGAGTGCATGGAAGGTGGGAAAGTGGATATAGAAGTTATTGTAACGGATAACAGCCTTATATTAACAATTTCTGACAATGGAAAGGGAATGGATAGCAAGTCTTTGCTGGAACTGAATGAAAGAATCAGAATGTCTAAAGAGTATCTGGACGAAAGCAAAGGGTTCAAACAGCGTAATACGGGAATTGCACTCCCTAATATTAACAAAAGGATTCAGCTGCTATTTGGAGAAGAGTACGGAATATATGTTTACAGTACCTTAAATCAGGGAACGGATATTGAGATTACGATTCCGGCTAATTATGAAAGGAGTGTCAGGTGAGAAATGAAGAGTGAAATCGTACGTATGAGTAATTTCAATGTAAATTACAGTACTACAATTAAATTAACCGGTATTTCTTTGTGCTTATTAGCGGGAGAAAGCATAGGCTTTCTGGGGTTGGTTCACTCGGGAAAGGATTTGCTGATAAACATTATATGTGGAAATCATGAAGTGGATGATACCAATTTTTATATAGATGGAAGAAACAACCTTGATTCGTCAGAGATACAAAAACTGGTATATAAGATTACCTATTCAAATTATGATATTGACGATTGGACAGTTGCAGAATATATATGCTTAGTTAATAACGGTTCTATATTTGGTTTGTTAAAAACAAAAAGGTTAGTAAAGCAGGCAGCAGAATATATAGAAAAGCTGAAATTAAAGATAGATGTTAATAAAAAAATTAAAAATCTGACGGAATTGGAAAAAAGATTGGTGGATCTGGTAAAGGGGTACAGCAGGAATGTAAAAATTCTGGTGATTGAGGATGAATTTGAAGGATGCTCGACTCAAGATATAGAGTATTTTAAAGAAATACTGAATCGAGTGATGGAAGAAGGCATGGCAGCAGTTATCAACAGCCATTCAGACAATGTATCTTATATTCTGTCAGATAAATATGTTATTTTTAAAAAGGGGCGTATTGTAAAGAAGTGCAGCAAAGATTATATAAAGGATGGAAGCCACTTGGAAGAATTTCTATTAAGCAGTTCTACCGGTTTAAAAAAGAAGGACTTGGATAGGGATAAAGCAGGGATGACCGCTAAAAAAGATATCTTATATTCTATCAAAGGTATTATTTTAAGAGGAGATCAATCAATAACATTTGATTTTTATAAAGGTGAGGTAGTAACGATTCTTGCACTGGATGTAAAAGAAAAGAAGAGGATTTTTGAATTGCTGTCCGGCAGGTTTATCGATAGAAAAACGCAGATAATGCTAGGACAGAAGAACTGTAATTTTTATGATATTACTGATTTTGTAAAAAACAAGATTGTGTCTGCGGCAGATATGGGAGGAGAAAGCGAACTTCTTTTAAGTATGTCTGTAGGAAATAATTTGTTAATGCCGTCTCTGGAAAAAATCCCCGCACTGCAACATATGTTTCTGCAAAATAAAGTAGTAAAGATGTTGGAAAAAGAAGTGAATAGTCAAAATAAAAGTGTAAATGTAAAGGATAAAAGTGTAAATGACAATATTATCCTTTTATTGGAAAGATGGTATATCTATAACCCTAAGGTGCTAATCCTGTTCGAGCCCTTTATCTATTGTGATGTCTATGGTGTGTCGTTGATAAAATCTTATATTAAGAAGTTTACTGATTTAGGGACTGCGGTAATTATTGTAAAATCAAGAGAGGAATATATAGAAGATATTTCAGATCGTATTATTAATATAGACATATGAAAAGGGGGGGATATAAAGATATTCCTCCTTTTTTATTAAAACTATCCCACGTATTCTAAAGACTGTCGCATTGGAAGAGGCCATGAATACAGATATAATAAAGTTGCTTCCAAAAAATTAAGTATATTTAAAAATATTTAAGGAGAAAAAGGAATGAAAAAGAAATTAATATCGGTATTGTTAGTGGCGGTTATGGCAATCAGCATGATGGGGTGTTCAGGAACGTCAAATCCCGCATCTGCAGGGGAAGAGGCAGCAGGTTCGAATTCATCAGGAGAGGAAAGTGCTCCTGCGGCAACCGGAAAAGATTTAACCTTTGTAATTGTTCCCAAAGTGGTACATCCATGGTTTGATGAAGTAAACAAGGGTGCCCAGAAGCAAGCGGATGCTCTTTCCGCACAATTAGGAATTAAAGTAACGATTGATTACAGAGCCCCTGGAAATGCAGATGTAGCGGAGCAAAACACAGTACTGGAGCAGGCGGCAGCAACCAGACCGGATGGTATTGCATTGGATCCACTGGATTATGAAGGAAATAAAGCTGTTATTGAAGAAATTGAAAAACAGGGAATTCCGGTTATTTTATTTGATGCCCCCGCGCCGGAAGGAAGTAATTTAACAAGTGTAGGAAATAACTTTACAGAGCAGGCAAGTATTGCAGCACATCAGTTGGCAAAGCTGATTGGAGAAGAAGGAAAAGTTGCAGTTATGCAGGGTGTTCCGACAGCTCCCAACCATGCAGAACGTTATCAGGGACATTTAGATGCTTTAGCAGAATACCCCAATATTGAAGTGATCGATGGAGGTATTGATAATGATAGCGTAGAAGAAGCACAGTCTCAGGCAGCAGCAGTATTGGCGGCTAATCCTGATTTAAAAGGATATCTAAACTGTGATGCAAGCGGTACAGGTATTGCAGCGGCAGTAGAAGAAGCAGGAAAAACAGGACAAGTTACAATCGTTTCCATGGATAACTTAATTGAAATCCTTAATTATGTTAAATCCGGAACTATTACGGCTACCTCCTCTACCATTCCTCAGATGCAGGGCTCTATGTCAGTATTAATGCTTTGGCAGGCATCCATAGGAATTGACATTCCAAAAGTAGTTGATACAGGAATTGCATATATAGATTCAGAAAATGTTGATGAATGGATTGAAATGGTGAAATAAGAAGTACAAACCAACTAACAAATTAAAAACAAAAGGAGCTTGGACATCTGAAATACAAGTCGGCTCCTTTTGTGCAATAAAGGAGCATTTTGATGAAAGTATTAGAGGCGCGTAATATCACAAAAATATTTCCCGGAGTAGTAGCCTTGAACTCAGTGGACATTTCTTTTGAATTAGGAGAAATTCATTGCATCATAGGCGAAAATGGAGCCGGAAAAAGTACATTAATCAAATGTTTAACAGGTGTATATGAACCGGAAGAAGGATGTCTTTCCATTGCTGGTAAGGATGCCATGGGAAGCAAAAAAATGTTTGATAAAGTTGCCTATGTTCCTCAGGAAATTGACTTGTTTGGCCATATGTCGGTAGCAGAAAACCTATTCCTGCCATATGAAAAGTCGGGATTTAAGGGTCTGGTAAATGTAAGAGAACTAGAAGAAAAAGCAAAACCGTTATTAGATAAATTTCATATTCCAGTAAAGCCTGATGACCTGGTAAAGGATATAACAGTATCAGAACAGCAGCTGCTTCAGATTGCAAGAGCGACTGTTCACGAAGAATATGAGGTATTAATGCTGGATGAACCAACTACCAGTCTGACAACGAAAGATGCTCAGATTTTATTTGATATCATAAGGCAGATAAAAAAGGAAAATAAAGCTATTATTTTCATATCACATAAATTGGAAGAAATATTTTCTATAGGTGATGTCATTACTGTATTTCGTAATGGAGAAAAGGTTGCCTATTCTGATATTCATAAGATAGATATTCCATGGGTTATTGCTCAGATGACAGGCCGTGCTGTGGATCAAAACCAGGTCTTTTATTCAGAGAAAGTTACAGATGAGATTCTGTTAGAAGTGGAACATCTGACAGGAGAACGCTTTACAGACATTAGCTTTCATCTGAAAAAGGGTGAAATTCTTGGATTTTCAGGTCTCGTGGGTGCAGGAAGAAGCGAGTTAATGCAGGCGATCTTTGGATATTTACCTGTATATGCAGGACAGATAAAGCTGGATGGAGAGGAATGGAAGCTTGGAGATACCAATTATTCGGTGAATCATGGATTGATTTATCTGCCTGAAGAACGAAAAGCGCAGGGTATCTTGCAAGAACTTAGTATCAGAGAGAATATCAGTGTTTCAAAATTAGATGACTTAAAAAGTGTATTTGGTATATCTAAGAAAAAAGAAGAAGATTTAGCAAAAAAAGTAATTGCTGAGTATGATGTAAAGACTCCGAACATGGAAAAAGAAATTAAATTCTTAAGTGGTGGAAACCAGCAAAAAGTAATTATTGGAAGAGCTATGTCATGTAAACCTAAGGTATTAATATTCGATGAACCTACGAAAGGTATCGATGTCGGAACCAAGGCGGAAATTTACCGCATGATGAAAGAATTGGCTGAAAAAGAACAAATTGGAATTATACTGATTTCTTCTGAGATGGAAGAGGTAAAAAAGTGCTCTAATAGAATTATTGCTTTATATAACGGACAACAGGCAGGAGAATATGACGAAAAAGCTGATAAAGAGAAAATCTTAGGCGCTATTATCGGAGTGAAATAAGAATAAGAAGGAGTTAGCATGATGAATGGAGAGAGAATAAAAAAAGATAATGCATTAATTAGTGTATTAAAAAAGAGTAATATGACTGCAATTGGAGCAGTATTAATTCTAATGATAATACTGGCAAGTGTTTTTTCGCCATATTTTTTGGATATCTATAACTTACAGTCTCTTATTAGGGATCTGGCATTTATCGGTATGATTGGTATTGGACAATCTTTATTGTTACTGACCGGGGAATTGGATCTGTCTGTGGGAAAAATAGCATCTCTATGTGGAATTATTTCAGGAATGATGATGATGCATTGGGGGTGGAACCCTTATGCAGCGCTTGTAGGTGCTTTGATCCTTGGACTTATCTTAGGATGTATTAATGGATTAATTATTACAAAGTTAAGGCTTAATGCCATGGTTGCAACTATAGGTATGCAAGGGGTATATGGTGGTATTAACCTTGTTATGACAAAGGGAAAAGCAATTACGGGAATCCCGGAAAGTGTTCATATTTTTGGAAAAGGAAATGTAGGGCCTATACCATTTCCCTTTATTTTTACACTGATTGTTCTTGTCCTGGTTTTATTTTTAGTAAAGAAAACAAAAACGGGAAGGTATATTTATGCAATTGGAAACAACAAGGAGGCTGCTAAGGTTCTTGGTATCCAGGTAGATAAAATTCGCGTTATGATTTACTCCATTGTAGGTCTGATCTCTGCCTTAGCCGGTATTTTGTATGTTGCCAGGTTAGGCTCCGCACAGTCTTCTATCGGTGAAAACTGGCCTATGAATTCTATTGCTTCCTCAGTAATCGGAGGTGTTGCTTTAACCGGCGGCATTGGTAATCCGGCAGGAGCGCTGATAGGAGCAGCTATTATCAGTATTATTCAGAACATGATTGTATTGTTTGGCGTTAATGTATACTGGCAATCAGCGGTAAGTGGATTTGTAGTGGTAATTGCTATTTCCTTTAGTTCACTTTCAGTCATCATAAGGGAAAGAAAGCAGAAAAAAATTAAAATAAGTAAAGTAGAAAGGAATTGAGGATTATGTTTTTAGGGTTAAATTTATCATTTGCGACAAAGCGTTTTATAGAACCAAAGCAACTGGCAGCTATGTGTAAAAATGAATTTGGAGTAAAACATATTCAATTCACATGGGACTTAATTGACCCATGGTGGCCTCATGAACGAAGAAATATTTTAATTAAAGAATATCGCGAAGCCTTTGAAGAAGAGGGAATAAAAATAGATGGTACTTTTGGCGGACTGGCTTCTTATACTTATGCTCAGTTACTGGCGCCTACAGAGGTACAAAGAGAGATTTCCTTTACATTTTTTAAAAGAGCAATTGACTTAACGGCTGAAATGGGGGCACACGTTATGGGAACCCCTGTTGGAGGAATGTCTTTTGATGATGCCAGGGATAATAACAGGAGAAATTATTTATATCAGGAGATGTTAAATTATCTGCGTAAGCTTGCCGATTACGGCAAAGAAAAAGGAATTAAAGAAATACATATTGAAGCTACGCCCTTGACGACAGAGTTTCCCCATGATCCGGAAACCTCGATACAAATGATGAAAGATCTGGAGGGAAGTGCCATCCCAATTAAATTATTAATTGACTGGGGACATGCTCTTTATAAGCCTTTATTAAAAGAAAAGGCAGATATCTTTTTGTGGTTTAAAGAATGTGCGCCCTACATAGGCTCTATCCATCTTCAGCAGACAGACGGAGAGATGGATAGGCACTGGGACTTTACAGCAGATGGAATTATAACACCGGAATTAATAAAAAAGGTAACAAAGGAATCCGGGCTGGATAATATCCCCCAGTATCTGGAGGTAGTCACCGCATTTGAATCTACAGATGATGAGGTTTATGCAGGTATGAAAAAAACAATGGACTATCTTCACAAAGAGCTGAATATATAGGGGGATAATCATGAATATGAAAGTAATGTACAAAACTATTCTGTCAGAATATGAACAGGTATTTGAAAAAATAGATCAGGATAATGTAAGGCATTTTATAGAAACGGTAAAAAGCTATCACCGGATTTTTCTAATTGGAGTAGGCCGTGAAGGGATGGCGACCAAAGCCTTTGCCATGAGGCTCATGCATATGGGGAAGGAAATTCATTGGATTTGGGATGATACTACACCCAGTATAGGAAAAGGAGATTTACTGATTGCCACGTTGGGAGATGGTCAAATCGGACATATTCATTATATCTGTGAGCGTGCAAAGGAACAGGGAGCCGGAATTTATGTGGTGACAGGTTCTCCAAGTGGTAAAACAGCAAGAGAAGCTGCTGATAATGTATTGTTTGTCCCTGCCGCTGTATATCGCGGAACCGATGAGGTTGTCTCATCCATCCAGCCGATGGGAAATTTGTTTGAACAATGTCTGTTTGTCTTATTTGACATGATTATTATGATAATTGTGGAGGAAACGCCGGATTTAAGTTTTGAGAAGATGTCATCCAGACATCGGAATGTGGAATAAAGTAGATAAAATTAATGAGTTGGAAATAAAATGCAGTGATTCATAAGTAAACTGATTGCAGAGTGATAGAAAGGTTGGCGGAAATGAAAAAAATTATAAATAAAGACTCCAATGTAGTAGAGGAAATGCTTTCGGGATATGTAAAGGCATATAACCGTTATTATGAACAGATTCCGGGACACAATGCTTTTATGTATAAAGGGAGACGCAAAAACAAGGTTGCTCTTGTTATAGGCGGAGGAAGCGGACATGAACCTTTATTTTCTGGATTTGCAGGAAGGGGATTGGCAGACGCAGTTGCCTGCGGTAATATCTTTGCTTCCCCTAATCCCCAGCTAATTTTAGAAACCGCAAAGGCAGTTCATGAAGAAAAGGGTGTGCTGTTTGTATATGGATGTTATTCCGGAGATAACTTAAACTTCGATATGGCGGAAGAATTATGCGAATTTGATGATATAAAAACTGCCCATGTAAGGGTATGGGATGACTGTGCATCGGCACCAAAAGAGAGAATAGAAGACAGGCGGGGAATAGCCGGAGATATTTATGTGATCAAGGTGGCCGGCTCAGCGTGTGATGCAGGTCTTGAATTAGAAGAAGTACTAAGGATTACTGAAAAAGCCAGAGATAATATTAATACCATTGGTTTGGCTACCTCGCCGGGTTCGATTCCGGGACTGGATAAACCAACCTTTGAACTGGGGGAAAATGAGATTGAATTTGGGATGGGATTACATGGGGAGCAGGGAATTGAAAGAACAACCATGAAACCGGCAAGCGAACTGGTTGACAGAATGTATAGAGAATTAAAGGAAGAAATGGATATTAAGGAGAATGACGAAGTAGCTATTTTGGTAAACGGCCTGGGTTCCACGACTCTTTTAGAACTAAATATTGTATATAATGAATTGGCGGAACATCTGGAAAAAGACAAAGTGGTTGTTCATGACGCAGAAATTAAAAACTTTTGTACTTGTCAGGAAATGGGCGGATTTTCGATTACAATTCTAAAATTGGACGATGAGCTGAAGAAGTATTACGATACAGAATGCTTTTCACCCTATTATGCCAGAGAGGAGATCAGGTAATTATGAAAGTATTGACAGTAGAACAAACAACGGATATGATAATCCGGGCTTGTGACGAGATAGTTAAAAATAAGCCTTATCTGACAGAAATTGACAGTAAAATCGGGGATGGAGACCATGGAATCGGCATGTCCGGTGGAATGGAAAAGGCGAAGTCTGCATTAGAGGAAAAGAGACCTTTTCAGGATGTAAATTCTGTATTTAAAACGACAGGAATGGCCATGTTAAATTCCATGGGAGGCGCTTCCGGTGTTATCTTTGGCTCTATGTTTTTGGGAGGAATAAAAGGATTAGAAACTATTACAGAATTAGATGGTAATAGTATGGCAAAGATCATGAGAGGTTCTCTTGAAGCTATCAAGGAAAGAGGAAAGGCACAGGTTGGCGATAAGACCATGATAGATGCACTGGAACCGGCAGTATTGGCGTTGGAGAAGGGAGAGAAAGAAGATTTGGCAATTCTTATGGAAGCTGCAAAAGATGGAGCATATCAGGGTGTAGAAAATACAAAAGACTATATTGCTAAATTCGGGCGCGCAAAATCATTAATGGAAAGGGCCATAGGCTATCAGGATGCCGGGGCGACATCAGTCTTTATCATCTTTGATGCAATGTATAAGTTTGTAAACGAACAATGATTTGACGAAACAATTGAAAACCCGTTTCATAAGCCGGATTTAAACTTTATGGTCCGGTCTGCACTGTTTGACATTAAAGGAAGCTGAGAAAGAATGGAGTTATCCATATCCTATTTCCTTTCGATATTGTTCAAAGAGTGCAGTTTTTTTATGGTATATTTCCACAACCAACATGGAAGTCCCACATTTGGGACAGCGCAGAAGCTGACGCTCAACAATCTGGAACAAACCGGCAATAGTCCGGAAATATGGATGGAATCATAGGAAAGGGTAACTTGACGGATTTAAATCATAGTGCCCGGAGTAATGCCAAACTTTCTTTGAAATGCCCGGGAAAAGTGGCTTACGTTTGTATACCCCACAGCAAAGGCAGTCTCGCTTACATTGTGTTTCCCCTGTTCAAGTAACGAGAAAGCATTTTCCAGCCGCTGGTCCCGAATAAAACCATAGACTGTTGATCCGAAATACTGTTTAAATGACCGCTTTAGCTTGCAATCGTTCATTTGGATAATACGGGACAGTTCCAGCAGAGAAGGGGGAGAATCCAGACGATTTAACAATATCTCACGCGCATGCATCAACCGTTCGATGTCCGTTCTGGTCAGATTATAGTGTTGATCGTTCGTACAAAGCAGCTTTTCCAGATTAATAGATAGTAATTCCAGAATACAGCTTTCCACAAGAAGCCGGTTTAAGTGGTCGGACTTTTTGTCAAAGCAGGCTTCTACTCTTTTTTTTATGCTCTCTTCCCTCGCATCACTTCTAAAATCGCAGTGGTAATAGGAGCCTTTCTGAAAAGAAGCGAAATCCACATTGCTTCTGCCGCCCACATCTTCACAGAATCCGTTAAAAGCACCAGGACTTACCCAAATGGAGTACAACTGAACTTCTTCGCCGCTTTGGTATTCTGAATGACCAGTTGCCTCTCCCAAAAACCCTAAGGAGGTATGCCCCGGTTGTAATTCCACATGCTGATGATTTACCTCTCCGCGCATGGTATTCTTTCGGCTGTAGCTTAATTCAAAAACCGGAGATGTAGTTCCCGATTCCCGTTTTGTTCCTTTTGAGAAAGTTCCGGAGGAAAGCATGATATGTACATCCGGACGTATACTGATTATTTTTTGAGGAAATATCTCTGAATCTTCAAACTGTAACGGTAAATATGACATGTTATCAATACCTATTTTCTTATGTGTTTCGCGAATAGAGTCCTTCTGAGAGTAGAATAGAACCTGCGATTTAGTTCCATTATAGTTAGTCAATCCTAACCAGTCAATAGCTTCTTCTCAAAGAGGCTCCGTGAGGGAGCAGAAAAAATCCGTCCAGGAGCAGAAAGATGAGGAGATTTTCTGTATGCTGTTTAAGGTTAGTCGCTTCTAACAATAGTATTATGAGATTACAATAGGAGGATTTAAAGTGAAAAAAAGATTAATTATTCCGTTTTGTTTAATACTTGCCATGGCACTGAGTGCGTGCTCGTCTACGGCAAATAGCTCACAAGATTCGGACCAAAGTACGTCACAAGAACAAGTTACTGAAGCATCGGATGAAAGTACGCCGCAGGAACAGGAAACCGATGCATCGAGTCAAAGTCTTGATACAATTACAGTGGAAGATATGAAGGGCTCTGTGGAAATCCCGGCCAGTCCTCAGCGTATTGTGGATGTTTCCGGTTCGGCCGATGAGCTGATTATTCTTGGAATGCCGTTTGTTGCGTCCGCCAACACCAGTATGTTCGATGGAATAACGGTACCGGAATACCTTCAGGATTATTTTAGCGAAAACAGTATTGAAACGGTAGGAAACTATTCGGGCGCAGTCGGAGATTTAAATATTGAGAAGATAGCGGAGCTTCAGCCGGATCTGATTATTATGAATATCCGTCATGACAAGGTCTATGAGCAGCTTAAGGCCATTGCACCTACTGTTATGATTAATGATGATATTAGTTATGTCAACTGGAAGGGGCGTTTTCAGCAATTGGGTGAATGGTTTGGCAAAGAGGATGTTGTGGATAGCTGGCTGAAAGATTATGATGCAAAAGCAGCCGGGTTGGCAGAAGATACTAAGGAAGTGGTGGGCGATGAAACGTTTGCCGTTATTGAAGCTAATTCCGTACATTTCGGTTCCTATTATGTTTACCGGACCGGCGGCCCCGGCGAGATTATTTACGATGAACTGGAAGTGCAACCCTCCTCCGGTGTTCCGGAAGATGTATGGGGGGAAGTGGTTGACGCGGAATACTTCTCAAAGATTGACGCGGACCATATCTTCTTTTTCAGTGATGACGGCGAGGTTGGGGAAACAGAAGAGAGCCCCGTCTGGCAGAATCTAAAGGCGGTGCAGTCCGGAAATGTATATCTTGGCGAAAACAATCTGCAATACGATATGGCCTACACTGCTAACGGAAAGCTGTTATATATGGAAAAGCTGGCAAATGCCATTATAAACCACACGAATGTCGAGTAAGAAAAAACTGAGGAATCAGGGAGGGGATGAAAGCTCTATGTGCTTTCTCATACAAGGGAGCAGAACAAATACAGCTTACCGATTGCTGCTGGTACTGTTGACAGCGGTACTATTGCTGTCTATCCTGATTTCCGCCAGCATAGGGGTGGCGGGAGGAAGTTTCAAGATATTGATTTACACGTTGCTTCATCCAGAAGTGACTTCGGAAATCGGAAGCGTCATGCTTCAGATGCGTATGCCCAGAGTACTGGCCGCCTGTTTTACCGGGGCGGCTTTTGCCCTTGCCGGGGGAGTGATGCAGGGGGTTACACGCAATCCTCTCGCTGACGCCGGTCTGTTGGGGGTTAATGCGGGAGCGGGATTTCTTGTTGCTCTGACGGCGGTTTTACTCCCCTCTCTCAGCACCTTAGGCACGATGTTCGCGGCCTTTCTTGGAGCGGCGCTGGCGGTTGCCATGGTATATGGGATGGGAATAGGCAGGCAAAAATCTGGAACAATCCATCTCATCCTGGCAGGCAGTGCGGTTTCTGCACTGCTTACCGCACTGAGTCAGGGAATCTCTCTTACCTTCGGGCTCTCAAAAGCACTGTCATTTTGGACGGCGGGAAGTCTGTCCGGGATTACTTGGAAGAGTTTAACTTTGACCGTACCATGGATTACATGCGCGGGCTTTTTCAGCCTCTTACTTGGGAGGCGGTTGTCGGTACTGGCCTTGGGAGAAGAGAGTGCGGAGGGACTTGGTATCAAGGTATGGTCGTTACGTCTGATGGGAATTGCTGCCGTTTTGATTTTGGCAGGAGCAAGCGTATCCCTTGTGGGCGGAATTTCATTTTTAGGATTGCTTGTTCCTCACGCTGCCCGTTTTGCCGTGGGAGGGGATTATCGGAGATTATTGCCGGTATCTGCCCTGACGGGGGCGATTCTGCTGGTGCTGGCCGATATTGCGGCTCGCTGCATCAATGCTCCTTTTGATACACCGGTGGGAGCTCTTGTGTCTGCCATTGGTGTCCCGGTCTTTATGGCCTTGACCTGGCAGAAGAAAGGAGCGGTTTTATGAAAAACAAAAGAAGGCGAAAGCTTGTGCCATGGCTTCTTTTGGCGGCCCTGCCGGCTGCTGTTCTATTATCGCTTAACAGTGGGTATGCAACTATTCCGTATTCTCAGGTAGTGCTCAGTCTGCTTCATCCCGGGGATGCGGAGGCCTCTGTAGTATTGTTGCAAATCCGGCTGCCGCGTATTCTGCTTTCTATTCTGTGCGGAGTGGGACTTGCGTTGTCCGGCTGTATTTTGCAGGCCGTAACGGAAAATCCGCTGGCTGATCCCGGAATCCTTGGTATCAATGCGGGAGCAGGTTTTGCTGTAATGCTGTTTTTGGCGTTATTCCCTTCTTTGCATGTGAGCTCTGTGTTCTATCAGCCTCTGTTCGCCATGGCGGGGGGGCTTTTGGTGGCGGCTGTTCTATATATCTTTTCCAAACGAAACGGGAAACTCCGTCCGCCATATTTGCTGTTGGGTGGTATAGGCATGTCGGCAGGTTTTTCCGCCTTGATGTTAATCATGGCTTCTGATATGGAAAACAGCAGCTATCAACTGGTGGCCAGATGGCTGGCGGGAAATATCTGGGGAACCGGCTGGTATCAGGTAAAAGCAATGCTGCCTTACCTGCTGATTCTCATTCCTTTGCTTCTTACTAAATCAAAAATTTTGGACTTGCTTCTGCTTGGAGAAGACACCTCCCTCGGGTTGGGTGTCCGGGTAGAGCGGGAACGGAGAATCCTGCTGATTGCCGCGGTGGCGCTGGCTTCCAGCTGTATTTCCGTCAGCGGCGGAATTGGATTTGTGGGGTTGGTAGCCCCTCATATGGCACGAAAATTTGTAGGCGGACGACATCACCTGCTCATGCCTGTTACCATGCTGATGGGAGGATTGCTCCTGCTACTGGCGGATACCATGGGGCGTTCGATGTTCCAGCCCATTGAGATACCGGTGGGAATTGTGATTTCTGTTTTGGCCGCACCGTATTTTCTTTATTTGCTTCGCAGACAGACATAGGAGGTAGAAAAAGTGAAATCCAGTATTACGGTAGATAAGTTATCTGCCGGTTATAATGATATTCCGGTATTCCATGATATTGACCTGGAGATACCTTCCGGTATGATTACTACCCTGATCGGTTCCAACGGATCAGGCAAATCCACATTATTAAAAACCATGTCACGATTGCTTGCGCCAACCGCAGGTATTGTTTGTCTGGAGGGTCAATCCATCCACAGCATGCCTACCAAAGCAGTGGCACAAAAGCTGGCGCTTCTGCCTCAGGGAGCACAGACACCCACCGGCATTACCGTAAGCGATCTCGTGGAATACGGACGATTTCCTTATCGCAGTAAACTGGCGGGAGTGACTGCAAAAGACAGAGAAATTATATCATGGGCATTATCGAGCACAGGTATGACGGAACTTGCCGGACGGGAAATGGACCAGCTTTCCGGCGGACAGCGGCAGCGGGCTTGGATAGCTATGGCACTGGCTCAGAAAACAGATATCCTGTTTCTGGACGAACCCACCACCTATCTGGATATTTCCCATCAGTTGGAAATCCTGCAGTTGCTTAGAACATTGAATTCGGAACGAGGTGTAACCATTGTAATGGTTCTTCATGACCTGAATCACGCCATCATGTTTTCTGATTACCTGATTGCGATCAAGGATGGAGAAAAGCATAGCTTTGGTGCACCTGAGGATGTTATTATACCATCTACGCTGCGGGAAGTATTTAACGTGGAAGCAGAGGTGATCCGGCACCCTGTTTTGGGAGTGCCCGTGTGCCTTCCTTATGGCGTGCGGGGGCAATCATTTCAGAGTCAGAAAAATGGAGAAAAAGATAATGATAAAATCAAAAAATAAAATAAGGAAACTGCTTACACCAATGTTGTTTATTTCTTTTCTTATTACCGGATGCGGCAGCGGCTCCGGTATCTACAACGCCGGAAGTTATACCGCAACTGTTGAAGGCTATGCTGGTGACGTGACTGTCAGGGTGGAGTTTGACGATACATCCATTGTATCCGTTATAGTAACCGAACAAAATGAAACGATGGGAATTGGTGAACGGGCAGTGGAAGAGTTGCCTGCAAAAATTGTGGAGAGTCAGACTTGGGAGGTGGACGCAATAGCCTCTGCCACCGTAACCGGAGATGCGATTCAGACTGCTGTAAAAGACTGCATGGAGCAGGCAAAAAGTGATAAATAAAGACAGTGTGATAATCGCTGAAATCTCCTTTTGTTGTATCTCTATTCTTTGCAGTTTTCACGTTTCGCCCACATTATGCGAAAGTGAACGGAACTGACCAGGAGTGGAAGCGGTCATCTGCTTGAAAGTCCGTATAAAAGAATTGCTGTTATTAAATCCGCACTTTAAGGCAATCACATCAATTTTCTCATTTGTATGAGTTAACATATCTTTGGCCTTGGCAATCCGGAGGGCGGTCAGATATTGCTTGAAGGGAACGCCTAAAGCCTGTTTTAATATTCTGGACATATATTTGGGTGATGTGCCAAAGGTCTCGGCCAAAGATTCCAAATAGATGTCCTCATGGTAATGAGCATCGATATATTCTTTTATTTTTTCTAGATTAAAGGAGGTAGGAATCTCACCAGTCTGTTTCTGACATAACATTTCATATAGTTTATTAATATACTGTGATCGCTCAAGATTTGACAGGTTATGAATGTAGGCGGACAGATTAATGTACTCCTCACCCATCAGGCGATATCCGGAATTCTCAGTTCTTCTAAGAATCGTTTCACCGATTTCATATAAATGGATATATAAATCCTTAAATGCATCCTCGCTTATGGATACATTTTTATTTTGACTTATTATCCACTCCATAAGCGAAAACACCTCCTTTTTCTTCCCTTGTAACAAGTATGTGCTTAAATGGTTTTCCTCTGCCTGCTTCATTAGAAAAGCTTTCTTTTCAAGTAGGGGTTTCTGGTAAAAGCAGATATTCTGTTTGCCAAATGTGGAAAGCTGGGAGGACGCGATATTAGCATGTTTCCAGCTTTCAGTCAGGTTCTGAATGGTGCGACAGGTAGAACCGCAGCCTAAGTAAAATTTTATGTAGTCCATATCCTGAGCAAATAGATTCTGTAAAAAATCAAAATCCTTTGTTAACAACCCGGTATGATTCTCATATGGGGCATTGCAGATAATGCAATAGCGGTTTTCCGCCAGCTGGAATACATATTTAACGCACTTCTCATCCTGGGATATTTCTAATATCTTGGTCAGATTTCCTGCAATTAAGTGCTGCTGATGCTCATTAAAATCCTGTTCAAAAACAGGAAAAAAAGAGGAAACTAAAATAGAACAGGAAAAATACTCGTACAAAAAATGAAAATTGTAGTTTTGGAGAATGGGCTCCAGACTTTTGTTCTCATAATTTTTCTGATAGAAAATATTCAAAAAATAACGGGAATAAACAGTAGGAAGCACATTGCTCATATCGGTCTGCAAATCGCTGTATCTGTTGATAAGGTTGTTTATGTGATTCTCCAGATAATTAAGCTCATCCCCGCCGCTCTTTGATAATTCCATTCCTTTCAAGGAGGAGTCATGAAACTGCATCAGCTCCAAAAGTCCTTTTATGGGTGAATACAGGTGAAAGGACATAATAAAGCTCAGCAGTGTAGTAAGGATACCGGATAGGATAAGAGCCAGTAATGCCAGCTGCCATGGGAAATTCGCCTGTTTAAAAATGTCGGACCGGGGAATCAGGGAGATAAAAAGCAATGGATCAGTATAATTGCTTTTTGAGGCCGTGACAAAAAAATAATAGGGTATACCGTCGAGCTTAATTACCTTATCATTGCCGTTATCGGAATAGGAATCCTTCAACAGCCATTCATATACTGAATGCTCCATAGAAGAATCACTTGAGCCGATGAACTGCTGGTTGTCGAGAGAGAACAGATAAAGGCTGGTGTCGGATGTTAATTTGAAGTTATTGAAGGTACTGGAGAAGTAAGACTTGCTGAGATAGTAGATCAAGGGGGAGGACAGGTTGTACTCCCCTATCTGGTATTGCAGCATAGGAATGACATCTTGGTTAAAACGGCGATCAAGTGCCTGAAATTGAAAGATACCATCCCTTTTTTCATAATCTCCCATATAATTTTTTTTATTAACGATATTACCTTGTGATGGATCATCCCAATAATATTTGAGCGGAAGGGTGCTGTTGGAAGAGATAAAGCGGTCAATATATTCATTGACAAAGCCGACCTGCAGTATATATGGTTTATTGGCGGTAAAGGTGCTGAGCAGCTTCACTATTTCGGCGTACTGATAAAAATCAGCAGGCTGTAAGGAGGTGGAGGTGGAAAAGTAAACATCCAAAAATAGCTGATCATCAGCCAGCATGCGGCTGCTTTGATAAAGATTTTGAAAGTCCAGCATACAGTTATTATAAAAACTTTTGTGAGCCTGTTCACATTGAAATAACAGCTGTTTTTGCATACTATTAAGTAAAAAAGCACACAGAAGAGTAAATAACGTAAGGGTAATGGTAACGGGAATCAATATGCAGATTAATAATCGTTGTTTGTAGTTTTTGATAAAAAGCTTTTTGCCGGGTATTCTTATCTTCAAGCTCCTGTCTCCTTCAGTAATATTCATAAAACTATCTTATTCAAAAGAGTAGAAAAATGCAATATAACAGAAGAATAAACAAATTAAATGGAGAAAAATGCATAAAAGTAGAATAATGCATGCTGACGAAAAGTGGAAAATTGTACACAAAGTAACTTAATGAAAATTGAAGCGAAAAAAAACACTTGCTATAATTACGAAAAGTTAAAAAGGAGGATGAGCAACAACAATGGAAAAAAAAGCAGTGAGTTCTAATAAGCGGACATTTTCACAGGAATTTAAAAAGAATTTGCCTTTGTATATTTTAGTGTTGCCAAGTATTATTTTGGTCTTGATTTTCAACTATGCGCCAATGGCAGGTGTAGTAATGGCTTTTCAGAATTACAAGCCATGGCTTGGCATAATGAAATCAGAATGGGTGGGGCTTGATAACTTCCGGCAGATATTCGCATACAAAGAATCTGTACAGATCATTATCAATACCCTTATCATTGCAGTCAGTAAAATTATTTTCGGGCTGATTATTCCTATTATAATGGCACTGTTATTAAATGAGGTACATCATGTTGGCCTGAAAAAGGGAATACAGACACTTGTATATCTCCCTCATTTCCTTTCGTGGGTAACAGTCGCAGGGATGATGAGAGACATTCTCGGTCTTGACGGTATTGTAAATCTGCTTATACAAAGACTTGGATATGACTCGTTTTTTTTCCTGGGGGAAGCGTCCATGTTTAGGCAGATAGCAGTTATAACAGATTTATGGAAGGGATTTGGCTTTGGTATGATTGTTTATTTAGCCGCCATATCGGGTGTAGACCAAAGTCTGTACGAAGCAGCAAAAGTAGATGGTGCGAACAGGATGAGACAAACATGGAATATTACGTTACCCTCCATTTTGCCTATGATAATCGTCATGGCTACACTTAGTCTCGGCAATGTTCTTAATGCGGGATTTGATCAGATATTTAATCTTTATTCGCCCCTGACATACAGCACTGGGGATATCATTGACACCTATGTATACAGGCAGTCGCTGGTTAACGGCCAATACAGCTTTGGTACAGCGGTCGGCCTTTTTAAATCGGCTATAGGCTTTCTACTTACTGTCATATCATATCGTGTTGCATATAAAGCTGCCGGATATAGAATTTTCTAGGAGGACAAGGATGCAAAAAATTTCTACAAGCAGAAAAATATTCGTGGTAATTAATACCATATTTCTTCTTACAGCAGCCATATCGTGTATATTACCGCTTATTAACCTATTTGCTATATCGTTATCGAGCAAGGCGGCGGCAAACAGCGGACAGGTAACCTTTTGGCCAATTGATTTTACTTCACTTGCTTATGAAAAAACAGTTGCAAATAAGAATTTTATTCGTTCTATGATCATTGCGTTGGCAAGAACGACCATAGGAACAATGCTTAGCATGCTGGTAATCACACCGGCCAGCTACGCACTTTCAAAGGATTTTAAGGGTCGTACTCCGCTTATGTGGTTTTTTGTTTTTACGATGCTATTTGGGGGAGGACTTATTCCATCCTATATGGTAAATACTTCATTAGGTCTAAAGAATAATTTTCTGGTTTACATTATTCCGGGTGCATTCAGCTGCTACAACATGATACTGATGATGAACTTCTTCCGAACAATACCTAAGGCACTGGAAGAAGCGGCGTTTATTGACGGAGCAAGCTTTTTCACGGTGTTTCGGAAAGTATATCTACCCCTTTCTAAGGCCGGACTGGCTACTGTAGCGCTTTTTATTATGGTTGGACATTGGAATGAATGGTTTACCGGTATTCTGTACATGTCGGATACCAAGGACTATCCTTTGGCATCGTTTTTGCAGGTAATCGTTACGCAGAACAATAAGCAGGATCTTGCTCTGGATCCGACAACGGCTAATACATTGTCAGAGCGTACGATAAAGGCGGCACAGGTATTTATCGGTGCACTTCCCATTCTTTGTGTATATCCTTTTTTGCAGAAATACTTTGTGAAGGGAATGGTAGTGGGAGCCGTTAAAGAATAAACCAATTGAATTTAAAGGAGGAAGAGAAATGAAAAGGAAAAAAATGATTGCGGTGTTACTCACCTCAGCCTTATTGTTAGGCGGCTGTGGCAGTAGCGTATCTGACGGTGAAGGCGGAGGGGCTGAGACAGCAACAGGAACAGAGACTCCGCCTTCGAGAGAAGACGGATCGGTTACAATAACAATTGCCAAGCAGCTTGATGAAAATGCAGGAAGATATGAAGGAAATGATGATTTGAACAATAATCCTATGACACGGCTTACAGAAGAGAAGCTTGGCATTAAGGTCGAGACCATTCTTCTTGGAGGAGACTCGGAAAATTATGACACGAAGCTAAGACTGGCACTGACTGGTGCCGAAGAACTTCCCGATGTATTTCCTGTTTATTCTACCCAAATGATTGCCGACATGATTGAATCGGGACAGGTAAAGGCCATAGACGAGGATATTGAGAAATACATGCCGGAAAGAATAAAGGAAATTTATGATAATTACCCGCAGACGTTCTATCCGATCATGAAGGACGGGAAAACATACGGAATAGCAAACTGTCCGGTCCTTGATGATACTCAGGTGCTGATCATACGTCAGGATTGGCTTGATAAGCTGGGACTGGAGGCTCCTACAAATATTGAAGAATTTGAAGCAGTTATAAAGGCATTTACCGAAGATGACCCTGATGGAAACGGGAAGAAGGATACCTATGGATTTACATATCAGGGAGATAATGTTATGAATTCAGGATGGGTAGCGGACCCTGTTATGATCTTCTCGGCATTTACCGGAAAAATGCTTCCCGGCACATGGCAGGCCGACGGAAATGGAAACCTTGCATATGGTTCGATTGATTTGAGAAATAAGGACGCTCTTGAAAAAATGGCACAGTGGCATAAAAACGGATGGATATTTCAGGAGGCCGCCGCCACAGGTGCATGGGATGCGATGAATCAGTTTACGGAAGGAAAAGCCGGTATGTTCATGGGGCGCCCCTGGGCGGTGGATTCAGTGAAAGATGTTGTCACCGTCCAGCCCGATGCTGTTATCAAATGCTATCCTGTTATTACGCAGGCAGACGGAGAGATGACATACCAGTCGGCAAATACCAATGACGGATATCTTATGTTTAATAAAGATTTTGACAATATGGAATCTTTCTTCCAATACTATGACTGGCTGTATGATATCGCTTTTGGTACCGGTGACTTTAAGCTGGGATATATTGAAGGTTATGATTACGATGTACTTAGTGACAGTTCGGTAGTATTTGATTCGAAATTATTTGACCCTCCGATTACAGATGCATTTAATCCATCAAAAACACTTGTTACAAAAAATCAGCCTAATATCGACAGAATGTCGGCATATCAGGAGGTGCTTGACGGGCATGTCGATGAAACAGGAGCTCAGATTAAAGCAGCGGCGACTTTAGAAACGGATCCGGTGCAATTTGATGGATATGTGATAGCTAACAGTCAGAAAGACAGTCAGATTCCCAATTTGTTTAATGGCGAACCGACAGAAACAATGAAGAGCGTATGGGAGCAACTCCAGACTTTGGAGAAACAGACATATATCAACATTATTTACGGGAATGCACCGATTGATTCTTTTGATCAGTTTGTGGAAGATTGGAATGTCGGCGGCGGCGAACAGATAACAAAAGAAGTGAATGAGTGGTATCAGAGCCTGAACCAGTAACAATAATCAGGATACAGCCCTCTCCGGAAGTCCTTTGATGCTGTTAAAGTGCAGTAGTATATGATAATCTATATTTGGAATAAAGCGGGGGAGGAATAAAGGAGAGGGAATATTTATGATGAGAAGAATGGTCGGTATACGAATTCGATTAATTATAATATGCGTAATCATATTGGGACTTCCGGGGTGTGGTGAGGAGAAAGTTTATAATGCGGTGTCAGATACTCCGGTTACTTTTTCATTTATGTATTCAGGAGAATTCAATGCAGGCTATAAGTCTCTTGAAAAAATGAGGAAGCTGACGAATGTGACTTTAGATGTTACAGCAATTCCGGATTCGGATTATGATACAAGAAGCCAGCTGGTTATAAATACGGGAGAGGACATGCCTGATTTGATCAGTAAGACAAAGCCGTCTGTTACGCAGGCCCTAAGCGGGGCGCTTTTGCCGATTAGTGACTATTTCGACCAGATGCCAAATTTTACAAAGTTTATAAAAGATAATAATCTTCAATATATTTTGGATAATGCAACACAGGCAGACGGAAAGATATACCAGCTGCCTGTTAATATAAAAGAAATAAAGAATCCGTCTAAATATATATTTATTCGGCGGGATATTTTTGATAAATATAATATTCCGGTTCCCGAAACCTATGAGGAGCTTTATGAGGCAGCAAAGATATTGAAGGCAGAGTATCCAGATGTATATCCGATTAATGTTTTGTTCGGAAACGGTAATCTTTTTGATATGATTTCACCGGCCTTTGGAACAGCGGCGGGGTGGGGGAGCGGACCAAGCCAGTTTTTCTTTGATGAGACGAGTAAAGAGTGGATTTATGCGCCGATAAGTCCTGAATACAAGGATATGCTGGAATACGTAGCCGGGCTTTATAAGGAAAAACTGCTACATCAGGAATACCTGACCTATAGTTCAGAAATGTATCAGGACCTTGCGTCTACAGGAAAATCCTTTATTTTGATGGCTGACTGGCCAAGCGGACCTAAAGATGCCGAAAGGGCGTTGATTGAGGCCGGTGAAACAGATGCGAAGTGGGAGGCACTATATTCTTTGGAGGGACCGGCAGGAACATGGTCTTACCGCCTGAATAATTCGTCACAAACTATGGTAATATCTGCAGCCACAAAAAATAAAGATTATTTTCTCCAGCTGATCCGCTGGCTTGATTGGATGTATTCAGAAGAGGGAATCGATTTGTTTACCTGGGGAGTTGAGGGTGAAACATATGATATACAGCCTGATGGAACAAAGGTATTGCGTGAACAGGTATTGACAGCCAGTAATCCGGAGGGAACGCTGGAGCCGATTAAGGATTACGGTGTGGCAAATAACTGCTTTACCTTTATCTATCCTTATGAGTATGAAAAGGCAGCAAATATGTCTCCCGATATTGCGGCAGTAAACATTAAACAAGTTAAAAACGAAATATTTCCGCCTTCCATATCAAATATTGTTCTTTCGAAAGAGGAGGCGAAGATAGAAGCCCTATATGCAACAGTCTTAAACGAATATGTTAACCAGATGACAAGCAAATTTATCACGGGGGTCGAGTCCTTTGATAACTGGGGAGCATTTGTGGCTGAGTGCAGCAGCAGGGGAGCAGAACAGCTGTATGAACTTTATAACCGGGCATGGAGGGATAATGAATATGATTAATGGTGAGATTTGGAAGGATAATAAAGGCAGCACAATTCATGCACATGGTGGCTGCATAATAAAATGGGAGGATTACTTTTTCTGGTACGGCGAGAATCGTACGGAGGACATTTATGTAAGCTGCTATTCTTCGAAAGATCTGATAAATTGGACATTTGAAAACAATGTCCTGACTGCGGCTTCACACGTTGCTGAAACGCGGGTAAGAGCGGATTTATCACTCAGGAACAAATCCGGAGGGAAAGTGAATATTGAAAGGCCTAAAGTATTGTATAACAAGAAAACCGAAAAATTTGTAATGTGGATGCACTATGAAAATGGGATGGACTATAACTGTGCGGCTGCTGCCATTGCAGTATGTGATACTCCGGCTGGCGACTTTATCTATTATGGAAGCTTCAGACCTTATGGCTATATGTCCAGAGACTGTACCTTATTTCAGGACAATGACGGTCAGGCATATTTTCTCTCTGCCTCCAGAGATAATGCAGATATGCATATGTATTTGCTGCAGGATGATTATATGAATGTGGAAAGAATAGAAGGAAGATTCTGGCAGGGAGAATACCGGGAAGCACCTGCAATGGTTAAGAATGGTGGATTGTATTATATTTTGTCTTCATTTTGTACGGGTTGGGCGCCGAATCAATGTAAATATGCGAAAACAAATAATATAAAAAACGGTTTTGGATATCTGACAGAAATTGGAAACCGTACAACATACCATTCGCAGCCGGCATTTATTCTTACAATTGAAGGAACAGAGGAAACTACATATATATATGTAGGAGATAGATGGGATGGTACACAATATCATAATTCACGATATGTTTGGTATCCGCTTTCTTTTGGCAGTGATAGGAGTGTGAAGTTGATTCCCTGTGAAGAAATTTATATTGATGTAATCAGTGGAAAATATGAAATGAAAAATAAAGTTTAAAACCGACTATATACTTTGGGTTTGTAAGAACGCATAGACAGGAGAAAGGTTAAAAGAATTACATTCTTTCAACCAGAGATTTGTGCTATGCACAAAATCTCCAGACTTTGGAAGGAGCATGGGTATAAATATGAAAAGAACTTTTAAGAGAATGCTGTATGGAGGTGATTATAATCCGAACCAATGGCCGTGGGCTGTTTGGGATGAGGATATGAGGATGTTCAGGCATGCAGGAATTAACAGTGTTACGATTAATGTATTTTCATGGGCTAAGCTTCAGCCGTCGGAAGAGGAGTATCATTTTGAAGAGCTGGATGAAATAGTAGAAATACTCAGCAGGAATGATTATGATATTGTAATGGCAACCTCCACGGCAGCACTGCCTGCATGGATGGTAAGCCGGTATACAGAGGTGGCACGCACGGATTATGAAGGGAGGCACCACAGATTTGGTCAAAGACACAATGCATGTCCAAACAGTCCGGTATATCAGAAATATGCAGCAGCACTAGTGGAAAAGCTGGCAATACGGTATGGAAGCAATGAAAAGATTATCTGCTGGCATGTCAATAATGAATATGGAGGAGAATGCTATTGTGATAATTGCGAGAAGGCCTTCCGCTTCTGGCTGAAGCAGAAGTATAAAACCATTGAGGCAGTGAATAAGGCATGGAGTATGGAATTCTGGGGTCATACGCTGTATGATTGGAACGAGATTGTATTGCCAAATGCCTTAAGCGAGGGAATTGGGGATGATAAAACTGCATTTGCAGGTATATCTATTGACTACCGCAGGTTCAATTCTGACAGTATGCTGGGTAATTATAAAATGGAACGGGATATCATAAGAAAACATAATCTAAAGGCGCTGATTACTACAAACCTTATGGGAACCTATAAGGGCCTTGATTATTTTAAGTGGGCAAAGGAAATGGATATTGTGGCATGGGATAATTATCCCAGATATGATACACCATGGAGCTATACCGCTATGTGTCATGATTTGATGAGGGGATTGAAGGAAAAGCCTTTTATGCTGATGGAACAGACGCCAAGCCAGCAAAACTGGCAGGAGTATAATTCACTGAAAAAACCGGGACAAATGCGTGCACAAAGCTATCAGACCATTGCACACGGAGGGGATACTATACAATTTTTCCAACTCAGACGTTCGGTGGGAGCGTGTGAGAAATTCCATGGTGCGGTTATTGGTCATGTAGGCAGCGAGAATACACGGGTATTTCGTGAGGTGACGCAGCTGGGCAGAGAGCTAGAGGAGCTAGGCGGTAAGATAATAGGAGCTGATACCGCCTCATCAGTGGGAATCCTGTTTGACTGGGATAATTACTGGGCACTGGAATACACCAGCGGTCCGAACAAGAATTTGAAATATGTTGACCAGATTCATCAATATTACCGTTACTTCTATAACAAGAATATTTCTGCTGATATGATATCAATCGATGCCGATTTTAATAAATATCAGATAGTAGTGGCACCGGTGCTTTACATGGTAAAGGAGGGGGTTGCCAGAAATCTTGAAGAATATATACAACGTGGAGGAATTCTTGTAACCGGGTTTATGAGCGGTATCGTTGATCAATCGGATAATGTATATCTTGGAGGATATCCGGGGCCGTTCAGAGAGCTTTCGGGTATTTGGGTTGAGGAAATTGATGCTTTGGATCCTGAGCAGTCCAATGATATCATATTTACGGATGGTACAACATCAAACTGTGAGATGTTGTGTGATATCATTCATACAGAGGGTGCGGAAAGCATTGCGGATTATTCAAGTAATTTCTATGCAGGAATGCCCGCAGTTACTAGAAACAGCTTTGGAAAGGGACAGACTTTTTATATAGGAACTGTTTTGGAGGAGGCTGCGTTATCCAAGGTAATGGATATTGTTACGAGCGAGGCAGGGGTAAAATCCGTATTTGGCATATCCCCTGAGGTAGAGGTAACGATCAGGCAGACGCAGACACAATACATATGCTTTATTATGAACTTCCACAAGG
Source organism: Bacillota bacterium (assembly GCA_023408815.1). Taxonomy (GTDB): domain Bacteria; phylum Bacillota; class Clostridia; order Lachnospirales; family Lachnospiraceae; genus Kineothrix. The sequence goes on along the minus strand of JAEYJO010000010.1, from coordinate 35,550 downwards.
AGACGAAGCCGGTACCGGAATTTTTCGTAGGGAAGCAGGATGTATTAAGTAAAAGAATTCTTTCGGGAGAGGATATGATGAAGCAGTACGATGTTTGCATTGTTATTCATGAAAAATGATCCTTGACCCAATATGCGTATATTGATATGATAAAATCATCTTTTCGCTTGTTTCGGTAAACAGTATGAAAGGACAGATTTTATGAAAATAGTAAAAAATTCAACCGGTAACAAGACAAGCCTCCAGACCAAACTGATATGCTTGTTTCTTGTTGCGTCTGTCATTCCGCTTTTGGTACTTAGCGTTTATTCTTACTACAATACTTCCAACACCTTAAAAAAGAATATGGAGGAGCTGACGCTCAACAATCTGGAACAAACCGGCAATAGTCTGGAAATATGGATGGAATCATATGAAGACCTGCTTTATCAGATTTATACTAACGACGATGTGGTAAAGTTGATCGATAAGCTCAATAACGGGGAGGATGAATCCGTTACAAGAAATCAGCTTAGAAGAATACTGAATGGTCTCATCAATACGAAAGATTATATTAGGGCCATTACCATAATCACTTCAGAAAACAAGCTCGTTACCTACCACCAATTAACCGCATATACGAATGAAGACTCCTGGATAAAGAATTTCAGCATGGAGCAGGAAGAGCTTTATGATTACATATCGGCGGATAACAAGACACATATTTTTCCCACAGAATATGCGGTGAGCTTTGCCAATGAGGATTATTACCTGTTTCACATTTCCCATAGAATCATCGATTACAAAGACCTGGACAAGCGAAACGGCGTAGTCATCGTCAGCATAGATGAGGAGCTGCTAAAGAAAGTCTGCCTGACGAAGGGCGAAGACAAGCTAAGCTTCGATAATTTCAATTTTATAGTGGATAAAAAAGGCAGGATCATTTCATATCCCGACAGCACAAGACTTATGAGAAAGATTACGGACGCCGGGCGCACATCGCAGGAGAAGAAGGAAGATTATCTGAATTTCATATATAGTGAAAATCTTTTTGAGGATAAGTATACCGCGCTGTATGTATATGAAAATGAGGATTTGGGGTGGGATGTTGTCAACGCGGTGAATCAGAAAGAGACCATGATGGGGATAACGAACCAGCAGAGGATCAATATCGCGGCCTGCCTGCTCTGTCTGGGGATGGTAGTAATCTTGACGCTGCTGTTGTCGAGGCAGCTGGCTGAGTCGGTGCAGAAGGTTGTGAGGTCCATGGAGACAGTAAGTTCCGGTAATCTCAGGACCAGAGTAGAAGTGGATAAGCAGATGCCCCTGGAGGTAGAGTTCATCGCGATACAGTTTAACGATATGCTGGAGAAACTGGATACGGCGCTGAAAAAGGAAAAGGAAGCGGGAGAACGGCAGCGGCTGGCGGAGATTACTGCCCTAGAAGCCCAGATCAATCCTCATTTTCTGTACAACACGCTGGATACGATTAACTGGATGGCCATCGACAAGGATGAATTCGAGATAAGCAACGCGATTAACACGCTTGCTTCCATACTGCGGTATGCCATAAAAAACAGCAATGCCACGGTGGAAGTGCGGGAAGAGCTCAGCTGGCTGAAAAATTATATTTATCTGCAGCAAACGAGGCTGAAAAATACCTTCCGCTGTACCATGGACATCGATACGCAGGTCATGGAGTGCAGGGTGCATAAGCTCTTATTACAGCCTTTTATCGAGAATTCCATCATTCATGGTTTCGAGGGCAGAAGCGGAGAAAATCTGTTAACGATCCGAATGGCTAAGGAAGATGAATACCTGCAGATTATGATAGGCGACAACGGAAAGGGGATGGAGTCTTCCTTTGTAGAAAGGCTGAATGAAAGAGCCTTTCATATGATGGAGGAGAACGGAGATATCGGCATAGCCAACGCCTTTACCAGGCTGTTCATGTATTATGGGGAAGAAGCTCATGTGAAGATAAGAAGTGTATTGAAGGAGGGAACAGAAATTATAATTCTGATTCCATGGAGATTGACCTATGAAAGTGATAATAGTGGAAGATGAAATAAGAATCAGGGAAGGCATTAGCAAGTTGTTCAGTAAGATGTTCCCCGAGTATCAGATTGTAGGCATGGCAGTAAATGGTGAGGAAGGGCTTAAGATGATCCTCGATAAGAGGCCGGAGTTAGTCGTGACGGACGTAAAGATGCCGGTAATGGACGGCCTGCAGATGGTAGCCAGGATGTACGAAAACAAGGTTAAGAGCAAGGTCATCGTATTAAGCGCTTATTCAGAATTCAGCTATGCCCAGCAGGCTATCCGGTACGGGGTGAGCGAATATCTGGTAAAGCCGCTTGTTTTTATGGACTTTGTTCAGGCAGTAAAAAACGTGGAGACTCAGCTTGAGGAAGTGGAGAAATCGAGCGGCTTTTTGCCATGGGCAATACGGATATAGGGCTGGGCTGGATCAACGCCTCCGGTGCGGGAGAGCTGCGGGGGAGTTTTCAGAAGTTACAGCAATATATGGAGTGGAACATTTCTTTTGGCGATAAGGTAATGATCTCCTATCCGAAGATTCTGCAGGTACAGACGGCGGTCTGTATATATCCGATAGAGATAGAGAACGATTTAAAGGCGGCCATCTGCGCCTTGGATAAGGTAAGAATCGGCAAGAGCATTGAGCGGTTCAATGCGTATTTCGGGACGGATTATATTTATGCGCCGAAGGAAATCAAGGAAAGCTACGTGAGATTCTTATGGGTGATGATGAATGTCTCCAAGGAAATCGGTATTTTGGACCATGAAAAGCTGGAGCAGAAAAAAATATTGGAGAAAATTATGAGCTCCGTGAATAAGGAGGAACTGAAAAAGGTCTCGGAGGAAATATTCTCCTTTTTTCGTGACAGCATTCAGGAGGGTGACGGTAACATCGGACTGAATGTGAAAAAGGCGGAAAGTATGTTTCTCGAATATTACCAGCAGGGAATCACGCTGGAGGAAATCGCCGCCAGATTGAACCTGACGCCGGAGTATTTGGGAATGTTATTTCACAAGGAAAAAGGAGTGAAATTCAGTGCTTATGCTAGAGACTACCGCATTGCGAAGGCGAAGGCCATTCTTATCGGCAGCCGGATGAAGCTTGGTGAGGTGGCGGACAGGGTGGGATATTCGGATGCGAAATATTTCAGCAGAGTATTTAAGGAATGTATCGGGCAGCTTCCGGCAGAGTATAGAAAAACGCATAAATAATCTTAGGAAAGTCCTCCTTTTAAAGTTTTGTTGAGTTTCGGCGGCGGAAAAGGCTGACTATAATGAAGATACCGAAACAAGTGAGGAAGCTCGCTAAAAAAATGAAGGAGGAAAGGTGAAATTATGAAGAGGGTATTTTCAACAATTATGGCAGCAGTTATGACAGCAGCACTTTTGGCAGGCTGCGGACAGACGCCGGTGCAGGAAACCGCTGGAGATACGGCGGCAGCCAACACGGAGACGGCATCAGATACTGCTGCGGAGACGGCGCAGGAAGAAAGCTCGCAGGAGCAGGGGGGTGCGTCAGGGGACGTAACAATTTGGTATTATTGGGAAACAGAAGGACATCAGGAGGCGTTGAATCATTTGATCGAGGAATACAACAATTCTTAGGATGCGGTAACAGTAGAAGCGAAGTATGTTCCTTTTGCAGACTTTAAGAAACAGCTGTCAGTAGGGGCGTCGGCGGATGTGCTTCCCGACTTAGTCATTTTGGATAACCCGGACCATGCTTCCTATGCTTCGATGGGAATCTTCGCGGACCTTACGGATAAATTTGATGTCAGCACATATTATGACGGCCCGGTTAATTCCTGTACGCTGGATGGAAGACTGTATGGAGTGCCTTTTGGAAGCAACTGTCTGCTTCTTTACTACAATGAAGATATGCTTGAGGCAGCAGGGCGTGAGGTTCCTACTACATGGGATGAGCTGCTGGAAACGGCAAAGGCATGCACCAAGGATAACGTATCCGGCTTTGCACACTGCAGTTTACAGAACGAAGAAGGAACCTTCAATTTCCTTACATGGCTCTGGTCTACGGGAGCATCCTCCTATGAGATGAATTCTGAAGGCGGTATCGAGGCTCTTACAGCTGTTAAAAACATGGTAGATGAAGGTGCTATGACAAAAGAGGCGATCAACTGGACGCAGGGCGATACGATGAATCAATTCATTTCCGGTAACCTGGCGATGATGATCAATGGAACGTGGCAGGTGCCCACTATGAGAGAAGAAGTCCCCGATTTGAACTGGGGCGTGGCCCCTATTCCGATGGACGCACAGCAGGCATCAGGGCTTGGTGGAGAGAACTATGCGGTTATCGCGGGAGGCAATGAAGACGGGGCTGTCGATTTCCTGAAATTTGCGACTACGCAGGAAAATTGCTTGTATATGATGAATGCCATGGGATATATTTCTTCCGACTCTAAGATCGCAGAAAATCAATTCAAGGGAGATGCGGTATACGAGGCGTTCGTAGAGGAAATGAAATATGCTTATGCAAGAGGACCTCTGCCTGAATGGCCGGATATATCGGATGCGATTTCTCTGGCGTTTAACGAAGTTATGACCGGTGCGAACACGCCGGAGGACGCGGCGGCAAAAGCGCAGACAACCATTGATGGGATAATAACTCAGTAGAAGGTTGAAAGGGGCAGGAAAAGCAGCAAAATGTGATTTCCTGCCCTTTTTTTGTCCAAAAATGGAGGAAATGTAATGAAAAATATAAAAAAATTCTTTAAATACGATAATGCAGGTATTTTTTTCGTGCTTCCAGCGCTGGCATATATGCTCGCTTTTGTAGGCTATCCTATTGCATATAATTTTGTCCTGAGCTTTCAGGATGTGACCGCCAGGAATCTTAAGAACGGGATAAGAGATTTTATAGGATTCCAAAATTATATCGACCTTTTTACGCAGGATAATGTGCTGACGGCATCGCTGTGGAACACGCTCGTATTTACTGTTTCGTGTTTAGTATTCCAGTTTATTATCGGATTTGCTCTGGCATTATTTTTTAACAAAAAATTTGCTTTTTCCAAGCCCGTGCGGGGTCTTTTAATGATGCCGTGGATGATACCGATCACGATTACGGGCCTTATTTTCAAGTTTATGTTTGGAACCGATGTGGGAATCATCAATTACTTTTTAAAAAGTATAGGACTTATCAGAGAAAATGTGGAATGGCTGACCAGTACGACTACGGCGATGCCTGCCGTAATTTTTGCAAATATATGGATCGGTATTCCTTTTAATATGATTTTAATTGCGACGGGGCTTACCATTATCCCTGCAGAACTGTATGAAAGTGCGTCCATCGACGGTGCTAACAAGCTTCAGTCATTCTGGAGGATAACGGTTCCTTTGTTAAAGCCGACTATTGAATCCGTGCTGATTCTCGGATTTATTTATACCTTTAAGGTCTATGACCTGATATATGTTATGACCAGCGGCGGACCGGTGAATTCTACACAGGTTCTGTCCACCTATTCTTATAAACTGTCCTTTGAAATGTTTAAATACAGCAAGGGGGCAGCGGTAGCCAATATACTGTTTGTTATTTTATTTCTGGTAAGTCTGGCGTACTTAAAATATGTGTATACGGAGGAGGAAGCGTAATGGGAGCAGAAATGAAATTATCGAAGAGTAAAAATGTCATATATTGCATTGTTTCCATACTGGTCTTGTGTGTCCTTTTGTTCCCGCTGTATTGGATATTGGCTACATCGTTGAAAACGGAGAAGGAAATCTTTCAGATTCCTCCGACCTTTTGGCCTGAGGTGCTAAATCTGAATTCTTATATGGTACAGTTTGACAGCGGGGATTTTAATATGTTTCATTCCTTTGGAAACAGCATGATTATTTCCTTATCCGCAATGGTGATAGCGGTGGTGCTGGCGGTACCGGCATCTTACGGCATCGCCCGGTATGCGTTTGCAGGGAAAAGAGGAATCCTCCTCATATTTCTCGTGACGCAGATGCTTCCTGTATCTGTACTCCTTACGCCGCTATTTATTATGTTCAAGAATATGCATTTATACAATACATTTTTCTCTACTGTCTTAGCGGATGCAACCATAGGAATTCCTTTTTCGGTATTGATCCTTAAGAACTATTTTGCATCCATACCAAAGGAGCTGGAGGAGGCGGCTTATATCGACGGCTGCAATCGGTTCACGGCATTTCTCAGGGTGTTGATTCCCATTACGAAGCCGGGCGTGGTGGTTTGTGGCATTTTTTCCTTCCTTTATGCGTGGGGAGACCTGGCCTATGGTATGACATTTATTCTGGATCAGGAGAAGCGTCCGATTACAGCGGGAATTTTTAATTTCATGGGACAATATGGAACAAAATGGAGCTATTTGACAGCATTTGCCGTGGTAACGATTATTCCGGTAGCGCTTATATTCATTTTAATGCAGAAATATATAATCAGCGGCATGACGAGCGGAGCGGTAAAAGGCTAAGATATTAAAGGATAAAAATATGAAAAAAGAAATTCACGAAGGGAAAAAGAAAAAGCGAAAATTAACGACCGGCATAAGAGGACTCTTAATTACCGGTTTTTCTATTCCGGTCATATGTGTCATCATAGTCGGGACCTTCGCTTATCAAAGAGCCTCGGAGGAAATTGTAGCCGTATGCGAGGAATCCATGAAAAATACGATGAAAATGACGCTGCAATATCTGGATTACGTATTTACGGGGGTCCAGTCTGAATGCGTTCAGCTTCTTGTAGATGATAATACGGTAAATTATATAAGGGAAATGTCTTCCGATACGCTGGAAAAAAATAAACAGCTAAGCGCGGTAAAAACCAATGTGCTCGCTAAGGAAAAAGCGAACAAATTTATTTCCGGTATTCACTTGATTCCTTCTTACAAGCTGCAGACCGTTACCTCAGCTTCCGTCATTCAGACCGGATTTTTCGAAGAACTGGAAGAAAGCATTGCGGGAAAAAGCAGTTGGGCGGGCGAACATACGTTGATTGATGAGAAGCTTGCTATCGGGGAAGACGATTATGCGCTGTCTTATATGCAAAAAAACATGGGAAATAATGCAGTTGTCGTAGTGGATATCGGAAAGGATGAGCTAGTACAGCTTTTGAAGGAATTGGACTTCGGCGAAGGAAGCAGGACCTCTTTCATCACCGCTGACGGACGGGAAATAGCGGGAGGACAGGATGGTGGGATAGCCTTTATGGAGGAAGATTTTTTCCGGAAAATCAACGGGGGAGGTTTCCGAGGGTAATCTTTTGGTAAAGGAGAAAAGCTTTTACCTGAAAGAAATAAACGTTTTGTCCGGACATATGAGCCGAATGATTGAAAAGACGAAGAAAATGCTTATTCAGGTCAAGAACTGCGACGGCGCTATTGAAGACTCCATGGAAAGTCTGAAAGCATCCTCTGCAGATGTGCAGGAAACGGCTGTGTCTATTACATACGTGGTAAAAGATATTAATCAGGGAATATCCAAGCAGGCAACAGAGCTTGAAAGATGCCGGGAAAAAATGGAGTACCTTTCGGAGCAGATCGGGCTTGTAAATGAAAGCGCAGGGAAAATAAAAACGGCGGCGGATAAAACCGACGAGTTTATATCCGGTATGGAAATAACGATGACAGAGCTTCAGGAAAATGCCAGAGACGTAGAAGAGGTGTCGGATACTGCCGTGAAGTACATGCTGCAATTAAAGAAACAGTCAGCAAATATCGAAAGCTTTTTAGAAATAATAAATGAAATGGCTGACAACACCAACCTTCTGTCACTGAATGCCTCGATAGAGGCAGCAAGAGTAGGAGAAGCAGGAAAAGGTTTCGCCGTAGTAGCAGGAGAAATTCGGAAGCTTGCTGACGGCTCTTCGCAGGCAGCGGAGGAAATCCGCAAAATTATTAAGGAAATAGAGCAACAGGTAGCCAGGACTGAAAGTGCGGTTCATGAAACAAAGAAGGCGGTAGAGGTCCAAAAGGAAAAAGCGGAGCTAACTACCGGAACCTTCTATGCGATGCGGGAGCAGGTGGATGGCCTGACGATCATTCTGGATCATATCGCGGACAGTGTATCGGAAATGGACAGACAGAGGAAGGAAGCACTAGAGGCAGTTCGTGAAATATCGGAAGTTTCCGAGGAGAACATTTTGTATTCGGATAGGGTAATGGAGCAGGTAAACCAGCAAAAAGTGCTGAGCGGTAATCTGGCCGGTGTCGTTTCAATTCTGAAATTGAATATGGAGGAGCTGGGCAGGGCACTGAATCAATTTAGAGTTGATGAAAAGGAGAATAATTATCAAAATGGAAAGAAAGAAGATGAATAAAATAGATTTAAAAAAAATCCATATTGAGGATAATTTTTGGTCGAAGCGGCAAAGCCTCATTACGGACATTGTTATTCCCTATCAGGAAGCCATTTTAGACGATAAAGTGGAGGGTGTGGAAAAAAGCCATGCATTTGCTAATTTCCGTATAGCCGCAGGTCTGGAGGACGGTGAGTTCTATGGAATGGTGTTTCAGGACAGCGATGTGGCAAAGTGGCTGGAGGCAACAGCCTACTCCTTATGTATAAAGCCTGATGAGGACTTGGAAAAAAGAGCGGATGATATCATAGATATTATTGAAAAGGCGCAGCAGCCGGACGGCTATCTGAATACCTATTTTACCATAAAAGAGCCTGAGAAGCGCTGGACGAATCTTCATGAATGCCACGAATTATACTGTGCGGGGCATATGATGGAGGCAGCGTCAGCCTATTACCAGGCCACTGGAAAGGATAAGCTCCTGCGGGTGATGGAACGGATGGCGGACCATATAGAGAATCGCTTCCTTATAGAAAAAAGAGAAGGAATTCCCGGACATCAGGAGGTGGAAATCGGCCTGATGTGCATGTATCATGTGACCGGCGAGGGTAAATATTTAAGACTGGCACAGCATTTTATCGATGAAAGAGGAAAGAACCCGCAATTTTTTATTGAGGAAACGTTAAAGCGCGGCTGGAAGCATGAAATCATGGACCCCTACAACATGAAATACAACCAGAGCTTCGCGCCGGTAAGGGAGCAGAAAACGGCGGAGGGGCATAGTGTAAGAGCTGTATATATGTATACTGCCATGGCCGATATTGCTGGCGAGACAGGGGACGAAGAGCTGCTTAAGGCGTGTGAAGCCATATGGGAAAACTGTGTAAATAAGAGAATGTACATTACCGGCGGAATAGGCTCAAACGCAGAGGGGGAAGCCTTTACCATAGATTATGACTTGCCCAATGATTCCGTTTATGCAGAAACCTGTGCATCCGTAGGACTTATTTTCTGGGCGGGAAAGATGCTCGGTATAACAGGGGACGGACAATACGCGGATATTATGGAACGAGCCTTGTATAATGGAGTGCTTAGCGGCATGCAGCTGGATGGAAAAAGATTTTTCTACGTTAATCCGCTGGAGGTAAATCCCGGCGTGTCTGGAGAGCTCTTTGGCTATAAGCATGTGTTGCCGCTAAGACCCGGCTGGTATCAGTGCGCATGCTGCCCTCCCAATGTGGCGAGACTGCTTGCATCCCTTGGCAATTATATGTGGAGAGAAGAAGAGGGAATCATTTATTCCGATCTGCATATAGGAGGGACCGCGCAGTTGGATAATGCCAGGATACGAACCGTGTCTGAATTCCCATGGAACGGAGCCGTCTCTTACGAAATCGTGCCTTCGGGGGGAAAGAAGGAATTCACTCTTGCCGTACACATTCCCTCTTATGCCGAAGACTATAAGTTGTCGTTAAATGGACGGGACATAACGGATAAATACAAAGTAAACAAAGGCTACTGCTTCATATGCAGGGAATGGAACGAGTCGGATAAGCTTTCTTTTACCTTCGATATGAGAATAAGAAAAATACATGCAAACACGGCAGTCAGATCGAACATCGGCTGTGCGGCGCTGCAAAGAGGTCCCATTGTCTATTGCTTTGAAGGCGCAGATAACGGAGAAAGGCTTCAGGAGCTGCATATTTTAGAAAAAGGCTCTATGAAGGCGGAGGATTATCAGGAGAACCTGCTGGGAGGAATCATCCCCCTTAAAGTACAGGGAAGCCGCATTTATGCAAATGATGCTTTGTATTTTGAAGGGGAGTTCAAAAGAGGCGAGGAAATGCTGACGGCGATTCCTTATTACGCATGGGGAAACAGAGGCTTGAGTCAGATGAGAGTGTGGATGCATGAGGATGGAGGTATTCTATGATTGAAAAAAGAGATGATAAACTGGTATTTTACTTCGACGGCGAAGAGGTATGGCTGGAAGCGTGGGGCCCCAATGCGCTGCGGATCCGGGCTACGAAGAGCGATAGCATACCGGCGGCGGACTGGGCTTTATTAAAAGTGCCAAAGTCGGATTGCCATATAGAAATATATGACACTAGGGGAACAATCGTAAATGGGGAGATAAGGGCAGAGATCTCGGGATTTGGAAAAATAAGTATATACAACCGAAATAATAAGCTGCTTTTAGAGGAATACAGCAGAAACAGAAAGGACATCTGCGGAGAAAAATGCAGTGCGCTGGAGGTGGAGGCGAGGGAATTCAAGGCCATTCCCGGCGGGGATTATCATCTGACACAGCGCTTTGAGTCTCTGGATAAAAATGAGAAACTGTACGGCATGGGACAGTACCAGCAGCCATATCTGGATCTAAAAGGACTGGATCTGGAGCTTGCCCATAGAAATTCCCAGGCCAGCGTTCCTTTCCTGCTTTCATCCTCGGGCTATGGACTTCTCTGGAACAATCCCGGAGTGGGAAGGGCGGTTCTCGGTAGAAATATTATGAGTTTTGAGACCTATTCCACGAAAGTTCTGGATTATTGGGTAGTGGCGGGGGATACTCCGGCGCAGATAGAGGAAGCCTATGCGGATGTCACCGGAAAAGTGCCGATGATGCCGGAATACGGCCTCGGCTTCTGGCAGTGCAAGCTGCGCTATCAGACGCAGGAGGAGCTTCTTGAAATCGCCAGAGAGTATAAAAAAAGAAATCTGCCTATCGATGTGATCGTTGTCGATTTCTTCCATTGGCCGAAGCAGGGTGAGTGGAAATTCGATCCGGTATTCTGGCCGGACCCGGAGGCGATGGTGACAGAGCTGAAGGAAATGGGAATCGAGCTTATGGTTTCCATTTGGCCCACAGTAGACAGAGAAAGTGAAAACTATGAGGAAATGCTGGAGAAGGGCTATTTAATCCGTACGGACAGAGGCGTCAGGGTAGGACTTGATTTTCAGGGAGCAACCATTCACTACGATGCCACCAATCCGGGAGCGAGAAATTATCTGTGGAATAAAGCCAAAAGGAATTATTATGATCATGGGATAAAAGTGTTCTGGCTGGATGAAGCAGAGCCTGAATATAGTATATATGATTTTGACAATTATCGGTATCATATGGGGAGCAATTTACAAATAGGAAATATATATCCGAAAGAGTATGCCAGAACCTTTTATGAGGGAATGGAAGCAGAGGGGCAGAAGAATATTGTGAACCTTCTTCGCTGCGCGTGGGCGGGAAGCCAGAAGTACGGAGCACTTGTATGGTCAGGGGATATCGCCTCCAGCTTTGAGAGCATGCGCAATCAGCTTGCCGCAGGACTGAATATGGGAATTGCCGGTATTCCATGGTGGACCACCGATATCGGAGGCTTTCATGGAGGGAATCCGGATGACCCCGGCTTTAGGGAATTATTCGTAAGGTGGTTCCAGTGGGGAGCATTTTGCCCGGTTATGAGGCTGCACGGCGACAGAGAACCCAGGCAGCCCCGTCAGGGAACAACGGGCGGAAGTGCCTGCTGTTCGGGAGCTGCCAATGAAGTGTGGAGCTATGGCGATGAGGTATATGATATCTGTAAGAAATATATGGAAATAAGGGAAGAGCTGCGAGACTATATTCGTGAACTAATGGTACAGGCTCACGAAAAAGGTACTCCCGTTATGAGACCGCTGTTCTATGAGTTCCCGAAGGATATAAGCTGCTGGGACAACGAAGAGGAGTACATGTTCGGAGAAAAATATCTTGTGTCTCCTATCTTCTTGCCCGGACAGCGTCGGAAAGAGGTATATCTGCCAACAGGCTGCCGCTGGGAAGCGATGGATGACGGGAAAGTATATGCGGGCGGAAAACATATTGTGGTGGATGCACCGATATATTATATGCCGGTATTTAAACGGTGTTAATTAAGAAAAGCAGGAAGCAATAAAAATTAATACAAAAAATCCCGGTACGGTAACATTGTATCGGGGTTTTCTGCATTTTTTGGTTCTGGTTAGCCTTACATAAATTGCTGAGGGAACTGGCGCATAATTCCTGAAGAAAAATAATCAGCCATGGACAAGGCTTCCTGTTCTACACGGTTGAATGCGGCGATATCGACCTCGAAATCGTTTGCGAGCCGGGCCTCAACTTCTTGCGTGGTCAGGTCCAGATGGTCGTAGAGCATCCTTTGAACTTCATCGATACTGTAAAAAGGATTGATGCTGCTAAGTGCTTCTGCAAGCTGGTCCGCGTTCTGATACCATCTGCGGGTAAGTGCTTCTGCCTCCGCGGTCTGATCGTCGCGCAAGGCTGTAATCAAATCGGCTCCGATCGTTAAATGTTCGGTCAAAAGCTGTTCGATAGTACCTGCGGTAGCCGGAGAATAGAAGTTTGCAAATATAGCTGCAATATCCGCCGGATTCTCAAGGAGGCGGGCTGTAGTAGCACTTTGATCCGCCAGCCTGTTCGCAATGCTGATGAGAAGCAGGCGTGTCCAGTATATGTGCTGTATCCACGCTTCACGCATATCGCCAAGGAGGTTGAACTGCATGGAAGTGTTGGGGCAGGAGGGGGGATCTGAAGGGAATGCTTGTGAAATAAATTGTTCGCTCGGGCATATGATAATGCTGCTTCCTATTTGGAGGTTATACGGGTCGATGCCCGGATTCAGAGAGAGAATCTCTTGTACCGTAGTCTGGAAATAGCGGGAAAGCTGATATAGATTATCACCCCTGCGAATTGTATATTGTACCTTTTGAAGACAATTCATGGAAATATCTCCTTTTCATTTATTAGTATCATATGCTCAGATGTCTCCTTTGCCACTTGTGACTTTTGGTATACAGCGGTAGTAAAAACATTAAGACAAGATACCATCGTTTGACAAGGTTACACACGGTCGCATTAAGATCTTCTCAAACGATGGTAAAATTGTTTAAATAAAATAGGGGGCATGCTATACTGTACATGACAGTGCACGGCTTTGAAAAAAGGAGGCGGCAGCTTGCGGGTAGTTGGGAACATTCAGTTTATAAAAGGCAGTAAAGAAGAAGCGTTGCCGGAGATGCCATTCGGTTTTCCGCATCTTGCTTCATATGTTGAATTCAGTAAAGATATACGTAGTCAGGTACCCTGGCATTGGCATAAAGAAGTGGAATTATTTTACATTGAGCGGGGAAGTCTTGAATATCATACGCCCAAAGGAAGGACTATCTTTCCGGCTGGAAGCGGAGGGCTTATTAATTCTAATATTCTGCATATGACAAAGCAGTCCGAGGGAGAGGAGAAAACGATTCAAAAAGTGCATATTTTTGACGTTTCCCTTATTGGAGGAAGACCGGGGAGTTTGATGGAACAAAAGTATATCAGACCGCTTATAGCCTCTCCGTCAATTGAAGTCATGGAATTCCGGCCACAGCAAGAGGAGCACAGGGAGATTCTGGAGAGAATAAAGAAATCCTTCGAAATAGGAGAGGAAGAATTCGCCTATGAAATAAAATTAAATGAGCTGTTATCGGGAATATGGTATCGCCTCCTGGAAATATTAGAAAAGACACAGCACGAAAAACGAGGCAAATCTCTGCGGCATGAAAAAACAGATGAAAAGCTCAAAATGATGCTCGGTTTCATTCACGAGCATTATGATGAAAAAATTTCGGTAAAAGAAATTGCGGATGCGGCATTTATCAGTGAACGGGAATGTTTCCGATCCTTCAAGGAAAATATGAGAATGACCCCGGTAGAGTATCTCAATGATTATAGATTACAATCAGCATGTAATTTGCTGGCAAGCAGCAGAGAATCTATTACTTCGATAGGAAATGCCTGCGGCTTGGGAAGCAGCAGCTATTTTGGGAGAGTTTCCGGGAGAAGATGGGATACACTCCAATCGAATATCGAAGAAAATGGCAGGATAGTGATAAAAATTGGCATTAAAAGTATATTTTTTTGAGAGTATCTGCGTTATATTAATATCGTAACGAGCCGACCTTGTAGAACCTGAGAAATAGGTTGAAGGAAAGCTTCAGGGAGAATCACAACAGCTTGAATCTTACTCTTTCCATACCGGATTCCAAGGACTATTTGAGAATAGTCAATTGTTTAATTAGCTGATGTATATATTTCATCATAAATAAAGGGCTTGTTTACCAAATATGAGTAAACAAGCCCAACCCTTTTATGAGGGAAATCTCTTATCCTATCTGTCGGAGCAGTCGAGAAAGGCTCATAGTCCGGAATTTGTAATTCCATTTGTCAGACAGCAGACTATTGTAAGGTTAATGTATTGTGAAGATATAAACGCCATTGTAAACCTATATTTAAAAAAGGTTGACAATGGCGTTTTGAAATGATATACTTTCCCCGAGCTCAAGAAAAAAAATAATAAATACAACGTAAAATTCTTTAAACTGAGACAGAGGATAGTGTGAAAATAAAGTTTTCAGGCTATGAGAAAGGTATGGTTTTTAATATGGACACAGTAAAGATGAGGAAAAGTAAGACGTATGATATGGTATACATAGCAATTTTTGCAGTCTTAATAGCAATTTGTTCCTGGATAGCAATTCCGACGATGGTGCCGTTTACCTTGCAGACCTTCGGGGTCTTTTTGGCGGTAGGTGTATTAGGAGGTAAGAGAGGAACGGTCGCTGTTTTAATTTATATTCTGCTGGGAGCGATCGGCGTGCCGGTATGGTCGGGATTTACGGGAGGTATAGGGGTTCTGCTGAACAATACGGGAGGATATATTATTGGTTTCTTGTTTATTGCGCTCATTATGTGGGGTGCAGAGAAGCTGTTTGGCAGAAAGAATTGGGTGATGATAGTTTCTATGGTATTGGGGCTGGTGGTCTGCTATGCTTTTGGAACATTGTGGTTCATGATGCTGTATCTTAAGAATACGGGAGCGATTGGACTCGGAACTGTTCTTGGCTGGTGCGTAATTCCATTTATTATTCCCGATATTTTGAAGATGGCGCTGGCGTTTATCCTTAGCAGGCGTTTAAATAAAGTAATTGGAACTTTATAAAACTCCAGAACAAGGAAATAAAGACATTATGAAATTATATGAAATAAGGCCGCATCATGGGCTGTGCCTCTCTTTTTTTGGAGGAAAGGGTTACAGCAGTGAATTCGTAAAGCATATGACGCAGATAAAAGCGGAGGTCGGGAAGAATCCCATAGTCCTTCTCCATAGCCGGACGGATGAAATATGCAGTGTTTGCCCGCATAATAAAAACGGGCTGTGTGAAAGCGAAGAAAAGGTACAGCGGTATGATAAAGAAGTGCTTCGCCTATGCGGCTTGGACCAGAGTACGGAAATAGAATGGAGACTGTTCGAGAAGCTTTTGAATGGGAATATCCTGGACGCCGGGAAACGCGAAGAGGTTTGCGGCGATTGCGAGTGGAATGCTATTTGCAAATAGGTTTTATATAGAGAAATGGCCACAGGCCGGTAGCTTTCGCTTACCGGCCTGCGCAGTAGATTTCAATTGATTCCGACATGAACCGGGCGGTACCATCGCCGAATTCGTCTAGATTTTTACGGAATCGTTCATCCCCGGTATACATCATGCCGAGGGAGGCGAGCATTTCATCGCTGCAAGTGTAAAAGTGGTTGGAAATACAATCCTGCCAGCGCTTTACCGCAGCCTGCGCCTGTGCGCTGTCGGGGGGAAGCCTCTGGCTGCTAAGACCTGCGAAGGTACGGAAGATTTCCTTTACCTCCGCATCGATTTGTGCCCATTGATCTTTGGTGTAAGAGGATGTGCGTTTTTGGCTCTGCGCATAGGCCTGTGTGCTGCCCCAGCGCTCCTTGACTTCCTCTGCGTAATCTTTCATCGATTCTTCGATTTCTGTCATATCAAATTCTTTAAAACTCATTTCAGACTCTCCTTTTAACGTTTTTTCTGTCAAACTAATTAAATTGTTCAGACGTTCCCGTTTTTTAAGAAGCAGCTCCCGATGCTTATGCAAAGCTTTTGTTTTATCGAAAAAGGGACTGGTCACGATTTCCTTTATCTCATTTAAGGGGAAACCGAGCTCCCTGAAAAACAATATTTGCTGCAGCAGTTCGAGGTTTTCTTCCTTATAAAGGCGGTAGCCTGCTTCAGTCACAACGCCCGGCTTTAATAATCCTATTTCATCATAATAGTGAAGAGTGCGCACAGTAACCCCGGTGAGGTCTGCTATTTCTTTTATTTTTAAATTCAATGCGGGAACACCTCCATTTCTCGGCCGTAACTACAATCTACACTATGACGTAACGTGAGAGTCAATACTTTTTTTGCGAAATATAAAAATTTTTGAAATCTTGCAGCCCTTCCAGCTTATGCAGAGGTCTCCGCATATTCGTCCGCGGATTCAAAGGCTCCGGTATAAAGCTGATAATACCGGCCCTTTTGCCCGATTAGATCATCATGACTGCCGCGTTCAATAATGCGGCCGTTATCGAGCACCATAATCGCCTCAGAATTTTGTATGGTAGACAGGCGATGGGCGATGACCAGCACAGTACGTCCGTCCATAAGGGCATCCATACCTTTTTGCACCAGCTTCTCGGTACGCGTATCGATGCTGGAGGTAGCTTCGTCCAAAATCATCACCGGAGGATCGGCGACCGCCGCCCGGGCAATGGAAAGAAGCTGTCTCTGACCTTGAGATAAGCCGGAGCCGTCACCGGAAAGTACGGTATCGTATCCGTCCGGCAGTCTGGTGATGAATC
Source organism: Bacillota bacterium (assembly GCA_023408815.1). Lineage (GTDB taxonomy): Bacteria > Bacillota > Clostridia > Lachnospirales > Lachnospiraceae > Kineothrix. The sequence goes on along the minus strand of JAEYJO010000010.1, from coordinate 18,540 downwards.
CGTCCGCACCTGCCAGCTTTGCTGCCGCAACGATCTCTTCGTCGGTGGCATCCAGCTTGCCGTAGCGGATGTTGTTCATTACAGTATCGGTGAATAGGTGTGTATCCTGGAGAACGATTCCAAGAGAGCGGCGTAAATCACTCTTTTTGATCTTATTGATATTAATGCCGTCATAACGAATTTTTCCATCCGCAATGTCATAAAAGCGGTTCAGCAAATTGGTAATCGTCGTCTTGCCGGCGCCGGTCGCACCCACGAAGGCAATTTTCTGCCCCGGCTTAGCAAAAAGTGAAACGTTATGAAGCACGGTCTTTTCTCCGTCATAGCTGAAATCCACATCGTCAAAAACAATATCTCCCTTTACCTCGGTAAAGGTCAGCTTGCCGTCGCTGTGGGGATGTTTCCACGCCCATATGCCGGTGCGCGCTGTGGTTTCCCTCAGCTCCCCATGTTCATCATAGACAGCGTTAACAAGCGTTACATAGCCTTCATCCTGCTCCTGCTGTTCATCCATCAAGGCAAAGATGCGTTCCGCACCGGCGAGAGCCGCCACCACAGAATTGATCTGCTGGGATATCTGGCTGATGGGTTGGTTGAAAGACTTGGTGAGCTGCAAAAAGCTGGCGATGGCGCCCAATGTGAGGCCGCTTATGCCGGAAATGGCCAGTGCGCCGCCTGCGATAGCTACGATGACATAGGCGAGATTAGATAGATTCCCCATGACCGGCATCATAACGTTGGCATATTTATTCGCATTTTTTCCGCTGTCAAAAAGCTGCTCGTTTTTCTCGTCGAAGCCCTGCTTGCTTTCCTCCTCATAGCAGAACGCCTTGACGATTTTCTGGCCGTTTATCATTTCCTCGATATAACCGTTCACGTTCCCTATATCCTTTTGCTGTTTTACGAAGTAAGCGCCGCTTTTTCCCGCTATCATCCCGGTTACCTTAAGCATGAGAAATACCATGAGAAGCACGAGTATTGTAAGAGGAATGCTTGTGTAAACCATAGCGCAGAACACCAACACTATGGTCAAAAGGGAAGAGAACAGTGCGGGAATACTCTGGGAAATCATCTGCCGAAGCGTGTCGATGTCGTTGGTATAGCGGCTCATGATGTCTCCATAGCTGTTCGTATCGAAATAACGGATGGGAAGCTTCTGCATCCCTGCGAACATCTCATCACGGATGCGCTTCTGAACTCCTTGCCCGATGACTACCATCTGTCTGTTGTATACGTAGGTGGAAATAACGCCGGAAAGGTAGATGATGCCCATCACTCCTATTGCGTATAACAAGCTCATAAAGACGGGGTTTTTTACGCCCATCAAAGGTGCGATATAATCGTCGATTAAAATCTGAAGAAAAAGAGATCCCGCCACGCCTGCCGCCGCACTGATCAGAATAAACAATAATACGATGGAAAAGCGCAGCTTATAAGTACTTGTGACGTATCGCAAAAGCCGTGATGCCGTACCTTTATTAAATTGAGATCTTTTATTAGGCCGCTCCATTGTCTGTTCCCCCTTTCTGCTGTGATTCGTATACTTCCCTGTATATTGTACTGGTTTCCAAAAGCTCCTCGTGAGTGCCGGCTGCGCTGATACGCCCCTCCTCCATGACAATGATCTTATCCGCATCCTGAACCGAAGAGATTCGCTGTGCGACGATAATCTTGGTGGTATCTGGAATTTCCTCCGAAAAGGCCTTGCGGATAAGCGCATCCGTTTTCGTATCCACGGCGCTTGTGGAGTCGTCTAAAATAAGGATTTTAGGTTTTTTAAGTAAAGCCCTCGCTATGCAAAGGCGCTGCTTCTGCCCTCCGGACACATTACTGCCTCCCTGCTCGATCCAGGTGTTGTAGCCGTCCTGGAAGGTCCGGATGAATTCATCGGCCTGAGCCAATTTACAAACCCGCTCCATCTCTTCATCCGTAGCGTCCTTTTTGCCCCAGCGCAGATTGTCTTTAATGGTGCCGGAGAACAATACATTTTTCTGCAATACCATCGCTACCTCTTCCCGAAGAGTACGGATGTCATATTCACGAACGTCTGTGCCGCCCACTTTCAGACTGCCCTCCGTAACGTCATAGAGCCTCGGAATGAGCTGTGTCAAGGTGGACTTGCCGCTTCCGGTACCGCCGATGATACCGATAGTCTGCCCGCTCTCAATATCGATGTTCACATTGCGAAGGCAAAGCTTTCCTTCACGTCCCCGGTAGCTGAAGCTTACATTGTCGAAAGAAATGGAGCCGTCCGCGATCTCGGTCAAGTCATTTCCCCCGTTTTGCATGTCTGCAGTTTCACTTAGAACCTCAGATATCCTCTTGGCAGAGGCTTTGGACATAGTGACCATTACGAATACCATGGACAGGATCATCAGACTCATGAGAATCTGAACCGCATAGGTCAGGAGGCTCATAAGCTGCCCGGTAGTGAACTCGCCGCTCACTATCATTTGTGCGCCCAAAAAGCAAAGGAGCAGCGTACAGGCATACATGCAAAATTGCATGAGCGGACTGTTGAAAGCGAGAATTTTTTCCGCCTTGACAAAGTTTTCATAAATTTCTCCGGAAGTGTTTTTAAATTTTTCTGTTTCCCGATCCTCCCGTACATAACTTTTCACGACCCGAATGCCTCGCAGGTTCTCCTGAACCACGCCGTTCAGCTTATCATATAATTTGAAGACCCTTGCAAATATAGGCATAGCCTTGAGCATGATAACGGCTAATCCGATCACCAGCAGAGGAATGATTCCCACAAAGATGAAAGCAAGCTTCGTATTGATAGAAAAGACCATGATTACCGAAAAGATAATCATGAGCGGAGCCCGGGCACAGATGCGGATAATCATCTGAAAGGCGTTCTGCACGTTAGTTACATCAGTAGTAAGCCTCGTAACCAGCCCGCTGGTAGAGAACTTATCAATATTGGTGAAGGAAAAATCCTGAATCCTGTGATACATATCCTTCCTCAGGTTCTTTGCAAAGCCCGCGGAGGCACCGGCCGCGAAATGCCCGGATAAGAATCCGCAGCAGAGCGAGACAATGCACATCAGCACGAGTATCAGACCGGTCTTAACAATCGTATCCATATTGCCTCCGGTGATACCGTTGTCGATAATATTTGCCATGAGCAGTGGAATAATAATATCCAGTACCACCTCTAACGCCACGAAGAGCGGGGTGAGAATCGTATCCCTTTTATACTGCCCGATACATTTGATCCATTTTTTTATCATAAAATACCTATGCCTTTCTCATGTTTATCCATATAATATAAACTGCATATTACATTGCGTTATCCGATATTTTCTTGAGCGTCGCATAGAAATGCTCCATTTCTTCATCGGAGATACCACGCGTTAAGAGCACCTGGAGTTTCTCCATATTAGCTCTGGCAACTTTATTCAGCTCCTTCGCCCTGTCCGACATGATAATTCTCTTCAGTCGTGTGTCCTCAGAGTCATTTTCCCGGATGATAAAGCCTTCTTTTTCCAAAAGCTTCAGCATACCGCTGGCCGTAGACCGGCGGATATTGAACTCGGCTTCGATATCCTTCTGATAAACATCTGTCCTGCCGCTTTGCTCCGCCAGAAAACCGAGAATGGCATACTGCATTCCTGTCAGATTCGCATCGTTTTCGAGAATGGCTGTCCGCTCAAAATACCTCCTGATTTGGTTGTTTAAGGATTTTATGCGAAAAGCCAGAGGTTGATTGTTCGTCATATTTTGTTAGCCTCCTTACTGTTAGGTTCGTTACATATATTACTTCGCATGCAATCCACTGTCAATAAGACATATTATTTGTTTATAATTGTTTATAATTTTTTTATATCTATTGCCTGAATTATTGAATAATTACCGATAAAATAAAAAGTTGTTACCCAATAGCTTAACTGCTATAATAATAAATATTTACTGTTAAAGGAGGGTAATTCTAAGATGAAGGTTATTATTGCCGATGACGAGGATAAAATCTGCCAGTTAATTTATAAGCTAGTGGACTGGGAGCAATTGGATATGCAGGTGCAGGCTATTGTACATAACGGAATAGAGGCCTTGGAAGCAATTCAGAAATGCCATCCGGATATAGTGATAACGGACATCCGCATGCCGGGCTACGATGGCCTTGAGATGATCGGAAGGGCCAAAGAAATATGCGGGGATATGGATATTATTATTATCAGCGGATACCGCCACTTCGAATATGCCCAGAATGCCATACGCTACGGCGTGAAGGACTATTTGCTCAAGCCGATTAAGAAGACGGAACTTACGGATACTCTTACGAGAATAAGGGCGGAATATCTGGAGAAGAAGGAGAGACTCTCCACCGAAGAGCAGAATCGCATAACGGTAAAAAACAGTGTGGACAAGCTCAGGTCCGCTTTTTTTACAGAAGTTTTATTCCGAAAAGAAAAAAGGAAAGAAGAGATAACCATTGAGGTTATTAATGAAGAATATCATTATAAGTTTAAGCAAGGCTGCTTCCAGGTCATCTTAATAAAAATAGACGGAATCGACAGCTCCTTTCAAAGCAATATTACCTATATTCAGGATAAGGTGCTGCAATCGGTAAACAAGCGCCTTGCTGATGAGTGCTATGAAAAGGAATGTGTATTTGACGGGAATATGTGCTATGCGATTCTCAATTTCAGCAATGAAAGAAAGCGTTCCATCCGTAAAACGTTGAAATCGATTTTGGACGAACTGCTTTTGCAAAAGGATATTTTGGAGAACCTTAGGATTACGCTGGGGGCGGGAATTGTAGAAGAGGATATATCCGGCTTTATCGTTTCTCTAAAGACGGCGTCATGGGCGATCGAGCAGCGGCTTATTCTCGGTATAAATAAAGTGATCGAGGGAGAAAACACATCCTTGAATGAAGTGGCTGACAGCAAGCTCTTTTATGACTTTAATAAACAGATGACGGATTCTCTGGAAAAGCTCAGTGAGGCTTCGCTTGTAAATGCACTCCGTTATTTGCAGACTGCCTTAAAAAATAAAGAGAATGTTACGGGACACGAAATCATTCAAATGTCGAAGGAAGCGATGAACCTTTATTTGTTCACCATGAGGCAGAACAAGTTTGCAGTAAAGGAAGCGGAAAGTTTCTTTGAAAAATTCGGTATGGATATCGAGAACATAGGAACTGCGGAGGAGGTTTTTTCTTACTTGACCCGGGTTATCGTAATGTCTTTTCGAAAAGCAGTGGCAGAGAAGCAGCAGGAAGACAATAAGCCTATCCGGGATGCGAAGCAATATATGAAGGCGCATTTTAAAGAAGCGGTATCTTTGGAAATTGTAAGTGATCTTGTCGGGTTTAATGCAACTTATTTCAGCTCGCTGTTCAAAAAGGAAACGGGTAAAACTTTCTCTGAATATTTGACGGAGATAAGAATGGAAAAGGCAAAAGAGCTTTTGAAGGACACCAATCTCAGCGTCGCCGCTATATGCACCGAAGTAGGCTACAGCGACAATAAGCATTTTACCAAAGGCTTTGCCAAGTATACGAATCTAAAGCCCAATGAATATAGAAAAATATATTCGTAAGTATTGAAGGGGCATGGTGTTACTATGAATAGAGATAAGAGGTATCTTATTGGGAATGTAAAGATCTGGCTCTTGCTGGTATTTCTGCTCCAGATATTTTTGCTGGGCACATTGCTGGCGGCTGCGCTCCACGCGGACAGCTTTAAGCTGGTGTTCGTCATCGGGCTAATCGCTGAAGCGCTTATTTCGTATGTGGGTTACCTATTGGTGTACCGGAAATATAAGCAGATCGATAGAATAATTAAGCTTTATACGGAAGGCTATCTGGTCGATAATCTGCTGGAGCAGAATATAAATGTCAGCCCGAACGTTAATAAAGCGCTGCATATGCTCGGAGAAGGCTTGAACCGGACGGAGATTCTAAATATCTCCAAAAAGCAGGCTCAGTATCTCGCCCTTCAGAATCAAATCAACCCTCATTTTTTATATAATACGCTTGAGAGCATACGAAGTGAGGCTCTGTGCAGCGGTATGGATGGAGTCGCATCGATGACGGAAGCCCTGGCTACCTTTTTTCGCTATACCATATCCAACGTGGATAAGCTGGTAACCCTGGAGGATGAATTATCGAATATAGAGAATTATTACATTATCCAGCAGTACCGATTTGGGGATAAATTAAGCCTCAGCATAGAATACGATGATGACGTGGACGATTTATCCGCCTTGAACCTTTTTCTGCCCAAGCTCGTATTGCAGCCGATTGTTGAGAATTCGATTTACCACGGAATAGAGCCCAAAATAGGGAAGGGTAATTTAAAGGTCCGCGTCGACCGTACGTATGACCGATTGATCATCCGCATATCGGATGATGGAATGGGGATACCGGAAGATCTTTTAGAGGAGCTGAACAACAAGCTGCTTACCAATTCCATGGAAGACGTTATGGAGCCCAGACGGGAAAAGCGGGGCGGAATCGCTATCATCAATGTTAATAACCGAATCAAGCTTCTATTCGGAGAGGAATACGGAGTATATATTTACAGCACGAAAGACGTGGGAACGGATGTGGAAATTACGCTGCCGGTGATTACAGAGCAGGGATAGAGCGTCCGTTTGCTTACTGCAGATTGCGGGAAGGGCATGAGTATCGGTGAAAAAAGAAATTTTGCGAATGGAAAATGTCATTACCGAAGGAAATGATATGACCAATCTGGATAACTTCAATTTACATATTTTTCAAGGAGAGATCTTTGGACTTATAGGAATCAACGAGCACGGAAAGGATAGGCTCGTGCAGTTGATATGTAAAAACATCCCGATTAAATTCGGCAGGATTTATTTTGCCGGCCATCAGGTCAACAGCTATCATCATAGAGAAGAAATCCAGAATAAAGTATATTTATTAGGCCAAAACAGCAGGCTGGTGGATAACCTTACTGTGACAGATAATATCTTTGTGCTCAGGAAGGGATTTAAGAAATATTGCATCAACAAAAGGGTTCTTGCTAACCAACTGGTTTTTCTTCTGCAGGATATGGAGGTAAATATCGATCCGAGAGCGTTTTGCATGGAGCTTTCGGAGTATGAGAGGTGCGTCGTCGAGGTATTGAAGGCTATTATCCAAGGAACCAGGCTGATCATGGTGGATGACATCAGCAACGTTTTGAGTACGAAGGATCTGGATAATTTCAAAAAGCTGCTGGTTAAGGCCGCTCATAAGGGATATACGGTTCTATACCTCGGAAATCATCACGAGGAGGTTTTCCCCTTCTGTAACAGAGCGGCATTTATGAAGGACGGCAAGGTCATTAAGGTATTCGATAAGAAAGATATGAAGGACGAAAATGTGATTCCTTATACTATTTCGTTCGAGGACAAGGATAAGAAGACTTCTGAAGAAAACGGCGGTGCCATTTATTTTCACGATATTACTACGGAAGACTTACATAATCTGACGTTTAGTATGCGACCGGGAGAATGCGTGGTACTGTACGACAAAAGCAAAAGATCCCAGCAGGATCTTATCTCCTGTCTGAGCGGAGAAAAAGAACTGGAAGCCGGTTTCATAGACATAAGCGGAGAAATGATAGATAAGAAGAACCTCAGAAAGAAGGGAAAGGTCAATTTCGGTATTATTGAAAGCCAGGCTATCGAAACCATGCTGTTTTATGATATGAGCTACATAGACAATCTGAGCTTTCTGCTGGATTTTAAAACTCCCCACGTAAGAATAACCGAGAATGTTAAGAAGAGTATTCAAAGAGAATATTATAAAGAATTGGGAGAAGAAGTATACGTGGCGGATATCAGGACTCTGGATAAGAAATCTCTCTATAATATCGTTTATTACCGGATTCATTTATTGAACCCCAAGGTAGTTTTCATCGTTCAGCCGTTTTCTAATGCGGATATGTACGTTCGAAGGCATATTATTCACCTGATAAGAACTCTTAAGAGGAAAGGAATCGCCGTTATCATCTTAGCCGTTACGATTTCGGATTCTTTATTCGTAGCGGATAAGCTGCTGCTGTTAGAGGATGGAACGATAACGCAGGAGTATCTGCCGGACGCCTTCGGCAGTATTGAAATAAGCATATAAAAACCAAAAGGATGACCCCCTTATTCCAAAGAAACACCCCTACAACCAATTTGTAGCGGGTGTTATACTTTTTTTATGCAATAGGAAAGCGATCCTGTTACATAAAAAGTAGTGAGGCAAATACGATATAGTTAAAATGAAAGGTGAATGGAATGGGAGAATATATCGTTGAAGTAAGCGGAGTAAGTAAAGGCTTCCCGGGTGTATTAGCTTTGGATAATGTAAGCTTCAACTTGAAGGCCGGCGAAGTGCTTGCGCTGCTGGGTGAAAACGGGGCTGGTAAATCTACTCTTATGAAGATTCTGAGCGGCATCTATGAAAAGGATTCGGGAACGATTAAGGTTTTTGGGGAAGAAGTGCACGATATGTCTCCTAAAAAGGCACAAGAGCTGGGAGTTGCCATCATACATCAGGAGCTGAATATGTGCTCCCACTTAACGGTAGCGGAAAATATTTTCCTGGGCAGGGAAAAAACAAAATCGGGTATTCTCTCAGACAAGGAGATGGAAAAGCAGGCCAAAAGTATATTGGATAAGCTGAATATGGATATTTCTCCTGATACTATTGTAGGAGACCTTGCAGTATCGAAGCAGCAGATGGTGGAGATAGCAAAGGCACTTTCCACAAACGCTAAGATACTGATAATGGATGAACCGACAAGCGCCCTTACGTCGAAGGAGATTGACGACTTGTTCCGTATCATAAGGCAATTGAAATCGGAAGGCTGTGCAATCGTATATATTTCCCACAGACTTGAGGAACTGCAGCATATCGTGGATAGGGTAACCATTCTCAGGGACGGACAGTACATAACGAGTGTGAATTATGCGGATACCAATCTCGAAGAAATAATAGCCAATATGGTGGGCCGTGAAATTAAAGAAAAGTTTCCGAGAGTTTCATGTAAAAAGGGAAAAAAGATATTTGAGGTAAAAAACCTTAATGCGGGCAAAATGGTGCGGGACGTAAGCTTTGAACTGTACGAAGGGGAAATCGTAGGAATTGCAGGCCTGATGGGTGCCGGACGAACGGAGACCACGAGAGCGATTTTCGGGGTGGACGCAAAAGAATCGGGAGAGATTATCTTAGACGGCAAGTCTATTACGATAAATAAGCCGATGGATGCGATCAAAGCGGGTATCGTTCTTGCGCCGGAAGACAGAAAAAAGGATGGATTATGCACTAAGCTGAGCATAAAGGAGAACATCGCCCTTCCGAATCTTGATATTATATGCGATAAATTGGGGATAGTGAATCGGAAGAAAGAAAAGGCAATGACACAAAAAGCGGTAAGCGACCTGAGAATAAAGACTCCCAATATGGAAGTAAATGCGGGAAGCCTTTCGGGAGGAAATCAGCAGAAGGTAGTAGTAGGCAAATGGCTTGCCAGAAATTCCCGGGTAGTTATTTTCGATGAACCAACAAGAGGAATCGATGTTGCCGCAAAGGTCGAGATTTACAATCTGATGAATGAATTGAAAAAGCAAGGAATCGGAGTGTTGTTCGTATCCTCAGAAATGCCCGAAGTTATGGGGATTTCAGATAAAATTATCGTAATGTGCGACGGCAAGATAACTGGAGAAATGATTACGGAAGAAGCAACCCAAGACGCTATCCTGAAGTATGCAACCAGCTTTGAAAAAAAGGTTGCGGCAGAAGCATAATTTGAAAGGAGCATAACTGTTAAAATGGAAAACAGACAGAATTTTTTAAGAAGAATGATGGCGGTAAGGGGAATGGGGCAGGTATTGACCGTAACGGTGGGTTTAATTGTATTATGCATTGTATTCGGTATCTTGAATCCAACCTTTGCTTCCTCTAAAAATATAGGGAATCTGCTGAGGCAGATCGCCCCGATCATACTAATCGGTATCGGTCAGTCCTATGTGCTGATAACGGGAAACATCGACCTTTCTATCGGCTCGGTGGTGGGCATGAGCTGTATGATTTCAGCAACTCTTATGACCAAGGGCCTGAATCCATGGGCCGCGGTCCTGGTAACTATTTTCTGCTGTCTGCTGGTGGGAGTTGTGAACGGCCAGCTGGTTGCAAAATGCAAGCTGCCGCCTTTTATCGCTACGCTGGGTACCATGACAATAGCGAGAGGTATCGCCCAGATCGTAAATAATAACTATAATACGGATTCCATCGGTGATGCGGCAAAAGGCTTCAGAGACTTTTTCTACTATGGAAAAACGTTAGGCCTGTACAATACCATTTGGATATCCATTATTCTGTGGCTCATTTTCAACTTTCTGCTCAGCAAGACCCGTACGGGAAGACATATCTACGCAATCGGCAGTAATGTAGAGGCCGCCAAGCTGTCCGGTGTAGGTATTGTAGGAACTACGACCAAAGCATATATTGTCAGCGCATTCTGTGCCAGCGTAGTAGGACTCATCATTTGTGCTACATCAGGAATGGGTACTATGGATGCGGGAAATATGTACGAAATGTATGCGGTAGCAGCTTCCGTTATTGGTGGCGTAAGTACTTTAGGCGGACAGGGAATATTGCTAGGCACCGTTATCGGAGCGGCAATATGGGGGGTTCTGCAAAACGGTCTGCAGTTTGCGGGAGCACCTGTAGCCATTCGGAATATAGTCATCGGTATTATCGTTGTAGTTTCCGTTTTGCTCGATGTAGTTGTCAGAACGGGTAAGCCGAGAAAAACCAAAAAAGGATAAAAGCATTTGCTTTATCATACAAACCAAATATTTCATAAGGGAGGATATTAAATGAAGAGAAGATTATGCAGTGTATTATTGAGCGTCGTTGTCGCAGCATCCATGCTGGCTGGCTGCGGAAGCACGGAAACTGCCCCTGCGGCAGAAACGAGTACGGCACCGGCAGCAGAGGAGACTGCGGAGGCACCGGCTGAAGAGGCTGCGCCCGAGGAAACTGCGGCAGCAGAGAGCTACAAGGTTTATCTGATTACGATGGATCAGATGGATCAGCATTGGGTGAATGTGGATGCCGGATGCAAAAAAGCGGCAGATGAGCTTGGAAACGTTGAGTACAAGTGGCTCGCGCCGGATGTTAAGGATGACGCAAAACAAATCGAGTGTATCAATAATGCGGTAGCGGACAATGCGGATGCAATTCTTTTGGCAGCGAACGGACCGGATGCAGTTACGGCAGCTTTGGAAGAGGCGGTTGCAGCCGGAGTAAAAATCATCTATGTGGATTCAGCGGCTGATTTTGAAGGTGAAGTTACCTTTGCAACAGATAATCAGGCAGCAGGAAAAACAGCAGGCGATGAAATGTTAAAGGCGCTTACGGATAAAGGGATAACCTCCGGTAAAATTGGCGTTGTCAATGTAAATGCGGCTACGGCATCCTGCGTGGCTCGTGAAACCGGCTTCCGTTCCGCTTTCGAAGGCTCTGATTTCGAGATTCTCGAAACCCAGTATAGCGAAGGTGATGCAGCGAAATCCAAGGACATTGCGGCAAATTACATCACAAGCGGTTGCGTTGGTATTTTCGGAGCTAATGAAGGTTCCACTACCGGAGTCGGCAATGCCATTCAGGAAGCAGGCGATGATGTAGTCGGCGTAGGCTTTGATAAATCCGATACTATTTTATCTTTGATCAAAGACGGATACTTACTGGCTACTATGGCACAGAATCCTGATGTAATGGGTTATGAAGGCTTGAAGGCAGCAGTAGCGGTACTTGGCGGAGAAAGCTTCGGCGGAGCTGTTACGGATACGGGAGTTTCCGTTATTACCAAAGAGGGACTGTAATTACTTCAAAGTGCAATGAAATGGATACGGGTTATCTCATATAGGGATAGCCCGTATTTTCAATCGGAGAAACAAAAGGTGATGTTTCATGAAAATGAGAGGGAAAATTCTAATATTATCCATAGTGCCGATCGTAGTGACGAGCATATTTTCGCTGCTCATCAGCCAGGTGCAATTTTCTAAAGGCTTGTATCAGGAAATCGAGGAGGGACTTAGAACGGTTGCAATTTCCGCATCTAATCTCTACAGCACGCAGGGGTATGGAGACTATGCTCTGAAAGAGGACGGAAATGTCTGGAGGGGAATGAACTTTAACGTGTCGGCTTCCGCATCTTTGCTCGACAGTTTAAAGGATAGTACAGGTATTGATATTATATTTTACTTTGGGGAGAATCCTATTGTTACTTCTATGAAGGATGGAGGAGAGAACAGGCTGGATGATTTTGAGAATGTAAAGCAGATGATTGCCCGGGTATATCAGGAGGAGAAGGAAATCTTTGTGAAGAAGGTCGAAATAGGGGGAAAGCAATATCATGCCTGCGCAATACCGATCAAACAGCCGGAATCGGGCGCAGTGGCAGGAGCGCTGGTTGCTGTGCGCGGTGTGGAACGCATGCAGACTCTTGTTCGTACGGCTATCTATGCCAATATGGGAATGATAGCTGCTATACTCGTTTTTTTCTGTCTTCTTTCCATTGTGTTTGTAAAATCTACGCTGAAGGATTTAACAAAAGCCAGAGATTGTCTGAACAGCTTGTCAAATGGAGATCTGGAACTGAAAACGGCGCTTATCAGAAACAGAAAGGATGAAATCGGTGATTTATCCAAGGACACTCAAAAATTGCAGGAAAAAATGAAGGAGGTAATCTCCTCTATCAAGGAAAAGGCGAATATCCTGCATAAAGTATCTGACAAGATGCAGGAAGCTTCGGATGCCACAAAAGGTACGGCAAACAAGATGCTTTCTTCCAGCCGGGACATACAGGAGTCGGCTAACGCCCAGGTAAATACGATACGGAATGCAGATGAAAGCATGCGGGAAATGAACCGGCATATCGATAGCTCACTGCAGAGCATAGAGAGTATAGGAGCCTTATCTGAAAAAAATTTTGAATTGGGAAAAGAGACGAGAACAATCTTAAATGAACTGGAAGCTATAACAAAGGATTCGCTGCTCTCCATAAACACTATCTCCAGCCAGACGAATATTACCAACCAATCTGCTCATGAAATTAAAGAAGCGACAACATTGATTGCAAATATTTCGGAGGAAACCAACCTGCTGTCGTTAAATGCCAGTATAGAAGCGGCAAGAGCGGGAGAACTGGGTAAGGGATTTGCTGTTGTTGCGGCGCAAATTAAATCATTAGCCGATCAGTCCACGGTTTCGGCAAAAAAGATAGAGCAGATTGTCATGAATCTGATTCACGAGACCCAGACCTCGGTTCAGGTTATGGAAGACGTGAATAGTGCCATGGAGAATCAAGTAAGAGGTGTAAACAGTACCAAGGCTATTTTTGATGAGCTAGAAAAAAATATCATGGTATTGGCGAAAAATGTAAAGGCGCTGGTAAACGATATAGGTGAGATAAGCGGTACAAAGGAATGTCTTGGTGCCGATATGGCTCTTCTGCTTCAGGAATCAGGCAGAAATGCCGGATATTCGGAAAATACGCTGAAGGTGTCTATCGATATGGAGAATTCCGTAAATCAAATGGTCGAGCTGACAAAAAAAATATTCGGACTCTCCCAGATGCTTTCTGATAATATATCATATTTTCATTCAATGGAGGAAAAGGAAGATGAAACGGTCGGAAATAAATAATAGTATTAAATATATGGAAAAGCTAATTAAAAAGCATGGTTTTGAGTTGCCCCCTTTTTGCGGCTGGACACCGGAAGAGTGGGCGGATAAGAGTGCGCAGTACGATGAAATCAGAGATAATATGCTGGGATGGGATATTACGGATTATGGCTTGGGTAATTGGGAAGAGGTAGGTTTTGCGCTGATCACTTTAAGAAACGGGAATCAAAAAAATAAGAAATATAAAAAGGTTTATGCCGAAAAGTTATTGATGCTCAAAGAGGGACAGCATTCTCCCATGCACTTTCACTGGACAAAAAGTGAAGACATCATTAACCGGGGCGGCGGAACACTGATTATACATGTATATAATGATAAGGGGGACGGAACGTTTGATGACGGCGATGTATTGGTTAACTCGGACGGGAGATCCTACTATGTTAAGGCAGGAACAGGAGTAGAACTGCGGCCGGGAGAAAGCATTACTTTATGGCCTCATCAATATCATGATTTCGATGTGAAAAAAGGAACAGGAGATGTGTTGATCGGGGAAGTTTCCATGTGCAACGATGATACTTCTGATAACCGCTTTTATGAAGAAATGGGACGATTTCCTGCAATTGAAGAAGATGAGCCCCCTTATAGACTTCTTTGCACCGAATATCCCAAAGCAAAATAAGAAAAAACGACAAACTTCAATAATTCCCTCTCCAATATAAAAGAAAATACGCACAGAGACTGAAGGCGACGTATTGACAAAAGATTGACAAATCCGATGAATATTTATATGCTATATATTGTTATTTAATTTATTGTTTAATAAGCTGGCAATATCAGTCATAGTATAGGAATATGCGGATTAAGGAAGAGGAAGATAATTATGGAGAATGTATCCACAACAGGTATTATGCCTAAGAAAAAAGGAATTACGGGAAGCACCATTAAACTGATTGCTATTATCGTCATGTTCATCGATCATACGGGAGCCATTATATTGGAAAGAATGATGATAAGCGAGGGATTGGGCTCCATCATGGACGTTAGTTCCGCCGCATATTTCATGCAGCAGAATATGGCACTTTATGTTGCCGATATTGTACTGCGGCTGGTGGGCCGGCTGGGCTTCCCCATCTTCTGTTTTTTGTTGATAGAGGGCTTTGAGCATACGCATGATATAAAAAAATATGCGAGCAGATTATTCTTGTTCGCTTTAATTTCTGAGATACCCTTCGACCTCGGCTTTAAAGGAACATTTTTCTATTGGGGATATCAGAATGTATTCTTCACTCTTCTTTTCGGACTACTCGTTATGATAGGATTGCGCTTCATAGGGGAGAAAGCTGAATGGAATAAGATTCTAAAAGCCATCTTAAGTGTGCTCGTTCTGGTTGCCGGGATGGGTGCAGCAGTATTTATGCAGACGGATTACAGCGCCTTCGGCGTTCTTACGATAGCGGTTATGTACTTCTTCAGAAACAGGAAGACTTTGTCGGCAGGTCTGGGATGCACTACCCTTACGGTGATGTCGGTTACCGAGATAACGGCTTTCTTGGTATTGATTCCTATACATAAATATAATGGAGAAAGAGGCTGGAATATTAAATGGCTCTTCTACGCTTTTTATCCGGTTCATATACTGCTTTTGTACCTTGTCGCCTGTGCGTTAGGCTTAGGTCAAGTGGCGATGTTTTAAGTTTAGCCTTTTTTAATGAAAATTTGTGAATCGTTTTATTGCATTTTAGCGCATAATCTTTAGAATAAATATCAAGGCTATTATAAACGGAAAATTATGGATTGGAGCAACGATTGTGAGAGAGAAGTTAATGCGCTTTATGCAGGGGAGATACGGTTCCTACGGGCCGGATTCCCTGAACAGATTTTTACTTGCAGGTGCCTTGGTGGCAATGATTGTATCGCTATTTACAAGGTGGAATTTTCTATATGGAATAGCGTTAGCGGTGCTGATTTACTCTTATTTCCGTATGCTTTCCAGAAATTATACGCGGCGCTATGCGGAAAATCAGGCATTTCTGAAATATACGGCGGGAATCCGAAAATTTTTTTTAAAACAAAAAAATGCGATGAGTCAAAGAAAGACTCATCACATATATAAATGTCCTGATTGCAGGCAGAAAATAAGAGTGCCAAAAGGCAAAGGCAAAATTGCAATCCGGTGTCCCAAATGCAGTGCCGAGTTCATTAAAAAGAGTTAAGCTTCTACAACTCGGCGAGCCGGCCGCACAATTGATTGCATAAGCGGACGGAACAAGGGCATGTTTTTCCGTTCTTAAAGTGAACGGTATATGTTTTCTTGTCCACTCTGGAAATATGGTTGCAGTTCACGATAAATGATTTATGACACATCATAAACCGTTTATCCAACTTCGACTTAATATCGGTGAGCGAGGATGAAAATTCCAATATTTCATGATCCTTGTGAAGCCGTACCCGATGCGACTGAGTAGAAGGTTCGATATAATAAATCTCATCATAGGGAATGATCAACAGTTTACTTTCCATGCGGATAGTCAACACATCCGTTACCGGATTGTTAGGTACATGATACTTTTCACAAACGTTCTGAAGGCAGTCCTTGATTTGATCTTTGAAATCAGGGGCTTCTTTTATTATATATCCCAGCGGTTCGACTTTGTATTTGAAGGTATTAAGTGCCATTTCCTCATGCGTTGTAATGAAGATGATAAACGACCTCGGATCATATTTCCTGATTTCGGCGGCGAGCTGAATTCCATTCATGCTGTTTTTTAAGTCGATGTCCAGAAAATAAACCGCATTTTCCGGCTTGCTTTTATTCACCAATCTTAATAAATCACAGGGGGCATCGGTAGCTGCTTTTATTTTCATGTCCCACTCATTAATGAGAATGGTATTATTAATTATTTTTCTCCAGCATTCTAATTGGAATTTATCATCTTCGCATAAGTAAATAGGAATCAAGTCGAATACACCTCTTCAGTATTGTGCTGCGTGCATATTTCCAGCGTTTGCGTAAAAATATTATAGTTATAATTGGTCGAGTGAATTACGTTGCTGTATTTATCTAATATTTTGTTGGAGCTGTAAAGACCGAGTCCGCTATGACCTTCTTTATATGTGACATCCTTATCGTAAATGGCATCCAGCTTGATATCGATGGAGGGAGCCGAGTTCGAAATAACGATAGTCACAGATTCTTCGTTATAAATAAGAAGAATAAGAAGCTTTTTTTCCTCGGATGCTTTTGCAGCTTCGATAGCGTTATCCATGAAAGCGCCTATTACAGTGGATAAATCCAAGGTATCCATGGATATGGAACTTATTTCCTCTTGAATCTCCAAAGTAATGTTCAGCTTTTGGTTCATGGCAGAAATCAACTTGGCATATAAAATGCTCTTCAGCTCCAAAACCTTAATGTTGCTGAGCTTGCCGATAATAGATTCCTTGTTCCTGAGAGCTTCGCTGCTGGGAAGGATTTTCGATCTGAAAAACACCTTCAAATTATCTATATCATCGTCGTCGATATAATATTGCATGGTGGAAAGTATATTTATATAATCATGCTTGAAAATGCGGGTATCTTGATATAAATCTTCTATTTTCTTTACGTACTCTTCCAAGGATTGCTTCTGTTGCTTAATAAATTCCAGCTCTTGATTCTTGTACATGATGCGGAGACTGAAAAAGAAAATGATGAAGGTAATAATAAAGAAAGTACCAAAAAGTATTGTATTAAAATAAACAATTTCAGAAGGATAACCTTCCCGTTCTCCTTGAATAATATTGTAAGCAAAAATTAATGTACAAGCTACAACTTCTGATATAAAAAGAAGTAGTACTTCTTTGGAGAATATAAGCTTGTGTTGATCATATAAAAGTCTCAAATACTCGCCTAAATATCTTGAAACAATATATGTAATAATAGTATTTATGATTACGAAGGTGAGAAGATAATGATTCTGTGAATATAAATCTGAAACAGTAAATTTAAAGAAATTTAAAATAGAGATTAATATGTAATTAATAAATATGGCAACTAAATAGCCCATTAAAGCAAATAAAGAATTCAAAACTAAATGTTTATTAGAGGCAGCAATAATCAATACTGCTCCGCCAATCGTAAAAATTATGATGTATTGTCCGAGTTGAGGAGCAAAAAATAACTGACATAGCAATATGTAAAAATAAACAATCAATTTATTGATTAAATGTGGAGGAAAAATAAGAAGGTTGGTCATTGATACCATTATTATAAATGAATTAATTAATGAAACTAAAATAAATGTTGAATCAAAATTCATGAAATTTCCCCCTGATATAATGAAATCTTAAGAAGTATAACGGATTTCAACGTATATAATCATATCATTTTAACCTAGTAGAGTAAAGATAATTTAGGGAAAAATGGATAATTTTGACGTAAAATGCAAAAAATTGAACGTTCATTGCAATATTTAACCAAAAGATAAAAATTTAACTATAATAATTCATAGTTGGTTAACATTTTTTATACTGTGATAGAAAGGGGTATGGGAATGAAAGAAAGAACTGAAAAAATGATAGCAAGTAAGGTTATGGACTTAGCATGTAATACGGTAAAAAATACTGTTGGAAAGAGTGTACCCGTATTACTTCACGAAGTAGAAATGCCAGAAAGTGTTAGAAAAGAGTTTATTAACAAGGACATAGAAGCATAGTAATTTAAGAGGCAAGCGTCTTTTTCATGTAAAGGGGTTAAGATAGATGGGATCTGCGAATAGCAGGTCCCATTTTCGTAGTGCGCCCGGCGGGCGTACGTTTCAACGGGTGTAAGTCCCGAGTCCGCCCGGTAGTGGGAAGGACATAGCCAATGGCAAGGGTGTCGTGGGTGACTACGAATCTGAAGGAAGCCGGATGGCAAA
>JAEYJO010000080.1 GCA_023408815.1 Bacillota bacterium | reverse complement strand
GGTTAAGTGATCCATAGATAAATCTCCAATCCCTTAAGGTACTTAAGTTCCTTAAGACTTTTAGAATTAGAGACATTATCTCACAAATAAAAATAGAAAAATATACACCGACATATTTGACGCTTACAATAAAGCGGCGCCAGAGATATTCCCGGGCGCCGCTTACTTGTATGCGGAGGAGAAAGCGCCGGGCATATGATATAATACCTTTCAAAGATATTAATATCCTACATAACTTAAGGCGACCGGCTCATATAATACTATATCTAATCTCTCAAGGAGTGACAATATGGATATATATACCGGCGGTTTTCCCAGCAGTTCAAACAGCATCAATCAGGGACCTAATCCGTTTGTAACAAATCTAAGACAAGATGTCATGATCAATACCAACTTTTTTACTGCCCGTTGGACTGGCCGATATATGCAGTTGGGGCTTATGGCGATTCCGGTTAATGGCGAAGCCGGATTAGATATGCTTATAAATTCAGATCAGTTTTATTACATTGAACAGGGTACTGCTTTGGTTGTTATGGGCATGAGTCGGGAATACCTTAATTTTCGCACGCAAGCTCAAAGTGGGTTTTCTATATTTGTTCCGTCCGGAACCTGGCACAATATCCTTAATATCGGTAATAATAACTTAAAAATGTTTCTAACCATTGCGCCTCCCTTTCTTCCATACAATACTAACTTTGAAAATGCTGAAGATTGGGTACCCGCCAAATATCATTGATATCTTTTAAGTATTATAATTCATATCCAACTTTCAAATTTAAGAGCCGATAAGGATTGTTCCCTACCGGCTCTCTGATTCCATATCCTCTTATTTAATCTTTGATAGCTAGTCGATCTGCGACATACTGATTTTAAATTTAGCCCCCATATTGCTTATAAATTTTAGTGAGCCATCAATGTCAAGATATAACGCGCCGCCATTAAACCCAGCATTGTGAAATGCATAGCATGCCCTTGCGCTTGAATTAACATCTGTATTGGCATTTGCCATAAAATGAGCATTAACAAAAGTCGAAGCATTTACCTCAGTGTTTTTAGTAACAGATTGGGTGTCACTATATTTATTTAGACTTAGTCCCGCCTTACTACCCAATTTGACATCTAGTGCATTGATACTATCCGTGTTTGCTTTTATCTTATCGCTTAATACCTTGCCCTGCGTTGCATCCAGCGCCTTTCCCGTTACGGTTGTCGACAAATTTGCCACAAGCTCCGGCGTATCTCCTTTCGGTCCCTGTTCGCCAGTATCTCCCTTATCCCCTTTGAGACCCTGCGCGCCAGTCGCGCCTACCGGTCCCTGAATACCCTGAGGCCCTCTATCGCCAGTTTCGCCTTTGGGACCAATCAATCCCTGCGCTAACGGCCCCTGTGGTCCTGTCGGGCCCTGGGCTTTTACGCCAGTATCTTCATTATCTACATACCAATTTCCATTCGCTCCGATAAAGGGAGCATATACGCTGTTTAAATTTTCCATGATTGTTTCCTCCTGAATAATTAGTTGATAGTATCTCACATGTGGTAGCAGTAATATAGAACATATGTTCTAGTATTGCAATAGTGAATACTACTAAAATTATCCAGCGATTTTTAGGTAAAAGAATTTACCTCGTTTAATAGGTAATCCTACATAACTCATTGCAGCCGCCTCATATAATACTATATCTAATCTCTCAAGGAGTAACAATATGGATATATATACCGGAGGCTTTCCCAATAGCTCAAACAGCATCCACCAGGGCCCTAATCCGTTTGTGACAAATCTAAGACAGGATGTCCTAAACAATACTAACTTTTTTACTACCCGTTGGACTGGTCTCTATATGCAAATGGGGCTTATGACGATTCCGGTTAGCGGCCAATCCGGTTTAGATATGTTTATAAATTTCGACCAGATATATTACATCGAACAAGGACTCGCTTCCGTGGCTATGGGGACAATTCGCGAATCCCTTGATTTTCAGGCACGAGCCTATAGCGGGTTTTCTATATTTATTCCGGCCAGAACGTGGAACAACGTCTACAATGTTGGGAATATTGATTTAAAAATGTCTGTGACCATTGCGCCCCCGTTCTTTCCACATGATACTAATTTTAAGATGTTCGAAGATTGGGTGCCAACAAAATATTATTGATATCTTTTAAATATTATAATTCATATCCAGCTTTCAAACAAAAATAGCGACTCCCGAAAACCTCGGAAACCGCTATTTTACTGTATTTATTAAAGAGCGCGAGACGGGACTCGAACCCGCGACCCCGACCTTGGCAAGGTCGTGCTCCACCAACTGAGCCACTCGCGCATTACTGCCCACCAACGACGGGCAAGTAATAATATACTATAAGTTTATTTCTTTGTCAATTAATTTTTCTTTTCTATCTTTGCCTTGTGGTTTCTGTTCACAGTAACGCATGGCTTCATCATTCAGCCGCATCCGCCGGCTGTTCCGTCAACTGCTCTTCTCCTGCATCACCGGCAGCGTCACCTTCATCTCCTGCCCCGTCGCCTTCACTCATTGTCGCTTCCTCCTCGGAAACGTTACTCTGCTCCACCCTGTCTCTGTATTTTACTCTATAGATTCTCTTAAGAGATTCATTAATGCGTTCCTCTGCAATTACTCCGTCCTTCACCGCTGCAAGAACTCCATCGTATGCTGTCTGAAAATCCTCGGGCATAAGAATCATATCCGCACCCGCCTTGATTGCCATAACTGCCGCTTCATCGGAACCATAATATTCCGTTATTGCCGCCATATTCATAGCGTCCGTTATAACGATTCTATTATACCCCAGTTCCCCACGAAGAACATCCGTTATCACCTTATCCGACAAGGAACATGGCGTATTATCACCCACTAAACCGGGGGCCGACACATGGCTTACCATAACAAAATGCGCTCCCGATTCAATTCCGGACTGAAAGGGGACGAAATCAGATGCCTTCATGTCCTCCAGGCTCTTTTCAACAGAAGCCATTCCGTCATGTGTATCCTCTACCGTTCCTCCGATTCCGGGGAAATGTTTCAGACAAGAGCTTACTCCCGCATCCTGAAGACCTCCCACCATAGCCGCTACCATACCTCCTACAGCCGTAGGATCGCTGCCGAAGGATCGATTGCCGATCACCGAAGTCTCCGCATCTGTTACCACATCCGCTACAGGAGCGAAATCTACATTGAATCCCAGCTCATAAAGATAAGATGCAATCGTGGAACCCGAATTATATGCTTCCATCGTATCGCCCGAAGCTCCAACAGTTGCCATATCCGAAACTTTTGAAACTTCAATCTTACTCTCGGCAACCCTGCTTACCGAACCGCCTTCTTCATCCACAGCAAGAAATAAGGGATATTTACTCATACTGGACGTATTTGACAGCATCTCCGTCAACTGATCCTTATCCTTAATATTCTGACTGAAATATATAAGCCCGCCCACCGCATACTGATTCAAAGCATCCTTCGTGCCATCTCCGGCTTTAATCGCCTGACTCACACCGGTAAGAGCTTCCGGCGTTATCATGAACAAACCTGCCACCTTATCCTCCAAAGGCATCTCCGCGATGCAGGTTTCCACCATTTCCTCCAGCCAGTCTACCTCTTCCGCCGGCTCTTCGCTAACCGTCTCAGGAGGCTCCACCGCCACTTCCTCTTGATTGGAAATCTCCTCAAGCTGTGCCGCCAGCTCCTCCGCCTGCTTTTTCTCCGACATATTCTTAGTAAGAGTACGAATCCCGATAGCTGCTCCCGTAATCACCGCAGCAAAAAAGATTACCACGCAAACATAAGATATCACCTGATTGCGGATTCTTCTCTTTCTCCTATATTCTCTTCTTTCATCGAAATCATTACTATTGTCTCTCATATTCCACTCCAACTTGATGTATATAGCCTATCATAACCTATTTATTCAGATTTTTCCATAATTTTTTCATTTTCGACAAAAACAAAACACAACTTAGAAGAGGATACCGATCATCAAGATCAATACCCTCTTCTAAACTATACTATACAATGGTCTATACCTCCAATTTTCATTTTTTATCTTTCGTACTCTTTCCATTTTTCTTTCGTACTACCGTACTGTAACGGTTGATAAGTCTTTATCGAAGATAACTTCAATAATTTTATCTTATGTCCTGCGCTACCTTTTCTTATGTACTCGACTACTTTCTCTTGTGTAAATTATTTCTTTTGTACCTTAAAATTAATGCTTTCGGTGGTCTATACCTCGCTTTCTTTTGTATTTTATCTGTACTAATTTCTTTTGTTATGTTTACATTATATGATACAAGTCCACATTTGTCAACACATTTAATCAAAATATTTTATATTTTTTCATTATATATCCTTTTATGGTAAATTGTTACATTTTTATCATTGTTTTCTATGAATTAACAACTATTATATCTTTTATAAATCATTTATCCTTAATAACCCTCCCAAAATTCGCCATTTTATCTCATTCTCACATTCTTTCTCTTGCAGCCGCCTTCATATCGAGTATAATATAAATATAACTCAAAATCCTTCAAAGGAGGAAAACACCATCTATAACCCTTTTTTAATAGAAGGCATTCTTACACCGAATGCCTCTGTCAACAAATTACTTATCGCCAAGATGCCCGACTGTTCCGTAACCCAGGACCTTTCCGGCAAAAGCGCACAGGATATTTTTTCTACCGATTTATTGATAAAGGAAATCAAAAACTCCGCGGAGAACTTACAAATAGATATCTCAACACTTGAGGAGAAATCCCTCCCGATCTACCTGGAGACCTGCCTGGAGAGCGAAAGTCCCACAGTTTCCTCAGAGGCTCACAGGATCCTAAAGCTCTTCGGCGAGCGGCTGGCCGTCATTCTTCTTTGCTTAAAGGAAGGCTCTCCCGAAAACAGAAGAGTTCGCAGTGACTGGACCGACGAGCACTGGAATTATTGGCGCAGCTTACAGCAAATCATTCTGGTTGGAGGATTAGCCAGTCCCCCCTTGGGAGAACAATTAAAGCATTATATGGAAGAAGTCTTTACCAGCTCCAATAAGGTTCCCTACCGTATCGTTCTTGGCAAGGATTCCACCTATGCGGGCCTTCGAGGCTGTGCGGCGTATCTGGAAAAAAGTCCCCAGTTCCAGGTCAACCTCATATTCGACTACGGACAGAGCTTTATCAAACGCTGTTACGTTACTATGGAAAATGAGCAGATCAAAGACATCATAGTTCTGGAAAAGACCTTGTCGCAGCATGTAGAATGGGATATTAAAGATCCTTCTATAGAGGAAAAAGAAGCGGGCCTCTTAAACAATCATTTTCTGGAAACCATTGCAAAAACTATCCGGGAAGTGGAAGCGCTGGGACTGACCATCCATCCCCACATCATCCTGAGCATCGCCAATTACGTAAAGGACGGAGTCATCGCCAACCGGGGCGGTTACGGCAAACTGCGCCTGATTGCTTCAAATTATGCGGATTATCTTTCCGGTTATCTGAAGGAAGCATATAACAAGGATTATTATTTTACGATGGTACACGATGGCACGGCAATGGCTGCAGGATATTCCAGGCATCCCATGTCTGTCTGCCTTTCCCTCGGCACTGCTTTCGGCGTGGGCTATCCGAATTCATAGTTGACCAAACAAGGAGGTAAACATATGACACACAAACAAGCTGCCTTTGCATCGGCAGCGGAAAGTATCATTAAAAATTTAGCAAAAAGGAACATGGATGGTTATTTTTTTGAAGATTCCGCTTCCTGCGTAGAGGCAATCATTTCTTCTATTCCAGAACACAGCGTGATTTCCTGGGGCGGAAGTGAAACAATAAAAGAAGCCGGCCTCATAGACAGAATCGGAAAAGAAAATTATTCTTTGCTGGACAGAGACGCCGTTCCCGATGAGGAAAAACGCAAACTATATGCTCAGACAATGCTCGCCGATTATTACCTGATGAGCACTAATGCCATCACCCTTCAAGGCGAACTAATCAACATCGACGGCCGTGGTAACCGTGTTTCATTTTTAATTTTCGGACCCGAAAATGTTATCGTGTTAGCGGGCATGAACAAGCTTGTTACAGACGTGCCGGACGGAGTCAGGCGTACCCGCAATATTGCCGCCCCGGCTAATACCAAGCGCCTCGATAAAAAGACGCCCTGTAACGCAACCGGACATTGTGGCGACTGTTTTTCAAACGACTGCATATGCAGTCAGATCGTCGTCACCCGCCGCAGCGGCATAAAAGGCCGCATCAAAGTGTATCTTATCGCAGAAGAACTGGGTTATTAACCCAGTTCTTCTGTTTTAATTGATATTAAATTAGTGGGTATTTTTCTGTCAATTTCTGAACGATCGCTCTCGCTTCCGGTATCTTCTCTTCTCCGCCCTTGATTACCAGTGCAATTGCCTCCGCGATTTGGTCCATATCCTCCGTATTCATGCCACGGGAAGTCACCGCCGGGGTTCCAAGGCGGACACCGCTTGTTACGAAGGGAGATTTAGGATCGTTGGGTATCGTATTCTTATTGGCCGTGATATGTGCCTCATCCAACCATTTCTCTACCGCTTTGCCGGTCAAGTCGAAGTTCGTAAGGTCTACCAGCATGAGATGGTTGTCCGTTCCGCCGGATACTATCTTGATGCCTCTTTTTAGGAGTCCGCCGCAAAGCGCCTGCGCGTTGTCCACTACCGCCTGCTGATATTTCTTAAAATCCTCCGAAAGAGCTTCTTTAAAGCATACCGCTTTTGCCGCAATAACGTGCATAAGGGGACCGCCCTGAATTCCCGGGAATATCGCCTTATTGAAATTATATTTGTCGGCAGCCTCCTGATTGCAAAGAATCAAGCCGCCTCTGGGACCACGAAGTGTCTTATGAGTTGTAGTCGTCACTACATCAGCATATGGAATCGGATCGGGATGAAGCCCTGCCGCTACAAGTCCTGCGATATGAGCCATATCCACCATGAGCACTGCGCCAACCTCGTCCGCCACTTCCCTGAATTTCTTAAAATCAATAGTTCTCGCGTACGCCGAAGCCCCTGCGATAATCATCTTAGGCTTCGTTTCCAAAGCAATCTCTCTCAATTTATCATAATCGATAAAGCCTTCGTCATTAACTCCGTAAGGAACGATATTGAAATATTTACCGGAAATATTTACCGGGCTTCCGTGTGTCAAATGTCCGCCGTGAGCGAGGTTCATTCCCATAATGGTATCACCCGGCTCGCAGATTGCGAACTGAACCGCAAGATTCGCCTGCGCGCCCGAATGAGGCTGTACGTTCGCATAATCACATCCGAACAATTCCTTGGCTCTTTCGATTGCAAGATTTTCTACCACGTCCACACAATCGCAGCCGCCATAATATCTCTTCCCCGGATATCCTTCCGCGTATTTGTTCGTAAGCGGGCTTCCCATAGCTGCCATGACCGCTTCGCTTACCCAGTTTTCCGATGCGATCAGCTCAATATGGGAATTCTGTCTGTTCTGCTCGTCCACGATCGCCTGCGCGATTTCAGGATCGATTTTCTTTACTTCATCCAATGAATACATATCCTATTCCTCCGTCCTCTTTATTCCGCTAAAGTTCATCTTGAAGTATAACATAGTTTTTTCAGAATGAAAACTATTTAAAAAAGAATATCACATCATAGAAATCATACTCTGAAACCTATTAATTCACGACAAACTTTTACACTTTACATACCCAGGTACATATAGTAATACTATAAGAAATGCCAAGGAGTAAACACATGGATAACAATATTGGAGAATCCACTGACAGTCAAAGCGCTCTCGGGCAAGTCGCAATCCCCTATGTGACCGATCTGCGACAGGAGATCATAAATAACACTCTTTTCTATACCACAAAATGGACCAGCAGAAATATGCAATTTGCCCTTATATCTGTACCCCCTAATTCCGAAACCGGATTAGATGTACATTATTACTCAGATCAATTTTTCTACGTTGAGAGAGGTGATGCTTTGGTCATCATACGTTCCTGCTACGATTGCCCCAACATTCAGTCACAGGTACACGATGGTTACGGGATAATCGTTCCAGGCGGTATGTGGCATAATATTATAAACATTGGCGGCTCAGACTTAAAAATGTTCAGCATCTTTGCTCCGGCTTTACATTCCTACAACACTGTTTTCAGAACAACGCAGGAATGGTTTGATTACTATGAATATGATTAATATTTTCCCATTCCCGGTTGGTGCATTTCTTTTCTAAGGAAATGAACAAGTTTCCAAATCCGTCCGAGAGAATAGTATAGCATTGAGATAACTCTCTTACTTGATTCCTAAATCTAGTAACTGCAAGCACAACGTAATTGTTATTGTTTCATCATAACCTCTATAGAAAAGGCGGCGCATAAAATGTTCCTGCATTGCGCTGCTTTTCATATGGGTGGGTAAAAAATCCCCTTCGGGAGTGGGCGCAGGCATCTAATTCTTACCTCAATTTATGTTTCTTATGTTTCCATCGCATTTCGTGTTCCTATATGCCTAAGAGCCGATAGAGATTGCTCTCTATCGGCTCTTGGGCTCTAATTCATTCACATGGAAATTTGGTTATGGCCTATTCGGCCATAGGATATGTAAAACTGAAATCAATTCTGGAAGGCGTCGTGAAAGTAGGAAAGTAAATTCTAAGAGTACCATCCGCTGAAAGCTCTGCAGGATAATTTCCGTCCACCGCAGTCAAGCACATGTAATGAAGACTTGGCGGCTTTGGCAATCCACTGCAAACTATATCAGTATGCGATAACGCTTCCGTAGGAGTCACCTCCATATTAACAGTACAAAAACCATTCTTCACACGATATCCAACACTTCCATGTGCATTGAATTTAGGCCCTTTTACAGCTAATCCATACGTATGCAAAAATTTACTATTTATCTCGATTATACTTTGAGTGTTCTCCGTTATCTTATTGTCCAGTACTTTTCCCATTATTGCATCAAGGGCTTTCCCTTCTACTGCTTCCTGCAAATTTGCGGCAAGTTCAGGCATATCACCTTTCTGGCCTTGTTCTCCAGTATCACCTTTATCTCCCTTATCGCCTTTGGAGCCCTGCACTCCGGTTGCACCTACCGGTCCCTGAATACCCTGCGGACCTCTGTCACCGGTTTCGCCTTTGGGTCCAATTAATCCCTGTGCACCGCTCACTCCTACGGGTCCCTGCGGACCTGCCGACCCCTGTGCTTTTACTCCGGTATCTTCATTATCTACATACCAATTTCCATTTGCTCCAATAAAGGGAGCATATACACTGCTTAAAGTTTCCATTATTGTTTCCTCCTGAATAATTATTGATGAATAGTTTCTCCACATGTGTTATCGATAACACAGAACATGTGTTCGATTATTGCAATAGTAATTATAACCAAAATTATCCAGTGAATTTATACCACTTATACCGTACGATACTTATGTCTCGTCGAATATATAAATCAACGTAACTTAAGCTATTGCTATTCTTTAAATATTTTTATCGCCAGCAGATTCCTGTATAATTGTTCAGGTAAATGATGTATACTCTTTTTATAAAAGAAAGGAAAAACATTATGTTTAATAAAAATAAAAATGATATACCCGAAGAAGTATGCATCGGTATCAGCCTGGGCCTGATATTCGGATTGCTATTTGACAATTTGGCACTCGGACTTTTGTTTGGCACCTCATTAGGCTTACTCGGTGATCGAATAAAATCACGGAAGAAATAATATTCTACCTGATTTCCAACCTCTTATGATCCATCGTTAACTTTCAGCTTTGGCGGTTAGCCTGTCCGCAAATATCACGTTAATTTTTAACCAGTGCCACATGTCCCTTACGGCAGACAGCAGAATATAAGGACGGTCTGCCGTAAAGGGAACTATTCCTCCACGCCAATGTCTGTCAGGTAAGTCCAAAGTACCGAAGCAGCCCTAAGTAAATACCATAAGCAAATCCGTATTGGTTATTACGCAACTTTTCCGCATCCGAGGGATTGCCTAAATATCCCAGTTCAACAAGATTTGCCGGCATATTTGTATTTCTTAAAACATATAAGGAGGGGTTTTCCCTGATTCCATTATTTCTCGTTCCGGTTACCTGCGTTACTCCATACATGATCTGCTCTGCCAGCCATTGAGACTGAGTGCCGTATTGATAAATGTACACTTCTGTCCCGTTGTAGGCCGGATTGGGATTATAATTGGCGTGAATGCTGATAAAATAGTCTGCGGGCCACGCATTGGCCAAGCGTACTCTCTCTGCCAGGCTAGTGGTATTATTTGTCCCCAATACGGTATTCGGTTCCGGTCTGGACACCCGTGCCTCAAACCTCGGATCATTGTTCAGCAGGCTCTGTAAATACAGCCCCACCTGATAATTTATTTCCGATTCGTTCAAGCCATTTGCTTCCGCGCCGCTGTTAAAATATCCGCTGGGATTATGTCCCTGATCAATAAATATTCTAATAGCCATATCAGCATTTCCTTTCCTTATTAGCTATTATAAATATATTCCAGGTTCTACTGATTGCTACATTTCCCGGGATTTTTTTATAATTCCGGAGAGACGCTCTCCATTAATTCTTCCATTCTCATGTTTAACAATTCAATCATAAGCGACTCGCCCGATCAGAATCCATTCGGTGTCATTCCAACAATATGTGCATATATTAATTTAACTACAAATCTATGGTCTTATCATGCAATATGTTTATCGAAAGTCTTTCGAAGATACTATGTATTATGACGATATACCTGTACTGTCTTACAAAATATATTATCCATGCATTGTATCCAACTCGGCATCTGTAAAAAATATAAATAATTTTTATTACTACGAAGCCAAAAACAGTGAAGATTATTGTCGTATAGTATTATACCAAATGGCCCAGGAGAATGCGCAGAATACCGAAGGGTTTCCTTTCAATAACTATGAATTTATAGTTGATTTCACAGTAACATATAACAAGTGCTGTATTATCAGTCTTTATATGGACACTTACACTTATACCGGCGGAGCACACGGCAATACGATACGCAGATCAAATACATGGAATCTTAGAACCGGAACTTTAATGCAGCTTGGTGATGTATATCCCCTCACACCAAATTCATTACTCAATCTACAGGAAAGCATTCAAAAGCAAATATCAGAAAGACTCCATGAAAACCCGGGCATATACTTTGATAATTACAGATTTCTGTTAAGAGATTATTTTAACGCAAGTAATTTCTATTTACATCCCTCATATGGTACTATTTATTATCAGCAATATGAAATCGCTCCATATTCGACCGGTATACCGGAATTTAGTTTTCCTACATGCAATGTCTGTTGAACGTCTTAGTTTTTCTAAGACGTTCATTATTTTTAGTATGTCAATCCTTCGCGCAATTTTACATAATCTACCTCTGATTAAGGACAGTTCGCTAAGATTAAGGAATATTTAAGAAATTATATCTAATGTCTTATTTACTTCCTTTTAAAATACTGCTAAAATGGGGATTAATTGAAAAGCGGTATATTTTTTTTTGCAAATGAGGGCATGTTATGTATTATGTGATTGTAAATCCTGCTTCGAAGTCCGGGCGGGGACGACAGATATGGATAGAGTTGGAAGAGGTTTTCACGGAAAGGGAAATACCGTATAAGGTTGTCTTTTCGAAAGGAATCGGGCACGTTACTCAGGTCGTTGCAAAGCTTACCGCTCCTCTTGCCGATAATCCTGCCGCAGATCCTATCAGGCTGATCATTCTTGGAGGCGACGGCACCATGAATGAAGTACTTCAGGGCATCAGTGATTTCGATCGCGTGTGGCTGGGCTATATCCCCACCGGTTCCAGCAACGATTTGGCGAGAGATTTACAGCTTCCGAGAAATCCTCTGGATATTCTTTCTACTATTATAGAAGGGAAAGTCGTCCGCACCATGGATCTCGGGCTGCTCACCTATGACAATCCGCCGGGAGAACTCTCCAGACTTCACGCGCAGGAGGTACCGGACACCCGGTATTTTTCCGTAAGCAGCGGTATCGGCTTCGATGCTGCCGTATGTGAGGAAGCTCTGGCCTCCCGTTTTAAAAATATTTTAAACAAGCTTAGACTTGGAAAGCTCACTTACCTCGTTATCGCGATAAAGCAATTGATTGCCGCAAGGTCCGTCTCCTGCGATATCTATCTGGACGATGCGAAGGAACCCATTCACCTGAACAGTTTCTTGTTTACAGCATTCATGATCCACAAATATGAAGGCGGAGGCTTTAAGTTCTGTCCGACGGCTGATTCTGCCGACGGGATTTTGGATTTATGCGTAGTGGGAAATATTCCCAAACCGGTTATTTTACTGGCACTTCCTACTGCATTTTTCGGAAAACACTATATGTTTTCTCAAATAAAGCATTATTCGGCATCAAAGGCAAAGCTTACTGCCTCAATGCCGCTTTGGGTACATACCGACGGTGAAGTGTATGCGAAGTCTGACAGTATCGCTATTTCTTGCATTTCGCAGAAAATAAAATTGATGATGTGATTTTCAATCTGCCATGGGAGGGCATGAGGTGCAAAATGAAAACCTTTTATGAAAAATATAAGCATGCGATACCGGTCATGATTTATGCGGTCATTTATCTGAGCTGGTTTCTGTATTTGGAGGAAAGTAGTAAGAGAAACTTCCGGGTCATCCATGTGGCTTTGGATGATTATATTCCTTTTTGTGAATTTTTTGTCATTCCGTACTTTTTATGGTTCGTTTACGTATCTGCAGTAGTTATTTACTTTTTTTTCAGGAACAAAGAGGATTATGCCAAATCTTGCGTATTCTTCATTACCGGTATGACTATATTTCTTATTATTTCCACACTGTTCCCCAACGTGCATCATTTACGCCCGGCGGTCATGCCCAGAGACAATATTTTTACTCATTTAACAACTTACCTATACAGTACGGATACTCCTACCAACCTATGGCCCAGCATCCATGTATACAATTCGCTGGGAGCGCATTTTGCCGTTGTAAAGAACCCCCGTCTGGCGGGTAAAAAGTGGGTGGCAAGAGGTTCTTTGATTACATGTATTTCCATTATTCTTTCCACCATGTTCCTCAAACAGCATTCTTTATTCGATGTGGTCACCGCTTTCATCATGGCCGCAATCATGTATGGCATCGTATACAAATATGACATCGTCATGGCATACAAGGAAAGAGCTCATGCCCGTAAAAAAGCAGCACCGCAGGTCAACTAAGACCTACGGTGTTTTTTAATTGAATTTAATATTTAATTGAATTTGAAAAAGCGCTGGCAAATACGGTAACCTTCTACAGAAATCTTTCTGCCGCCCTTTCCGGGAAGATTCATGGAGTTTCCGAGAATGCCGTATCTAAGCCTTGTATAAAGCATTCTATCCTTCTGCTTGATATAATCCCAAAGTTCCTTCTTTTTCTCAAGATGCTCCTCGCTTCCGCCGCGAATAAGGAGTATGGAGGAAATCGTCGTTATGATTTCCAAATAGTTAAACATATATCTGCGCATTTTGCGGTTCGCTTTGATTTTTGCCTTATTCTCCGCCATATAATCTACCATGATTTTATTCACCTTGATTTGCTGGTCAATTCTGGAAATCATGATGGTTTCATTTACCGACTGGCCCTCCCGTCCGATGTAATAACGGTAAAAATTCACATCGAGATAATACATATTTTTTACAAAAGGAAGGGGTTCGAACACATATAGGTTGTCCACATAAAAAGTGTGCTCAGGCAGCTTCAGTCCGCAATCCTTCAAAAGCTTCGTCCGAAAGATAACCGAGTGCATAAGAATGTATTGTCCCTTGCGGAAATATCTTACATCGTTCCATGAGAACATTTCATCCCGAGGCAGGGCATGGTGGTAACGCATGACCCTGTTCCTTTTCTCGCCTTCTTTTTCATAGACGAAGTTGCTGATCAGCATATCCAGTACCTTTTCTCCCCCCGCTAAGTTCCTCAGGGTATCCAGTATCTGCATGTAATCGCTTTCCTTTAACCAGTCGTCGCTATCTACCACTTTGAAAAACAAACCGGAGGCATTTTCTATTCCCGTGTTCACCGCCGAACCATGTCCTCCATTTTCTTTATGCACAGCACGGACAATGGACGGATATTTTTCTGCATATTCGTCTGCAATTACCGCGGTACCGTCCTTAGAACCGTCATCCACTATAATGATTTCCACATCTTCTCCGCCTACAAGCATGGACTCTACACATTTTCTCATATACCCTTCCGAGTTATAACAGGGTATTGCAATTGTTAATAACTTCATTTTCTTCCTCCAACCATTAAAATTCATGGATTTTATGATTTTCATCCTTAGCAGCTTTTTATCCAGCTCATGCTCTTATTTTGTACAGACAATGAAGATTTCATTCCTCATCATACTCCCAGCTTAATATCCAGATATTTGGCATAAGACGCATAGGCAGAAGGAATCGGATAGCGCTCTCTTGCCTCATCCCTATCGGCGAATATCCAGCCGGCTTTTGCCACACTATCATTCGGCGCGTCCAGCTCGTCAATTTTAACCGCATAACCTTTCATATGCCATTCCTTATGGGAAAAAATATGCTTCGCTTCTCCGATGCTCTGGATACGAATAACGCTTAGACCCTTTGTCCTTAGAAAGCAAAGCACCTCTTCTTCCGAGCAGTGCCCCTCCAGCATAGGGAAGCCATACATCCCGGCTAACAGCCCCTTTTCCGGCCTTTTTTCAAAAGCGGCTCTATCCTCCGCCTTAATGACGAGCACCGTTTTTTCTTCTATGGTCCTTTCCTTCTTGGTCTTCTTTTTCGGAAATTCAGAGATTCTATCCTGCAAATGTGCCTTGCAAAAGTTCTTCCAGGGGCACTCCATGCATTTCGGTACACCGTTTGGCAGGCACACCGTAGCACCAAGCTCCATCAGCGCCTGATTGAAGTCGCCCGGCCTGTCCCCGGGAATCACAGCGTTCAACTCCTTTTCCACCCTGCCCTTCGTCTTCTGGGAAAGGATATCCTCTCCGTCCATACGCAGTCTGGAAAGCACCCGCAACACGTTGCCGTCTACCGCAGGCACCACTTTCCCATAGGCGATGGAGGCTATCGCACCCGCCGTATAGCTCCCGATTCCCGGCAGAGCCATAAGTTCCTCATGTCCGGATGGCATGATGCCTTCGTACTCCTCCATAATTATCTTCGCGGCACGCTGAAGATTACGGACCCTGTTATAATAACCTAATCCTTCCCACAGCTTTACCAAACGTTCTTCTTCCAAACAGGCAAGGCTTTCTATATCGGGTACCTGACTGATGAATCTGTCAAAATACGGCTTCACTGCCTCTACCCGTGTCTGCTGCAGCATAATTTCGGAAAGCCAGACATAATAGGGGGCAGGATGTTCTCTCCATGGAAGTATTCTTCTGCCGCTGTCATACCATGAAAGCAGCGGCCTCGCAATCAAGTCCAGCTCGTTCAATATTACCGGCACCGGATTATCGATTTCCATGCTGTCCGGTGTTACATCGCAGTCGTAGGCAAGAATCTTCACTCCCGCCTCCCGCGCCTCCAAAAGTGCCTGCGCAAAAGCCGGATGTGTTTCCACATTAGGTGCAAAAAAATCTACCGCCCTCATCTGGATCACTAAAATAATATACGCGCTATATCCTTCCTTTACTGCCTCCGCCAGCTCCTTCACATGCTTCACGGCACGCTCCGACGGAGCATCGGGAAAATACACAGCATTATCCCTCTCCAGCGTTACGCCCTTTACCTCGAGGAAGATTTTTTCCTCTTCCGTCTCTATATAAAAATCGAATCGTGAATTTTTGTAGACCTTTTCCGGATAAACATTTTTTAATCCCGGGAAAAGCTCCTTCTTAAGAAGCCATTCGTGCACCGCTTTATTGGGCGCCGCCGAATCCATATTTATCATGCGCCCGCTCTTTTTTACCGCTACCAGATCGTAGGCAGTGGAACGCTCCTCGTTGTCACTCTTCTCCAGATACACCGTAGCGCTATGAACCAAAAGCTCCCTGCATCTTCCCGTATTTTTCACATGGACCTTTTCCCTTTTTCCGTTTATTTCCACATAGGCAATAAAACGGTTCGGACGCTCCAGAAATTCACCCTCCGTAATGTTCCTATACTTCATTTCAGTACCATATCTTTCCTATGAGTGCCCTTAATGTCAGCGCAACCTGTTGCATTCAAATTTCTCAAGCTTAAGAAGACAATTTCTAAGCTCCACGTACCTTTCCTCTATATCCCCGGACTTCACTTCTATATCAGTAGCTATCGCCATGACATTTATCATATCATCGGTAATGCGGTGATGAATACCAGTAAGTATATTCAGCCTCTCCTCATAAGAGTCCGCCTCGAGAAACTTCAGTACCTGCGGATCAATATCTAAAATTTGTTCTTCTTGTTCGCTCATCGGTTCTGTTACCGATTCTTTCACTAATTCTTTCTTCACTTCCATTGCCGGCACTTTTTCTTGTCCGTTTGCTGAATCTTTTACAGGTGTATTGGCAGGTTCTCCGATAACCTGAGTCGTCGTTGCCAGCTCGAATCTATATTCCTGTGTCGCTTGAGGATATTTTTCCTTATCCAGCTTCTCCAGAAATATATCCATAGGTCTTGCATAAGTCTTGTAATTTCCGTTCATAGCCTGATATATGACAAACATTTCTCCCGTTTCCGAGTGCTCCGCTATTGTAATGATTTGATAGGTATTTCCCTTGAAATGCCTGTAAATCTCATGTGGCTGCGGTATATGCTGCATAATGTATCCTCACTTCTTTCTTGAATTTTAACCTTGTCCTTACTATTATAATACCCAGCCGTCAACTTGTCATGCTTTTCCTGCTTTAATCATTTTCAGATTCCATAAACACATAGGAAAACCTACTCTCCTCTACCGGGAAGCTTACGCCCGAAAGCTCCGCCTTAAGACTCTCCCTTCCGTTTTCATCCAGGCTCCGGAGCCTTTTATGATGAATTAAAACGGTATACATATTTGGCATATTCTTCTCCATTACTTTTGTCATCGTTATACCGCAGTTCTTATATCCGCATTCCTCCAGCACATCCCTCATTTCTCCAATGTATTCGTTCTCTATTACACGATAATACTGTCTGTCAGCCAAATTTCCATCCTTTTCCCGGCTCATCACGGTTCCCTTCGCACAAAATAAAATAACCGCTATAAATAATAACGTCACAGCTAAATATTTCTTTTCAATAAATATACATTTTCTCTCTTCTCTCATATTATTTTATTCCTTTCACTCACAAATATTTTTGTCCTTTCTTTTATTATATCATTTTATGAGTCCAATAAAACGGACTTTGACTTTTGATCAAAAAAAATCTTTCCCGGATGTCAAAAGACACCTTGGAAAGACTTTTTACATTTAGCTTTATATAATGATTAAGAACAAAGCCACGTATCGGGTTTGGTTTATACGTCAGCGTTTTCCGCCTCTTCATCGAGAAGCTCTTCTTTCTCACCGTTATCACTTATTACAGTGCGGGTTATTGTCGTAATACCACCGGATGTAGTTGTAGTCTCCAGATACATAACTCCGTCTACAACAACAATCTGCGTTTTCGTTTCTTCTCCTTCACTTTCGGAGCTTCCGCCACCTGTCACTCCTGCAGCGCCGCTTGTCTCCTCTGTCTCTTCTGATGAATCCGATTGTGTACTGTTTTCCGACATCTGCGCTTTAATACTCCTGAGCAGATCCAGGATATCATTGTAGGTATCACATGGAATTGCCGCTGCCGAATCAATGTCCGAAGCAATATAGCTGTCGCTTTCAGCCTCTTTTGTGGTTTCTTCTGCTGCTGAAGTTCTCTGTGCAGCCTGTGTTGAGATTGCTCCAATACTGCTTAAATACTCGTCAATTTTCATAGACATAATCTGCCGCCTTTCTTTTGGGCTGTATATTTAACATCCTGTAAGCATCTGAGGCATCCATGCCTATCTTTTATGTCGGATAATTGTATTTAATGTTAAAGGACTTTCACAGAAAATTCACACTTTTTCGTATTTTTATGACACAAAACGCGATTCGCATTTAACCCAAAAGCTCTGCAACGATCTTATTCACCAACGCACCATCCGCTTTCCCCTTCACCTTCGGCATCAATTCTTTCATCACCCGGCCTTTATCCTTTGCAGACGGACTTTCGATTCCCAAATCATCCAGCACTTCCCTTATCACTCCCCGGATAGCTTCTTCGCTCATCTCATCCGGTGCAAACTCACCAAGTACATCGAGCCTCTTTTTACACTGTTCCTTAATATCTACCCTGTTCTCCGGAGCAAGTTCCATCGTCTCCTTCGTCTGTTTGATCTCCTTTTTAATTACCTCATACTCCTCGGCCTCCGTCAAATCCTCCCGCTTATCAATTGCCTTATTCTTAAGCGCTCCAAGCAGCATAGACAAGGTTTCTTTCCTATCCTTATCCTTATTCTTCATAGCTGTTACCATTTCCGCCCTGATTTCCTCAATCTTACTCATTTTTCATCCATTCCTTTCTTATTATTTTATTTTCCTTATTTTTCTTATTTTCGTGCTAATACTTCATGCCCTCGTTCCCTGTCCTGATTTTAAGCGGCAGCCTACCCACTATACTTCACAATCAGCAGCTCCACACTCATCACATCATTCATTCCTCCTGTCTTCACCGATTCCTCCGCCGCCACACAAGCCTCCAGCGCGCTCCTCAAATCTTCGCCGCTGAATTTGGAAGACTGAACTGCATACTTCCCCGCGATAAAAGGCAGAAGCCCAACCCTTTCCCCAATTCTTTTATTATCATAGCCCTTTGTTTTTAGTTCTTTCACCTGAAGAAGCATATTATACTGCCTTGCAATCAAAAAGAGAATGCGCATCGGCGGCTCCTTTAATGCCAGCAAATCGTAATACAAATTCAGGGCCGCCTTCTGCTTTTTATCCGCAATGGCATTCACCATATCAAAAATATGGTTGCTCACCCTGTGGGTACATATATCCTCGATATCCTGCTCCGTCACCGTATCCTTTTCCATGCAGTAACACATCAGCTTCTCTAACTCCTTGCGGATATTCTCCATATCGGTTCCTGTTTTTTCCATAAAATGACGGAGAGCTAAGGCAGATATCTTCTTATCCTCTTTCTTTATCATGCCAAGGACCCATTTTTGAAGCGTCTCCTCGTTCTGAACAGGGAATTCCACAGCCGTTCCTTTCGCGGATACTGTTTTAAACAGTCTGCTCCTTTTATCCACCTCCGTCTCCACAAAAACGAAGTAAGACGTCGCAGGCGGCTCGTTCAAATACTCTGCCAGAGTTTCGCCTCCTTGCTTGAAAAGTCCGCTGTTTTCGATAATGACCACGCGACGGTCCGCAAAAAAAGGCATGGTTTCCGCCAAATCGATTACTGCGCCGGGAGATACATCCTTTCCTTCGAAATAATTATAATTCATCGTATCTTCCTCATCCATCAGCGCGCTTTTAAGCCTATCCCGATATTGCTTACGAAGGTATGCCTCTTCTCCGTATAAAAGATATATATTTTTCAATTGTCCCGTTTTGATATCCTCGTTAATACGCTGCATAATATCTCCTTTTGTCGCATTTACTTTTTCATTATAGATATCTTTTATTTCTCTGTCAAATCATCTGTTTCTGTTCAAACAGCAGCTTAACACTTGCTGTTCAGCTGCGTGAGAACGTGATTCGAGAGATGATTTCCGCTTCGCGAAGCGAATTTAAATGTGGAAATCATGGGTTACTGTGAGCGGAGTGAACAGTAACAATCATCTGAATGTCTCAATCTCTATTTTGTTCCCGTCCGTATGTACAGTAATCGCCCCTTCATCTTTTGTTATGTAAACTATACAGTTCTGATTTACCAAGCGATCCAGCAAATCCGGATGAGGATGTCCGTAGCTATTTTTTTCGGCGCAGGAAATTAGCGCAAGCTGTGGATCCAGAAGCTTAAGCAATTCTTCGCTTGTAGAATTGCCGGAGCCATGGTGTGCTACCTTAAGAAGAGAAACAGTCCCTTGTAAAATACCGTTTTCTCCCATATACCGCTTTAACTGTTCCTCCCCTTCTCCCTCTACATCTCCGGTAAAGAGCGCACTGAAGTTTTTGTAACGCAGATATAAAACGAGGGAGTATTCATTGGCATCCAATGTATCATATCCCTCATAGGGGTGAACACAAGTAATCCTCATTTCTCCGTTTTCAAAAAACTGTCCTCTGCTCATATATTTCACATTGATGCGATGCTTCTTCGCCTCCTTTATCAGATTTTCATAAGCTTCACTCTTTGCATTTCCACCGATATCCGGCAAAATAAGGCCGGTAATTTTTATTCCGCCTTTATCAGAGGCTTCCATAAGCGTTTCTATCCCGTTGTAGTGATCCGCGTCCGCATGTGTCACAAAGACCGCCTCCAGCCGCTCCACCCCCTGAGACTTCAAATACGGAATCAACTGATAATTTCCCACATCGCTCTTGGAAGTGCTTCCACCATCGATCAAATAGTTCATTCCCGCCTCACTCCTTATATGTATGCCGTCGCCCTGGCCTACGTCCAATAGGGTTATGGAAAGCCCTCCGTCATGTCGAAACAGCAAAAGGGCAAGAGCAACGATTATCCACTGTGCCTTCCACCAAGAGGACATTTTTCTTCCTACCGCAGACAGAAATGCCAGCATGAGAATATATATCTCCACCT
Organism: Bacillota bacterium; assembly: GCA_023408815.1. GTDB lineage: Bacteria > Bacillota > Clostridia > Lachnospirales > Lachnospiraceae > Kineothrix. The sequence continues at coordinate 143,504 of JAEYJO010000080.1, read as the reverse complement.
GCCAGCGTTCCGGCTTTCCGGCTATAATATTTCCGTAGGCCGCTTTCTCACATAACATACATGATTTTTCATAAATCCAAAGGATAGCTGAATTGATATATGCCGCTTTTCTGGCAATAAAGGTCAAAGAATTTCCTGTCAGCATACAGAACATTCCGTTGTACATAACAATTGTTGAAAGGGGAATTATAACAAGATTTATGAGAATAGAACACATCGGAAATTGATAATAAAAAATAAGATGGACCGGAAGCTGTACCAGTGCGACCGCCCCGCCTGAAGCAAACGCTTGCCGCAGCCTGCGGACACCCTTCCATAGTTGTCCGCCGCTCCCCCGCGGCTTCCTATCCTCCTCCCACAACACCGGCATAAGCAGGCCGAGCGCCGCGATCGCTCCGAAGGAAAATAGGAATCCGCTGTGCTCCACATACCGGGGCTGTTCTATGAGAAGGAGCAGCGCCGCCAGAGAGAGTGAGGTCAGCATATCATAGGTCCGCCCTATCATGCGGGCGACAAAATGCAATCCGAACATGACGATAGCCCGCACCGCCGACGCTCCCATTCCTGTCATTATCCCATAGCACCAGATCGCTCCTATGCAGATAAACACGCTTAATTTATCGGGTGCCCTAAGGCTCGTAAGCAGCTTATACAGCCCCATTCCTATCATAGAAATATGCATGCCTGAAATCGCCAGAATGTGAATGATTCCGCTTCGCTTATAAAGCTCCTTTATTTCTTCATCCATATTACCCGTATCTCCCAAAAGCATAGCCTTCATGATGGAGGCGTCATCTTTGTTAAAACAGTTATCCAGCGACGCGCCAAACTTCTTTTTCATGAGATATAACCCTTCCCGCAGCTTGTCGTATTCTAAGCTGTAAGCCGTCAGCCTCGCCTTGTTCAGTTTGAAATCCAGTTTCATAATGCGGTAATAATCACGCACGTCGAATTCTCCCGGATTGGAAGCCTCGCGAAAGCACTGCACAGTGCCCTCCACCCGTACCGTACTCCCGATGGAAGGCTCCGTCTCAGACTCCATATAACACATAATATTTTGTAATCGTTCTTGTGGAATTATGATAGAATGTTCCGATCTGCTCGGAATATGAATTGATTTCAGATAGAGAATAAGAACCTCTTTGACATTATCACCGTCTTCGAATATCCGGTACTCCTTTTGATAAACCTGACCCTCCAGTAGAAGCTGCTGCCCGTCCAGGCTTCCGTAATCGGGGACGGGCATCGGTATAAACCGCATGCAAAAAACCAGCGTTACCACAAATGTCAGGCAAAACAGACATAGGGGCCTTCGCATAAACCTCCTCCTTCTATAAACTGCTCACCTACTCCGCCGGCGTAACGATGTCCAGATTCCTCTCGAACAAAGTAACGAGGCTGGTATTTTCACGAAACATAATATTCGTCTCTCCTTCCACCGCGATCTGCACCTTATTCACATTGGGCAATTCCACAAGGGAATTAGCGATGGAATATATCGTTACATCGGAGGTCACATTACCTGCCGTAGTTAAAAAATTCTCGCTTAAGTTTACATAACACGTTCCATCCTTTACCATAACGCTTATAATCTTCGTATCAGGGTTGATCGTGGGATAAACCTCTCCCTTTACCTGCTCGCTGGGGCCGTTGATGAGCTGCTCGACGATGAGCTTCTCCATGGAAATATTCGTATTATAAACGAGCTTTCGATTCGTCTCTGTCAGCCTATTGCCCTCTTTATTAGCAAAATAAAGTCGAAGCGTCGCCTTTTCATAGGCATTGATTTCACTTCCCGAATTATCCACAAACGTATCTGCAGACATCGTCCCCAACACATTCCCGTCCCGATCTGTTAAAGGATCGTTTTTCACATAAAAAGAAACATAGTCGATTCCCTCTATCTGCGTCATCGTCCTGACGATTGCCGCACGTACCAGAACCTCTGTCGTAACCGGCTGCTCCTTATAATGTTCATCGAAGTTGAGAATGAGCTGCCCCTCCTCTACAGAATAGCTTAGCAGCTTGAATTCTCCGGCAAGAGGAGCCTTGTATTCCAGCTTTTCCGGAGTAGCGGCAAGCTGTGTCAGCAGCTCGTCGATCAGCGCCTCCTCTCCCGTGTTCTCCGCTACGTATTCATTGGAAAAAATCTTTGTTTCATCTTTATTTATATCATAAATCTTATATATTCTGCTCTTATCCACCTGCTCTTCTCCTCCGCAGGACGCTGTTAAAAATAAACAGATAATCATGAGCATAAATATTAACTTTTTCTTCATTCCCTTCTCCTCGCATTTTCTTTTATGCGCTGCTTACGCCGAAACGTAGCCTAACGGAAGCTTCACTGTGAAGGTGGTTCCTTCCCCTTCAACACTGAATACTTTTATAGAGCCTCGATGCATAAGCACTGCATTTCTCGCGATGGAAAGCCCAAGCCCGGTTCCCCCGATTTCCCTCGAATGGGACTTGTCTGCCCGATAAAACCTCTCATAAATATGCTCCAGGGAATCCTCCGGTATGCCTATCCCCGAGTCCATGATATCCAACGTGAAAAACTGGTAATCCGCATCCAGTATTACCTTTACCCAGCCCTGCTCATTGTTGTACTTAATGGCATTTTCCACCAGATTAGTAATGATGAGCGTGAGCTTTACCTCGTCCACCTCGGCCACAACCGGACGTTTACTTTCGAATACTACCTCGATATCGCGCTTTCTCGCTATGGGGCGAAGGCGCTTCAATATGATTTCCGTCAGCGCATTGATATCCACCACGCTGATATTTAAAGACGATGCCTTTTTGTCCATCTTTACGAGAGCAAGCAAATCATTGATAATCTTGTCCTCTCTGTCTATTTCTGCCGCAATGTCCACCAAAAATTCCCGATACAGCTGCGCAGGCACTTCCTCCTGAGTCAAAAGAGAATCCGCCAGCACCTTCATGGAAGTGATAGGGGTTTTCAGCTCATGTGACACGTTGGAAACGAATTCCTGCCTGGAGGTATCGAGTACCTTCATCCGGTTTATCAGCTGATTGAAGGCATCCACGATATGCTCCGTTTCCAGATAATCGGATACGGAAACGGGTTCGTCCGTAAACCCCTCCTTTACCTCACTGATCGCTTTTGTTACGCGGTCGAAAGGCTTTATCAGCACATTGGACAATATCATCGCGATGACAAAGATGATGAACATCAGAAGAATGCCCATAATCGACGCTTTTCTATTCAAGATATCCATGGTTGTCATAATGCTGTCCGTGGAAACGCCCGTCAGCATCACTCCGCTTACGATATCAGGAGCCTTTGTGGCTCCGGTCTCCGCTTCCACCCCGCCAGGCGTCTCTATGATAGGGGTAGTCATTTCGATATACCCATTCTCTCTGTCATAGTTAGTTACGCCCTTGCCCTCTTTAAAGCATTTGATGACCTCTTGGGAAATGATGGTCTTTCCTTCACTGATTGCGTACGTATCCTTTATTACCTTTAAATTGGAATTAATAATGATCACACGTCCGTCGTAAAGGTTGGACAGCTGCTCTAACTCTGCACTTATTACCTCAGAGGAGGTGTCCTGAAGATAGTTGTATGTAATCAGATGGTTCGCTATAATCTTTAGCTGGTTCTGCACATCCGAGGTGCGCAGACTGACAGCACGGTCTTCATAGTTCTCCAATATGGCAAAGCGTATGACAAAGCTTGGAATAATGCCTATCAGAAAAACGATAACAAAGATTCGTGCCTTAAGACTCTTAAGAATTTTTAATTGATGCAGTAAGTTTTTTATCTTAATTTCCATGATAAGACCCCGTCAAGTCAGGCATAATAGTATCCCACTCCCCACTTTGTATGCACATATTTCGGCTCGCTCGGGCTCACTTCTATCTTCTCGCGCAGCCTTCTGATATGAACGTCCACCGTACGGACGTCCCCTGGATAATCCGCACCCCATACAATTTTCAGAAGGCCTTCTCTGCTGTATACCTTGTTGGGATTGAGCATAAGGAGCTCCAATACCTCAAACTCCTTCGCGGTAAGATTGATCTCCTTTCCCGCTATATATACCCTTCTTCCTTCGCAGTCCAGCTTTACATCCTTACTCTCTATGATCTTCGCTGCTTCCTCCGCCTTTTCCTTCCTCTCCGTCCTGCGCATGATTGCACGGATTCTTGCCTTTACTTCGAGAATGTTAAAGGGCTTGGTAATATAATCGTCCGCACCGTATTCCAGTCCGAGAATTTTGTCCATATCATCCCCTTTTGCAGTCAGCATAACAATCGGAACATTGGAAAATTCCCGGATCTGCTGACACACTTCGAAGCCGGTAAACTTCGGAAGCATTACATCGAGCAGAATAATGTCATAATTCTTACTTCTAGCATAAGAAAGCGCCTCCTCGCCGTCATAGGCACAATCCACTTCCATACCGTCCTGCTCCAGACTGAACCGTATGCCTTTTACTATCAATTTTTCGTCATCTACTACTAATACCCTTTTGCTCATCTCACACCTCGTTATCCCCTTTTTGATATTTATCTAAAGCATATTTCCTTACTTAACGCAAATTTTATCCTTCAGCTTCGAGAACATTCCTTCTTTGATTCCCTCCACCTGCATAATATCCTCGGGTTTTGCAAACCCGCCGTTTTTCTCCCGGTATGCAATAATGCTGTCCGCTCTGCTCCCCCCAATGCCGGGCAGAGAACAAAGCGCCTCCTTGGAAGCGGTATTGATATCGATAAGCCCGCTCTCCCCTTCCTTCACTCCGGAACCGGAAATACCTGCACCATCCGGCTGACCGCCTGAAAAAACAGCTTCTGATGTGCCCTCCGCGGCCAGCACAGCTTCGCTTTCTTCCACCGTCGGAATGACGATTTTCCAACCGTCCTCTAACTGCAGCGCCATATTCACATAATTCTCACAGGCGTCCTCTCGAAAGCCGCCCGCCGCCTCTATTGCTTCAAAAATACGGCTTCCCTTCTCCAGTTCATAGACTCCTGGATTACGCACCGCTCCGCACATATGTACAAACAGATGGGCTTCTTCCATCTGTTCTTCCGCGACCGCCTCAGCCTCACGTTCCTCTTGCCCGTTCTCTTCTGCCGCTTCCGGCTCCTCGTATACGAGGTCCTCTGTCTCCAAAACAACCGTCTCCTTGCTTTGGCAGCCTCCGGCAAAGAGCAGACAAAGAAATAGAAGAAAAAGCCCGAGGAGCCTTCTCAAAGCTCCGGCTGTGATATCGCTTTTTATCCTATTTTTTATTCTGTTGTTCATCCGCATAGTTTCCTTTCCATAGTATGAAGAAGACCCCTCTATGCGACTGTAATTTCATTGTAAATTAATTATCCGGCATTGACAAGTGCCTTTTGTTCCTATTTCCATTTAAAAGTGATAATTCCCACAATTGTTATTAGCATCCCTATGACTTTACGCATTTCAAACGGTTGTTTATCCACGCCGAACCATCCGAAGAGTTCTATTACATATGCCACAAGAAGCTGGGCTACTACGATGAGCATTACCGCCCGCGCAGGCCCCAGCATATCCATACTCTTAATTACCGTATATGTGATGAAGGCTCCGATAGCTCCGCCTAACAACATATATTTCGGCTCAACCTTCAGCAGCGCGCCGAAGGATGACCTATCCGTAAAAAACCATGCGCCAAGGCAGACGAGGAGCGCGGTGAACTGTACAAAGGCATTAGCCACCCAGATTCCCGAGTCCTTTGTAACCTGTGTGTTAAAGACACCTTGTATGCTCATCAATGCGCCGGAAATAAGTGCAATAAAAAATCCAATCATATGGGTCCTCCGTATATCAAAGAGTTTTCAAAAATTTACTCTCTGATATTCTTACCCATATGATTGGAAAAATATTCAATGAATATCTAAAATGGAATTCTAAATCAATCGCCGGTGCTCCCCGCACTGTCGCTGCTCTCCTGCGCCTCCTGTCTCAGCGCATCCTCGTCCAGATATTGGATTTCCTCGGTCTCCTCCTCCGCTTCCTCGATAACGCTCTCCGTGTAAGGCTCGCCGGTAATCTGCGTCATAATTTTCTCCGATAGCTCCCGCAGCCTGTCGTTCACATCCGCACCGTCCCATATCTGTGCAAAGGCAATTTCTAATTCCACCCAGAAGTTACTCGTCTCTATCATCTTGGGTGTGGGAACGGAAACCTCGTATTCGTTCACGAATTCCTGAAGGTTGATATTTCCGTAATCCACATCATAGCGGGAAGCCACCTTTCCTGTTCTCGCATACAGCGTATCGGTATATTCACAAGTCAAGAACTTCGCAAAATCGTCCGCAATATCCTGCTTGTCAGAATAACCGTTCACCACCACGCAGTTCGTTACCGAAAGAGACCTCGTCAACAGATCTTCATTGATATCCGGCACCGACGCTATGCTGTAGTCATAAGCGAAGGTTCCGTCTGCCTTGGCCTCCTCCAGCTTAGCCACAACATCGGTGGTCGCCACCGTGTATACAATCTTGCCCGCGATGAAATCGTCTATAATATCCTCGTAGCTGATTTCCTTCGTATCGATGGAAAAGAACTGGTTCAAATCCTGATATACCTTCAAACAATCGATGGCGTCCTGATTATAAATATTCATGTTTGCGGTGCTGTCTCCCGATTCACCGCCTACGATCATATAATTCCCCGCGAAAAAGTAGTTATAGAAAATATCCGTTACGTCCCATTTAAAGACCGCTTCCACCTGCTCCGGCGCATCGTATTCATTGGCGAAGCTCAGGATATCATCGATGGTCGCCGGAAGAATCGTCTTTATCCTCTCATCGATCTTTTCCTGCGTAGCGGCATCTACCACGGTCTCTTCCCCTGTGCCCCCATCTGTGATATCGGGCATATCTCCCTCATCCAGGGAAACATCGGAGGACTCCTGCGCCGATTCCTCCGGCTCATTCGTCTCGATTTCAGCCATCGCCTCTTCTCCCAGCGCTGCATCCGCTTCCGCCTCGATCTGAGCTTTGGCAAAATTCTCCAGATAAGTCTTATTGTATAGAAGCGCACTTGTTTCGAAATAGAACGGGTATCCTATCACCTCTCCTTTATACGTTACCGCCAGTCTGGCGGCATCGGGATAGCCTTCCTTGATCGTGTCCCACTTCCCTTCGTCTATAGGGGAAGCAAGGCCTGCAAGATATGCCTTCTCTAAGGAATCGTTGCTGATGATATACAAATCCGGCAGGTTCTCCGTCTGAATGGAAGCTTTATTGATATTTTCCAGATATTCCAGGCCCGAAGAAAGAACCGGAATCACTCTGACACCATGCTCTTTGTTATAAGCTACCGCAGCGCTATGCAAATAATCGCTCAGCGCTTCGTCCGCATACCAGAAATATATGGTATCTTCTTTTTTGGCAAAAATCGTATCTTCCTTTTCCTGGCTGATGGTTCTTCCTGAAAAACCAATTACTGCAACGGCTGCTGCCGCACACAAAAGCACTGCCGTTCCCAGAAGTCTTTTTTTAAGACTCATTCATCTTAATCCTCCGTGTTTATGAAAGGCTCCGTTCCAATATGGCAATCATATCGTCTACGTCCTCTTTCGTTGTAATAAGAGGCGGTACGAAGCGGATAATATTTGTTCCTGCATTTATCAAAATCAAACCGTTATCCAGCGCCTTTTCGATAGTCTCACCCACAGGCTTCATAAATTCGAGTCCCTGCATGAAACCGGCACCGCGCCGCGTCTTAATAAAATCATATTTTTCTACCAGCTCATCCAGCTTCCTTTCCAAATAAGGTGCAACCGAATTCACATTTTCTATTATATGGTACTCCTCAAATAAATCAAGCACTTTATTAATTGCGGCGGCTGCAAGAGGATTTCCTCCGTAAGTCGTTCCATGGTCCCCGCTGGTCAGAGATTGCTTGGCAACGCGCTCTGTCATAAGAAACGCCCCCACCGGAACGCCGCCGCCTAAAGCCTTCGCAGTCATCATGATATCGGGCTTTACGCCGTAGTGCTGCCAAGCATACATCGCTCCGGTACGTCCCATTCCGCACTGGATTTCATCGAGAATCAAAAGGATATCTTTTTCCTCGCAAAGAACCTTTATCTGCTCCATAAATTCTTTCTCTGCGGGATAGATACCACCCTCGCCTTGTATGGTTTCGAATATAATGGCACAGGTTTTATCGGTTACAAGGTTTTTTACACTTTCGAAATTATTCATCTGCGCGAACTTTATATTTCCTATCATGGGCTGAAATGCTTCTCTGTATTTCGGGGTTCCGGTTATGGAGAGCGCCCCCATTGTCCTTCCGTGAAAAGAATGCTCCATGGCAATTATTTCATGATCTGTGGTGCCATCCTTTAAATAAGCATATTTTCTGGCCGCCTTAATTGCGCCCTCCACCGCCTCGGTTCCGCTGTTGGTAAAAAATACCCGGTCCATTCCGGAAACGTCCTTTATCTTTTTGGCCGCTTCTATTGCAGGCACGTTGTAATAATAGTTCGACGTATGGATGAGCTTGTCGATTTGCTCTTTCAAAGCATCGTTGTAAGCTTTGTTGTGGTATCCGAGAGCAAATACTCCGATTCCTGAAACGAAATCAAGATATTTCTTTCCTTCGATGTCATAGAGGTGGACACCCTCACCTTTATCGAGTACGATCTGGTATCTGTTGTATGTATGAAGAAGCGCTTTTTCGGCGTCTTCGATATATTCTTTCATTCCTGGCTGATTCATGATTGGGGCTTCCTTTCTTTTTGAGGAACATTTTACGTTACTGTAACGGAGTAAACAGTAACCGCTTTACAGAGGCATATCGCTGTTCTGATCGTCATCGTGGAGAATCGCGGTTCCTACTCCGTGATAGGTGAAAATTTCAAGAAGCAGGCAGTGTGGAATTCTTCCATCTAAAATGTGGACTCTGTTCACCCCGTTTCTTATTGCAGAGGTGCAGTTTGCCAGTTTGGGGAGCATGCCGCCGCCTATAAAGCCGTCTTCAATGAGTTTATCCGCTTCAGATGCTTTCATGCGAGACATGAAGGAGGTCTTGTCATTGATATCTTTGTAGATGCCTTCTATATCAGTAAGGAAAGCCAGTTTCTCCGCATGTACAGCTTTTGCGATAGCACATGCCGCATCATCAGCATTGATGTTGTAAGTCTGGAAATTGTCGTCCAGACCTATAGGCGCTACGATCGGGATGAAATCTTTTTCCAGTAAATCGTATAACAAATCGGGATCGACTTCTTTGATGTCTCCTACAAAGCCGATGTCTCTGCCGTCCGAATATTTACGGTCTACTTTTAAGAGACCGGCATCTTTGCCGCTGATGCCCACTGCTCTTACGCCCAGCTCCTGAACCATTGTTACAAGGCTTTTGTTTACTTTAGACAAGACCATTTCTGCGATTTCCATGGTCTCCTCGTCAGTAACACGAAGGCCGTTTACGAACTCCGCTTCTTTTCCTACCTTTCCTACCCAACGGCTGATTTCTTTTCCGCCGCCGTGTACGATGATCGGCTTAAAGCCCACGAGCTTGAGCAGGGTAACATCTTTGATCACGTTCTTTTGAAGCTCCTCGTTGCTCATGGCGCTGCCGCCGTACTTTACAACGATTACCTTGCGGTTAAACCGCTGTATGTAGGGAAGGGCCTCTATCAGCACTTCTGCCTTTTTTAACACCTCTGTCATATCTTTATCCATTATTATATCAATGCTCCTTTCAAAGTCTCATCTCCTGATTTTCTTTTTTACGCTTTGCTTTCATCCTTTTTAAGACCGATAGTCGGCATTTATCTTTACATAATCATAAGTCAGATCACAGCCCCATGCCGTCGCCTGCGCGTCACCCATTTTCATATCTACCAGCACTCTGACCTCCGGCTCCGAAAGGATTGCCGAGGCTTCTTCTTCACTGTAGTCAGTTGCCGCTCCATCCTTGTATATCTGTATCCTTCCGTTCTCGCCCTCGAAGAAAAGTTCGATATTTTCCGGATCGAAGTTCACTCCGGAATAGCCCAGCGCACAAAGTATCCTCCCCCAATTAGCGTCATGTCCGAAAATAGCCGCCTTGGTCAGGCTGGAGCAGATTACCGCTTTGCTGAGTATCTTCGCGTCCTCTTTCGATGCAGCGTGGATGACCCTTGTCTCGAATAAGGCAGTTGCTCCTTCTCCGTCTCCTGCCATCTTCTTCGCCAGGGTTTCATCTACATAGTGGAGTGCTTCTGTAAATTTATAATAGTTCTCGTCCTTGCTCACAATCTCCCGGTTGCCTGCCATGCCGTTAGCGAGCACGATCAGAGTATCATTGGTAGATGTATCTCCATCAATAGAAACCATGTTGAAAGTATCCTGAATATCCTCGCTTAACGCCTCCTGCAAAAGCTCCTTGGAAATTGCAATGTCAGTGGTTACAAAGCCGAGCATCGTGCACATATTAGGATGTATCATACCGGAGCCCTTGCACATTCCTCCAACCGTAACAGTTACGCCGTCTATTTCGATCGTCACCGCCACCTGCTTGGAGACGGTATCCGTAGTCATAATTGCTTCCGCCGCCATCGTTCCTGCGTACTCACTGCGCTCTTTTGCCCGTGCCAGCTTGCTCACTCCGTCCGTTATCTTATCCATGGGAAGCTGCATGCCGATGACTCCGGTGGACGCTACCAGTATGGAATTCTCAGGGATTCCCAGCTCCTTTGCCGTATTTTGTGCCGTCTGCTTGCAGTATTCATAACCCTTTACACCGGTACAGGCGTTGGCAATTCCTGAATTTACAACTACCGCCTGCACATAAGGAGAGGTGGTCACCACATTTTTATCCCACAAAACAGGGGCTGCCTTTACCACATTGCCTGTAAAGACTCCTGCTGCCTTACAAGGAGTCTGGCTGTATATGAGCGCCATATCCTTTCTGTTCTTATATTTTACATTCGCTTCCGCGCCTGCCGCCTCAAATCCCTTTGCGGCAGTTACTCCGCCCGAAATAATCTCCATCATAATCCTCCTTGTCTGTCAGTTAACGGCTTCTATATTTTCTTCATTTAAAATAAAATCATAATAGTTCAAATCCTCGCGCTTCGTCCAGCCAATGCGGCTCCAGAAGGCATTCCCCGTGCTGTTTTGCGTAAAGGCGATCAGCGATACCTTGTTAATGTGCTCTGCCTTAAGCGCTTTTACCGCTGCCGCCACCATGGTCTCCCCGATGCTTCTTCTTCGATAAGCTTCGTGTACGCATACATGGTACATGCAGCCTCTTCTCCCATCGTGACCGCAAAGGATAGCACCTACGATTTTTCCATCCTCTACCGCTACTACGCTGGTTTCGGGATTTCTCTTAAGGAAACGTTCCACGCTTTCCATGGAATCGTCGATGCTGCGTATGGAAAAGCCCTTGATGCTCATCCAAAGTGCGCGCACCTCCTCGTAATCCTCTATTGTCATTGTCCGAACCATCTCTCTTCCTCCTAACCTTGGTCGTCGGTCAGCTCGACCACCACATAATCGTGTCCTGTATGTGGGAGGAAGCGGGATATGACATCTGCCATCTTAAGCTTCAGGCTGGCGGTATTCACACACGGATGACAGCCTAAATATTCCGATTCCAAAACCTCTCTGTCTATGAGCAGCTGCACCTGGTTCTCCTTATCGTTCATCAGCCCCATAACGCTTACCGCTCCAGGGGATATACTCAGAAACCTTTCCATGTACTCCGCCGGGGCGAAGGATAGTCTGGCACTCTGTATCTGCCTGCATACCTCCTTCGTGCTGAATTTCTTTTCTCCGGGCATTAACAGGAGATAAAATTTCGTCCTCTGTGCATTGCACAAAAATAGATTCTTACATAATTTTATATCCAAAAGCTTATCTACTCCCTGACACGCTTCTATAGTCGCCACCGCTTCGTGGTCCAGCCTTTCGTATGAAATATGCAGCTTCTCCAAAAGCTCATAAACTGCCATCTCTCTGGGCAGCCGTCCTTCCGGGGAAGGCTTTTCCTTGTAAATCTTCATATCAGGGACGATTTCGTTCTTATCGCTCATCGTTTTTCCTTTCACAAATTCAATCCTTTTTGTTCTTCACAGCCCAGCATGATATTCAGACATTGTATAGCTGCACCCGACGCTCCCTTACCGAGGTTATCGAATTGCGCGGTAAGCACCGCCCTCTCCTCGTTTCCCGTCACGTAAAGCTTCAGGCCGTCCCAGCCGGAGCAGCCGTTGCCCGCCATCATTCCCTTTATTTCTTCCTCTGCAGACTGAGGCATCACATGAATCAATTTCTGCCCCGCATAATAATCGCGAAAGAACGTCCGAAGCTTATCCGGCGTATGACAACCCTTCAAAAACTCCGTATATAGCGGAACGGAGACTACCATTCCGCTGTAATAATCCGCAACGATCGGAGAAAACAGAGGTTCTCTCGAAAGTCCGGCGATTTTTTTCATTTCTTTTAAATGTTTGTGCTGCTGACTAAGCGCATATTCCCTCGGCGAATCGAATTCCGGTGCCCGGTCCTCATCCTCGTACTGGGTAATCATGGATTTGCCGCCTCCGCTGTAGCCCGTAATAGAAAAGCCGCTGACCGGATACTCGGAGGATAATATCCCTTCCGCAACGATAGGATATAATAAGGAAATGAAGCCCGTCGCATGGCAGCCCGGCACCGCTATCCGTTTTCCTATCGCCACCGCTTTCCTATGCTTTTCAGACAGCTCCGGAAATCCATAGGACCAGTCGTCCTGCGTTCTGTGAGCGGTGGAGGTATCGATGATCCTCACGCTTTCATTTTCAATCAGTCCGACGGATTCTCTCGCTGCAGCATCAGGCAGGCAAAGAATCGAGATATCCGAGGAATTGATCAATCGTCTTCTTTCCTTTTCATCTTTTCTAAGTTCCTGAGAAATAGGAAGTATCTCGATATCATCGCGTCCCATAAAGCGCTCATGTATTCTCAGTCCAGTAGTTCCTTCGCTTCCGTCGATAAAAATTTTCGTTTTCATCCGCTTCACCTCTTCATCTCAATATACCCGTCCGGTAATAAAGTAAATAATACTATTTCGCTGCTAAAATCTCAACTGTTTTATATTTCGCCGGACACGCTCTTGATTTTTATATTACTGTTCATGACCTTCTCAGTAACATTTTCATCTTCATTTTCGCATAAGTATACATCTTATTTGCATAATATTCAACCATTTTTTCATTTTATTCATGTTTTCATAAATTTTGTGTGTTTTTATACACAAATTCACTCTTGCATTTCAGAAAATAATGTTGTATATTGTTTGCATAGCAATTTCGTCCATGACTTCATGGAAAAACATATCCATTCACATTTAAATAATATTTGGAGGCAATAATAATGAAAGAAAAAGTTATCCTGGCTTACTCCGGCGGGCTCGATACTACCGCCATCATTCCTTGGTTAAAGGAAAATTTCGATTATGAAGTTATCTGCGTATGCGTTGACTGCGGTCAGGGCGAGGAATTGGACGGTTTGGAGGAACGAGCAAAGTTCTGCGGCGCTGAAAAATTATATATCGAAGATGTTACGGATGAATTCTGTGACGAGTATATCGTTCCCTGTGTTCAGGCTCACGCCGTATATGAGAATAAATATCTCCTCGGTACATCCATGGCAAGGCCGGTCATTGCAAAGAGGCTGGTAGAAATTGCCCGCAAGGAAGGCGCTACCGCCATCTGCCACGGAGCTACCGGCAAGGGCAACGACCAGATTCGTTTCGAGCTCGGAATCAAGGCACTCGCTCCCGATCTGAAAATTATCGCCGCTTGGAGAAACGATAAATGGACTATGGATTCCCGTGAATCCGAAATCGAATACTGCAAAGCACACGGCATCGACCTTCCCTTCTCCGCTGATTCCTCTTACAGCCGCGATCGTAATTTGTGGCACATCAGCCATGAGGGTCTGGAACTGGAAGATCCCGCTAACGAGCCGAACTTCGAGCACCTTCTCGTACTTGGTACCACTCCGGAAAAGGCTCCCGATGAAGGCGAATACGTAACCATGACCTTCGAAAAAGGTATCCCTGTTTCTGTAAACGGCAAGAAGATGAAGGTGTCGGACATCATCCGTGAACTCAACGCTCTGGGCGGAAAACACGGTATCGGCATTATTGATATCGTTGAAAACCGCGTAGTAGGCATGAAATCCCGCGGCGTGTACGAGACACCCGGCGGCACCATCCTCTACGAAGCGCACCAGCAGTTGGAAGAGCTCATCCTGGACCGCGATACCTATGCGTTGAAAGCGGACATGGGTAATAAACTGGCTCAAATCGTTTACGAAGGAAAATGGTTCACCCCTCTTCGCGAAGCGGTACAGGCTTTTATTGAATCTACGCAGCAGTATGTAACCGGAGAAGTAAAACTGAAGCTTTATAAGGGCAATATCTCCAAGGCCGGCACAACTTCTCCTTACTCTCTTTATAACGAAAGCATCGCATCCTTTACTACCGGCGATTTATATGACCATCACGATGCGGAGGGCTTTATCAATCTATTCGGCCTTTCCTGCAAGGTACGCGCGATGAAGTTGCAGGAAGCAGACAAAAGCAACTAGACCGGTCTGTAATCACCGATAGACGATTACAGAAAGGAGTTCCGCTCATGGACGTCATAACCGTATTACTCGTATATTTTGCAGCCGTGAACATCACAGGCTTATGCCTTATGGGGCTGGACAAATATAAGGCTAAGAAGCAGGCATGGAGAATTCCTGAATCTACCCTTTTTATTATGGCAATTATCGGCGGAAGCATCGGCTGTATACTGGGCATGTATGCTTTCCGCCATAAAACAAGGCACTGGTATTTCGTCTACGGCATGCCTGCGATCCTGCTTTTGCAGATAGCCCTCATTCTGGCGATTCTATATTCTCCGGTTCAAATCAAGATTATGTAAGTGGGAGGTCTTATCATGCAAACCGAAAGTTTTGCACTTCATATAGCGATCTGCGACGACAACGTAGGCGATCGCAAGCAGATGGAAAGGTTATTACAGCGAGAATCCGATAAACGGGCAAAGGAAGCAAGTGTCCTCTATGTGGATTCCTACGGCAGCATTTCCGCAATTATGCATTCTCCGATGATTTACGACGCTTTTTATATCGATATGGTTTCCGGAGAAACAAACGGCGCAGCTCTGGCACTTCGGCTTCGTGAAGCGGGTGTGACCGCTCCTATCGTGTTGTGTGTCTCTTCCGTCGATTATAGGGAATTATTTTGCGCTTACTCCGAACAGGAAAGGCGCAATATCTTTTTCCTGGACAAGCCGATTAAAAAAGAGGAATTATCCGCTTCTCTCGACCAAACAGCCGCACTGAAAAATCAAATTGTGCCTACTATAGAGCTGCGGGGCGAAGCGGTCACCCGCTACGTAGAGGAGGACGATATCGTCTACGCAAGGGCAGAGGGTAGCTATATCCACGTCTACCTGAAAGACGGAAGTAACATAAGCATTCTCAGCACCATTACGAATTTCTATTCCCAGCTGGCCGCTTATTCTCATTATGCCGCTGTTTCCCGCTCATACATGGTGAATGTGACCTATTTAAAAAAAATAACCTTAACCAAGCTTACGCTTATGGACGGTACGGTAATCCGCATTACTCCCTCTTATTCCATGGACCTGAAAAAAGCTCTCCGGCAATCTGCCGAAGAGCTGTAATTAAGCATTCTGTATAAATCCCCGCCCCATCAAATAGTGACGATGATGCCTCCATCATTGGCATACATGCTGCTGATGCCCGCGGTATCCATTACCAGAACATCCTTTACACGTATCTTATCCAATATCATACTCTTTATCAGCTCCGCTCTGTCAGGGCAGTTGCAGTGCGTGATCATGAGCACCTTTTCTTCGGATTTCGCCACTTCCTTCGCCAGAGTATCGGCCAGCTTGGTAAGCGCTTTTTTAATGCCGATTGCCTGACCCTTCTGAACAATTGCTCCATCTATTGCTCCCATAACGGGCTTTATGCTTAAGGTAGAGGCTACCAGCGCCTTTACGCCTGTAAGGCGTCCATTTTTTCTAAGTGTCTCCAGATTATCGAGAACAAAATAAGTACGCATCACATCCCTAAACGAATTCAACTCCTTCACGATCTCCCCGAAGGAAAGACCTGCTTCCTCTAATTCCATGGCTTTCAGCGCTATATGTGTCTCTCCGCAGCTTGCGGATTCGGAATCACATACATAAATATTCTTGTCTCCGTATTTTTCATGATATAAATTCTTGCCCAGCACTGCACTGTTATAGCTTCCGCTGAGCTTTGAGGAAAGGGTGACTACGAAAACATTCTGTGCCTCGCAATGATATGCCTCGCGGTATCTTTCCGGAGAAGGGCAGGAAGATTTGGGGCAACCGGAATATGCCGCAACTTTTTCCAGGAATTCCTTCTGATTGAAAGTCTCATCGTCCATGACCTGATAGTCTCCTACCTCCAGTCCGAGAGGGACAATTTCGAATCTCGCATCCTTTTTGTATTCTTCCGGCAGTTCACAACAACTGTCCACAACGATTTTATAGCTCATATCAATGACCATGCCTTTCTTCGCGCCCCGCATACTTGGCGGGCATATATTTGTAAACCAAATCACTATGCAGCATACTAATTACTATTCCACGTAGTATTGATTACTACTTATAATAACACGCCCACCATTTTCTTGTAAAGATACTTTCTGCTTTTTTTATAATTCTATAGATTAACTTTTTACTTTCCACTATAATAACAGTAATACTATTACTATAATGCTATTGCTATAGCTTGTAAACACAAAAACATTTTCATAAAAAGAGGTAAAATTATGAAAGCCTATCGAATAAACGATCTGAAAAATTTTATGAATAAGCTCTTGCTCTCGGAAAGCTTCGATTATTTTCTCTTAGAAGAGGGCACCATTGTTACCTATAATACGTTCCGCATTGACGGACGTATCCAGAAGGATTTCTATACAAAAGAAGAGCAGGAGGATTTCTCCCTCTGCCCTTACGATTTCTCTCTATGGAAGGATATGCGCCCCATATGCCTCCAACTCATAAAGGGAAAGCGCACTCCCTTAAGCTTTAAGTTTGTACTCCATCTTTTGCCCGGGCATATGAAGAAAATACTGTCGGACACGGCTATCGACGGTGGAGAACAGCAGCTTAAGGCATTTACTCTTACGATAAAGTACGACGGGAACACAGCATCCTTGATGACGGGAATCTCCACGAGTACCTTCGTTATGGATAAAACGCCGGAGCAGCTTTGGGATCAGGCTTTTCAAAAGTTCATGGAAAAGAACCAGCTTCTATGGGAGGAAATTTAATTTATTTCTTCATCTTCGGATTGAATATGAGGCTCGCCAGATAGCCGAATATCAGGGCGGCACTCGTTCCTACTGCTCCCGCCTTAAATCCTCCCTGGAATATACCGATGAAACCGGCACTGTCCACCGCTTCCTTCACTCCTTTCATCAGCACGTTACCAAATCCTAAAAGGGGTACCGAAGCTCCCGCTCCCGCATATTCCTGAAAGGGTTCATATATTCCAAACACACTGATGACCGCTCCCAAGCATACGAGAAGCACCATAATGCGCCCCGGCATCATCTTTGTCTTTTCCATTAATATCTGTACCAAAGCGCATATGAGTCCGCCTACCCAAAAAGCATTGATATAATCCATAAAATAACCATACCTTTCTTTACCGCCCAAATGTCCTATGCGGACATAGGCTTTTATTAAACGCAGAAAAGTCCGTATCACACACTTTTTCTGATTTATGGATTATTATGTGCAATTCAATTATTTTTTATTTGGTTAAATTACGATTTTTTTAAAGGCGTTTTACGTTACTGTGAAGGTCGTGAACAGTAACCATTTTACCGAATAGCCTCCTTCATACTTTTTACATAGTCATAAACAGGCTGGCCTGCTTCTCCACCGTATTTTCCAATTATCTTCACTATGGCGCTGCCTACGATAACTCCGTCCGCTATGCCCGCTATTTTTCCCGCCTGCTCCGGAGTGCTGACACCGAAGCCTACTGCCGCAGGCGTATCAGATGCCTCTTTTACTGCGGATAAAATAGCACTTAAGTCCGTCTTTATTTCGCTTCGCATCCCGGTAACTCCCATAGAAGACACTATATAAATAAAGCCTTTCGCATCCCCTGCTATCATTTTTATTCTTTCCTCCGAAGTCGGCGCAATAAGGGAAATAATATCTACGCCGTATTCTCCGGCTGCTTTTAGGAGTTCCCCTTTTTCTTCGTAGGGCATATCCGGGATAATCAGACCGTTCACCCCTGCTTCCTCACATTTTGCACAGAACTTTTCATATCCATATTTATATACAGGATTCAGATAGGTCAAAAACACTAGGGGTACCTTTGTCTTTTTCCGTACATTCTTGGCCAGCTCAAATATCTTATCTGTAGTC
This sequence comes from Bacillota bacterium, assembly GCA_023408815.1. Taxonomy (GTDB): domain Bacteria; phylum Bacillota; class Clostridia; order Lachnospirales; family Lachnospiraceae; genus Kineothrix. The sequence continues at coordinate 125,067 of JAEYJO010000080.1, read as the reverse complement.
GTCCCTGCCGCCAGCGCCCGGATATTGGCTTCCTGGATTACAGGACCTTCCGCTATTGGATCGGAAAACGGGATTCCGATTTCGATCAAATCACATCCGGCTTCCACCATTTTCATAATAAATTCTTCACTTTTTTCAATAGAAGGATCGCCGCCGGTCAAGAAACCTATGAAAGCTTTTCCATGGTCAAAAGCGTCTTGTATGCGAATATTATTCATGGATATTTACCCCCTTATATCTGGCGATTGCCGCCACATCCTTATCACCTCTGCCGGAAAGGCAAACAATGATTATGTCGTCCTTCTTCATTCCGGACGCTATCTTCCTCACATGGGCAACCGCATGGGCGCTCTCAATTGCACAGATGATGCCTTCCGTCTTAGCCAGGTACTCAAACGCATCCACCGCCTCGTCATCTGTAACCGGAACGTACTGCGCCCTTTTGCTGTCGTACAGATTGGCGTGCTCCGGCCCTATTCCCGGATAATCCAAGCCCGCAGATATAGAATAAACCGGTGCAATCTGTCCGTATTCGTCTTGACAGAAATAAGACTTCATTCCGTGGAATACGCCGGGGGTCCCCTTGGCGATAGTGGCCGCATGCTTCTGCGTATTCAACCCATGTCCCGCCGCCTCACAGCCTATCAGCGCCACCTCCTTATCCCCGATAAAATTATAAAACATTCCCATGGCGTTGCTCCCGCCGCCTACACAGGCAACCACAGCCTCAGGAAGCTTTCCCTCGTATTCCAGAATCTGCTCTCTCGCTTCCTTGCCGATCACGCTCTGGAAATCCCTGACAATGGTGGGAAAGGGATGGGGGCCCATAACAGATCCCAATACATAGTGGGTGTCGTGCACTCTGTTAGTCCATTCCCGCATCGTCTCATTTACCGCATCCTTTAACGTCATCGTGCCGCTTGTGACCGGATGCACCTTTGCTCCCAGAAGCTCCATGCGGTATACGTTAAGTGCCTGTCTGTCCGTATCCTCTTTTCCCATGAAAATGTCGCACTCCATGCCTAAGAGCGCCGCTGCCGTAGCTGTTGCCACTCCGTGCTGCCCTGCTCCGGTTTCCGCGATGACTCTCGTCTTTCCCATCTTTTTAGCAAGGAGTACCTGACCTAATACATTATTGATTTTGTGAGAGCCGGTATGATTCAAATCTTCTCTCTTTAAGTAAATCTTAGCCCCGCCCAAATCCTGCGTCATTCGTTTCGCATAATACAAAAGGGAAGGCCGGCCCGCGTAATTCTTAAGCAGATCGTCCAGTTCCTTCTTAAAATCAGGATCATTTTTATAAAACTCGTAGCTTTCCTCTAACCTAATCACTTCATTCATAAGCGTCTCCGGTATATACTGTCCGCCGTGCACGCCAAATCTTCCCTTAGACATCTCTGACTCTCCTTATGATTTCCAATATTTTATCTCTATCCTTTACGCCATCCTTCTCCACGCCGCTGCTTATGTCCACCGCATAAGGCTCTGTATGCGAGACAGCTGCCTCTATATTCTCCGCATGCAGTCCGCCTGCGAGAAAATACGGAAGCTGCGTCTTCGGAATCCGGTTCCAGTCAAAGGCAACTCCGGTTCCTCCATAGCCTCCCCCCGCCGTGCCGCTGTCAAATAAAAAGTAATCCGCACCTGAATTTGCATATTCTTCCAAAAAAGCCGATGGATACTCTTCTTCTCCGATACGGACCGCTTTGATGACAGGACCGCTTATCCGCCGCTTTATTTCTTCCACATAGGCGGGCGGTTCCTGACCGTGAAGCTGTACTATGTCGATGGTACCATACCGCATAAGCCTGATTATCTGCTCTGTGGGTGCATTCACAAATACGCCTACGGCAGTTATTCCGCTTTTTACTCTGGACTTAAGGTGTGCCGCCCCGGCTTCGTCTATCTGCCTCCTGCTGTCTGCAAATACGAAGCCGATGTACTCGGGGCCGGCCTCATTCACATATTCGATATCGCATTCCCTCGTAAGTCCGCATATCTTTATTTTCGGTTTCACAGTTCTTCTCCTCGTAATATGGAAAGCTGCCTCTTCTTATCGGAGCTTCGCATAAAAGTTTCTCCGATCAGAACGGCATCCGTCTTATTCTGCTTAAGCATTGCCACATCCTGCGCCGTCCTGATTCCGCTCTCCGATACGAAGACGATTTCTTCCGGGACAAGCTTTCGCAGACGGCTGCTGGTTGTTATGTCAACCTCAAAAGTTTTCAGATTCCGGTTATTTACTCCTATGATTCCGGCTTCCGCCCGAAGTGCCGCTTCTACTTCATCCTCCGTATGTGCCTCAACAAGGGCGGATAATCCGACACTATGAGCGATTTCCAAATATTCCTTTAGCCGCTTCTCTTCGAGAAGCGTACAGATCAACAGAATGGCGGAAGCGCCCAGCAGCTTCCCTTCGAAGATCTGATACTCATCCACTGTGAAGTCTTTTCTAAGCACCGGTATCCTCACCGCCGATGCTATCTGCTCCAGATAGCTGTCGCTGCCAAGGAAATAAAAGGGCTCTGTCAACACGGAAATCGCCGCAGCTCCCGCCTCTTCATATTCCTTTGCAATATCCAGATAAGGGAATTCCTCCGCAATAACGCCCTTCGACGGAGAAGCCTTCTTCACCTCACAGATAAAGGACATCCCTTCTGCGGCCAGCGCCTTCCTAAAAGGAAAATCTCCGCTCTTTTCCATGACGGGGACCATTGCCTCCGCGTCTCTTCGCAATGAATATATGTCTCTCTTTTTTTTCAGTTCCTCTACCCTCACACGGGTCTTTGCCGCAATTTCGTCTAATATCATGATAATAACTCCTTTTTCTTAAGAATTGGATAAAGATACGAAACGCTCCAATTGCTTAAGTGCACTTCCATTGTCTATCGTTTCCTGTACTTTATAAACCGCTTCCTGCAAAGTAAGAGAGGAATCCGCCACGTAAAGCGCCGCTGCCGAATTGAGCACAACAGCATCTCTTTTGGGCCCCTTTTCTCCTTTTAGAATTGAAAGAGTAATCTGCGCATTTTCTTCGGGAGTTCCGCCCAGCAATTCTTCCTTCTTACATCTCACCATGCCAAACTGCTCCGGCTTCAGCGTATATTTCCTGAACTCGTTATTTCTCACCTCGCATACGGTGGTGGCGGAGCTCATGGAAATCTCATCAAGTCCATCCTGACCGAATACTACCATTGCATTTTTGACCCCCAGATTGGCAAGCACCTTCGCCATGGGCTCCACCAGCTCTTCATCGTATACTCCAAGAAGCTGCATATTAGCTCCCGCCGGATTGGAAAGAGGTCCGAGAATATTGAACACGGTGCGGATTCCAAGCTCTTTTCTCACCGGAGCCACATATTTCATGGCGATATGATAGTTCTGTGCGAACAGGAAGCAGATTCCTATTTTCTCCAATAGCTCCTTGCTCTTCTCCGGCGAAATATTGATGTTCACACCCAACGCCTCCAATACGTCGGCCGCTCCGCATTTGCTGCTGGCTGCACGGTTACCATGCTTGGCAACGGGAATCCCCATAGCCGATACGACGATTGCCGAGGTGGTTGATATGTTGAAGGAATTGGATTTATCTCCTCCAGTACCTACGATTTCCAATACTTCCATGTCATGAAGCAATCGGATGCAGTGCTTTCTCATACCTGCTGCCGAAGCGGTAATTTCCTCAATGTTCTCTCCCTTTAATGACAGTGATGTCAGATATGCCGACATCTGAATCTGAGAAGCGCTGCCGCTCATGATCTCATCCATTACCGTTTCCGCCTCTTGATAGCTTAAATCCTGTTTAGTTACTACCTTCTGAATCGCTTCTTTTATCATTTTCTTATCTCCCTTCTAGTTTTTATGCTGTTAAAAAATTACGGAGTATGGCTTCTCCATCCGGCGTAAGGATAGATTCGGGATGGAACTGCACGCCGTATACCTCGAAGTCTCTGTGCTTTACTCCCATAATTTCTCCGTCCCCGGTCTTTGCCGTTATGAGAAGTTCCTCCGGCATGGTTTCTTCTATGGCGGCGAGAGAATGGTACCTCGCCGCTTTGATCGTCTCGGGAAGCCCCTTAAAAAGCTTGCAATCCCTCTCTATCGATACTTCAGACTGCTTCCCATGCATAAGCTCCTTCGCATAGGATACCTGTGCACCATACGCTTCGCATATCGCCTGATGTCCGAGGCATACACCGAGTATCGGAATCGTTCCTGCAAAATATTTAAGCGCCTCCTCGCAAATTCCCGCATCTGCCGGTCTGCCCGGGCCGGGTGATAAAACGATATGGCTGATGTCCAGTTCCTCTATTTCGGCAATCGTCAATTCATCGTTGCGAATTACCTTGATTCCCGGGTCTATAGAGCCGATAAGCTGATACAGATTATAAGAAAAGCTGTCGTAATTGTCGATTAGCAGTATCATCTTAGATTCCTCCTTCCGCCGTCTGCAAAGCGCTCATTACCGCCTTCGCTTTGTTGATGCATTCCTGGTATTCCTTCTCCGGCACGCTGTCTGCCACGATTCCTGCTCCCGAACGGATGAATACCTTTCCATTTTTCTTAAAGGCGATTCTTATTGCAATGCAGGTATCCATATTTCCTGTGAAATCGATATAGCCTATGGCTCCGCCGTAGATTCCTCTCTTGTTATTCTCTAACTCATTGATAATCTCACAGGCCCTGATCTTGGGCGCTCCTGAAAGAGTTCCTGCGGGAAGCACCGCACCTATCGCATCTAAAGACGTTTTATCCTGTCTGATTTCTCCCTTTACCGTAGAGCCGATGTGCATGACATGGGAGAATTTCTCGATGGACATGTATTCCTCCACCTGCACTGAACCGAAGCGGCTGATCTTGCCGATATCGTTTCTGCCAAGATCTACCAGCATATTGTGTTCGGCAAGCTCCTTGGGATCGGCAAGCAGCTCCTTTTCCAGCCTTTCATCCTCTTCCTCCGTCTTGCCTCTGGGCCTCGTTCCGGCTAACGGGAAGGTGTACAGGCCGCCGTTTTCCAGCTTTACCAAGGTCTCCGGCGACGCTCCTGCTATCTCGATATCATCACTGCTGAAATAGAACATATAGGGAGAGGGATTGGTCGTGCGAAGCACTCTGTAAGTATCGAAGAGGCTTCCTTCCACATCCGCTTCCAAGCGGTTGGACAGCACCACCTGAAAGATATCTCCTTCTTTGATGTAGTGCTTCGCTTTTTCCACCATCCTGCAGTATTCCTTCTCCTTAAAGAGCGGACGGAACTCCGACTTGATGCGAAGGGGCTGTATCTGTGCCGGCGTGCCCTTAGTGATGAGTGCCTCCATGTCGTTAAGCTCCCGTATCGCTTTTTTATAATTTTCTACAGGGGAATCTGTCTTCATATTGACGATCAGGAACACTTTCTGCTTCAGGTTATCGAAGGCGATCACTTTATCGAAAAGCATAAGATCCACATCTTTGAAGTTTTCCTCGTCCCTGGCGTCGAGATTCAAGGAGGGTTCGCTGTATTTTATATAATCGTAGGAGAAGTATCCCACAAGGCCCCCTGTAAAGGTTGGAAGCTCTTTGATTCGCGGACTCTTGTTCTCCTCGATAATCTGCCTGATATATTGGGCAGGATTCGCGTCCTTTATGACTAACTCTGTGCCTGTGCTGATCCGTACCGTCTTATCCGTGCAGGTTATTTCCAGCTTGGGGTCATAGCCCAAGAATGTATACCTTCCCCATTTGTCCGTATCCTCAAGGCTTTCTAACATGTAACAGTGACAGCTTACCGATTTCAATATCCTGAGCACTTCTATCGGAGTGCAGAAATCGGAATAAATGACACGGCTGATTGGGACCGTCTTGTAGGCTTTTGCAAAAGCCTTAACTTCTTCCAAGGTTGGTGTGTACATATTTGGTTCCTCCTTTTACCTTTAAGATTAATTGGCTGATGTATCAATTACTATGTTTCAATTGCAAGATTTCAATTGCCATATTTCAATTGCTATATTTCAATTGCTATATTTCAATACATTTATCTATATTTCATAAGCAGATTCAAGAGGCGGAGCCTCTTGAATTCGCGTTGCTCGTCAGATAGTAATAAAAACAGCCCGAAATGCAAGCATTTTGGGCTGTTTTTATTACTATCTGACTCTGCTTATACGCGCAAAATCCGCCCATGACAATATTTGGGTATTGTCAAGGACGGATCAGAATGTCTATCCGCGGTGCCACCTTGATTCAGGAGAAGCATTTATTCTAAAACTCAAATGCATGCTGAAATCTCCTGCTCTTTAAGGAATACTATCATATTCCCAGCAACTAACGTGTGCTTTACGTCGCTGAATACTCGGCTGTGCTGCTATTAGCCTTTGACTGCGCCCTCCGTGGTCCATTTAACAAACTGCTTTCTGCCGGATCTCAGCAATCCCGGCTCTCTGTAAGGGCAACATCTGTTTTTATCTCCACTTCAACGGTTTTTATGGATTTATTTAATTTTCTGTATTTTATCATTGAATTTTGCTCATGTCAATACAGTAATTTATAAATTTTCTTCCCATAGTCCATGGCGGCTGCATCCGAAATATAATGTGCCCCGGCCTCTGAGCTTGGGAAAGCGCACTTCGCCGCTTTGCTCGGGATACAGCCTTATGAGCAGTACCTTGTCCAAGGTAACAAAAGCTATGAAATTAAGGAAATGCGCCTTGCTCATTTCGTGTGAGAAAGTGATATAGTAGTCCTCCTCCACCGTCTCCACGTTCAGGCTATGCTCTCCCTGTGCCTTTTGAGGAAGGAGAGCAGGCAGCTTCCGGCCGCAGCAGGATATCTGGGCCTCCCCGGTGCATGTTATAATATTTCCGCAGGTAGGGCACACATGAAATTTGATTTTCTTCATATTTCCGGCTTCTACGCTATTGGGCTCCAGGTCTCCCGACAGAATTTTTTCAATATTGACCCCGAGGATTCCCGATAGATCCTGCAATAAAGACACATCAGGACAGCCCATCCCGCGTTCCCATTTCGAAATGGCCTTGTCACTGATATTCATGGCATCCGCCAGTTGTTTTTGTGTCATTCCTTTTTCTCTTCGCAAATCGTAGATCAATTTGCCAACTTTACTGCAATCCATAAGGACACCTCCTAGTGTTCCCTTTTTCGTTTCAAACCGCCTCTTTATATATCCCGCTTTCTTTAGGGCTTTTTTCCGGAAGCTGCACTAAGATTACCGCAGAAAATACGAGAGCACAGCCGAACAGCTCCTTTTGCGACAACGCTTGTCCCAGGATAAGCCACCCGCCCAACAGCGATACCGAAGACTCCATGCTCAGTATAAGGGAAGCCACGGAGGGCTCCACATTCTTCTGCGCTATAACCTGTAAGGTATATGCTACCCCGCAAGATACGACACCCGCATATAAAAGCGGCCATATCCCTGCAAGAAGCTGACTCCACACAGGCTGTTCCAGAATGAGTCCCATAACGGTGCAAATCGCTCCTGCCATAAAAAATTGAATACAGGACAATATTACTCCGTCCATCTTCGGAGCAAAGTAATCGATCAGCAAAATATGCACAGAAAACAGGATTGAGCACATGAAAATAAATAAATCCCCTCTTCCCAAAGAAAGGTTCTCGCCCACACAGAGCATATAAAGTCCGAATACTGCAACTGCGGCGGCTATCCAAATCCTTCCCCGCACCTTTTTATGCAGGAACAAGCCCAGAACCGGCACGATAACGATGTACAACGTGGAGATAAATCCAGCCTTTCCAACTGTGGTATATTTAATTCCTATCTGCTGGAATACAGAAGCTGCACAGAGCGCCAGCCCGCAGCATACACCACCCTTTAACGCAAATGAAAAGGGCGGCCTGTTTCTCTCCTTCCCGCTTTTTCTACGCCGCATGAATATTACAGGCAAAAGGACAATTCCTCCTAAGAAAAACCGGGTGCCGTTAAAAATCAGGGGCCCCATATAATTCATGCCAAGGCTTTGTGCCACAAAAGCAAAGCCCCAGATGCAGGCCGCCAGAAATAGTAGCAGGCTGCTTGTGAGTGCTGTTTTTTTCATTTTATTCGTCATACCTTTCACATAGCCTGCAAGCTTTGCACCCCAGGCTTCTTAATCCTTTAAAGCACTTTCGATTTCCGCCGCTATATCTTTTATCATCTTATCTTCACAGTCGATTATGATATCCGCATAGCGCTGATAAAAGGGAATTCTCTCCTCGTACAGATCCTCTAACGTCTGTCCCTTACGCACGGTAACGCCTCTTTCACTCAAATCGCCCAGCCTATGGGCTATCGATTCGCAGGAAAGCTTCAGGTATATTATCGTTCCTATGCTTTTGAAGTGTACCATGGCCTCCTTACCGTAAACGGCACTTCCTCCCGTTGCGATGACCGTTTTCTCCATATCGAGAGACTCATTTACCTCGTTTTCCACCTGTATAAATCCGTCGATTCCTTTTTCCTCTATGATCTGGTGGAGAAGCCTTCCCGTCCTCTCCTGAATGACCAGATCAGAATCTACAAAACGGTATCCCAGGCGCTTGGCGAGTACCACACCTATGGTACTCTTGCCCGCCCCCGGCATACCGATCAAAATAATATTATTCATCCTGCAACCATATACCTTTCAGCTCTGTCAGCCAAGATATGCGATAACCTCTACCTCACAGAGAACATTCTTCGGAAGCTGTTTTACCGCTACACAGCTGCGTGCGGGCTTCTCGGTAAAATATTTTTCATATACCCCGTTAAAAGCCGCAAAATCCGCCATGTCAGCTAAGAAGCATGTTGTCTTTACTACCTTCGTATAATCGGTATCAGCCTCTGTAAGTATCGCTCCTACATTTTTCATTACCTGCTCCGCCTGCTCTATAATGTCGCTTCCTTTCATATCGCCCGTAGCAGGATCTAGTGGAATCTGTCCGGATGCAAACAGCATATCGCCTGCTATGATTCCTTGAGAATACGGTCCAATCGCCGCCGGTGCCTTATCTGTAGACAATTTTTTTAACATATGCTTTCCTCCTGAATTGATTACTCTTTATTACCTTCGTCGAACTGCGCCATCACATAAAAACCTCTGTCGTTCTCGATGACCCGCGTTACCACACCCTGCCTTGCAAACATCCGCTGATTAAAGGGATAGTTGCCCGACATGGCAAGCGACGGGTCGATGGTGTAGTAATAGTTGCTGGGAAGAACTCCTTCCGTCACTGTAACGGAATCACCCTCCCGCAGCAGCCCCTGACGCTCCATTTTAAATTCCATTTCCCGCATAGGACCTCCCCTTTCCGTAAACCGGATTCTTGTCAAACTCGGCTATCGTGGTTATACAGCAGCTTAACAGCAAGTGTTAAGCTGTTGCATGAACAGTAACAATTGTACTAGCCTTTTACAGTTTTTTCAACTGGTTTGTTGTGAATCAGAGTATTTCCGTGTACAATATATGATAGAATTATATTTGATATGTCATATCGGTTATCCGGTGCCGTTATATTACATGTATGCCGGAACAGAGAAAGGCGGCTCGCTATGCTTAGCACGAACGAGATATTGTTATTCAAAAAACATCTGACATTTTGGGATAAATTGACGGATAAGCAAAAGGACAAAATCATAAAGAACACCTCCGTTGTCCGTTATCAGAAAGACAGCTCCATACATACCGCAGACCTTGACTGCGTCGGTCTGTTACTTCCGAAAACCGGTACGCTCAGAGTGTATATCCTCTCAGAAGAAGGGAGGGAAGTTACTCTATACCGCATCCGTTCCGGCAGTGTCTGCATTCTTTCCGCAGCCTGTGTTCTGCATAGCATTACTTTCGATGTGTCTATAGATGCCGTAACGGACTGCGAGCTTCTTCAGCTGGATTCTGCGGTCTTTTTATCCATAATGCAGGAAAATATTTATGTGGAAGCTTTCGCTTACAGGAAGGCAACAGAACGTTTCTCCGACGCCATGTGGGCGATGCAGCAAATATTATTTATGAGCTTCGATAAGAGACTGGCCCATTTTCTGCTGGACGAAACATCCAAGACAGGCTCCCAAAGTCTTAGAATGACCCACGAGGAAATCGCAAAATACATGGGAAGCGCAAGAGAAGTGGTCAGCCGGATGCTGAAATACTTCTCATCCGAAGGACTCGTGCGGATTTCCCGCGGCGAGATCCTTATCACTGACCACAAAAAACTGATGACTCTCGTCTGATATTTTATTTTAAATTATAGCATTTTCAAGATTTCGGCCTTGGATTTCGCTCCGATGGAGGTATTCACCGCTTTGCCCTCCTTGAAAACTATGAGCGTAGGTATGGTCATCACGCGGAAGCGCGCTGCTAACTCCTGCTCCTCATCTACATTCACCTTGCATACCTTCACATCGGTAAGCTCCTCTGCCAATTCCTCCACAATAGGAAGCACCATACGGCAGGGGCCGCACCATGGCGCCCAGAAGTCTACCAATACGGGTTTATCAGATCCCATTACCTCTACCTCAAAATTGTTTTTTGTCAAATTAATCTCTTTCATTTTATACCATGCTCCTTTCAAAATATGGAGACTTTGTGCGGGCGTGCCTGCACGCCTTAAGCACAAATCTCCGGTAAACCGAACTTTCGTTAAATAAATAAATTTACGTTAGATTCTTCCGCATCTCCCAGATAAGAGGCTACACCTGCCAGCTCCACTCCGTCGATCAGCTCCTCCTTCGTAATTCCCATTACATCCATGGACATAGTGCATGCCACGAGCTTCACACCGTTTGCCATCGCCTGCATCATCAGCGCTTCCAGAGAATCTACATTCTTATCCGTCATTACCTTCTTCATCATTGCGGTTCCCATGCCTGCCATATTCATACGGGACAGCGTAAGTTTCTTCACTCCCCGCGGCATCATGGCCCCGAACATCTTCTCGATGAAGGGCTTTCTCACACTTTGTTTTTCCGGTCTGCGAAGGGCGTTCAATCCCCAGAAGGTGAAAAACATCGTAACCGGGCGTCCCATTGCGGCTGCTCCGTTGGCGATGATAAAAGAGGCAAGCACCTTATCCAGATCACCGCTGAACACCACCATCGTTTTTCCCTGCACTTTACTGTCCTCGCACCCGTCTTCTTTTATCCGGCATTCTCCGGTACCTTTTCTGATGAACACGACGTTTCCCTTTTCCCCGGGCGTTTTGTATTCGTTTCTCTCTGACTTAAGGAAGATATTGCCGGTCCTTCGGCACCACGACTCCACATCTTTTACAAATCCCATGTCGGTAGCGCATACCTTAAGGATTTCTCCGGGTTTCATTTCACAAAGGGCTTCGTTCACCTTCATGATGGGGCCCGGACACTGCATTCCGCAGCAGTCTACGCTTTTAATTACCTTCACCGTTATATCGTCCATTCCCAGGGCATCCTCGCTTTCCTGAGCCGCCTTCAGCTCCTGCTGTCCACTGCCGCCTGCACTCTCGTTTCTATCTCTGTAGTGCATGGACTTGTAGAACGTTATTCCTCCCGAAAGCACCTTCACGTTGGCAAAGCCGTTCTGCATCAATATCCTCGCACCGTTATAAGCGCGTACACCGATTGCGCAGTATACGATAAGCAGCTTATCTCTGGTAAGCTCTTGCATGCGTTCTCTAAGCTGACCTAACGGAATATGGTAAGATCCGGGGATGGAAAATACCTCACGCTCCACCGCTTCCGTCACATCTAAGATGGTAAAGCCATCCTTTTTCTCCGCCAGCATAAGATCCATCTCATCATATGAGATGAAACTTACCAGCCCCTCTAATATGTTCTGTGCCACGAAGCCCAGCATATTCACAGGGTCCTTCGCTGAGGAATAGGGAGGTGCATATGCCAGCTCGAGTTCTGCCAGATCGTATATCGTTCCATTCAGGCGCATAACCGTCGCCAGCACATCGATCCTCTTATCCGCTCCGTCCTCACCGATGATCTGTGCACCCAGAATCTTTCCCGCCTTGTCGAAAAGCAGTTTCATAGTCAACATAACTGCACCGGGATAATAACCGGCATGAGATTTCTGGTCAATCAAGATAGAATAATAATCTTTTTCCTTTATCAGTCCTTTTCCAATCAGTGTCTTTTCGTTAACGCCTACCGCCGCTGCCGTCAAGTCGAATACCTTGGCAACGGAAGTCGCCTGCACTCCCTTGTAAGTTCTGTCCGTCCCTGTCATCACGTCCGCCAGTACTCTCGCCTGCTTATTGGCCGGCCCCGCCAGGGGTACCATGGTTCTTTCCTTTAATATATAGTTCTCCGTTTCTATCACGTCTCCTACCGCATAGATATCCGGTTCGGAGGTTCTCATATATTCGTCGGTTATTACTCCGCCTCTGGCATTCAATAAGATTCCCGCTTCCTTGGCAAGAGCACTGTTGGGACGGATACCGATAGAAAGAATTACCATATCGGCTTCTACTGCTTTTCCGCTGGTTAGATGAATTGTCGTCGAATTGCCTTTATTCCCGAAGGAGGAAACGCCGTCTCCCAGTATCAGCTCTACCCCGTTCATCTCCAGATTCTCATGAAGAAGCTGTGCCATCTCATAATCCATGGGTGCCATGACCTGACTTTGCATCTCGATGATGCTCACCTTAAGCCCTGCCGCATGGAGATTTTCCGCCATTTCCAGACCGATGAAACCACCCCCGATGACAGCTGCGCTTTTCGGCTTATTCACAGCTATATATTCCTTTATCCTATCCGTATCGGGAACGGTCCACAGGGTAAAAATATTCTCTCCCTCGATTCCTGGGATAGGCGGCTTAAGCGGCGAGGATCCGGTAGCGATGATAAGAGCGTCGTAGCTTTCCTCATAGCTTTCTCCCGTTTTTAAATTCTTTACTTCCACCTTTTTTTCTTCCTTATGAATCGCGGTTACCTCATTTTGCACACGCACCTCAATGTTGAATCTCTTTTTCATCTCTCCCGGCGTCTGCAGCAGAAGATTATCCCTTTCCTTTATCGTATCGCCAATATAGTAAGGGAGGCCGCAGTTCGCGTAGGAGATATACTCTCCCCTTTCCAATATGACGATTTCCATATGTTCATCCATTCTTCTAAGGCGTGCGGCCGCGGTAGCTCCTCCGGCGACACCGCCGATAATTACGGTTTTTGCATATTCTTTCTTTACCATATCAGTAACTATACTCCTTTCAAAACAAAATACTGTTTTTATGAGTATATAGTAGCATAAGAAAAAACTTTCTTCCGTGACTTAATCACATTCCGGGTGTGAATAATCGGACACGCCTTAAGCGGATATTATAATTTTTCCGTCCTGAACCTCTATCCGCACGCGATTTCCTTCGATTCCCGCCTGCTCCAGTATGCCCTTGGTAAGCTGCACCCTTCCTGCTCTATCGAGCACCGCAAACTCCTCCTGCATATTCTCTGTCTCCAGCTCGCTTACATCCAGATGCTTCATTCGTTCCAGATAACCTTGCTTCATGACGCGTTCACTGCTGATTTTTCCGTCACGTATCATGACCACCCGGTCTACCTTTTTGGAAAGGCTCACATCGTGGGTAACGATAACGATGGTTACTCCCAGTTCTCTGTTCAGCACACGGAACATGTCCTGAATCATCAGGGATGTTTTCTGGTCAACCGCTCCCGTAGGCTCATCTGCTAACAGAAGCTTCGGACCATTAGCGAGAGCTATGGCGATAGCCACTCTCTGCTGTTCTCCGCCCGATAATTGATGGAGCAGACTGTCCTTGCGATGGGACATGCCTACCAGTTCCAGAAGCTCCAAAGCTCTCTCCCGTCTCTTTGCCTCGCTTCTCATCGCTTCGTTAGCCTTGCAAAACTGCATCGGCACTTCCACGTTGCGGACTGCGCTCAGATAAGGGAACAGATTTCTGGAATTCTTCTGCCAGACGAAGCCTACCGTATTTCTCTTATAATCCACAAGCTGCTTTTCACTCAGACGGAACAAGTCCTTGCCATCCACAAGAAGCTGCCCTGCGGAGGGCTTGATGAGACCGCCCACCATATTGAGAAATGTGGACTTCCCACTGCCGCTGTTGCCTACCACCGCCATCAGCTCGCCCTTTGCCACATTCATATCAAGTCCCTGCAGAGCCATAACCTCTACCGTGTTCGTCTTATATATTTTTACTAATCCGTCACAAACTATCATCATCTCTTCCAACTATCACACCATCCTCTATTTCGAAAACCGCATCCCCAAGCTCCATCAGGCTGGGATCGTGGGTCGTCATGACGATTGTAACGCCCTCCTGCTCCACCAGCTCCTTAAAAAGTTTTACTACCAAAAGTCCGTTATCGGTATCCAGCGCCCCTGTAGGCTCGTCTGCAAACACCACCTTGGGATTATGCGCCAGTGCCCGCGCTATCGCCACCCGCTGCTGCTCGCCGCCGGAAAGCTCCTGGGGCATGTGATACATACGTTTCACAAGTCCCACCTTCTTAAGGCATTCCTCCACACGCTCTTTCCTATCCTTCTCATAACCCGCGAGCCTTAAAGAAAACTCCACATTTTCATATACATTCATAACGGGGACAAGGGCTACCGCCTGAAAAATATAGCCCATATGATATCTTCGAAGCTCTTCTCTCTGATGCTCCGACATAGCGTTCATTTCTTTCCCGTCAAAAAACACCTTGCCTTCTGTCGGCAAATCCAGCGCACTCAGAATATTGACCAGTGTAGTCTTTCCCGAACCGGAACGTCCCTTCAATATAGCGAGCGTTCCTTCTTCTACCTCTATGTCGATTCCTTTAAGGACCGTAATCTCACTGCCTCCGGCAAGAGGAAATTTTTTTGTAAGCGCCGACGTACTAATTATTTTTTTCTTTTCCTTCATCTCTTATCGCCTTTCCGCTAATCTTCCCCGAGCTTTAATGCCTGTGCAATCTTCATACCAGCTACCACCTTCGCCAGTACGAGGAAGCATATAGTTAACATAACAGCAAGTACCCCGCCGATTCTTATCATATCGAGAGGAGCGCTTACCACCTCGAAGGCCAGCGCATGCTTCCTGGGCAGATAAGCAATCATAAGGAGCGGAATATAGAGATAGGACGCGAAGAAGCCGACAAAGGCGCCTGTCGCTATCGCTGTCATAGATGAAAAAATCTGCTCGTGAACGAGCATATATTTCACCTCTCCCATGGAAAGCCCCATCGCACGGTATATCCCGAACATTAGCTCCCGTTTCCTGATGACCAGAATCCAATGAATCAAAAAGCCGACGGTACAAAGGATAAGTATGACAAGGAAGCTTATGGTAAGCAGACCATTGGTCACCTGAATAGATGCGTCATTTTTACTTCGTACCAGCTCATCCTTCACGCCGACTATATTAGTCAATCCTATTCCTTTTTCCGCTGCAAAATCCTTTATCAGCTCAGTTCCCCTGTCCGCCTTAATCCACACCTCATAGGGAGTAGGGCCGAAAATGCTTACTACCTGACTGTAATTCGCTACAATTAAATAATTATCCGCATAGATGATACTGCCATCGGCCGTCCTTTCCTCGCGATAGGGGGAATACCCCGGCCAAATATCCACGAAGCCATAAACAGTTGCGGTAGCTAAGGCCCTCGCATTGCCCAGCTCATCGAATAGAGTATATTTGATGCTGTCTCCGATCTGTACTCCCATCTTATCGCGGAAATTAGAGGATACCAGTACGCCGTCCGCTGCCTGCGAAATATCGTTCAAATAATAATACCAATGCTTATCCAGAGCGTTTTCCTTCATCCATGCGGTCTCTCCAAACTCCTTCGTATGAATCGCCATGAGCGTATTCTGCTCAAATACCTTATCGCCGTAATACATGCGCACGCCGGTATCCCTGATGACCCTGGTCATACTCTGCACCTGCCCGGACAACTCCTCATAGCGAAGGAAATTCGGTTCCTCATAGGTTACCGGCTTTTTATTCTTCTTTGCGAAGGGCAGATTATTCTTCCACTGCTCGCTGCCTACAATATCCGCTCCCGTGTCGTAGCGGATCCGCTCCTCGATGCTGGTGTTCATGGTACGAGCCGTATTGGCATAAAAGATTCCCATAGCTATGGTGAGTATGAGGAAAACGGAAATAAAGTTCTGCTTTTTACCGGTCCTTATAATTTGAAGGAAGGATACGTAGACGGCTGGCTTCCAGCGCCTTCTTCCGATGCGGTACACCGCCTTTATTACAAGCTTCAAAAGCCTCAGAAAGACCATTCCGCAGCCTAGCATGAAAATTCCCGAGCTCAGGAAAAGAACGGGGTCCATGCTTTCTCCCCGTATGATCTGCTGTGCCAGCGACTCCTGCTGGTTCAAAAGGCTGTACCTTATATAGAGGGAAAGTGCGAGCAGCGCCACGTCCAGATAATATTTTTCCCAGAACGACTTTTCAGCCATATTTTTCTTATTCTTAATTTCCACCACGCTGAGCGCCGTATACCTGAGCACCGGTAATGTCATGAACATTACCGCCGCCAGAATCGCCGCCAGTACGGAGACAGGAAGTCCTATATCCGGTGCAATGCGCATGCGCCGCCCTCCTACGAATTCCATAAACGCGTTAGCGCTTCCTAAAAGGGAGGCGAATACCCAGCCCAGCAGAACACCGAACACCGCTCCCGCTATGGCCAGGAGGAAGGACTGGGCGAAATAGATGCCAAGTATCTGTCCATTGCTCACGCCTCTGCTCTTTAGCATAGCGATTTCATTCTGCTCCATCTCAAACACATGGGAGGATACCATATACAGAAAAACCATCAGCAGTACAAGAAGAGGTATCTGTAAGGTCCTCATGGTCGCCTTTACCTGATTCTGTGCATCCATATAGCCGCCAAGAAGCTCTCCCAGCCCCGAATTGACCGTCATCTTCACCGCCGGAGGGCTCGCCGTTATATCTGCCAGACCGGCTATCGTATCATCCGCCTGCTTATAGCTCATGCTCTCATAATCCAAAAGTACATCGTAGATAAGGCTCATATTTACCGTATCGGCGTCCCTGCCGCTCATGATTTCGTCCAGAGCGGCCTGGGAAATGAACAGATTGTTCTCATAGCTGCCCGGGAATCTCACCCAATAACTGTCATGGCTGTCATTTTCCTTAAAAATTCCTGCAATGCGGATTTTAAGCTCCTTCCCATCCTTCATCTGAGTCTTCGGAAAGGTTATTACTTCTCCGACGGAAAGATTATAATTAAAAATCATGCTCTCATTTACGATACATTCATATACACCTTCTTCATCCGCTGCTTCCGCAAAAAGCTCTCCCTTTAATATCTTCGTATGCCCTTCCATATTCTCCATATAGCTGGGGATAAAAAAGTAGTCCTGCTTAGAGTCGTCGCTCTGATAAGCAGGAACGCCTAAAAGGCTGTCGGAGGTAAACAGCATAACACTGTCTTTTTCCTTAACGGGGAGCTTGTTCTCTATGGCTGCACCGACCGACTCACACACCTTCTTTGCCTGAACGACAGCTTCCTCCTCCCTATCCGTATAGGAAAAGGGGTAAACAACCTCTACCAGCGCCGGATATGCGTTATGCTCTCCGATATAAGTATCGAACTTGTTCTGCAACAGCTTATTAAGCGCGGCTCCCTGATAGAGCACGTTTCCGGCAGCAACGCTGACCAGGAGGACAATCCCCAAAAAAGTACACATATTCAGCCATTTTTTATGTATTAATTTCTGCCATACAAATCGAATCATCGCCTTCTCCTAATTCTCCAATATAATTTCCTGTCCTGCGCTCAACCCTTGTATAATCCAAGCCTTATTTGTATCGTTGTAGCCCATGGTCACATACTGCTTCTTCATCTGTCCCTCTTCCAGAAGCCATACATATCTTCTGTCATTCTCGTTATAAATCGCACGTGTATCTATGGCGATCGCGTTAGGCACACTCCAAAGGACCACGTTTACGCCAAAGGACTTTACGTCTTCATAAGACATCCCTTCCTCCAGCGCGATATAAGAAATCTTCGTCATCTGGGGGTTGTTCTCGCGAAGCAGCCGTTTTTCGTTATACACCGTCCTCGCAGCATCCTGATAGGAGCTGATTACCTGTCCCTTCAAATCCTCCTCGGTCTGATATAAATCCACAGTCACCTCTCTATCCATGGGAACTACCTCTTTATCTTCGGTGTAGACCATGATACTGAGAGAAGAAGGATCTGCTATCTTGCAAAGAAGGGTATCCTTAAGGATAGAATAGCCCTCGGGCGAGGCTGTCACCTCCGTAACGATTCCTGCCCCCGGAGCCTTTACCTCAATAAGCCCTGATTGCTCCCCGGCCTTTTCGATATTCCGTCTTATAGTCTCGGTCTCATATTGATAACGGGCGTCCTCCAGTTCCATGGAAAGCTTTATTTTATTTAGCTCCTGCACCGTTTTCTTATACTCTAAGGTATTATCCGTTTTATTTTCTAACATGGTGCTTATGCGCTTTTGCCTCTTGTCCGCTTCTTTATTATCCAACGTCCTCTGGAAATCATAAGCAGCCTTCAGTTCCTCTAATTCCTGCGCATATGCCTCTTTCCTGCTTTGCCCTTCGTCTGCTGCCAGAATCGCTATCGTATCCCCCTGCGCTATCTCCATTCCGTTTTTCACCTTGAGTTCTTGCAATACGGCCGCCTCGGGCTTTACCAATACACGTAAGGCGGCAGTCTGCTTCATATTGGTCTGGTCATATTTTTTTATGATTTCAAAGGTACTTTCCTGCACTTTTTCAATGGTATGCTTATTGCCGGGCATATCGCTTATCGGGTAATATACGTTTTCTCCCCCTTCAAGCCCTTCCTCTATCTCCACCGCATTGACCGTATGGATACCGGGAGTTACGCTCCGCTTGATTTTCTGTCCGTTTTCCAGCACATAGACAAAATACCCGCCGTTTTCGCTGAAAAGTGAATCGGGGGCGACGCAGACCACCTGCTTCTTCTGATTGGATAAAAGATAAACCGTCGCGTTCTTTCCCATCAGCTTTGCCATAGCCGCATCGTCCTTTGCACCGAAGCGCGCTTCCAGGCTTATTCCGGCATCGATTGCTATTCGCCTTTCCTGGTCCGAATAAGGAAGATACTCCAGTTCATATTTTTCTCCGTCTATTTCCGCATAGATTTCCGTCGCCTTCTTTACCCTGGCATCCACAATATCTGCCGATATGTAAGCCTGCTGTTTGTCGGAGATCAAAACAACGATTTCCTCCGCATCTACGCTGCCCGCAGTGTTGTCCGCGGAAAATTCTTTTACATATACTACATAACCGTTTTCCTTTGCCGTTAGATAGGCACTGTCTGTCTTCTGGGCATAAAGGCTTAGCTGTTTCCGCTTTTCTGCAATGGCTATCTGCCTTAGGCCGCTTTCGTATTCTGCTTCCTCTTTATCTGCTTCCAGCGCCCTTGTCATATCCTCGATAGCCTTTTTCTCCTCTTTTGAATCCTTGCTTTCGGATATCGCCACGGATAGCTGCATCTGCGCTACCGTCAGATCCGCTTCCTCCATCCTCTGCTGACATTCGTCTTCTTTTTCCAGCCAGACGACATCGCTCCTAAGCTGCTCCTTCTGTCTTTCATCGTTGGAGCTGTCCATCACAGCTAGTACCTGTCCCGCTTCTACATATTCCCCCAGACGTACCGAAATCTTCTCCACGAAACAAGCATCGGGAAAAGCATAGCTTACCGCATAAGGCTTTACGCTCCCGGCATATGCCTCTATATCAAAAATATCTTCTCGCTGTGCGATTCTTCCGGAAAGGCTCACCTCTACCGGTTCCAGAAGTTCCGGCATCGGTACCTGCTCCCCGCATCCCATAAATGACAAAGATGTCATACTGAAGATGATGCATAAAACTGCACTTTTCTCTTTTAATCCCATAAACCCCATAATTACGTCCATACCTTCCGTCATTTAAAATTGTGATATTCTAAAACACGGTTTTTGCTCATTCGTACAGCATTACCGTATCATCCTGCTCCACTCCCGTTACTATTTGCGCGTAGTCTGTATTGACCGTTCCGGTCTGTACTTCCACGGGATTCGCGAAGCCGTCCTCCTCCATTTTATATACATAGCTCTTCTCTCCTATGGTCACAATCGCGTTCTCCGGCACATATAAAGCGTCCTTTACCACACCGGTGCTCCATAGCACTTCTCCATATGTACAGTCCTCAGGAATCGTATAACCCTCCTGAAGGCTTACATCCACCTCGGTAACGCCCTCCGACCTTTCGACTCTAAGGATTTGAGCCGGATATTCCTCCTCATTCAGTATAAGGCTTACCTTCTGGCCCTTTTCAAAGCCGTTCTCTGCCTTCGTATTACCGGAAAACTGCCGGGCAGCCGACTGCAAGGTCAGAAAGACTTGCTTTTCATCCGACAAGAATCCCTCTCCATAGCGCTCTATTCTCGCTGCTGTACCATCTATATCCGCATAGATGCGATGCTTTTCCAACTTGCTTTCCTGCTCCTTTATCTCTCCCTGCGTTTGAAGCAAATCATTATCCAGCTGCTGAAGCTGCAATTGGTATCGGCCTATGGACTCCTGTCTCGCATCTTCCTTCTCCTCAATGTATTCCGTTCTCTGCCTCGTCTCCTCCAGAAGCTGCTCGGTATGCTGGATATCCAGGGCGATGGTTTCCTTCTTCGCCTCCAGAGAAGCTATTTCATTCTTAATATCGTCGCTTTGAAGCTCCGCCAACAGCTGGCCAGTGCTTACACTGTCTCCTTCCTTTATGTAAACCGTATCAATGCTGATACCGGATATGCCAAAGCGAAGCCCGTGCTCCTCCGTAGTGGTCAGTTTTAGGAACAAGGTCTCCGCATTTTCCAAATCGCCGCGCTTTACATAGCCATAGCTTGCACCGCTGGCATCATAAGAGGGAATCGTTATCTGATTTTTCACCTCTTCCTCCTGCTGCAGCAGCCCACAGCCCGTAAAAGCCAGCATAAGCAGGCACGATACTCCCGTTAAAAACATCCTTTTCCTATCTCTCATAATCCCACCTCATTATTTTACTTAATCGATTAAGTAAATTTGCAAAAAAATACTCATGAATTATACCTTTTATTATATAATCCATGAGTATTTTATTCAATAGTTATTTTTTACGCTTCATTATATCGTGTATACTGTTCACTCCGTTCACAGTAATGCCCAACAAATGGACTTTTAATAAACTTTCACGGGCAATCGAATCCGAACCAAAAGAACGAGTGCGCCTATGAAAATATTTAGAAGTTCTTTCTTTGAATAGCCACGCCATAACAGAAAACAAAACTGTTTGAGCGCCGCGAGTTTTTTGTTTTCTGTTATGTTCGGCTTGGCTATTCAGAGAATTAGAACTTCTTATATATTGGAATTCGGCGCAGGAGTCTTTTGGTTCGGATTCGATTGCCTTCGATATCTAATAGAAGTCCATTTGTCGGGCAATTCTGTAAAGAGGGAAAACAGTAACTATATCGCCTCTATAACAACTCCATGGGCAATTCCCGGTACGCTTTGTCCTTCGTTGAAGCTCGTCTTGGATAATAGAGCTCCGGTTGGGACGAACAATACGCGCCTCCATACACCTTCTTCTATCTTTTTTAAAATATAGGCTGACAAAGTTACTGCGCTGCATCCGCAGCCGCTTCCTCCCGCATGTGTATCCTGCTCCTTGGCATCGTATATCTCGATGCCGCAGTCCATATGCTGTCCGGCTATATCCATATCCTTTTCATTCAGCAGATCAAGCAGCACATGCTGACCTACCGTTCCCAAATCGCCCGTGATGATTTTATCGTAGTCCGACGGCCTTCTGCCAAAGTCCTTCAGGTTATTATAAATGGTATCGCATGCCGCCGGAGCCATGCATGCTCCCATATTCATGGAATCCTTCAGACCGTAATCCATAATCTTCCCCGTAGTGATTCCACTGATTTTCGCCCGCGCTTTCGTCCCTTTATCGCCGCTTAGCAGGAACGCTCCGCTCCCCGTTACCGTCCACGACGCCGAAAGCGGCCTTTGATTGCCATAGGCCAGAGGAAAACGGAACTCCTTTTCCGCACTGGCAAAATGACTGGAGGTCACACAGACCACATGCTCCGCAAATCCGCCGGATACCGCCATCGCTCCCATTCCAAGTGTCAGACCGCAGGTAGAGCACGCACCGTACATTCCGATTAACGGCATTTCATAGGAAGCCAGTCCGAAGCTGCTGGCGATGGATTGCCCCAGCAAATCCCCTGCGAAGATATATCTTATCTCTTCTTTCTTCATTCCGGCTTTGCTCAGCGCTAAAGATACCGCATCTTTCTGCAAACTGCTTTCTGCCTCTTCCCACGAATCGCAGCCGAACATATCGTCCCCGCCTATCATATCGAACAGCTCCGCCAAGGGGCCCTGTCCTTCCTTTGTACCGACTATGCTGGCGCTTTCCCTTATATACACTGGGGTTTTCAAATCTATGCTTTGCTTCCCCATGGAACAAACGTTTTTTTCCTGACTCATACTATACCCACACTTTCCGATTATTTGTTACTGTTCACTCCGTTCTCAGTAACGATTATTTTCGTTATGTATAGTATTATTTGAAAAAAGAAGAAAATTATTCAAAAACAGTATTATCCAGGAATGCGACTATTCCTCATCTCTTACGATTCCCTTAGACATGAGAAATTGTTTCCATTTCTCATAATACTGCGCCTTCAGGTGAATCTCATCCGTGGTGTAGTCTTCCTCCAGATTCCCATGCTCATCGCATACGGCTTCGTTGACGTCGATATAGAAAATTCTTTTATTATCTGCGATTTTTTCTATCGCTTCGTTTCTCTCGTTGATATTCGTATTGTTGAAAATCGGATCCGTTTCGTTTTTCGTTCCGGTGACGCGCATGATGCCTTCCACAAAAATAACTGCACCCGGCTGAAGCTCTTCGAGCCTTCCCACTACCTTCTTATATTCCTCTGTAAAGGTGGCCGTCGTGCCGGTTCCCAGCTCGTTGATACCGAGCATAAGATATATCTTTCCATACTGCTTTTTCCGCAATGCTGCTTCTACGGTAATCTTATCTCCCGTATCCTCATCCTTAACGATAGGTTCGGTAAACACATCGTATATTGTAAGCGACGTCTTCGCAAAAAAATCACACCGTTCCTCCATACCGCCGTATTCGAACAAGCCCACTGTTCTGGAATCGCCGATAAATACCGCATCATCGAAATATTCCTCTCCCACTTGTACAAAGTCATAGGTCCTGTCAGCACTTTCCTTCTCGGAAGCAGCCTCTTCTACAGCAGCCTCCGCCGGGATCTCTTCTCCAAACAGACTTTCCGTATCCGATTCCCCTCCGTCAGCCAGAGCCTCTTTTCCCTGCTCCTCCTCGCTTCCGATGGGCAGGTTCAGCGCCCCCGAAACCACCTCTATCACGGAACCATACCGGAAAGGCTCCCATGGATATTCCCCTCTGCTGATTCCTTCCAACGTAAGAGCGAGAAAAGGAGTGTCTGCGAAATGATATTCATAGTCCTTGTATATGGAATTTTTTCCGACGATTCCTACCAACGTAAAGAGAGCACCGCTTATTACGAGGATAAGAAACAGCGGACATTTTTTTATCCACTTCATAACCTCACCATTCCTTTAAAACTTCAAGTAAGCAAAGGGATTGTTACCCATGCTTACCGTAAAATATACGGACAGCCAGAAAACGCAGACCATTCCTGCGATGACCGCCGGATGCCTTCTGTGCTTTTCCACAAACCGGTATGCTGCGGGAATACACCAGATAACTCCCGCCATAAGATATGGGGCATACATCTTCAGATATTTGAAAATATCCGAGGAATTAACTGCAATACCCTCTCCTCCGACGAAGGGAAACATCCGCCCCAAGTACAGTCCGAGCTGGCCGATGTCGGTTATCGCAAATAACATCCATGTAATCGGAATCAGAACGAGCACGTAACATCTCCCAAGCAGCGGATATTTTTGCAGCCACTTCCCGAGCCATAGCTTCTCCAGGACGATGAATCCGAACAAAACCAATCCCCATAAAATGAAATTCAGGCCTCCCCCATGCCAGAGTCCGGTCAGCAGCCATACGATCAGAAGATTACGCACCGTCTTTTTCTTTCCTTCCCTGCTTCCGCCTAAAGGTATGTATACATAATCCCGAAAAAAGCTCCCCAGGGTCATATGCCACCGGCGCCAGAATTCGCTGATGCTCCGCGACGCATAAGGATGATCGAAGTTCTTGATGAAGGAAAAGCCCAGCATCACACAAAGTCCCGATGCCATGAGCGAATATCCCCAAAAATCAAAATACAGCTGCATAGAGTAGGAAATTGCCCCAAGCCACGCAAGAGGTGTGGATATGCTCTCGTAGCCGATGGTGTGAATATCTTTATCCAGAATTGCCAAACGGTCTGCCAGAAGAACCTTGCTACCAAGTCCTAAGACAAAATATTTCAGTCCCTCCTCTATGCTCTCCCAAGAATAGGTCCTCTTTTCCAGCGTAAAGTCGCCTTCATCATAGCGCATGATCGGCCCCGATATAATCTGAGGAAACATCATGAAATAAACGGCTGTGCGTTTAAAAGTCGGGAGTGCCTTAATGTCTCTTCTGTATATATCCATTTGAAAAGAAATCATTTTGAAGGTATAGAAGCTGAGTCCCAAGGGCAGGACCTCGTTTCCCGCAAACGCACCCAGAATTTTAAAAACAACTAACAGCCCTACGTCCAGCAGTAGAGCTGTAATCAACCATTTATTCCCCTTTTTCTTATCTATCTTCTTATGAAGTTTCTTCCTGCGAAGCTTCTTCTTATTCTTAACTCTATGTTCGGTCTCGTAAAAGCATATTTTTTTCGCCAAAATATAATTCAGCCATACGAACGCCAGAAGGAGCAATATGAAATACGGCTCGCCTACGGCATAAAATACGATACTTCCAAATAATAAGGCCGTATTTCTGTATTTCTGCGGTGTTATATAATAAACGGCTAAGAAAATCGGCAAAAAGCGAAACAGAAATTCTATCCCGGAAAACACTACCATTTTTCTCAATCCTTACTTTTTCAAATTTACACTGTATTTTAAGAGCATTATTATTGTAACACCACACGTTTTTAATCTCAATAGAAAACCCTTAAGATAATATAAAATTTATTTTGTAAAATTTGGAATAAAACCGGACGATTTTCGAATATAAAAGTCGCATATATTTTATTTAAATATGTACAAACACCTCTTCTATATAGTAAGATATCAGGGTATATGACAAAAACAAACGGAGTAACGTAATATTATGAAAGCTTTAGATAAAAACGGATTTTATCAAAAAATCTTTAAACTGATCCTTCCTATTGTTATTCAGAATCTCTTAAGCGCAGCCGTAAGCTCTGCGGACGTAGTCATGCTCAATTATGTCGGCCAGACTTCCATAGCTGCCGCCTCTCTTGCAGCTCAGTATTCCAGTATTCTGTTTATGGTTTATTACGGACTTGGTACAGGGGCTACTATGCTGTGCGCGCAGTATTTCGGAAAAGGAGATATGCGCGCTATTGAAGCCGTGGAAGGGATTGCACTCCGTTTTTCGCTGGTAATTTCTATATTATTTGCGGTAATGTCTTTCTCGATTCCGCAATTGATGATGCGCGTATTTACCGACGATGCTGAGCTGATTCGGCTGGGGGCATATTATCTGCGTTATATTAGTGTCAGCTATTTGTGCTGGGGATTAATTGAAATATATCTTTCTATTTTAAGAAGTATCGGACGAGTTGTCGTGGGAACCGTCTTGAATGCGGTAACTATAAGCTTTGACATTTTCTTGAACGCCGTATTGATCTTCGGTCTGTTCGGCGCGCCCAAGCTCGGCATTATAGGCGTTGCACTTTCCACTTCCATCTCCCGGGTGCTGGAGTTGATCGCATGCATCGTCATATCCCATTTCAGCAAAGATATTAAACTGGATCTTAGATTTATGTTTATTCGTAATAAACTTCTGTTCAAGGATTTCATCCGCTTGTCCCTGCCCGCACTGGGTAACGATGTGGCATGGGGTGTCGCTTTTTCCATGTACTCGGTAATTATCGGCCACATGGGCTCCGATGCGGTTGCGGCCAATTCCTTCGTCAGCATTATCCGTAACTTCGGCACCGTTCTCTGCTTTGGCGTTGCCAGTGCCGGCGGTATACTGCTTGGAAATGAAATCGGAGAAAACCGTCTGGAGGATGCCCGCATCAACGCCGGCAAACTGATGAAACTTACCGTTTTGAGCGGCCTTCTGGGCGGCCTGCTTATATTTGCGGCTACGCCCTTTGTCCTAAAGTATGCCGCATTGTCCGAAACCGCACTTTACTATTTAAAGTACATGCTCCTTATCAATACCTACTATGTAATGGGGGCCGCTGTTAATACCACCCTGATAGCCGGAGTCTTCCGCGCAGGCGGCGACAGCCGTTTCGGGTTTATCTGTGATACCATCGACATGTGGTGCTATGCCGTACCTCTGGGTTTTTTGGCCGCCTTCGTGTTCAAACTCCCTGTTTTATGGGTATACTTCCTGCTCTGTACCGATGAATTCGTGAAGTGGCCCTGGGTCATCAAACATTATAAAAGCGGGAAATGGCTGAAGAATATTACAAGAGATAATTTATTTGAGGACGCCTGATGGTTAGGCGTCCTTTCTCTTTCATTTTATTATGCGATCATTCCGCTTACTTTCAATATCCAATAAATCAATCCCAAAATCCAGCTGGTAAATATGCCGTATAAAATTACGGGGCCTGCTATAGTGAATATTTTACATCCTACACCAAATACCTGGCCTTCTTTCTTGAACTCTATCGCCGGAGCCGCTACGGAATTGGCGAAACCAGTAATCGGAACAAGGGCTCCTGCTCCACCGAATTTTGCAATGCTGGGATAAATATTAAATCCCGTAAGCAGGATACTAATCAGTATTAGCAGCAGGGAACACCACCCTCCCGCCGTTTCCTTATCTAATCCCAATGAATTCGTACAGTAGTTCAAAATGAACTGTCCGAGGACACATATTACCCCTCCCACGAGAAACGCCTTTAGCATTTGCATCCATAAATTATGAGTCGGCGTTACCCCCTTGATATATTCCTTATATTCCTGCTTTTTCTGTTCTTCCATATGCTCAAACCTCTCTGAGAAAACTTAACTCTTGCTTATTTCGCTTCGATATATTTTCAGTATGCGGATTTTGAGCAATTTTATTCATGAATAAACTTCGCAATATTATTGTACTTTTAATTTGCTCATATACCTGCAAAGAGGCTGAATATTCCGGCAAGTATTTTTATCATTCTATTTTCTAAGGGCAAGTCCGTCGCGAAATGCATTGCCGACCTTTTTTCCCAACTGAATATACGCATTGTGAACAGAATCAAATGTAATCGGCTTGAGCTTATCAGGATCCGCCTTACCTGCTTCGTCCAGCATACGTTCGTCCACGCTTAAATTTACAATTTTTCCTACCAGCCTCCAGGTCTTTTCATCATAGCTTACCAACTCACATTCCACAGCCATAGGTAATTCATCGATGTAAGGCGCATCTACAAATTCTGCTTTTGTCGCATGAAATCCTGCTTTTTCAAATTTGTCGGGAACCTTGTTCCCCGATACGATTCCCACATAATCACATTCGGCTACATGCTCCGCATCCGCCATGCTGACGGTAAAGGCTCCCCTCGCCAGAATATTTTTAATTGTTTTTCTTTCGTTTGAAAGATTAAAAGACAGTTCTGTTTCGCCGCTGATACCGGCCCATGCCGCATTCATCGCATTCGGCACTCCTGCCTCATCATAAGTTGCAATAATAAATACCGGCTGCGGAAAAATATCCGGTTTTGCTCCAAAATTTTTTCTCATAATTAGCACCTCTCTTGTGATTTAGTATTAATACCACAGCTGCAAATATGCATCATATATTTTTACCGCTTCAAATAATTGCTCCAGGTTCACGAACTCGTTGGCAGTATGGGCCAAAGACGGACTTCCCGGTCCTAAAAGAATGGTTGGAATATCGGCCTTGGCACACAAGACAGAAGCGTCTGAAAAATAGCTTACTCCGCAATAGCGCGGCTCTTTTCCGCCGACCTCTCTGCATATGCGCGTAAGCTCCTTGACCGAAGGATTCGCCGAATCGATGCTGATTGCCTTTCTGTCCTGAACAATTGTTTTTTCCAGCTTAAGCCCCGGATATAAAGACTTCAGCCGGGCTTCCGTCCGCTCCACGCATTTCATGATTTCTTCACTTTGAAACTCCGGAACGGAACGGATATCCATGGAAAACTCACATTTTTCCGGAATCATGTTAATTTTAGTCCCACCGCGGATGAGCGTGAGCTGGGCGGTTGTCTTTCCAAGATAAGGATTTCTGTCCTGAGGTAATTCCCGGTTGAGCAAGTCAGAAAAATAAAATGCCGCCGCTATGGCATTTATTCCCTGTTCCGGATACGAAGCATGGGCGCTTTTTCCTGTCAGCGTATATTCCAGCCAAACCGTTCCCTTGGCACACAAGCATATTTGGTTATCTGTCGGTTCTCCAATCAACAGAAGCTCCGCATCCTTATCCAGCAAGCTTTCCCTCAATCCGGCCGCGCCTTTTCCCTTGGCCTCCTCATCCGCAGTGGCAAAAAGCCAAATGTCTCCCTTAGGTTTTTTGTTACTTTCAAGACATTTCTTGAAGCAGTAAAGCATACAGGCAAGCCCGCTTTTCATGTCGCTTGTTCCTCTTCCATACCCTTTGCCGTCCCGCACAGTCAGCCCAATGGGCTCATGCTGCCAAGCCTGCGTACTTCCCGCCGGAACCGTGTCCATATGACCGCATAAGATTAATGGCCTTTTTTCTCCCGTTCCCCTGATTACCGCTGCCAGATTGGCCCTTCCCGTTTCAATTTCCTGAATAAATATCCGGCCTTTCTTTAAATAATTGCCGATATATTCGGCGAGAGCCATTTCATTTCCGGGCGGATTCTGTGTATCGACCGACAAGATATCATGAAACAGGGATAACAGCTCCTGATCAGGTTTACCACCATTGCTTTCGTTCATTTTCAATTACCTCTATGATTTCACATGCCTCCACATCCAAAAGTCCCATATCCGTGATCCGGTATGCCGGAGCTGTGGATAAAGCCATAAAGCCCAAATGCATAAACGGAGCATGGATATCACATCCACATTCTTCTTTGGCCAGACTTGTCAATATATCCATTTTTTCAGCTACTTCTTCTCCGGTGTACC
This sequence comes from Bacillota bacterium, assembly GCA_023408815.1. Classification (GTDB taxonomy): domain Bacteria; phylum Bacillota; class Clostridia; order Lachnospirales; family Lachnospiraceae; genus Kineothrix. The sequence continues at coordinate 95,826 of JAEYJO010000080.1, read as the reverse complement.
GGTCTGTGATCAAGCCCCCTATATTAAGCTCCAACTCTCCGAGAATTTTTCCCCGCTTGGTCAGTACAACACCTCCCTGCATAGCAATCAGGCGGTTTACCGCCAGCACCATATCATCATAGTCCGCACCGATTGTTACTATATTATGGCAATCGTGAGATACCGTCTGTGCGATTGCCCCTTCCTTTAACTGAAATCCTTTGGCAAATGCATTTCCAATCCTGTTCTTTCCATGACGGCAGATAACGGAAATGGGCAAAATATCCTGTTTCCTGTCCGGCTGTATATAACCGTCGGCGGCCTGCATCCGTTCCTTTAATGCATGTGTATGATCCGCCTGATCTTCTATCAGTCCGATGCACCGGACTGAAACAGAACCTCTTTTTTCCGTGTGCAGTATAATGTCTTCTTTTTTAATCTGTCTACAATGGACTGTATTCTTTGTGCGGTCGGGATATTGATAATGCGGAAGATCGATTAACAGCTTTCCGTTTTCCGCTACCTTCTGCCCCTTGAGAAATACCATAGAAACATTCATATCCTCCAGAGCTCCTTCCACCACCGCAATATCCGCATACTTTCCAGGCGCCAGCGCACCTATCTCACTGTTTTCCTGCCATACCGCAGCATTGATGGTAGCCATCTGAATTGCCACAGCCGGAGGCATTCCTGCTTTCATTGTCCTTCTGAGTACGTCATTCATATGCCCATATTCTTTCAAGTCACTTGCCAGCATATCATCTGTCGCAAGGATGGCTCTGCGGAAATCCAAATGTTCCTCTGTGTATGCCCGAATTAATTCCGACATATTTTTTCCGGTAGATCCCTCGCGGACCAAAACATACATACCCTGTCTAAGCTTTTCGATAATTTCTTTTTTTTCGCTTGTTTCATGGCAGGAAACATCACCGCCGCCTGCAATGATATGCGCTGCCAGCTCTTTTCCGTACAGAGAAGGGGCATTTCCATCCACCGTCATATGGCGGCTTCTGGCATATGCGGTAGAAATAATCGTATCCGTGAAAATTTCCGGATGGTGCTTATAAACTCCGGTAACAGAGGTAATTCCCTGTGTCTCCCCGATTCCCGCAACTGCGGGATAACTCAGCAGTTCCTCCATATCATCGCTTTGAATCACCGCGCCTGAAGTTTCCATTCCCGGAGAATCCGGACAGAGTGCCGGCACCTTCATTCTTATATGGTTGGGAAGCTGTGCCGCTTCCCTGCACATTTCATAAATTCCGGTTTTTCCCAGAACATTACCGATTTCATGCGGATCCGCTACAAGACACGTTGTTCCCGAAACCAGAGAAAGCCTTGTGAATTCGGTTGCCGTCAGCATCGAGCTTTCAAAATGCATATGGGAATCAATAAATCCCGGCATCAAATATTTTCCGCGCATATCGATTTGTATTGTGTTTTTTCCTGTTAACGGGGAACAATCCCCTACTAACAAAATCCTTTCACCCGCAATGGAAATATCTGCCTCATAAATTTCGGCCGTAATAACATTGACCACTTTTCCGTTTTTGAGTATGATATCCGCTCCGTCTTTTCCCCCAAGTAGGATATCTACCATATGCTTTCTCGAAAGAACTGTTTTTTCGTTAAATCCTGTCATGCTTCCACTCCCTTTCTTCCTTTTTCAGGCCTGACGTTTACTCCCCGGAAAGTACCTGTAATTCCAAAGGGGTAACCTTCATCCCATTTACCGGTACAAAGTCCTGAGAGCATGTGGATACGGCAACGATACAATTTTTCAATGCCTTCAGCTTCACATAATCTCCCGGTCCCGAAAGAGGATCTTCAATGACATAATCCCCGTTTTCATCCATCACATTGTTCATGAACCAATTGATGGGATCCGGTAAAATACAGGGACGGACCTCGTACTTTTCCAGCGCATTGCAAAGATTGTCGTAGCAGTTGGGATGATCCTCTACTCCAAAATCCACCTTATATCGGTAGTAATCACATTCAGGGAAAAAGAAATCATGCTTTCCCACGGTATCTTCCACCAGCTGCATTAATGGGTCTCTATAGTTTGAATACAAAAAATCATTTATTTTCAGCCGGATACTGGACAGGGAGGAACGCATGTGTACCGGAGACACATGCTCCTTTAAATCATCTTCATTAAAGCACACGAAGTCACCTACCTGCTTTCCCTCCAAATCAACGATTGCAAGATAATCTCCTTTTTTTACCTTCACAGCTCTTGCTGAATATGGAGGTATCACAATCCGTTCTTTTATTTTGCTCATATCCATTCCTCCTAGTCGTTGAGCAACGCCACCGCACGGATTGGCGAGCCTGTCCCGTTTTTGATTTTTAGCGGCAGGCCAATATACATAAATCTTCTTCCTGCAACCCGGTCCAGATTACACAGATTTTCCGTGTTCAGCATTTTGTATTTTTGGCAGATTAAATGTCCGGAATATATTATATCCCCCGTTTTATCAATGGCCGGAGCATCAATACCAATATTTTTCACACCGCTTCTTCCTAAGAATTCCGCACCGTCTATGCTCAATCCCGCATAACGCGTCTGCCATTCCTCTTTCCCGTATGCGCGGTCATAATGTCCCGTATATAGGAGAACAATATCTCCTCTCTCAATTGTCTGTTTCCCCGATTCCAGCGCTTTTACCAAATCTGCTTCTGTAATGAAATCATCTGGCGAAACAAATGAGACATCCAGACATATTGCACTTCCCAGACACAAGGATAAATCCGTTTCATCTATCGTTGTTCCATCAGGATCTGATTCGCGCAATGCATCCACATGTGTCGGTCCGTGCTCATTAATCAGTAAATTATTAGTCGCAAACATAAAACCGTATTTTTCCAGGCTTTCCTCATGTGTGCAATTTGGAAAAATCATAGTTTTCTGATGCATCGGAAAGACCGACATTCCCTGAAAAATCAACTGTGTCAAATCAACTATACGATAGCCCATCGCCGCCTCCTAATTGTCACTTATCTTGTCAACGATTCCTATAATTGCCGCATCCACAGGCATTTCCTCATTGATAAATGCCCGTCCGGCCGCTGAGCCTGTCAGATAGAGTACTGTTTCTCCCACGCCTGCGCCTACGGTATCCACTGCAATCAGTTTTTCTCCTTCCGCCGTGCCATCAGGTTTTACCGGCTGTGTGACCAACAGCTTCTGTCCCGTCAGCTTTTCATTTTTCCTCGTAGAAACGATCATTCCTGTTATAATTCCCAGTTTCATGGCACTCTCCATTCTTTACAATGATTCCGATTATTTTTTATCCAAAATTATCCGCTCCACTTCGGCATGCGGTCTCGGGATCACATGTGCGCTTACCACCTCTCCCACTCGCTGGGCTGCCTGCGCACCGGCCTCTGTTGCCGCCTTGACAGCTCCCACATCACCTCTGACCATAACGGTCACAAGTCCAAAACCTATTTTTTCATAACCGCTGACTTCCACATTGGCGGCCTTTACCATGGCATCCGCAGCCTCGATTGCTCCCACAAGTCCTTTTGTCTCAATCATTCCTAATGCATCATTCATCTTCTTTTCCTCCTGTTATGAACTTTTCGCCGACTGAACCTCTGACTTTGCCTTTTCAGTCAGCCTGTTCAGAATTATTTTTTCCACCTCTCCGTGAGGTCTCGGAATAACATGTACCGATACCACCTCGCCGACTCTTTCCGCCGCCCGGGCCCCGGCCTCTGTTGCCGCTTTGACAGCCCCCACATCGCCTCTGACCATAACGGTCACAAGTCCGAAGCCTATTTTTTCATAGCTAGCAATCTGTACATTGGCTGCCTTTACCATGGCATCCGCAGCCTCAACAGCTCCTACAAGTCCTTTTGTTTCAATCATTCCCAGTGCATCATTCATTTTCTTTCCTCCTAGAATACATTTAAAATGTTATCATTTACCTGCATATCGATATTAGGGTTGACGCTGTAAGAAATTACTCTGTTTACTCTTTCTGCCTCCAGTCTTCCCGCTTCTACCGCCGCCTGCACAGCCGCGACCTCTCCGCTGATAAATGCGGTCACCCCCAATGTTCCGCCTGAGCCAAGGGTAATCTCAAATTTCAGTATTTTTACATTGGCCGCCTTTAGCGCCTCGTCCGCTGCCGCAAATGCCGCTCCGTATCCGGCAGTCTCAATCATTCCCAGTGCTTTTGCCATGATATCTTCCTCCTTTATCAAAATAATTTTAATATTTCCTGCATCTCACTTTTCCGGCACGTCAGCAAGCTCTTTCCGCACATATCGTAAAGTGTCAGATCCGTGTACTTATGTGTACGGAAATATGGATTTAGACAGTCTGCCACCTGCGCCGCGCTCACACCATCTATTCCTGCCATACATTCTCCTGAAACCTTCAGAATCTGCCGAAGTACACCGTTTGCTTTTGTACAGCTTAAAATGTGACTTCTATTTCCATACTTTTCTTCCAGATAATCCATGCACTCGTCCGCTTCTGTTTTCTTCCCCGAAAGCTTCAGTGTATATCCTGCCCGTTTTTCCCATAAAACCGAAAATCTGACATTGGGATATTTTTCCTCCGCTTCTGCCAGCGGAAATATTTGTCCAAAGCTGGAAATCTCCTCTTCCCATATGCCAATCGTTTCCTGCCCTCCGGAATAAAGCTTTAAATAGCTCAAGATTCTTTCATCAGGGTCATAGATTCTGATGAACCGTTTCTTTCCTTCCTTCTGCCATCCGCTTCCGCTGCCTTGCTCCGAACTTTTTTTGCCGATGACCTCATTTACAATTTCACTTACAACATCTTTCATAAGCTTATTCCTTATAGAATGGTTTCAAATCCTCATGGGGATTTGGTATCACGTTAGCACTGATGAGTACGCCCACGCTTTCCACCGAACGTTTTCCCGTTTCTATAGCGGAAGCAACCGCAGCCGTCTCCCCCTCCACCATGATAATCATGTGTCCGCCGCCTACTTCTTCAAATCTGGCCGGCTGAATCACCGCCACCTTACACATTTCATCCAATGCTTCTGTTGCCCCGGTAAATCCTCTTGTTTCCAAAATACCTAATGCCATTCTTCCGCTCTCCTCTCTATTTCGTTTTTAATATCTGCTTCTGAAACCTGAAAATATGAATATACTGCCTTTTCAAAGCTCTCCTTCTCCTGCAAGAGGCTTATCGCCGACTCACATTCGGATAACCCTCCTGCAACGGACATTACCAACTGAGCCACCACCTTTTCACAACACACCATACAGCTTCCTCCTCTGTTTTTGGCCACACGGTTGGCCGCTACAGCGGCATCCTGTTTCCGGCCGGCAAGCACATACACCTCCTGCCCCTTGGAAAAAGCGATTGCACCGGTCTGTTTTAACAAATTTCTTTGGTCTTGATATATGTGCACTCGCTTTGGCGGTACATAACCGTCGTTTTCCTCCACTTCCATCATGGACAGGCCGGGAAAGAATATCTGGCTCAAACCGGATCTTGGGATTTCTGACGGTCTGCTTTCTTTGCCGCATTTATAAGTCTGGGAGATACCAAGCGGAAAAATCTGATCCAAAACAACCAAATCTGCTATTTTACCCGGCAAAATACTTCCCCGATCCGATAATTGCCAAAAACGGGCCGGGTTGACCGTGACCATCTGGATAATTTCAACCGGATCCAGCCCCATTTGGATCATCTCGTTCATACAGGAAAGAATCCCTTCCTTATCTGTCAGCTGCTTAAGGCTTATATCCGGGAACGCCAGCATCATTTTTCCGGATTCCGTTCCATATTGCATAATGATATGAAGCAATTCTTTCCAGTCCGGAACTGCTGTTGACACAATTACATGACAACCCTGTCTTAAATTTTTCAGGCATTCCTCTTTCGTGCGCGGAAAGGTACTATCGGAATCTTCGGGAAATTCCAAATAATCCTCAGGCATTGTTTGTGACTCCAGAAGCAACGCCTCTGTCCCGTTTTTTCCGATTACTTTTTGCAGCTTTTCCGTATTTAAAACTGTGGTCGTCACCCCTTGATGCAGGACCTCGTTCCCATACCCAGGCAGTGCCAGCTCCGACCTTTCTATGTTTGCACAGCTGTTAATAAATCCCGGTGCGATATATTTTCCCGACACGTCTATCCTTCTGGTATCCTGTCCGGTCACAGCCCTGCAATCCCCGATTTTTACGATTGTATCTTCCCAAATTGCCACATCGGCCTGATATAATTCTCTTGTTTCCACATTGATCAGCATACCGCCTTCAAACACGGCATCTGCAGAAATACGTTCCTTAAGTCTTACCCTTTTTTTCAATTCTTTTATGTCCAATAATTTCACCACCTTTTTACATACTGCGTTATTTATCATTTGTTGCCATATACAAACGTAAAAAGATTAAATCCTGATGCTTTGGTTTTCCCTTCTCCTGTACCGGTCTGCAAAAATCTGCAACAATGCTTTCCACTATATCCGGGAGGTTCTCCTCCGGCTGTTTCCATTCCAATCTCCGGTTTGCATAATCTCTTTGATAATTTCTTCTTTCCATTACCGAAATAATCCTCCCGTATTCAGATTCTCCAGATAGTCTTCCAGACAAATATTCTCCTCCCCAGGTACCGCCGTTCTGACAAATTTACTGTGTCCCAGCGGTTTTGTAGCGTCAATTCCCGCTTTCGCCTCCTTATTGCCCACCGTAAAGCTCGCATCCAGCGGAGTGCCGCTCATCCCTGACATGACAAATACATCCTGATCGAATTGAACCCTTGTGGCAATTGCCCATTCCACCTCCTGCATATCCCATATATCCACGTCTTCATCCACTACTACTACATGCTTTAAATCCTTATCCGACGCAAAGGCTGCCAAGGCCGCCTGCTTTCCGTCTGTCTCATCATGCTTTTTAATTTGAACGACTGCGTGGAAACGCCCCGCCCCGCCCGGGGTCAGATGGACCTCTTTTACTCCCGGAACCGTCATGGCTATCGTCTGATACAAATTCATTTCCCTGCTGATTGCCATAGGCGTCTTTTCTTCGGAGCCCGACGGGAAAAAGCTGTACCAAACCGGATCGTTCTGATAAGTCATACATTGGAACTCACAAACCGGCAGCTTTGTGGGCGTTCCGTAGTAATATGCAATTTCTCCAAAAGGACCTTCCTCTTCCAGTATCCAAGGATACCATTTCCCCTCCAACACCACCTGCGCATCTGCCAGCACGTCCAACGCAACAGTTTTGCATTTCGCTATTCCCAGCGTTGTGTTCAGCAAGGCACCTGCCACCTGCATTTTGTCTACATCAAATAATCCGCTGTTGATCTGGGAGCTTAACACCACCGCCGGTACGACTCCAAACATTAACGCAATGTCAATCGGCTCCTTTGTCCTAACATGTTCCTCCATCAGGCTTTGCATACTTTGCGTACCGGCCATAATGGTCATACGGTTTTTGCCCAAATAGCTCATACGCCGTACAGACGTATATTGCCTGCTGCCATCTTTATTCTTTACCACTAGAATTCCCGAAATCACAAATCGTCCATTGTCTTTTTCATAATGTCTGAGCACCGGGAAATAACTTTCCAGATCAATTTCTCCCGTAACGATATTTTGCTGGCATAATGGGTGAGGAACATACTCCGTATGACCGCTGTCCGCCTCCAAAAGAGCTCTTGAAAGGCAATGGCGCAGATTATACCAATCCGTTCCGATGGATTTTGCAATAAGCTCTCTTGTTCCTCCGAAGCCTGACCACATCTCATAGGGATAATGATCGATCCGGTAAAAACGCAGAGGAATCATTCCCTTTGATTTTTTCATTACAGCCATCGCTTCATACTCGGAACGGACCTGTCTGGTAATATGTCCAACCATCTTCTCCCGTTCTAACTTTTCACATAAATCTTTTATGTTTGTGATTGCTTCAGAAGAGCCCAATTGTTTCATGATCTTCCCCCCATCTTTCTGCTTCCGGATATTCTATATGGAACTGGTCAAAAACTTTCATTACCATAATGCTTACCAATTCCCATATTTCTTTAGGCTTCTTATAAAATCCGGGAGAAGCCGGAAGAATGCAGCCCCCTGCCCTGGACAGCTTCAGCATATTGTCTAAATGAATCATACTGTAAGGCGTCTCTCTTACCATAAGTACAAGCTTATTGCCCTCTTTCAAGGCAACAGACGCACATCTGTTCAACAGAGTGTCTCCCATACCGTTTGCAATAGCTCCAAGGCTGTTCATAGAACAAGGTGCAATTACCATTCCATCCGTTTGAAAACTGCCGCTGGCAGGCGCCGCAAACAAATCATGATTGTCCAGCACGGTTCCGTATTTGTTTAATTCGCTTTCTGAAATTCCACATTCATACTCAAGAACCTTTTTTCCCATATCCGTACAAATAATGCTGGTATCCACTCCCTGTCTCGATAACATTCGAACAAGTGTATATCCATAAACTGCTCCGCTGGCTCCTGTAATGCCCACTATTAACCGCATATTCATCCGGCTCCTTCCCTGTTACATAGCAAAAGGGCACCGTTATTCTGGAAGTTCCAAAATAAGGTGCCCCTTTAATGTAAACACTAAAAAAACGACTCTTAACTGCTTTATATTATAAAATTACTGACAGGCTTCGCAAGCGATACCACTGTAACTGCAGTCTGAGAAGCTGCGTCATAGTCACGAAATACCGCCTCTGCTTTCAGACCTGCTTCTGTCTCCAATCCCTCTTTCAATCTTGCATTAAATAAATCAAATAATGCCCTGTCAACCGATGCCTTTAATTCCCTGTGCTCCTGTTCTAGAATCTGTAAAATCCGAACTCTTTTGTCCTTTGTACGAAAGACAATCAAGTTGTCCACATAATGAACTCTTAAGGCATCCGCTCCATATCCATAAATCTCCTTATTCACACGATGATACAAATAGGATAACTGTTTTTTAAATTCATTTTCCGACTTTGGTTCATATTCCATTTTGCCACATCCTCGTTGAAAGACTTAATATCCTTTTATCATTAAAAATAAAAGAATAAAAAAAGCCACTTGAAAAGTGACTGCCTTGTCATACCGGAGTAATCCGTCCGCAAAAAATATGTTAACACATCTCTTGCTTGTTTTCTATTAATATTATTATAATATATTTTACAATCTTGTCAATAGAATTTTTCATTGTTTTTTCGTCCTTTATAAGGTAATATTAGTATATAATGTCATACCAATTTGTTATTAATATTATTTTAAATATTTGCAGATATATTTTGCATAAAAGAAAGGTACCGGAAGATGAAAAAAGAAGTAACCATAGAGCTGGATGAACATTACGCTCAAATATTTGAAACCGAAGCCCAAAAGAACGGACTTACCCTTTCCCAATTTTTAGAAAAGTCCAGTCTTTTATTGCTGCTCAACTCCAAATCCAGCATTCTGGAATTGGAGAAAGGTTCTGTCAAAAAAGCCGGAAGAAAGCCCAATGTCCGCATTCCGGAAAAGCTTGCGGAACAAATTTACCAGCAGTTCATCGCTTACCTGAACGATTTTCTGCTTTCCTCCAAGCTCCGTTATAGCTGGCATTTTGAATTAAACGAAGAAAGCTATACCGACTGGCTTCCCGCAGAATTATATTCCGGCACAACAAAAAAAGACAGCGACCGTCTTCTTGCTCTGGGCGGCAAAATGCTGCATCAGGCATTAGATACGGGAAACGAGCAGCTTTGCTTTGAAGCCATCCGGCTTGTCATGGATTGGGGCGGTGTATATTATAATTTCAAACAGGGTGTTCAGCGCGGTAACGAGTCTGCCGTCACAGAGCTGTTAAGCAGCCGTACCCTCTTATCCACAATCCGGCAAAACGATGAATATATCCGTAATAATTTGTTGGAAAAGCTTGACTTTTACACCTCCGGCTGGGGAATCGTCTGGTACTGCCTCGAACCGGATGCCATGATTATTATGGGCTCGCGGGAAATTTATGCGCTGAATCAAATTATACAGAATTTTCAGACGGATTATCAGTATCACGAGCTTCCCGCTTCTATTTCCCTCGGTCAGCTCGTATATCAGAATAACCGGAGATACATTGACGGAGTCAGTTACGTATATACGAAAGGCGGAAAACTAAAAATGTTAAAAAAATACTTGCGCATCATTAACAGCTTATATGCACTTGGCAGCTTCAAATCCAAGATGGCAATCGATGACGCTCTGTTTATGCTGGGGGAATAACAAACAAAAATCCTATCGCCTTATATATGTCTGCGGCAATAGGATTTTTATTTTTAAGATTATTTATGGGAGAAATGATCGATTAGTACATCAGAGGTTACCACATCGCCTAAAACATATTCAATATTTCTTAAAAATGCTTTATGCAGCTCTGCGGTCGCTCCTGCAATGCAGTCAGATAATGCGACGACACGAAAGCCTCTTTGCTGGGCATCGATTGCGGTTGCATGAACACAGACATTGGTTCCCACACCGCTTAAAATAACCGTTTTCTTATGAAGGCCCTGTAAGAGAATTTCCATATCAGTTGCATAAAATCCGCTGTATCTTGGTTTCTTAACAACAAAATCTCCCTCTTTGGGCTGCAGCTGTGAAATGATTTCGATTCCATCTGTTCCCTCCAGACAATGCAGAGGCTCTTCTCTTTCCAGCTCCAGACCATAGTCGATCTGTTCTTTTCTGTGGGTTTCTCTTGTATAGATTACAGGAATTCCCTGCTCTGCACAATAAGCTTTGAATTTTGCAATTGCCGGGATAATCGTTCTCCCGTTGCAGGCTTCAATTGGCGCTCCTTCCAAAATAAAATCGTTCTGCATATCAATAATCAAAAATGCGCAGTCTTCTTTTTTTACCTTAGCAAGATTATTTATTGCCATTTCATGTCTCTCCTCTCTATTTGCCATCAGGAACCTGAGGCGGTGTAGGCGCCACGATCGTCACAGGCAGCCGCGACTCCGGAAACAGATTAAACCGGTCCATAATGAGATTTTCGGCTTCCTCCAGCGTCTTTGTGCCGGCAATCGCACCGATGATAGGGTTCACCTTCCACAGCACATCGGGATCAAAGAAAAACGTTACCGCCGCTGCGGGTGTCATCTCCACAGACCATAACCGCTTGCAATAGAAGGTCCCCATATTGCCTCTTGCCGCTTCATAGGGCCATTTTTCAACTTCTTCTCCGGGAATGTATTCCAAAATCTTTCCAAGCATCACTACATCCTCCTGCGTCAGTCCGTTTGCCCCAAGATATCCTTCCTGCTTCATAGCAAGTGACATATTGCGGATCAAGTGCTCCATAGGAAGCTCCGCGTCTCCGCCAAAGCCGCTGACGCAATACAGGCCCGGAATGTTCAGTTCAGATGCACACCAGATAGAATAAGCGTCTACCAGCGGCGATTGTACCTGCGTTTCTGTTCCGGTAAAAAATGCATCCGCTCCTACGTCGCATGTAATGAATAATTCGCATTGAAATTTATCGATCAAGGTCTGCAGTCCTGCTTTTACGCCAACCGCACCGCCTCTCATGCTGACTGTGGCAATGGGGACGTCAACCACATTTGCAATTAAGGATTCGTGCAACGGCTCTCCTTTTCCATGTCCGGCCGTAAGTTTTGTTTCCTTGGATATCAATGCGGCATTTTCTGATAGCCGCTCGCAGGGGGACAGCCAGTCAAGATCCAGCACCTCGCATCCAAGTGCCATCTCTCCGTGGAACTCCCACCATTTACACCCGATGTCGACCAGACAGAATTGCTCAACTCCCAGCTTTTTCAAGTAATTCATGACCGGAATCGTCTGCATGATATCTCCGCCGCCTCCGCAGCCGGCCAGCAGCACTGACTTTTTCCCTTTTGCCAAATCAGTCACACTTGGCTTAGGATAGGAAAAACCGTTCATTCTACACACCTCCTAATACTTCAACATACATTTTCTTCAGCATATCAATATCCGGAACTATCGCGCTCACGTTCACGCCGTCATCCTTTTGCGCATCTTCCGCAAGCTTTGTCAGCATTTCATCGTCCGGCTCAACATCATATTTTCTCCGGATGCCAAGTTCATCCAGTAAATCATTAATTTTCTGAATGAGATAGTCAGCCGCATCCGCCTCTGCAATCCCAGCTTCCGGCCAGACATAGTTCACAATTCTGCTATACCGGTCCGCATTTTCATTTTTTGTAAGACGAATTGCCGCAGTCTGGCATATTCCGACGGCATGACCGTGCGCGATCCCATAATGAATCGTCAACGGGCAGCTCATTGCATGAGGTATACAACAGCCTCCCACACTCTGCGCGATCCCGGCCAGCATGGAAGCATATGCCATCTGTGCTCTGGCTTCCTCATCGCCTTCTTTTGCACTTTTGACTAAGTATGTAAATACAATTTTGATTGCTTCTATTGCCTGAATATCCGAATAAGGCGTTGCAATTACTGTAGTCATACCCTCAATGGCATGTCCCAGTACATCAAGTCCTGTTTCCGCCGCAAGATATTCCGGCATGGTCATCATCAGCTCCGTATCAATAATGGCATATTGAGGGCACATTTTAGGGTCTAAGAGAAGATCCTTAATACGATCCTTATCTGTAACAACAATACATGCGGATACCTCAGAACCCGTTCCCGACGTGGTTGGGATCATAATCGTGGGCAGCAAAGGATTTGTAACTGCTTTCATGCTGTCTCCCCGACCCAGCATATAATCATAGATGCTGCCCTCATTTGTCGCAAGCATTGCGGCACCTTTGGCTGTGTCCAATACGGAACCTCCCCCGATGCCTATCACAGCCTGACATTCTCTTGCCAGCTTCGCACAGTTATCCACTGTCTCTGTACCTGGATTAGGCTCCACATTTTGAAATACCCTTACCTCTACCCCTTCGCTCTCCATCTTTTTCTTTAATTCACTGAATTCTTCCGTTTTTATAACGTGATTTCCGGCTACCACCAGCACCTTTTGATAATTCTTTTCCCGGATAATATCAACCGCCTTATCCAGAATATGACTTCCAAATTCAATGATAGTAGGTTGTGCGTACGTAAAATTATTCATTTCAATCACCCTGCTTCCTATAATCCCAACTTAGAGACACACTCAATACCCTCTGCCTCTGCCAGTTCTTTATCAAAATACTTGGTTTCTCCCGGCATAGCCTCACAGATACATGCGATTTTGGCCGCATCTTCAATTACCATAGCCTGCTCCAGTGCATGATAAATGTCATAGCCTCCGCAGATTATTCCATGTCCCTGCAAAATCGTGGAGAAATCATTTCCAATGCCCTCCACCGCTGCCTTAGCCAGTGCTTCACTTCCCGGATGCTCATACTTTGTTACCTTTACCGCCCCATTGGTCATATACATTGCGGCAATTACCGTGCGTAAAAATTCTTTTTCCTTCAAGCTCCATGCAACCGCATATGCCGGGTGGCAATGTACAATTGCCTGAATGTCTTTTCTCGCCCGATAGATGCCGGTATGCATCGGAGCCTCTGTAGAGGGCTTTCTGCCCTCTTTTGCTTCGATTACCTTCATGTTCTCATCCACAATAACAACATCCTCAGGGGTCATCTCAATATAAGGAACGCTGCTTGGTTTGATAGCGATCAGTCCGCTTTCCGCATTGCGCATACTTGTGTTTCCGCCTGTCAGCTGCACCAAGCCTCTTTTGTACAAAATCATCCCTACGTCCACAATTTTCTGTCTTTCCATTTCTAATAACATAATATTTCCTCCTTTTATTGATTTATCATCTTATGTTTGAACATCCATTCCTGATATATTTCCTGATACGCTTTTACGGCTTCCGTATTCGGCTGATATACCTGTTCCTCATGAACCATGTGTCCGACTGCCGCGGGAATATCCTCATACAGCCCGAGCGTTACCGCTGCAATAACGGCCGCCCCAAGAGCAGTGCTTTCCTTTTCCCGGCAGGTTACCACTTCGCAGTTCATGCAGTCAGCCAGAATTTGATTGAACAGAGGGCTTTTACTCTGTCCCCCGCAGATTCTTAAAATATGTTTCCTTCCCTGCTGAGGAAGCAGCCGGCACAAGAAAACCGTATTTGCCTTTATGGAAAATGCGTTGCATTCCAGTGCTGCCCTATAAAAATGTGCTCTGGTAAATCTGCTCATATCACCGAGAACAGGGAATAAAAACCCTCCCTGTCCCTGCCCGTAATCCGCATCGGAAATCTGGCTTCCCATATATATCTGCAGCCCGCCGGCTCCCGGCACAATGCCGGCCGCTTCCTCCTGTGCCTGCGCATAGTCTCCCCCGGCATACAGCAAATCTTTTATCCACCGCAGGGACAGACCTGTACTGAGTGCATTTTCCTCTAAAAGATAAGTGCCCTTTAATACATGACAGTCGATACATACTCCGTTCCCCGGCTGGGAACGTCCGTCCCAAAGAGCAACCACAGGCGTCGTTGTTCCTGCAATCGCCGCAAGCTCTCCCTGCCGAAGGCCGATTCCGATTGCTGCCGCCTGCGTATCCGCTCCGCCCGACACCAGCGGCGTTCCGGCAAGGAGCCCTGTTCTTCCGGCAACCTCTTCAGAAATCCCGCCCAAGGGTGTTCCCGCAACCAGCACTTTAGGAAATATTGCTTCCGGAATTCCATAATCTTCCATGAGTTCTTTGGAAAAGCAGTTATTTTTCACATCGTACATCTGTGATGAACCCGCAACCGAAGGTTCTGTCGCAAACTCTCCTCCAAGGCGGTAAATCATCCAGTCTGAAATCATCATTACTTTATGAATTTTTTCAAAAAGTGAACCGGCATTTGTTTTATGCCATACCAAACGCGCCAGTCCGAAAAGTCCCAATAAAGGCATCCCCGTAATCTGTTCGATTTTTCCCCGTTTAGGCTCCAGCAAATGCAGCACGGCCTCTCCCCTGTTATCTATATTGGGTGCCGCGTAGAGTTCCTTTCCGTCACTGTCCGTATAAACCATTCCCTCACGCTGACTCGTTACGCTCACGGCACCAATTGTCTCCGCCAATTTTATATGTTCTGTCAGCAGCTTTTTTATGAGCCGGATAACGAGCTCAAAGGTCTCTTCCGGGCAAAAGCTATAGGCATCCCCTCCATGCAAAGGCTCCGGCTTAAAGTTCCATTCCTTTCCCTCCATGGCCAATATGCCGCCCTGTTCGTTAAAGACAATGGCTCTGCACTGTCCTGTTCCAATATCAATTACGAGAACATTCTTACCGGTCACGACTTGTCCAAAACCTCCTTATTTACCAGATGCGCGGGTTTAGCACCGTTTACGAACAGCGTGATATCCTTTTGTACCATTTGGGAATGATTGGCTACAACGTCAAGAGATGCACCCGCAAGATGCGGTGTTACGATGACATTATCAAGCGCCAGCAAAGGACTGTCCATAGAAATGGGCTCTTCTTCAAACACATCAAAGCATGCGCCCGCAATTTTGCTATTCCTCAGACAATTCACGATATCTGCTTCCACAATAGTTGCCGCTCTGGCCGTATTCAAAAAAACTGCTTCTTTTTTCATTTTGATAAACAACCGCTTATCCAGCAATCGTTTTGTTTCCTTCGTTACCGGCAAATGGTTGGAAACAAAGTCTCCCCGTTCAAATGCCTCTTCTAAAGAAACCATTGTCACTTCATATTCATCCGCTGTTTCTTGCGCTACAAACGGGTCATACGCATACATTTTCACTCCAAACGCTTTTAGCAGCTTGGACAGTTTCTTCGGAACCTCACCAAATCCAATGAAGGAGACACTCCTTCCCGGTAGTTCAATTCCTCTCATCTGAAAATACAAGGTATCATTATCTACCCAGCGTCCTTCTCTGATTGCCCGCTCTCCCCGGGAAATGAAACGGCATGACATGATCATGAGCGCAACCGTAAACTCTGCAACCGCCTCCGCATTCCGTCCAGGAGTATTGGTTACCAAAATGTGTTTTTTCGTACATGCCTCTAAATCTATATCATTGACTCCGGCTCTGCAGACACAGATCATTTTTAGATTTTGAACATTTTCCAATACCTTCTCAGTTACAATATCCGATTCACAAATAAAAACATCGCAGCCAGCCTCAATCAGCTTCCTGTTCAGCTCTTTCTCATTCATCAATTCTGCGTCCTCCGACCATGGTTCGAACACAATCTCATGATTCTTTTGTAAATTTTCAATTACCTCATCCGAAAACGGCGCTGTAATATATATTTTCATTAACGTATCCTCTTTCTGTAGAATTCCTTTTGTCAGCATTCCGGTAAAAGAACTGTTTTAATGGAGTGCTTATTTCTTTCTTTTGCATAAACAGCCTCTTCAAACTGATCCAGCGTATATACATCTGTTATCATCTTCTCCGGATGTATCAAGCCCTGTGCAAGACATTTAATGACATAGTCATAGGTATCCGGGCTCAGGTGTCCTCCGACAATTTCCAGTTCCTTATATTCACTGACATAGTTGAAATCAACCTGCACCGGCTTGGGATAAACTCCGTATACTACCAAGCGGCCTCTCTTCCTCAATACCTTCAGTCCCATATCCAGAGACCTGCCATTTCCGGAAGCTTCAATATAAATATCCGCCCCAAGACCGTCTGTCAGTTTCTTGATTTCCTCCTCCACATCTTGTTTGGCCGGATTAAATACATACTCTGCGCCAAACTCTTTTGCGGTTTCCAGCATCTCGTCGTTCACGTCCAGACCTATCAGCTTATATGGTGTATGCAGCTTGGCGAATTGAATCATTCCAAGTCCGATAGCACCCATACCGGAAATCACGACAACATCCTTCATGGAAATATTTGCCCGGCTTACACCATGCGCCGAACAGGACAGCGGCTCAATAAGCACGGCGTTCATCTTGGGAATGGAAAGCGGAACCTTGTGGATAATCGCGTTTTTACGCAGAATCATATATTGTGCCCAGCCGCCCTCCAAAAAGCCGGATTCATCGGTGCACAAATGCCTCAGACCATGGGTACAGTAATAGCATTTACCGCATGGAATCTGGATTTCCGCAATACATCTGTCTCCCACCGAAAGGCCGAGATGCCCGGTCCGGCTGCCCAAGACTTCCACAATTCCAACGTACTCATGACCGAGCACCATATCGTTTTCGATTTCTCCCCATGGTGCCGTTCCCATGTACATAGAACGGTCGCCGGCACAAATGCCGCATCCCTCGATTCGGATTAAAACCTCTCCTTCTTTTGGCACCGGCTTGTCCGCCATGACGATTTCGTGGTTTTTTGTTCCATGAACAACAACCTTTTTCATTTTCTCATCCATTTATCATCATCCCTTTTCTTTTAATCATAAACCTTATGTTTTATCAGCGGAATTATGTCCAAATCCATTATCTTCCCCAGCTGTCTTATTATATCTTCCGCATTTCCTTTTACAATGATATAATGATGGGCATTCCCCGACAAAAATATCGTATTGAAAATATCTGCAAACGATATTTTTTCACTATCCATAGTAAAATTGCCAAACCAGCCTCTTGCTCCCCGGTATGACCGGTCCGGTCCTTCCACAATATCGCTCTGGCAGACCAAAATCTCATTTGCCGCGGTTCCGTTCATTCTGCATATTGTCACGTGGCCGGAGGCAAATTTCATGTCTGTGGAAACCCCCGGCTCATCCATAATAGCCGGATCCTGCGGATATTTATCCAAGCAAAACCCGCAGCTGTCCGCATAGCCCGGCAGACCCACGCCGCAGTGCCAAAAGGTAATGGCGTCCGCTTCTTCACTTCCCGTTGTCATATCCATAATCATTGCCGGATATCCTGAGGCTGTTTTTAACGCCAGCATAGTCATGGCACCGGGCACATCTCCTTCACAGGAAACTATCGTGCCTCTTTCATTCAGCATTCCAAAGGCCGTACAGGTGGAAAGTCCCGCCTCAATCTGGAATTTAGGCCAGCAGCTGATGGCAAATGCTGAAATACCGAGTTCATCCCTCATCGCTTCTACCGCCAGCACCAGTTTTGCTGTCTTGACCAACTGCTGTTCAGATACCGAACAGCTACTGGAACTCTCTTTCATTTCCAGAGCCAGAGACTTCGCCTTCTGCTCATCCGCCTGCTCCATTCTTGCCAGTAAATCTGAAATTTCATAATCAACAATCCGGCTTCCAAAGATACTGCGGATACGGCATGGATCATAAGCCAGATTAATAAACCCCTCCGCAGTGCCTCCTATACGTGCAATTACGGCATTTTTCAGCACTGCCTTTACCTTCAGTGCTTTTAGGAATACCGATAATCTCTCCTTCATAAATGGGGAATCCACATTCCCATAAAGCCACTTAACGTATCGATTCGGAAACTGAATTTTGGCGGTGCTCATATATAGGTTCGCACAGGTTAACGAATTATTGATCAAAAAACCCTCCGGTTCTTTATAGGCGGGACTCCACACCGCTATTTCCCATGGTGCGGCATCGCACAACGGAAACATCAAATCCCCGTCACCCGATAAGGTGCAGCACATTACCAGAACTACGGCGACCTCTTTTTCGACAAAATATCTTCTTGCTTCGGTTGCCGACGGAAGGTCTGTAAGGCAAATCGGCGCCTCAAAAAGTGTTCCATAGGAATTTAGCTTTTCCGTTATTTTTTCTATCTGTCCGGTACATCCATGCAAAGGATCCGGTGTACAAATCAGGCCAATGTTCATATTAATGCCCCTCTCTTTACTTATTTTTTGTGTATCCGGGCGGCAAACTCATCCACATCAAGCACATGCTCTCTCATATTAATTTCGTGCGCCAGCTGCGCAATGTACGGCTGATGGATCGCTGCTTCTTTTAAAATATCGTGCTGCCAGAAAATATCTCTTTTATCTCCGTCCGCAATTACATTCCCATGCGCCATAACAATGACCCTGTCAAAGTTCCGAACTACAAATTCCATATCATGGGTAATGGTAAGGATAGTTTTTCCTTCCTGATGCAGCGTTTCGATGATGCTGTCCAGCGTGTCCATTCCGTCCTTGTCCTGACCGGCGGTTGGCTCATCAAATATCATCACTTCTGTTTCCATTGCGATTACCGCACCTATGGTAACAAATTTACGAAGCGAATAGGAGAGGTTGTATGGATTTTCATGAGCTGTTTTTTCCATGTGGATCATCTTCAACGCCTTGTCCGCTCTGCGCTTGATTTCATCCTCGGAAAGCTTGTAGTACTTGGGCGTATATATAATTTCCGAATACACATCATTATTAAAAATCTGATCGTCCGGGTTTTGAAACACATAACCCACATCACGGGCAACCTGTGCTGTCGTCCTTTTTACCGCATCCTTCCCATTTAAAAGCAGCGCCCCTTGGGTGGGACGGAGAAGTCCGTTGAGGAGTTTTGCCGTCGTTGTTTTTCCGGCCCCGTTTTCTCCGATGATCGCAACCTTTTCTCCCTTTTCAAAAGACAGATTCAAATCTGTAATTGCCTCAAATCCACTGGGGTATTTAAAAGATACGTTTTTCAATTCTAATATCGGCATAGCTAACCTCGTTCCTGTATTGTCAGTTTACTCATTACCTGAACCGCTTCCTGCAAAGTTACAGGAATATCATTTATATTGATCCCCTCCTGCACAAGCCTCATTCCAAGAAACGCAAATTGGGGGAGCATCGGATTGTATGGCAGCAAGGATTGATCTGTCAGCACTGTTTTAGTAGGTCCGTCCCGTAAGATCTCTCCCTCGTTCATATAAATGACCCTGTCCGCGTACTCTGCAATCCGGTCAATTTTGTGTTCGACCAGAATGACCGTTTTGCCTTTATCTTTCATTTTTTTAATTATTTTGAACACATCATCTGTTCCCTTGGGATCCAGCTGCGAGGTGGGTTCATCAATGATCAGGATATCCGGCTCCATGACGATAATTGAAGCAAGCGCAACTCTTTGTCTCTGTCCGCCCGATAATTCCACGGGAGATTTGAATTGCAAATGCTCAATCTCCAAAAGGGCAATGATATCTTTTACTCTGCGGATAATTTCGCGCCGCTCAACTCCGATATTTTCAAGACCATAGCCAATTTCTTCAAATACGGTGTTCTTTGTTCCGCTGTTCTGCGAAAACGGATTCTGAAAAACATAGCCGGCATCCAATGTTAAATCACCGATCGTGTGCTCTCTGATTTCTTTTCCTTTTAAATAAACATTTCCCTTTAATTTTCCTTCATAAAAATGCGGAATAAAGCCTCTGATAATGTTGCATAAAGTGGTTTTTCCGCTGCCGTTTTTCCCGACGACAGCAACAAATTCGCCCTTCCCGATCGTCAGATTCAAATGCTTCACTGCCGGTTTATTTGTGGCAGGATAGGTATAGGTCACATCTTCCAGTCTTATATCATCCATTTAAAGTAAGCACCTCCCGCAATACCGGCAACCGCGAGAAAAGCAATGAAATATCTGGCAAATCTCTGTGCCCTGGAATCAAATATTGTTTTTACCTTGGTCCTTGACGCATTATAATTAAATCCTCTTGCCTCAAGTGCCAAAGACTTTTCTTCCGCATCGCTGATCGATGAAAGCACCAGCGGTCCCAGTGTGGGCAGAAATGCTTTTGCCCTGACAAATACATTTCCTTCTGTCTCGATTCCTCTGGATTTCTGGGAATCCTGTATTGTTTTCGCTCTGGCACTCATTTCCGGAATCATTTGAAAAGCGGAAAGAACAATAAAGCTTACCGAGCAGGGGACTCCTTTTTCTTCCATAAAAATCATTAAATCCTCAATGCCGGTGCTCAAGGTAAACATCATAAGCGATGATACAAAGGCAAGAATTACCGATGATAATTCCAGTCCGTCGAAGAATCCCTGCCTTTTAAAAATCACCGCACCTATGTGAAACAATTCATCTCCGCCTGTGTAAAAAATGGATCTGCAGCATATGAGCAGCAAGACAAAAAAGAAAAACAATCTGGCAAATACCAACAGAAAACTTTTTAACTTTTTGCAATACGCCGCCAGAATAATACATATTGCAGACACTGCATACCCATACCAAAATCCCGGCATAAAAAAGGATACAAGAGCAACTGCCACCGCCGTAATAAGCTTGGTCAGGGGATACATATCAATAATTTTATTTCCGCTTTTTGCACTAAAACGATTTTCTAAGCTTTCAATTGTTTCCATAAGCACTCTTCCTTTCCATTCACAAATTCATTTTCAAATATGCGTTCAGATATCTTCTGACTATCATCTCCAGATTTTCATTAGAAAATCCAAACTGTTTTGCCCGCGAAAAATCTGTTTTCTTATTGTAGGCATCAAATTCCTCCTGCTTTTCGGGAATGAATTTTTCTACAATCTGCCCGACTGTAATTCCCCTTTCTTTGCCGATTTTTTGGAACATATCCATCATTTCATTGAGAGATACCGTAATTCCGGGCTGTAAAACAGAGCGGTCTTCTCCCAGTTCTTCAGAAGGGATTTCATGAGTCTCAATCAGATTTTCGATACAGGTATAATAACCGTTAAAAAACAATTCTGTATCCGGTTTAATTATGACTTCAACATCCTTACCATCAAAAGGTGTATGATATACCTCGTGCATGAAATCTCCATTCGCCCCTATGGGCTTCCAGCTTACACACATTGGCAATATAGAATTTCTGCCATCCACAAAGCCTCGTTTCGTATAATTTGCGACCAAAAGCTCAACAATCGCTTTTGTCGTTCCATAAGTAGAGGACGGCATTCTTCTTGTCTCTGCGCAAACAGCTGTCCGGATTCCATCCTGAAATACGCTGCAGGAGCTGCAAAACACAAGCTTCGGATTACGCCCCGAGGCTCTGCAGGCTTCCAAAATATTTAAGGATCCGAATACATTGACCTGAATCATACCGTCGAAATCATTTTCTCCATTTCCCCGGTCTCTTGTAACGGTTTCAAAATGAAAGATAGAATCAATGTTATTGTCCAGAATAATAGGTGTAACAGATTCCTTAACTGAAATGTCTCCAACCACCGTTTTTACTCTGGAGTCTTCCGTTATCTCACTTAGATAAGGCTTTTCATGAATTATCAATACCAAAGAGTCAACCGTTTCCCGCTCCCCTTTGCTGTTTGTTAATGTTTCAGCCTGCAAAATTCTTTCTGCCGTTAAATATCCCCATACCTCGTCCGCTCCAGTAACTAACACATTCATCTTTATTCTTCACTTCCTTCAGCATCCGCATGATTTTTTTTATAATATAAGCTTCCCAAGGAAAACCTTGATAAGAATCTGTCAGAAATACTTTTGATAATTACAAATGCAACAATGGCAGCAATGGTTTTGTCCAAGATTTCCATGAACATTCCGGAAATAAATGTGGCGGCCGTTACTCCAAAGCCCATAGCCTGCAGTGCAATAATCAGCACGCTTTGTCCGGTTTCACTTATTCCGCCAAATAGCAATACGGTAACCGGAGTGGATAACAGATTTCCTGCAATTGCAATAATCACTCCTGTCAATAAAACAGTAGGCAGCTTTTTCATCCATCCTTTTTTCGCAAATAAGCCCGATAACGCGCCATAGCAAACACCATTCAATACATACGCAAAATTAATCGGATCAAAAATACCATTTACACAGATGGATAAAGCACCCGTAACCAGACCTACCAGAGGTCCGCAAAGAGAGCCCACAAGAATGGTTCCGATGGTATCCAGATACAACGGGAGTTTTAAGGTAATTGCAATCTGATTGCCTACGAGATTAATTGCTATTGCAATTGGAATTAAAGATAGTGTCATCATGTTCATTTTTTTCTTCATAGTGCTTCTCTCCTTTTTTCTTCTGCTTTTCTTTGTTTTTATTCCTTTTTATGCGAACAGGCTCGTTTCCTTTCCTGTATCTGCTGCAATGAGTGCTCTGTTTGTAATCTTTAAATCGGGAATTACCGGACAGGTCAGCATAAAAGCCAGCACGAAAGATGGATTCTCAAAGTTTCCGCCTTCCTTTTTTACCGCTTCCGAAAGCTTATGAAATTCAGCTTGCAGCTGCGCGGGCCTCAGCGTATGGTTCATGATTCCGCCTACCGGAAGAGGGATAAAAGAACTGATTTTTCCGTCTGCCGCATATGCTATTCCGCCTTGTTTCTCTATCACATAATTCACAGCCAGTGCCATATCCTCTTCCTGTACGCCGACAACAATCATATTCTGAGAATCCTGAGCCACGGTTCCTGCCAATGCCCCCTTACGAAAACCAAAGCCATGGACAAAACCGTTTTTATAAGCACCATTTTCCTTATAGCGGTCAAAAACGCTGATTTTTAAATAATCTCTGGCCACATCTGCCTCAATTTGGCCTTTGCTTGGCCAAAAGGTATCTACAATACATCCAGTGACCAGCGAATCTTCCCTGACATCAATAACCCGCACCTTTTCCGATTGTTTCTTACTGGGAATAAAAAAGTCCTTTTCCGAAACAGGTAACATTTTAACGGAATGGAGCACCTCCTTAGAAAACTGTGCTCTGGGAGTTTTAAAGTCTTCGTCAATCCGCACCCCGCCCAGAAACACACTATGAAGTTTAAAGTCTTTCAGGTCTTCTACCATAACCATATCCGCTTTTCTTCCGGGGGCAATTACGCCAATTTGGTGATCCAGCCCATGCGCTCTCGCGACATTAATCGTACCAAGTTCAATTGCCGTGACCGGATTCACTCCCTCTTTTACCAAATCTCTTACTGCCTTCAGCATGGTACCTTCATCCACAAGCGTATCCAATTGAATACATCCGTCTGTCGAAAGCAGCACATTACTGTGGTTATCAATAGCGTCTAAGAATTCCTTGGCATTTACCGGTTCCTCCAGGGAGCCCCTCCTCAATATGACTTTGAAACCGAGTCTGTATTTTTCCAACATCTCTTCCAGAGAAACTGATTCATGATCACTCGTTACTCCTGCAGCCGCATATGCCTGCAGCTTCTCTCCCATCAATTCCGGGCAGTGCCCTTCAATGAGCAATCCCTGATCTAATGCTTCCTGCAGAATTTCCAGCATTTTTGTTTCACAATCAACGACTCTCATAAAGTCCATGGTCTCACCGATTCCATGAATATCTATTTCAGAAAGCCATTTTCTCATTAGCCTCAAGTCCATTTCACAGCCTGCATCTTCTCTGCCCGGAGCACTCGGAATACAAGGCGGCAGCATTAACTGACTTCGAAAGGGAGTCGCCTTGATTTCCTTTGCAAATTCAATGCTTTCCTGCAATCCCACATTGCCTATATCATGAAGATCCAAAACAGCCCCAGTAGTTCCCTGTCTGATTACCGCTTCAACAAAAGAGGCCGCGGACATAAATGACATTTCTATATGTGTGTGTGCATCTATCAACCCCGGAAAAATATACTTTCCATCCCCCGGAATAATTTCATCCGCCTGCAGGAAGTCATCCTTTTCGCTCAAGGAAACTCTGGCAATACTGTCTCCCACAATATAAATGTTACTTTTTTCTATTTTTCCGTTAAAAACATTTACCAAAAAAACATTTTGAATCAATTTATCTGCCGGTCTTTTCCCTTGTGCAGATTTAATTCTTTCTTTTAACAAATCCGTCATGCCGCAAATCCCTTCTTTCTGTATTTGTATATCCCAAAAATACTTTCCTATTACACAAAAAACGCAAAGAAAGCAATTTGCTTCTTTGCGTTTTTTATTTCATTCATTTCTTGAAATGAATCATATCACTGAAAAATATAATTGTCAATAATATTTTCATATTTATATTAATAATATTAATATTTATTTCAAAAAGATGCCGCTCGCTCTTTTTTCAATCAGAAGCTTCATAGTATCCACAATCTGTGCCCCCGCCTCCAAAGGCGGAAGTCCCGACGGATGGATATTGGAAATGACGGTTCTTTGTGATTCAGGTTTTTTACTGCTGGAGCGGTAAGCCATATAGGCGCTCATGCTGTCGTCGCTGGCCAGCCCCGGCCTCTCCCCTATTAATATTACCGTTGCACGTGCGTTCAGCAGTTCGCTGATTTTATCCATTGTCGCAACTCTGGCATACTTAACATAAATCGGGGTTCCTACCGTCAGTCCCGCCATTTGGAAGCCATCCAGAAGCATCGGATAAATATCTCTCACATTCCGGAGTGCCGGCGCACTTAATCCATCCCCCGCAATAATCTGGATATCCATATTGCATTTACACTGCTGCATGATTTTTTCATTCGTTTCTTCCGAAAAAATTCTTCCCAAGTCCGGTCTGATAATATATTCTTCTTTATTTTTGCAGCAGGTCTGCACCTTAAAAAAATCCATGGCATCGACAATGCTTTCATCCGCCTCATTCCATACCGCATCTTTTGCAACCGCATAGTCCGTTTGAAACTTAAGATATGTATCTGTACATAATCTGGTACCGCTTCTGCCTATTCCAACCCGTGCCGGTGTCAATCGCCTTAGCTTTTCTGTCAATTGCTCTCTCGATTCCAAAATTCACTCCTCCTCTTTGTTACTTTAAAAAGATGGCTGGATTGCCGGCCAGCTCTGTCAGCTTTCCGCCTCTCATAATTCCTAATTCTTCCATTCGTCTTTCAAATTCCCGAATCGGTCTTTTATTGAGTATTTCTCGAATGGCAGCATTATCATGAAAGCTGCTTGACTGATACATAAGCATAACATCGTCTCCTGCCGGAACCCCCATAAAGTAATTTGCGCCGGCCACCGCTAACAATGCCGCTAAATTTTCCAGATCATTTTGGTCTGCTATCATATGATTGGTATAGCAGACATCGCAGCCCATAGAAAGCCCGGTCAGCTTTCCCATAAAATGGTCCTCCAGACCTGCCCTTATTACTTGCTTTCCATCGTACAGGTACTCAGGACCAATAAATCCCACTACCGTGTTAACACAATATGGATGATATCTTTTAGCAAGTCCATAGCATCTTGCTTCCATCGTCAGCTGGTCTGCTCCATGATGTCCTTCGGAAGACAATTCTGAGCCCTGACCGGTCTCGAAATACATAAAATCCGGTCCGGTCGAAATCTTCAGCTCCTTCATCATGGCATAACCTTCGTCCAGCACAGACTTGCTGATGCCAAAGCCCGTATTGGAAAGTTCGCTTCCCGCAATGCTTTGAAACATAAGATCCAGCTTCGCACCTTTTTTTAAAGCTTCCATCTGTGTCGTAATATGGGAGAGCACACAATTTTGAGTGGGAATTTTCCATTCTGTCCTGAACTCATAAAAGGCCTCCAGAATCCGCTTTGTCTGCTCGGCGGTATCCGTTGCGGGATTCAATCCTATCAGAGCATCTCCGCACCCATAAGAAATACCTTCATAGACAGAAGCCATAACACCCTCCACCTGATCCGTCGGATGATTGGGCTGCAGTCTGACCGCATGCGTCCCCTTCCGTCCGATTGTCGTATTACAGGTAGCAGGCACTTCCAGCTTTTGGGCTGTCTGAATCAAATCCAAATTTCCCATCAGCTTGGTGACTGCCGCCACCATTTCCGCAGTAAGACCGTCTCTGATTTCCTCGATCTGCTCTTGATTACTTCTCAAAAGAAAATTTCTAAAGTCTCCTACTGTCATGGAGCAAACCTTTGCATAGCTTTCCAACGCAAGCTGATCTTCTATCATTCTGGTAACCTCATCCTGCTCATAAGGAACCACCGGATTTTCTCTCAGCTCTTTCAAGGTCAGATTTGCCAGTACTTCTTTTGCAGCAACTCTCTCCTTGGCGTCTGCCGCTGCAATCCCCGCAAGCTTATCTCCGCTTTTTTCTTCATTTGCCTTAGCAAGCACTTCCTTGACGCCGGTAAATTTATAGGTCATATTTCCTAAGGTTGCTGTAAGCTTCATATATATATCCTCCATTTTCGTCAGGTGCCGTATATCAAAGTTTTTATTACCACCGGAACGGCATTCCCAATCGGCTTTCCTATATCGATGTAATCGCAGCGGGCTATATCAATCTGATCCAGACACAGCAGCTTCCGCTCGCCTTCCCGGTATAGAGATATCAACTGCCCCAAAGCCTTTGCATAATTGGGCTCCATAACGACCAGCATCCAACCGGCTCTGTCTTTTCCTAAATTTGCAATCAGAGCAGCCATTTCCTTTAAATATCCATACTGCGGCGTATCCATATCCGTAATACCGATTCCGGTAACTTCTCCATCCTCAATTTCATTTCGCCAAACTCCCAAAATAAAATCATTGCAAATATCCTGTTCCCATTTTTCCGGACTTCTATTTCTTCTTCTAAAATCCAGCTTTATCAGGGGAACATTTTTTACAGGCAGCTGATCAGTATGCATCCAAACCGTATTTCCGCTGACACTCATGGAATGATTTCCCGCTCCGATTACTGTTGCTCTGATTGGATTTTCAACAGCGATATTTTTTGACCAGATATCCGAAAATTTCTTTTTGATGCTTTGAGCCAAACACACTCCGATATCTCCATATTTCCATATCTGATCCGGCATTTGGGCTATATTTGTGCCGACGCCGCCGGAAATTGAAAAGCCGTCCAATCCCTTGCACTGTCCGGGAGCTGTTATATAGAGTTTTCCGGTGCACTCCGATACCTTCGCAAATCCACAAACCTCATAGAGACTTTGCGCCAGCTGGTCCGTAACCTGCATGATATGGCGCCACTCCGTATCCCGATTCATTCCGCATTCCAAACGCAGCTCCAAAGACTCCATAACAGGTTTTAATCTCTCAGACAGGTAGATAATTTTGCCCTTCTCATCAAAACGAATCAGGCGTCCGCCAATATCCAGCGCAAAGCACTGACATTCTTCCCCGTGATCAAACTCTGCCAGATTCGAAGTTCCTCCTCCGATATCAATATTTACAAGACGGATTCCTTTGGTCTCCGATAGCTGCACCGCTCCGGCTCCCTTTGCCGCAAGAAGCGCCTCTAATTCCGGTCCGGCCGCCGCAACAACGAAATCACCGAGCAGATTGCTCAAATAAGCATTTACACTTGCGGCATTTTCCTTTCTGGCACTTTCTCCGGTAATGATTACGGCACCGCTTTCCAGTTGTGCAAGCGCAATTCCGGATTCATCCAGGAAATGCAATAAAAACCGCGCCACTGCTTCCTGATTCATTCTGTTGTCTCTGCGCATAGGTGTAAACACCACAGGGCTCTCATATATTATCTCTTTTTTGCTTACATAGGTTTCCTGAATGCAATTAGTTCCGGTAACCTCAGCAAAAGTAATTTTGCTGACCACCATTTCCATTGTTCCGGTTCCCAGATCCACGCCTATACTAAATACTTCTTTCATTGTATTCCCTTTCACTGCTCGACCGCTTCAAAAATCCCCTTTTTTGTTTACCGCTGTCAATTGCCTTTATCAAACGCCGGCATAAACAGCAAAACGGAAAACAATGAATACACCTTTGTTTTCCGTTCGAAAATCTTATATTAATATTTCCTATAAATATATATTATACCTGAGCATTTGTAAATATATATTTCAAATCTTTTATATTTTTTAAAAATTCTCCATTTTATCTTAAATATTACCTGATTCCTTGTCTTATATGCACATTGACAGTTCTTACTCCCTGCATATAATAATATTTAACAAAAGGAGGAATACAAATGTCCCATCAAATTACTGTCGTATTTATTATGGAATTAATCGGAACCATCGCATTTGCCTGTTCCGGTGCAATGGTAGCGGTTAAAAAGCAGTTGGACTTATTAGGAATCATTGTTTTGGGTGTGATTACCGCTGTCGGCGGTGGCATCATCAGAGATTTACTTCTGGGAAATACACCTCCTGTTGCATTTGTAAAGCCTATTTATCTTGTGGTTGCTCTGATTTCGGTAACTATTATTTTTATGATTGTGCGATTTGGTATTAGGACAATTTCACTATTGAATTCTCAAGTATTTGAAAGCATTTTGAACTTATTTGATGCCATTGGTCTCGGCGTATTTACTATTGTTGGAGTCAATGCTTCTCTGGCAGACTCTCCTGATCAGGGCATTTTGCTCCATGTTTTTCTTGGGGTCTTGACCGGCGTCGGCGGCGGTATGATACGGGATATGATGGTAGGTGAAATCCCTTTCGTGCTCAAAAAGCATATCTATGCCTGTGCATCCCTTACCGGCGCATTAGTTTATTTTTTCTTGTCTCCTTTCATAGGCCAAAACAGCGCCCTTGTTCTCAGTACAATGCTGGTTACCCTCATCCGGATTCTGGCACGTCATTATCAGTGGAATCTGCCAAAAGCAATGCCGGATTAAATCTTTTAATATTAAATTACTATCATTCTTAGTCCCGCTTGCAGTTTATTATTCACATTCCCCCATACAAAAACACAGCCTTTATGAAATAGACGAGGCTGCCTGCAACTTTTCCGAGAGCCATGGCCAGCACCACTACTCCGAGGCCATGACGAAAGCCGATTCTTCTGGCAAAAATCGGGATAGAATCCAGCATTTCCGCAATTGCAAGAGCCAGACAGCCGACGAAAATCCCGGCAAACAGCCCGAAGATAATGAGGATTGCCGTACCTATCATATGCCAGACAGATTCCGTGCTCTCTTTTCCGAATATATTGTTTTTAATTATAAAATCTCCGATTCTGCCATATCTGTCGAATATGCTGAAAAAATTTCCTGTCAGAGTACCAAAGACGACCGCCTCTTCGAACAGAAAGATTTTTCTGCTGACGTGCATTTTTCCTGCGAAACGCGGAATCAGACCGACGGATATCAATACGGTAAATACTCCGCCTGCTGCAAACATGCCGAAGCTAAGCCCCATGATTCCCAGTAAAAGCTGCTTAAGAAACATCAATGGTCTTTCCCTCCCTATCCGCAGTTTCAATTAGCGCATCGTTCACATCTTTTTCATAAATACGCATTTCCACCTCGATGGGGGTAGGGTCTTTCGTTATTCTTCTGCCTCCGATATGGTTAAAGAACACAATGATTCCAACTGCGAGCCCTATGGAATAGGTCAGCTCTAAAATCGTATAATTCGCCGCTGCCTGCCCCATGACGAGCTCGTATACTTTCCCAAACACCTTATTAATACCTACATCGTTATGAAACGCCATTATGGTAAAGGCTGTACCGAAAAAGCTAATGCTCGCCACGAAGATAACTTTCAAAAAAACAACGAAGCCCTTGTGATTATTCACATTTACACGCTTCACCAACACATCCTTCTCTCCAACATTCTCTACGCTCACATTCGGGCAGGCCTGCTGTATCATTTCTATCAGTTTCAAAACGCTGAACACCTGACGCTTCTGCTCCTTTTCCACGAAACGGTGTATCTTGATCGCCTTTACCTTGGCCGCTACATGAGGGTCCGCACAGTATATTTTGGCCACATCTTTTAGAAAAACATCATCTACGGTAACCTCTGTACAGAGTTCCGCCTTTAAATAAAGAGTCTCTCCCGACATTCTCTCACCTGCTATTCTTTTGCTTCTTTATTGCTATTCCCCCTTATTATTGCAAATATATGGCAGATTATTCGAAGAGACTTCACTATTTTACGATGGTACCATCAAATGATAGTATATTCCATATATTCATAATGCAGTTTTGTGCCTTCCGCGATAGCCTCCGGCAGAAGTGCCCTCGCTACAAGCTTCAGTTCATCTTCCTCTGCATCCGTGCGTTTTAAATTAGCATAATCCCCTTCAATATTTACTACTATATAATCAAAAGCAACCATTGGTACCTTCCTCCATTTTCTTTTTATTAAATAGTAGTATATCCGATACCTCATAAAATCACAATATATGCTGTTATTTGAGTTATTATTACTCTTTTACACATTGATTGCTATATAAGACTTTCCCTCATACGGACCAATATTCTTTTTTCCATGCGGCTGACCTGAACCTGGCTGATGCCGAGTTTCTTCGCTACTTCCACCTGCGTCTTGTCCTGGAAATACCTAAGCGTGATCAGCTGCCTTTCATCCTCTTCCAGCTCGCTCATGAGCTGCTCGAGCAGCATATGATTCAGAAGCCTTTCGTTGGCATCCTTTTTCTCCGGCAGTTTGTCCACCAGAAATATTTCATTTCCGTCGGACTGGTAAACGGATTTATATATGGATTCCACTTCTACATTTGCTTCCATAGCCATGACGATATCTTCTATGGATAACTCCGTGAGCTTGGAGATTTCTTCCAGCGTAGCTTCCCGCCCCTGCTCGTATGATATTTTCTCGGCAGTCTGTTTGATCTTCCACCCGTTTTCTTTCAGGGTCCTGCTTACCTTGACCATTCCGTCATCGCGCAGGAAGCGTTTGATTTCTCCGCTTATCATGGGAACCGCATAAGTAGAGAATTTTACCTCAAAAGATAAATCGAATTTATCGATAGCCTTCATAAGGCCGATACTTCCTATTTGGAACAAATCCTCTGCATCGTAGCCTCTCCCTAGAAAACGCTTTACGATATGATGAACCAGTCCCAGGTTTTTTTCTATCAGTACTTCTCTCGCTTCTTTGTCACCGGCTTGTGATCTGGCAATTAGTACTGTAACCTCCTCCATAGACTACTCCTCATCTTCTATCCACGAGGTACAGCCGATTTTCTTTTTCATCTGTACAACCGTTCCTTTGCCTGGCTCGGATATCACTTCCAGATCGTCCATGAATGCCTCCATAAAAGGAAATCCCATTCCGGAACGGTTGAGCTCCGGCTTTGTAGTAAATAGAGGCTCCATCGCTCTTTCGATATTCTCTATTCCATTTCCCTTATCTATCACCTCAATATGTAATACATCTTTTTCGATCGAACAATTTATTACAACCTTTCCTCCCTCAATTCCGTCATAGCCGTGAATGACCGCATTGGTCACCGCCTCTGAAACTGCCGTTTTTACGTCCGACATCTCTTCCAATGTGGGATTTAAAAAGGATATAAAGGCCGCTACAGAAATTCTCGCAAAAGCCTCGTTTTCCGATACCGCATCAAATTCCATCGTCATTTCATTTTTCATTCCGTTCCTCCTAGTCCATAATTTCCACTATTTTATGTAAGCCTGATATTATTAAAAGATGCTTTATTCTATTATCCATATTAACCGCAAACACTTTGCCGCCGAAGCAGGAAATCTTTTTATAACGTCCCATGATAATGCCAATACCGGAACTATCCATAAACCTCGTATCCTCAAAATCAAAAACCACATTGCTCACTCTATTCTGCATTATGAACCGGTCCGCATTTTCACTTATGTATGATGATTTGTGATGGTCAATTTCCTCAGGCATTCTTACCATGAGATAATTGTCAATCACTTTAAAATTCTCTTCCATGCACTTCTCCTTCCTTTTCTTTGTAAATGACATATTTCCTTTATGTATATACATAAAATATAGCATGTCCATTTTTGTCGAATTTATTCATTTTTTATTTCCATAGTCGCATCAGTAGCGCTGATCCTATCTAAAGAAAAAAGAGAACATAATCGCTTATGTTCTCTTTCGTAGGTTCTATCTTTATTCAATAATTTTAATTACCGTTATTTATCTCAGCCAGATATGTCGTTGACTCGCTGGCCTTCTTCGTACCAGGGAAAAGCTCGATTACCTTCGCATAGGCCTCTTTGGCTTTATCGACATTTCCATTTCGTCTGTAGGAGTTAGCAAGATAATAAAGTGCATCTCCGTTCGTCTGGTCATACTGGTAAGCCTTCGCCAGTTTGGGAATGGCGCTTGCATACTTCTCCTGACGGTAATCGCTGTAGCCTTCGTCGAAATATGTCTTAGCCAATTCCGGCCCTATCAGACCGGTCAATGTATCGTACAAGGCAGTAAAGGATTCGGATGCCGAGGTCCCCAGGCTTTCCAGGTCTATTTCATCCAGATATTCAGAAACGGTCACGATGTCCGCGGCATTCTTAAGGTACGCATCGGAAGCGAGCAGGAGCTTATCCGTTGCCTGCAAAGCACCGTCCGTCCCCACATAGCCCTCTAAATCCTCTTCAAGCTTAGCTTTTTCCTCCGTCAGATTGTTCACCTGCTGCTCCATCTCATCGATGGTCGCCGTCTTCGCATCCAGTTGCTCGCTGACTACCCTAAGCTCGTCATTAATCGTAGACTTAGCCGCTTGGATTCTCGCCGGCAGTATGAGGAAGCAGGCTATCGCGATACCTATTACAATACCTATCCCCATATTTACGAAAGTGGAAACTCCCTTGGATTCCTTCACATTTAAGGGCTGGATAATGGTTTCATTACCACTTTGATATGTTACCGCATCCTTCGACTGACTCTTCTTTTTCGAAGCTGCCTTCGCACCCTCTTCGGGAACGAGCATATGCTCCACTTCCTTTAAATAGCGCATGGTAGTTGTATTGTTCGTATCGATTTGGATGCATTTATTCAGTTCTTTTCTCGCCTTATCCCACTCTTCCCCGTTAATATATAAAAGCGCAAGTAGCTGATGAGCTCTGACGAACTTCGGATTTAAGGAAAGCACCTTCTTCAATTGGATTATTGCAAGGTCTGAGCTTCCTTGATTGCAGTACAAAAGCGCCTGATTATATTTTTTGATCGTCTGATTGATGGAATCCAACCTCGCCTGATTACTCTGTATCATGTCGATATAATCGTCCGCAATATTTTTCTTAGGCCGCAGGTTCTTGCTGATCACCCATTCGCTGAGCGCCGCCACCACTTCTCCCATTTCGAAGTAGACCAGACCCAGAAGGTTTCTCGCCTCGATATTGTTCTTATTGAACTTAAGGCTCTGGCGCAGGCTTGTAATCGCTCCGGTAAGGTCTCTCACACCAGCTTTTTCCAACCCGTCGTTGTAAAAGCGATTGGATATATGCATGATTTTCTTATATACAGACACATCTACCCCGCATCCGGTGCAAAAATCATGTTCAGATAAACGGCAGCCACAATTATAACATATCATGCCGCCACCCCTATTCTTCTTCAATGCGAGACATCGCATTGTGATGCTTCGGCTGACCCTGCGCCGTCGTCTCATGCTGTTCTATATCTTTTATCATCTTCACGAAGATGTCCGCCATATCTGTCAAATCCTGATTATAAATCGCCTCTTCCGCATCTTCCACTTCCAGGCTTAGATGAAACTTTTTCAATTCTTCCTCAAAATTAATCATCCGTTCTCCTCCTTAGCAGCGCCTTTATCTCTCCAACCAGATAAAGAGAGCCCACAATATATATATAATCTCGCTCTTTTTTTCTATCCATTAAAAACGCTAACGCATCCTCCGAACAAGCAAACACCTCATATCTTCCGCTGCCATATCTCTCAAACGCCGCGCATAAAGCCTCCGTAGGCGCAGCCCGCCTGCTGTCCAGTCT
This sequence comes from Bacillota bacterium, assembly GCA_023408815.1. Taxonomy (GTDB): domain Bacteria; phylum Bacillota; class Clostridia; order Lachnospirales; family Lachnospiraceae; genus Kineothrix. The sequence goes on along the minus strand of JAEYJO010000080.1, from coordinate 61,541 downwards.
GGTCAGCGCCGTCAGCTCAAACAATGGTTTCTCTTCCAGTATACGTACCATCGACTCATAGTCCTTATCCAAAACGGTGGAAAACAGCATGTATCTTTTTCCCTTGCATGAATCTGCCGAGACCGACTGCACAAAGGCCCTGATTCCGTCCTCATTATGCGCGCCCTCCAAAAAGATACCAGGCATGATTTCTTCCATTCTGCCTTCCCATACGGTCTTTCGAATTCCCTCCGTCAAATGCTTCAAAGTAACCTTGGGATCTCGAAGTACCTCTATACACCTCGCTGCTATAGAGGCATTTTCCACCTGATATAATGCTTTTGTTGATACTGTGAGCCTAATATAATCATCATAACGAGAATGAAAGGAAAAATCAATGCTTTTATTTGTTAAATTAACATTAATATAGTCGTCGCCGGATACCGGAAATGCTTGAATTCCGAGCATCTTCGCTCTTTTTAATATTACCTCGGAAGCTTCCTTTCTTTTATCGCAAAAAACGACCGGAGCGCAGGGTTTTAATATCCCTGCCTTCTCCCTCGCTATTTTGCCGACCGTATCTCCCAAATATTCCATATGGTCCATCCCTATTTCGGTAATAACCGTAAGAACCGGACTTTTCACCGTATTTGTGGCATCCAGCCTGCCGCCCAATCCGGTCTCAAGCACGATATAGTCCACGCCCTTCTCCTCAAATATAAGCATTCCCATAAAAAATAAAAACTCGAAAAACGTCGGGTGATATGAAGGGTTGCCCGATACCTCTCTCATGAGCTCTATTTTATCCATAACCGCTTCGAAGGCTTTCGTAAACGCCTCCACCTCTACCGGGACACCGTTTATCCGAAACCGTTCCCTCATTTCCACAAGATGCGGAGAGCAAAACATTCCCACACGGTACCCCGCTTCCCCAAGAACGGAACACAAGTAAGCACAAACGGAACCCTTTCCGTTTGTGCCTGCTACGTGAATTACTTTTTTCTCGCTTCCGGGATTCCCCAGAAGCTCCAAAAAGCGACTCGTATCCTCAAGGGTATTCTTTCGCGTCAACCATGTTGACATCGGCCCTCCCTTTAACATTGTGAACTTCGGTACATTTAAGAGATATTCCTCTGTTTCATGATAGGATCTCATCCTTTTTTCCTATTTCCGAAGCTGCTGCAGGCGCAAAGCTACCTGCTGCCGCATCTGCGTGTATTTTTCCAGCTTTTCCTTTTCCTCCGCAATTTTATCTGCCGGAGCCTTGGAAATAAATTTTTCATTGCCCAGCATACCGTTCACACGGTTAAGCTCGCTCTGCAAGCGCTTTTCTTCTTTTTCCAGACGTTCGATTTCCTGCCCCAAGTCCACCAGCTCCGCAAAAGGAATATACAAAGCGGCATTCGGTATCATTACAGATACCGCATCATCCTCGATTCCCTGCTTATCCTTCTGAATCACTGTCTCAGAAGCATACGCCAAAGACGAAAAGAATAACCTTCCCTCTTCAAATGTAGTGAGAATGTCGTCTTTCTCACTCACCACATATACCTTCGCTTTACGGCTGGGCGCTACGTTCATCTGCGTTCTTACATTTCTGATACCGCGTACTGCTTCTTTTATTGTCTCGAGGTCTTTCTCCTCCTTTGTATGGCTCCATTCCTCCTTGTATACCGGCCATGAAGAGACCATGATCGACTCCTCCTCAGCCTGCAAAGAGCAGAAAATTTCCTCCGTCAGGAAAGGCATATAAGGGTGAAGCAGCTTGAGCGCATTGAGAAGCACCGTCTTCAAGGTCCAAAGCGCCGCATTCTGACTGGCCTCGTCGTTGGAATTGTATAATCTGGGCTTAACCATCTCGATATACCAGTCACAGAATTCATCCCAGATAAAGTCGTATACTTTCTGCACTGCTATGCCCAGCTCGAAATTCTCCATGTTGTCGGTAGCTTCCTTAATGAGACGGTTAAGCTTGGATAATATCCATTTATCTACCGGCTCCAGGCCTTCAAAGACGGCTTTGCCTCCGGCGGAAATCTGGCTTTCGTTCTTTCCTTCCATATTCATCATGATGAAGCGGGATGCGTTCCAAACCTTATTGGCAAAATTCCGGCTCGCCTCTACCCTCTCATAATAAAAACGCATATCGTTACCCGGCGCATTTCCGGTAATCAGAGTCAGTCTGAGCGCGTCCGCACCATATTGCTCGATAATCTCGAGGGGATCGATTCCGTTCCCGAGAGACTTGCTCATCTTGCGCCCCTGGGAATCCCGGATAAGTCCATGGAATAATACGGTGTGGAACGGTTTCTCATCCATCTGCTCGTACCCGGAGAATATCATGCGGATAACCCAGAAGAAAATAATGTCATATCCCGTCACAAGAACATCCGTCGGATAAAAATAATCCAGGTCCTCCGTCTTCTCCGGCCATCCCAAAGTGGAAAAGGGCCACAGCGCGGAAGAAAACCACGTATCTAACGTATCCGGGTCCTGTGTAAAGTGCTGGCTGCCGCATTTCGGACAGACGGACGGGGCTTCCTTGGAAACTACAGTCTCACTGCATTTATCGCAGTAATAAGCAGGAATGCGGTGTCCCCACCATAATTGGCGGCTGATGCACCAGTCGCGGATATTATCGGTCCAGTTAAAATACGTCTTCTCCATTCGCTCCGGAACAAGCTTGATTTCTCCCGTTTTTACCGCTTCTACCGCGGGCTTTATAAGTTCATCCATTTTAACGAACCATTGTTTTTTAATCAGGGGTTCGATCGTCGTCTTACATCTGTCATGGGTTCCTACATTGTGAGAATAATCTTCTACTTTTACTAACAGCCCCATTTCATTCAACTCGGCAACAATTGCCTTTCTTGCCTCATAGCGGTCCAGCCCTTCGAATTGGCCGCCGTTTGCGTTAATGGTGGCGTTATCATTCATAATGTTGATTTCGGGCAGACTGTGTCTTTTTCCTATCTCGAAGTCATTGGGGTCATGAGCCGGCGTTATCTTTACAACGCCGGTACCGAATTCCATATCTACATAGGAATCCGCCACGATGGGAATCTCTCTGTTTATCAGCGGAAGAAGAACTTTTCTTCCTATTAAATGCTTATATCTTTTATCCTCCGGATTTACCGCCACCGCAGTATCTCCTAACATCGTCTCGGGACGTGTTGTAGCAAACTCCAAAAACTCCGTCTGGCTAGGCTGTCCGTTTTCGTCCATAAGAGGATATTTAATATGCCAGAAATGTCCCGCCTGCTCCTCATATTCTACCTCTGCATCCGAAATGGACGTATTGCATACCGGACACCAGTTGATGATCCTGCTGCCCTTATAAATCCAGCCTTTTTCGTGCAGCTTGCAAAACACCTCGGTAACCGCCTTATTACAGCCTTCGTCCATAGTAAAGCGCTCTCTGTCCCAGTCACAGGAGGAGCCCAGCTTCTTCAGCTGTCCGATAATTCTTCCCCCATACTCTTTCTTCCACTCCCACGCGCGTTCCAAAAAGCCGTCCCGGCCCAAATCGTTCTTATCGATGCCTTCCTCTTTCATCTTCTCGATGATTTTGACCTCCGTAGCAATAGAGGCATGATCCGTTCCCGGCTGCCAAAGCGCGTTATAGCCCTGCATCCTCTTAAAACGGATCAATATATCCTGCATCGTGTTATCCAGCGCATGCCCCATATGAAGCTGACCCGTAATGTTCGGGGGCGGAATCACTATGGTAAAGGGCTTCTTACTCCTATCCACTTCAGCATGGAAATATTTCTTATCCAGCCACTTCTCATATAATCTGTCTTCAATACCTTTCGGATCATAGGTCTTTGCCAATTCTTTGCTCATGCTTCTTCTCCTCGTCTTAACCCGTTTTTTTGAATCTCGCTCTGCGCATCCTGCACGGAATGCTTTTATTTCATAGGACGCACTTTCTTATTACATAAAAAAACCCCTTGCCGGTTAAACAACCGACAAAGGGCGTAAACTACGCGGTACCACCTTTATTTCTCACTCATTGGTTCTGAAAATAATCCCCAGAATCCTATCCTGTAACGAGGATAAATCGTGAAAGCTTACTTGGCGCTGCACGCGGTTAGGCCTCCCGGTTCCAAAGCTACCTTCCGCATGCCCTTCTTCAGACGACCTTTCAGCCGGTGAGCCATCCTCTCTACTAAGTGGCTATGCGTACTCCTCTTTGTCATTACCTTTTTATGTTTTGTTCTTATATTACTATTAAATATAGTAAACCAAGGCCGTTTTGTCAAGATGGACTTTCATACGAAATACTCTTTCCCATGTTCGGAAAGTCTGCCGCAAACGTCGCATCCGCCGTAAACAAAAGAATCAGCGCAAGGCATAAGAGCTGCAGCAGCTTTCTGCCTCCTTCCGTTTTCCAAATCTTCCGGTATAAAAGACGCATATACGGGATGATATAACAAATGAGCATCCATCCGGAAAGTCCGAACATCAGGCTCCCCCATAAGCAGATCCGCCCGCTGATGTTCAAAAAATCATTGCTGTAATCCCACCAGCGGATTCCCCATGTCCGTTCCAGAAACCAGCTGGCCAGATACTCCAATACGGAGCTGAGAAGCATCGATATAAAAAATACGCGCACAGGCTTATATTCATACTTCCCTAATACAAAAGAGAGGAGGAGTCCTCCAATTCCGTATATCGGAAGCCATGGGCCGAACAGCACGCCCCGATTGACGAATTCTCCCTCCATCACCACGTAAATCAATACTTCCCACAGCCAGCCTGCAAAGGAAAGCAGAAAAAACAGCGGTGTGTAGAAAAAAAATCCGTAGGTCTCGTTTCTTTTCCTCCTAATCAACTCTGCATAACTAATTTTTTGATTCATAAATGTAAATACCGCCTCGCGTTCCGCTCATTGATACCCAAAATATCGATTTGCTATTAGTATCTCCGATAAAAAGGTAAAAATACATAGCGGGCGTGTCTGGATTCTGATTCTATTCCCTCGAAAAATACTGGTAATTTCTATTTAGGCAAGCCTGTTTATACAGTATTTACAAAAGGGTTCTTTATACGCAAAAGGCAAAGGCTTTCTGCATACTTCTTCTTTTATTCTCCCCATTGCATTTGCTCATAGGGTATACCCATCTTCTTGCATTCTTCGCAAACAGCTTGCTTTTCTATACCATTCCCGATGGTGTATTCTAAAATCTTATTACGGAAGACAACAAATTTAATATTTCCTGCCTTAAAATCAGCAAACCAATTTCCGCCTTTTGTCTCATCTGAAATCATTACTTTTGATATTAAATTGGGAAAATCCCTGTTTGTCGAAGTAAAATATATAACTGTCCAGTATTTTGGGGTTCCTTGATTCTTCCATATTTCTACTTTGTTGATCGTAAGATAATCAAGTATCAAATCATTTTCTATACTCTCCTTAATAAGGATGCCTTCATATAAGCCTGCACCTTCATTAAAAACAGCATTGTTTCCACATGTGTGAATTTCTTGTACGCCGTCAATGCTCAAATCATCTTTTAGTAAAACATCGATAGAAACCCGAAAAAATTTACTCAGTATCAAAAGCTTATTAACATTTGGTAATGCTATATCTGCTTCCCATTTCGATATACATTGTCTGCTGACATTACAAATTTCTGCCATATATTCTTGTGAATATCCATATTTATTTCTTAATATTAGTATTTTTTCAGATAGTTTCATTTATATACCCATGTCCACTTTGACGGACGGGATTCAATAGTTGAAAACTCTTTTCTTTCAACCTTATTCCAACCCTTCGTTTTTAAAATACTATCACTCAAGAATATAGCACTCTTCATCTTCAATGATAATTGCCTGGCTATCTGTTAGATTTATGTGTGAAGTATGGTTAATGTCTATGTCCCCGGATATGTTGCCTTCTATGCAGTGCACACTTAATGTACACGGCAGAAATCCAAGATTATCTTCGAATCCATTCACGCATATGCAGCTTCCGGCACTTACACCAATATATACTCCCCCCTGATTAATGAACTGCATCAGCAGACTTACAAAATTTGCTTTATACATTTTGTCAAGAAGATATCTGCTATCACCGCCACAGACATAAACGGTATCAAAAGCCGCCATTTCCTCATATTCCATTACGGAGTCAAGGTTATAGGTCTTTATGTTTTCAGCTGATATACCCGCATTCAGCAAATCGTCCATGCACTTTGGCAGTACAGCTTTTGCAGCATCATAAATAGCTGCGGTCGGTATCCATATTGCCCTTATTTCATTCGATGGTTTATTAACCATATCGAGAAACTTTTTCTCGATTTTTTTGTTTTCAAAGCCGGCTGATGTTAAAATAATTTTTTTCATTATATACCTCCATAGGAATATTATAATTGTCAAATATCATTATAATAAACTCATCCATTAACATCTACCAACTTATAAGTGCATTTTAGCAACCTGCAAGTGCATAAATTATATATTTTTATTATAGCATTCTATCTCTATTCGTGCAATTCTAACGGTAATCCGTCCGGATCCGCAAAGAAAGTCATCTTTTTTCCCGTAAACGTGTCCATACGGACAGGCTCAGTTTCGATTCCAAGTCTCTTAAGATCTTCTATAACCTCCTCGATCTTCTCCACCTTAAAAGCCAGATGTCTCAGTCCGCAAGCCTCCGGATAACTCGGACGCTTAGGGCTTTCCGGTATCCCAAACAACTCCAGTTCCATATCTCCCAACTTTAAATCCAGCTTATAATCGCCGCGCTCCTGCCTGTAATTCTCACGAATCACCTCAAATCCCAGCAAATCCACATAAAAATGTTTGATTTATTATAATTGTAAACAATAATTGCCACATGATGAACATGATTTAATTTCATATTATAAACGCCTTCCTTTTCATACCATTTTATCACACATTCTTTTTGCTATATACATCGATTCTTCTACTATAAAAGAATCGCAAACTGGCATAGTTAAAAAGTTTTAAAATGGCACTTTTTACAGATCCATTTCTGAGTATAATGTGATTTAAACATCACAAAATAAAATCATAGGAGGAGAAACTATTATGAGAAATGAAAAGGTTTATAAAATTGTATTTATCGGTTTGATCGCTGCTTTGTCCTACGTAGTATTCACTTTTTTACAAATTAAAATCACATTGCCCGGAGGTGACGCCACCTCAATCCATCTGGGAAATGCCGTATGTGTTATTGGCGCTTTGCTCCTCGGCGGGGTATCCGGAGGTCTTGGCGGTGCTATCGGAATGACTATCGGTGACCTGATGGACCCGGTCTATGTTGTATATGCCCCCAAGACCTTCCTGCTTAAGTTCTTCATCGGTTTCATAGTCGGCATTATTGCCCACAAATTCGGCAAGATTTCTACGGAGACCAATTCAAAAAAAGTATTTAAATGGACTGTATTGGCGGCGGTAAGCGGACTCCTTTTCAACGTAATCTTCGATCCTCTTATCGGATATTACTACAAGCTTCTCATCCTTGGAAAGCCTGCTGCTGAAATTATGCTTGCATGGAACATCGCTGCAACCTCCATCAACGCGGCGACCTCCTCTATCGTATCCGTCGCCGTATATATGGCATTGCGCCCGGCACTGAAAAAGTCCGGTCTATTCTTCAATATCGGTACGATCAAATAGCATTAAGGGTATTCTCCTGGCCGGAGAATACCCTTAACAAGGCTTTAACCCTATTATTCTATTGTAATATCGCAGTATCAATCTTCTTCCGGAACAACAATGGCCGCAACCAGATATATGATCAGTCCCGTTCCAAAGCTAGCTATACTCAGGACTAACCAAATCAGTCTTACCACGGTAGGGTCCATTCCCAAATAATTGCCAAGTCCCCCGCAGACACCGCAAATCATCCTGTTAAATTTCGACCTCGTCAACTTCTTATATCCGTTATCCATATTCATACCATCCTTTTCTTTTTTTATTTTAAAATGTTATTTTGTTACAACTACTTATCTCCTCATTCGAAGGATATTTTAATATTACCCATAGCACACTCCAGCGAACAATCTTTCCCGGCATCGTTATCCACAAAGGTATCGCCGGAAAGAGCGCCATATACTCTGTTTCCTATTTCAATACTCCCGGCCTCACATCTCGCTTTATAATTATAATCTTTCTCCGATCCGGAAAGCACCAGCTCTACGGCACCCAGTCCGCACGCCACATCTATTTCCTTCGTAATGTCAGCCTCTATATACGCATGCCCTACTCCTACATTCATATCCAGCTCCTGCGCTTTTACTCCTTCCAGAGTCACTTTCCCGGCACCGATGTCCATCTTCAGGCTGCGGCAATTGATTTTATCCGAGGTCGCCATTCCTGCGCCTATTTGTAATTCAATCTCATCCGCATTCAGTTCTCCCAAATCTGCCAAACCTGCGCCTTCCGCTATCGCTACCTTCTCGAAATGCGTTCCTTCAGGGATATAAAGATATATCTTCTCTCCATCTTTTACAAATCTTTTGTAATCACCAGTCAGATGCAGCACGCCGTCTTCCGCATAATATTCATATACTCCCACTCCGTCTTTTTGGATTCCGAAATTCCCGTCCTGTGCTTCCTTTATATAAAGCGCCGCTCCTCCAATCGCGATGTACATTTTCTTTATGCCCGATTCTCCCGCTGCAATCTGGTTGTAATCGCTTCCTACCGCAATTCCTTTTCCACTGTAATCCCAGTTCTCTGCATCATCAAAGCCCCAGTCTTCCATATCGAAGTCCCAGCTATCGTCGTAATCCTCATTCTCTATACTATCGAAAGTCCGATCATCTATGGTGTCTGTCCAATCTTCCATATCATTATCCCATTTCCCGGTATAGGCATATGACACTCCATATAACATCTTCGCCCAGGAACTGTTCTGTCCAATCTCATCCACCTGCTTCCAGCCGCCGCTCACAACTCCTATCACACATATTGTACCCCCAATCAGAATCAGAATCAATGCGGTAATCAGACAAATCTTCGTAAACTTGTTCATACCCTTTCACCTCCTTTTTTTCTAAATAGCTTGCCAAACAGATCCGCAGTTACTCTTATAAGCCACGGAATTGCCTTTACGCAAATCCAAACAGTAAGCCAGATGAAAAACAGAGAAAGCCCTCCGACAAACAGGCTCGCTCCAATCAGGCAAACTCCTGCCAGCGGCGCATAGAATAAATATCCGATTCCTATTACGAGCAGCACAACAGCCGTTACAAAAAGCAGGATGCCCGCCAACGCTATCCCGAGGAAAAATCCCAGAACACCCACAAAGATCCCCACTCCGGCACTAATAAGTCCTCCTGCTATGGAAACCAAGAGCGGAGAGGCCAGGATACACAAAATAACAATCAGCGCAATCATACCGCCCGAAAGGGTTTTCTTTTCTTTCTTTTTTATCACTTCATTCTTTTCTTCGTGCTGTGCAGTGTAATCCTTATATCCCGTCTCCGTAAATTCCCCCACTGTTCCGTTATCGCCCAGGCCTTCTTTAATCGTCTTCGCTATTTTTTCGGGTGTACCGAGAGACTCAAGTACCTCCTGTTCATTTTCCACTCCTGCATCGTTCAGGTAGCTGTTATAGTATTGTAATGCCTCTTCTCTTTCTCCATCTGATATATCGGAGAGAAGCGATTCCAATTTCTGCATAAATTCCAATCTATTCATGTACGATTCCTCCCTCGAACATTCCGCTTATTTTCTGAGAATATTTCTTCCATTCACTTTTGTACAGCGAAAGCTGTACCCTTCCTTTTTCTGTGACCTTATAGTACCTTCTGTTTCTTCCGGCACATTCCATATCATATACTTCCAAACACTCATCCTTCTGCAGCCTCCTCAGCACCGGGTATAGTGTTGATTCTGACAATTCTATGACCTGCCTTACCTCTTGGGTTATCTTATAGCCATAAGTCCCCTCCGGATCGTTAGACACAACTGCGAGTACAATTGCATCAAGCAGTGCCGCTCCCGTATTAAATACCATTTAACCTACTCCTTTCGTACCATATTAAATATTCTTCTCATAACCTTCCGATTCTGCTCTCCTTTATGCCACCTGGCTTCTTAAATTCTTCCTTCAACTTATTGTTAACTATAATATTATATACCATATACTATCATTTCTTAATTCATACTATACATCATATAATATTGTGTTGTCAATAAGCATTGTAATTTTTTTCAAACTAAGCTAGAATATATACAAGGGAAGGCGTATTTATGGACTTTTCATAAATACACTAAATGGGAGAGTACACGAGATAAGGGAGGCTGAACAATGAAAAAATATGAACGGACATCTTTAGTTGTAAACGCAGAGCAATACGAACTGAATAAAGGAATGGAAGACGGTTTTGAACTCTACACCAAGGTTATTACAAATGGCTGGATCAGTTCCGACAACTTGATTCAAATTACCAGACCGGACGGTGCCATTGTATGTCCTTTTATCCAAAACAGGCGGGGAGTCATCTTCATCCGTGAAGGCGACTATATCATCACCGAAAGCGACGACGAACGCCATGTATGCGGCGCTGACAAGTTCAATAAACGCTATAAACCGGTGCAGGGCTAAGACGTATACATCTTTACAGTATTAAAATATGTCTGTATCGGAAAATATATCAATTTTAAAACAGATACAGTAAAGCATCTCTGCTCACTGTATCTGTTTTTTTGCGTAATAGGATTAGGGTATCAAAAGATCCTTTTTAAAAATATTTAGAAGTTCTTTCTCTGGATATTTGCGCCATAACAGAAAACAAAACTGTTTGAGCGCAGCGAGTTTTTTGTTTTCTGTTATGTTTGGCGGGGATAGACTGAGAATTAGAACTTCTTATATATTGGAATTCGGCGCAGGAGTCTTTTTGTTTTGGACATATTGTCTGGAGCTGTTCGCAAAAAGGATCTCTTGACACCCTAATCGTAATAGGAAAATGCTCTTATCAGAATTTAATATTAATTAAAGAAAGGAGTCCTGTATGACTCTCACACAAAATTACCTATTGGAATGCTGCGTTGACAGCGTCGAATCCGCGATCAATGCCAAAAAGGGGAACGCCGACAGGCTGGAGCTTTGCTCCAATCTGATCATCGGCGGCACAACCCCCACCCTCGCCCTGTTTAAACAGATCCGGGAAACGGTGGAGATTCCTATTCATGTCTTAATACGCCCCCGTTTCGGAGATTTCCTTTACAGCATTCACGAGCTGGACGTTATGATTAAGGAAATAGACATGTTCCGCGATGCCGGCGCTGACGGCATCGTTATCGGTTGTTTAAACGCCGACGGTGAGCTGGCAGTTCCTGAACTGAAGGAACTCATAGCTCACGCCGGCAATATGTGCATAACCCTTCACCGTGCCTTCGATATGTGCAAGTCCCCTTTCAGAGCAATGGAAGAGGCCAAAAATCTCGGCATCCACAGCATTCTTACCTCCGGTCAGGAGTCTTCCTGTCTGAAAGGCATTGACTTAATCAGACAATTAAGCCAGGAAGCGGACAGCTCAATTGCCATAATGGCAGGTGCTGGAATCGATGAAACCGCTGTCCGTACTCTGCTCGCAGAAACCGCCGTCACCTCTTTTCATATGTCCGGAAAAAAAATCGTGGAAAGTGAAATGCGTTTTCGTAATCCTCACGTCTCCATGGGCATTCCCGGCATGAGCGAATACGAAATATGGAGAACGGATACAGGGGAGATCTCCGCAGTCAAAAAGCTGTTGGACGAAGCACTCCCTAATTAGCCTTATAAGTCTCTCTTTTCAAATGCATTGATCGCAAGCTTCATCGAACCGAGCAGCAGTATGGCGCAGAAAGCAAGAATGATTATACTTTGCGTCAATTGATCCATCTGTATATCCATTTGCAGAAATCCGGAAACCGCACTTAAACCCACTTTGCCGTTCAGAAGACTGACGAAAAAGGTGGATCCTCCCATGAGCACCATCAACGACAGCATATACCACAATCTGCCCTTTTCCACTCCAACCTTAAACATAATAGGCAAATTAGTCCCTATAAAAATGAATGAAATGGAAAGCAAAGGTATAATCATCCGCAAAATGGAATCAATCTGTGCCCCTTCACCTTTGACCATATTAGTCAGTACACTCAGGACAGCATACAGTATAACCGCCAGCCCTACTCCTGCCAGTCCGAATACGTATTTGCTCATAACAATATCCTGTTTGGAAAAGGGAAGCATAGCCGCATAGTTGGTCCAGTTGCTCCTCTCGTCGAGTCCCAGTGCGGTAATCGGCAGCATTGCCATAAATATGACCGCGAATACTGTCCAAAATGAGTTGTCAGTTATCACACCGATGATAATATAGGCTATTACGAGGATCAGCATGATCTTCGCCTGCTTCCATATCATATAAAAGTCCTTTAACAGTAATCCTTTCATTGTTTATCCGCTCCTTTTACCATAAATAAAATAATATCTTCAATCGACGCATTTTCTACGTTCATTCCCCTCGGCACCTTTTTACGCTCCACCAGCGCGTCGACCCCGTAGCTATTTTCTCTTTTACCTTTTACCGCTGACAATTGCAGCTCATTCAGTTCAGTCTTTTTGCAGTGCAGCATTACATAAGTTTCCAGAAGGCGGTCCTTTTCCTCGCAGAATATAAGCTTTCCCTTATGAAGAAAGGCAATATAATCACACAGCTTCTCGAGGTCGCTGACAATATGCGAAGAGATCAAAATGGAATGCTCTTCTTTTCTCGTAAATTCAAGGAAAATATCGAGGATTTCATCCCTTACGATCGGGTCCAGTCCGCTGGTCGCTTCATCCAGGATCAGAAGCCTCGCACGATGAGACATCGCGGCGGCTATCGCCAGTTTCATCTTCATTCCCCTGGAGTAGTCCTTGATAGGCTTTTTTTCGGGAAGGGAAAAACGCTCAATATAGCGAAAATAGGCCTCTTCCTCCCAATTCTGATAAGTCATTTTCATAATAGTATTCAATTGCTTCGCCGTTATGATTTCCGGGAATCCGATATCGTCCAGTACGATGCCGATATCCTCTTTGGTCAGCTTAAAATCATCGGACCGGTTCTCCTTACCGAGTATGATTATCTCCCCGCTGTCACGTTTTATCGCGTCCATGATCAGCTTAATCATCGTGCTTTTTCCCGCGCCATTTTCTCCAATAAGTCCCATGATGCATCCGGACGGCAGCTTCAGACTGACATTATCCAGCTTAAAGTCCTTGTATTCTTTCGTTAAATTTGTTATTTCCAAAGCATTCATAATTTAATCCTCCGTTATTCTTGAGCAAAAGTGTGCTTCGCACACTCATCCGTCTTAATACTTCGACAGCACAGCTTTTGTTCCTCGCGCGTAGCTGCGCATCATGCCCGAAGGGCTTTTTATATAGTAGGCACCTCCTATTACATAAAAAATTGAAACATCTTCACCAGATCTTCTCTCGTCAAGCCGGATGACTTCGCCAGCTCAGAAATTTCCCTCATACGCGCTTCTATCTTCTTTAAATTTTCTTCTCTTATAAACTCCATGTCTTTCTTTGCCACAAAGCAGCCCTTCGAGGCTATCGTATATATATATCCTTCCTTTTCCAGTTCATCATAAGCTCTCTTCGTAGTAATTACGCTGATCCGTAAATCCTTGGCAAGAGATCGGATGGACGGAAGCGCGTCGCCTTCCTTTAGTTCTCCGGCTATGATATTCTTCTTAATCTGCGTACATATCTGCTCATAGATCGGCTGACCGCCAGAGTTACTAATCAATATGTCCAATTCTCCCACCTCTTTTCATCCTGCGCTTCACGCTTTATTATACTATCTCCGCTTTGTTCATTCTGTATATATACACTATATACAGTTGGCATGAATATGTCAATACTCTTTTTTTATAACTGCGACTCCGTAAAAAAAAGCACCTGCAAAAGGCAGTCCTGCATAAGACAGGCTAAACAATCTTTATGGATACTGCCAAGTTGAGCTGTCTAAGAACAAGGCATCGGTCAAATTGATCGATGCCTTACTTATTTTAGCTGTTATATTGAAATCAAGTGACTTTTTATTGTCTCTAATCTTTCGAGAATAAGACTTTTCAAGCTGGTTGGCTGAATGGAATAAATCGTTTCTCCATAGCTTATAAAATAGTTAGCGATAAAAGTTTCTTCCCTTTTGTTATAAAAACCTCTTACATAGCATTTTCCATTTTCATGGTACAACTCCATGGATGGATAATGCTCCTTATAAAATATATCTGCGCCTTTTATGGAAATACATACCTCAAAGTCAATCGCCGCTTTATCCCGAAACATTTCCTTAGAGGGGACAAGAAATTCAGAAAGAGGTTTTGCTGTATACTTTTCACAGAGCTTCACAGACTGAATTTTATCACATCGGAACACCTGCGGCCTTTCCGTTTGGAAATTGTATGCAGTGGCATACCATTGTCCATAGGAAGACGTAATATCAAAAAACTGAACAAAATACTTTTTGTCGTGTTCTCCTTTGGTATAGTAAACTTCGCAGACATTTTCACCAATCGCCATGTTCAGAATGTCCTCCAAACTACTGCATTCGTTCTTATTTTGATAACTTCCCAAGCTGAAAATCAATTCCATTTTCCGCAGCCTTTTTATTCGTTCTTCCGATATACACCCCTCAAATTTTTGCTTTAGTGTTTGGATATCCAAGTGAAATGGGGTTGATTGATAAGCATTAAGAGTTTGCATAGAAAAATACAAAGCGTGAACTTCATCTATCGTAAAGACAATAGGAGATAATAAACGGTTGGGGAGAATACCATAGCGTCCGTTTCGTCCAGAGGTTGAATAAATTGGCATACCTATTTCTTCTAAGGACTGAATATCCCGGAGTGCTGTGCTTTTAGAAATAGAGTATCTATCCATTATGCTTTTAAGGCTAAAAAACTTTTTATCATTGAGATATATCATCATATCGTTAAGCCGCTCTGATTTTTTCATAGAATTTCCTCTTTTCAATTAAATGGTGTCATTTATTGATACCATTATATATTATAGTATAATCAAAACATAAAAGAAAGGAACAAAAGTTTATGAAAAAACTGTTTTTGGTATCATCCTTTGAGGATTCCGCAGACATATTCCCAGATTTTGAGAACGATTTGCGTGGTAAAACCGTAACCTTTATACCTACTGCAAGCAAAGTAGAAAAGGTTGTATTTTATGTGGCCGCAGGAAAAAAGGCGCTTGAAAAAATGGGGTTAGTCGTTGATGAACTGGATATATCAACAGCCACAATTGCCGAAATCACCGCTAAAATAAAGAGCAATGATTTCATCTATGTGACAGGGGGCAACGCCTTCTTCTTATTGCAGGAATTGAAAAGAACCGGCGCAGATAAAGTAATTATTGATGAAGTCAATGCCGGAAAACTTTATATCGGGGAGTCGGCCGGAGCAATGGTCACAGCTCCCAATATTGAATATGTAAAGGGAATGGATAGTGTAAAAAAAGCGCCGGGTTTAGAAAATTTTGATGCATTAGACCTGGTAGGGTTTTATACTGTACCACACTATAAAAATCCACCTTTCAAAAAAATCACTCAGAAAATAATGGATACCCATTCCTTTGCATTGAATTTATCTCCAATTAGCAATAATGACGCAATATTGGTCAAGGACAACGAAATAGAAATCAAAAGCACCTGAATGCTCAATAATTTGTTTCGCCCACACCAAAGCTTCCGGTGGAGCTTGCAGTAATAAGATTGTTATCCGTTACTGATATGCGGACGCTTATCCAATCGCCCGAAGTTGGCGAGTTCAGTAATGTTTCTATGCCTCAAAGATGTGATCAGATAACAAGTCATTGAAACTAATGATTTTACTGCCTTTACTTTCATAATAGCGCAGCATTTCGTCAATTTTCCTTTTATCATAACTGGTAATGCAATCTGATAAGACATTTATAAGTCTGAAGCTAATTCTGACCCATATGTATTGGGTTTAAAAGTCCTCGTACCGGCTGATAAATTTTTCATGCCTTATATAAATAACATGAATATACTTATAATTTATTCTAAACATACTATTTCAAAATGATATTATGATGTAAATAAAATTATGTTTTAATTCTTACAAAAACACTTTCTGCTGGAACAACATGAATCATGCTAATTGTACATTTAAATATTGGGCGTATTAATTGGGGCCGTACACTAATTTTATAGTGTAACAGCCCCTTAATTAGATTTATAACTTTTGGCTTAGAAGTTTTATGGCGCTGCCTGATCTATATAAATCTGGTTTATCCATACGGTAGTTATGGCGCCGCCTGAAGATGCAAACATTTCAATTGAATAAAGAGACCATAATAAAGTATTGGGATCTTGCTGACGTAACATTGTAATATTTGTTTCATTTGAAGTACTAAAAATTGTTCCATCAACTAATACAACCGTCGGAGTAAGTGTATAGTTGTTTTGAGTATAAGCTTCAACTCCTGCATAATAATTTGTGAAACGGTAAAAATCTATAAGCACGGAGGGTATTGTTGAATATATTGACATCGATAAAGATAAGGTGTTTACAAAATCAAGTTGAAATGTGACATACCCAACCGTAAAATCTTCAGATGCCCCGGTAGACGATATATTATAATTATAGACTACCATTGGAGATCCTGATCCACCTGGACCTGTTGGGCCGGTTGCTCCATCGGCTCCTGTTGGGCCGGTTGCTCCATCGGCTCCCGTTGGGCCGGTTGCCCCTGTTGGGCCCGTACTTCCATCGGCTCCTGTCGGTCCGGTTGCTCCTGTTGGGCCCGTACTTCCATCAGCTCCCGTTGGCCCGGTGACTCCATCGACTCCTGTTGGGCCAGTTGCTCCATCAGCTCCTGTTGCACCGGTTGCTCCATCGGCTCCCGTTGCCCCAGTTGCTCCATCAGCTCCTGTTGCACCGGTTGCTCCATCGGCTCCCGTTGGCCCGGTTGCCCCATCGGCTCCGGTTACCCCGGTTGCTCCATCAGCTCCTGTTGGGCCGGTACTTCCATCGGCTCCTGTCGGTCCTGTCGTCCCATCAGCTCCTGTCGGTCCTGTTGCCCCATCGGCTCCCGTCGGTCCTGTTGCTCCATCGGCTCCCGTCGGTCCTGTTGCTCCTGCTGTAGCCAGCGGTCTATAATCCGGTGAGGTTCCCGGCGTTCCGCTCGGCGGCGCATTAACAACCACATACGAGGTTCCGTTATAATAAATAACTTGCCCCTCTGCATAACCCGATGATTGATCAGGGTCAAAATCTACAATCCCGTCAAAGCCAGGACCTGTCGGTCCGGTGACTCCATCAGCTCCTGTCGGTCCGGTTACTCCATCGGCTCCCGTTGGTCCTGTTGCCCCATCGGCTCCTGTCGGTCCGGTCGGTCCGGTTGCTCCTGCCGTAGCCAGCGGTCTATAATCCGGTGAGGTTCCCGGCGTTCCGCTCGGCGGCGCATTAACAACCACATACGAGGTTCCGTTATAATAAATAACCTGCCCCTCTGCATAACCTGAGGATTGATCAGGGTCAAAATCTACAATCCCGTCAAAGCCAGGACCTGTCGGTCCGGTGACTCCATCGGCTCCTGTCGGTCCGGTTGCTCCATCAGCTCCTGTCGGTCCGGTCGGTCCGGTTGGTCCAAATGGATTAGGATTTTCTATAGTAACAATTGCGGAACCCGAAGTTACAGTAATATCAAGCGTTGATGATTGAAAAGAAATACTTTCCCCATATCCCACACTAGCTGTTCCCGTAGTTCCTATAACATTAAAAAGCGGATCTCCCAGTACTAAAACACCTGTCGGCCCAATAGGGCCTGTTGGCCCGGTCGGACCTTGCATAGTGGGTGCACTAAGAATATCTCTCATTTTTGAGTTTAGAATAATCTGATTTTGTGCAGCGCTGTCCATAATGCTACGAACATTTTTATTTATATCAATAATTTGTTCTATACTTGCATTTGGGCCAGTTATACCTGGGATTGTCCCCAATGCATATTGAATCTTTTCACCTTCAGCATTTAATATATGGCTCAATCCCAGTTCTTCCAAAGCAATAGAGGTCAAAATATAATTGACAGCATCATCTCTGGTGACTTGAGGGCTTACTTCTGGAAATTTTGGTAATGACATATTTTTATCTCCTTACAGTATTATAAAATTATCTTACAATACATATTATGCATGCTGGTGTATATTGTTGTTATATTATGTCTTAATATGAAAATAAACACTATACATTAAGAGTTACCTTGAGCTTATTCTTACAATATAAATTATGTTTTCAATGGAGTATGTTTATAAAGAATTGACGAATAAATTTTTTTATAATGTAATTTTTGAACAATTATGAAGGCTGATAGAACAGAAATTTCATACCACATTTTACCAGAATCATTACCTTGTTCATAAGAATCCCCATCCACGTTTTTGATTGCGAGCAGACCAGTGGAAGGGGCATATATTTTCTCCATGGTAAATGGATTTGGGTCACCTATATTACATCCAGAAGTTATGTAATGTTCTGCTTCCGAAGCAGTTATACAAGAATAAAAATTATCTTCCGTAAGGGGTTCATAATTTGCATGCACTGATTTTATGTCAAAGATCAAATTGCGGTATTGCTTCCACTTATGACTCGTCATAGAAGAGCCTCCATTATCTTCATAGGCAACAGACTGAGAACTGTATGCGGAATCCGAGTTTGTAATTACCGTGGGAATAGCATTTTTAGAGCCGTTTGCGTATTTTTAGCTTTGTATCCATATAACAGGCATCTACTGATTTTCCCGATACCTACGCTCAAGAATATTAAATATTACAGCTTCGATTTTTTCCTGATCATAGTTCTCTGAAAAATACTTTTGCAATACCTTATTTCCTAAAGTTACCTTTGTGCCTTTGTCTTTACCTGTGGAAAAAACATCCTCTATGATATCTAAACACCACTTTTTATTTTAACTGCATTCTTTCAATACAACAGCTTGTTTGCTTCCTATTTTATAAATACCAAGACTCTTCATAACGTATATAATTAATCTTGTTCATTGTCAACAATATCCAGTAACTCCGACTAAATTATATCAATCTGATATACGTTGTATTGTGCTGCGCCCCAATCCGGTCTTTTCTGCAATCCAAGGATCAGTTCTGCTACTTTCTTTTTCATTTTCGCACATTCCATTTTTAGCCCAAAAGCAAATGCCTTTTCACTAATGATTATATGAGACCGGTAAATGTTAATTGCTACCATGACCTTTACTGCTTCATAACAAGTGAAATATAAGATAATACATGACATTGTAGTTTTTCCGGCAGGCACTGATCCTCTTCTCCTTCTATTTCCTGCAATTTCTAAAGCAGGATTACACTTCTTTTTTATCATTACAATGGTCTTTAATAGTTGCTGAAGATCTTTCAGCTGGTAGTGGTTCCAGAAGTGCCGGTATGATGACCTGATCAGCAGCTATATGAGCATTGACACCAAGTAACCCCAATGAGGAGGACAATTAATAAATATGTAATTATAACGATCATGGATTATGTATTTGCTGGTAATAAATCAAAACCATTAAATCCTAAAGCCGCCACCGCGTTTTCCTGGGAATCAGCTTCTACTAACAATACTTTATGGCCTTTATCTACTAATGCAGCGCATAAATTTATGGCTGTTGTGGTCTTTCCTATTCTGCCTTTTTGATTTGATATCGCTATTATGTGTGTCATAAAAGCCCTCCTATAATTTGCTATTTAAGATTCATTCTGCAATAAAATTTATTAGAAAACATGAAAAGCCAAAACATATTAATATTTCAACAACTCCACCGGTACGAATTTTCATTAGTTTTATGTTCACTGCAGAAAAAGGCAGCAATAAACGTGTCCCACTGGAAAATATTTTTAAAATAATATGACTTAACAATCCTATGCCCAAACTCACGGATTTGGTCATCTGAGTATCCGACAAATCTTGTTATTAAACATAAAATTGCCGGTATGAATAGTACTGCAAGTATTCTTATCATCTTTTGAAAGAATCCCAAAATTAACCTTAGATAAATGAATCTTATAACTAATTGTATTTTGAGGATTATCTATATCCGGAAGCATGCTATAAATTATCCAATCCATAAGCTTGCGTTGGATGGTGGATATGATGTTACAGTACATTGTGGTTTTGAAATCATCTTAACTTTATCAGAATTGTATTTAAGAAAAGTAGTATGAATTACTATCGTTTATATATGTGTCCACGCAAAGCGTGTAGTGGCCGTGCTAAACTATTGCATTGTGAAATAGATAAGGAAAGTATACGGATTAACGCAAGTGCTAATTATTCTGCCTTTCATCGAAACATGATGAAATATGAGACATCTGAATATCTACGTATGATACGACTTAGAAAAATCTGGGCAGAGGGTATTTTTGCGGTTTTAAAACGAGAGCACAATCTGAAGATGATAAAAAAGAGGGGCATTCATAGGGCATCTGAAGAATGCTTACTTCCTGCTGTCGCATTGAACTTAAAAAGGATGATAACGGTGGCATAAAAAAACTGTTTATCATCCTTTGATTTGTATTTGAAATCAGAAGATTCTAGAAAAGGAAATTAGTTTGAAGTGCCTTCCACTCTTATAAATGCCAAAATATATTATATTGTTCTCCAGAAATAAGCACTATACGGTGGAAGCTCACTTCCGCCATTAAGTTCATACTCCCGACCGCTGATTAAATCGAAAGCTGTCTGGCATCCCGTATCAAAATGTGCCCGGAAGCTTTCTCCATCGGCGTTAATGGCCACAAGCACCCTTTCATTTTGTGATTTCCGCTCAAATACACACTGCTTATTCGTAAGGAAAAGAGAACGGAAATCTCCATAATTTAATGCTTCGGAATTCTTCTTCGCTTCTGCGAGCTTCCCGATATACTCTGTCAACTCGCCGGTGACAGGCGCCTCAAAGCAGGCGCGCAGCGCCGGATCGCCTTCGCTCTTCCTCGCCCTTGCTCCCCATTCGCTTCCATAATATACGCATGGAATCCCGGGCATCCCGAAACATAGCGCATAAATCAGCGGAAGGTGCTTTTCATTGGAAAGAATACTGGCAATCCGGGTGACATCGTGATTATCCACAAAGGAGAGCAGATGCTTCCCCTTATAGAGCGTCCAGTTCTCCGGTCCGAACTGACGCAGCAGCGAATGATTGATTTCGAACATATTCATGCTGTTGAAGCTGGAATAAAGTCCTTTATAACATTCATAGTTGGTCGCCGAATGCAGCATGCTCTCATTTACCATCTGATTATAATCTCCGTGCAGCATCTCGCCCACGAGGAAAAAATCCTCCTTTTTACTGTCCGTAAAGCATCTAAGCCTGCGTACAAAATCATGATCCAGACAATAAGCCACATCCAGCCTCAGTCCATCGATGCCGAACTCATCGATCCAGAATCCTACGCAATCCAGAAGGTGCTTTATGACCTCCTCATTCCTTAGATTCAGCTTCACTAAATCATAATTGCCTTCCCAGCCTTCATACCAAAGTCCATCGTTATAATTGGAGTTTCCTCCCAAATCAATAGGAAACCAATTCAGATATGGGGACCTATCCCTATTTCTTATGACATCCTGAAATTGATAAAAACCTCTTCCCACATGGTTGAATACCCCGTCCAACACTACGCGGATTCCGTTTTCATGCAAACTGCTGCATACCCTTTTAAAGTCTTCGTTACTTCCAAGCCTGCAATCGAGCTGTTTATAGTCTCTCGTATTATATCCATGAGTATCGGATTCGAATACCGGCGAAAAATATATCGCATTCGCTCCCAGATGCTTTATATGGGGAATCCAATCGATCGTCTTCAGTATCCCAGACCGGAGTACTCCGTCGTTTTCAAATGGCGCGCCGCAAAAACCCAGTGGATAAATCTGATAAAACACACTTTCATAAGCCCACATCCTATATCCTCCAATCCTTATTGAATGACCTGTCAATTATTGTTTTATTATAGCATGAGAAGCTCTGCATATATATCTTGATTTTCATGAACGCCTTTTAATACCCCTATTGATTTACATAATATATTACGAGCCTGATCGGCACTTTAACCACAATTACGGCCTATCCAATTCGGTCAATATTTTCTCATACTTGACATAATTTTTTTGACTGAATCAGTATTTTTCTGATTTTTCAAGTTTGTCTTGCAAAATTATTAATGTGGAGAACTTGTACGATTTCTAATGCTTTTTAAGACTTTTTGAAAAGAAATCCCCAATTTCCACCGAGTTATCCACATATGACGTTTATGTCATTTTTCGTGACTCATCTTCCATTTTCTCTAAATTCTGACGTCATTTGTCAAAAAAATATTTCATTTTTTCTTTTTCGACATCTACATAAATCCCAACCAAATGAAAAGTTATGTTAACTTTACCTTTTTCGACTTCGATGCTATACTACTAAAAAGTATATAAAGGACTAACGTTTGCGAAACTGCTAGACTGTGATAATTTTATGTACAATTTTTGAGGGTGTCAGAAGCTTTTTTCGGAAGGCCGTGAAATCGTACATAAAATCTATAAAGGTTATGCGTTTCGCTATCGACCGACATCGGAGACATCGGAGAAGTGTTGAAAGGAGCATGATTAGAAAAATGTTAAAAATAGGTTCACATGTGGGAATGAAGGGCAAGGAAATGTTTCTCGGCTCCGCCAAAGAAGCCGCTTCTTATGAAGCAAACGCTTTTATGATATTTACGGGAGCTCCCCAGAATACGAAACGCAAGGCGATAGAAGAACTGAACATAGACGCAGGTCTGTCCTATATGAAGGAGCATAGTATCACAGATGCCATAATCCATGCTCCTTATATTATAAATCTCGGTAACAGTATAAATGCCGATACCTTCAAACTGGCTGTGGATTTCCTTTCTATGGATATACAGCGTACTGCTGCACTAAAGAGCAAGGTTCTCGTGCTTCACCCCGGCGCCCATGTAGGCGCGGGCCAGGATGCAGGCATCCGCAAAATAGCGGAGGGCCTCAATGAGATATTGGACAAAGACACGCCCTGCACCATCGCTTTGGAGACCATGGCGGGGAAGGGCTCCGAAATCGGCAGAAGCTTCGAAGAGCTGGCCGCCATCTTCGATAAAGTTATCCACAATGAAAAGCTGGGGGTTTGTCTGGACACCTGCCATATGCACGATGCAGGCTATGATGTTGTCCATGGCTTTGACGAATGCGTAGAGCGCCTGGATCGCTTGATGGGAAAGGATAAGGTAGCCGTCCTGCATATCAACGACAGCAAGAATCCATGCGGCGCCGGCAAGGACAGACATAGCAATATCGGACAAGGATATATCGGCTTCGAGGCACTGCACTCCATCGTCCATCATCCTGCCTTCACGGATATCCCCAAAATATTGGAGACACCTTATATTCCTTCAAAGGAAGATCCGTCCAGGCTGGAGCCCCCCTATAAAGAGGAGATTCAAATGCTGCGAAGCGGAATATTCACAGCCAGCCGTCCCAAAAGCGTTCCACCCGCTTTGCCACCAAATCAGCCGTAACCACTTCGAAATGTTCCCATTCCCGCGGGAACATTTTTTGATAGGAATGATTCAGGAATCGATCGTCCAAAAGTGCTACCAGCCCTACATCCTCCGCAGTCCTTATTACCCTTCCAGCCGCCTGCAATACCTTATTCATGCCCGGATAACGGTAAGCGTAGTCGAAGCCGCTGCCCCCTTTTTCATCGAAATAGTTTTTCAGGATTTCCCTTTCGTTGCAGACTAAAGGCAGCCCCGTACCAACGATAATAGCACCGATCAAGCTGTCTCTCTTCAAGTCGATGCCCTCGCTGAATATCCCTCCAAGCACACAGAAACCCAGCAGGCTTTTTTCATCCTCTATCTCCACCTCCATACGAATCATCTGGGACAAATCGCAGTCGTCGTTCCACGCGAAACGGTTTAGGAATTCCTCTCTCGACCGTTCATCCATACGGTCCTCCTGAAGAATACATTCCACGCTTCCTTTGTCCGCAAAATAGTCCTCAAATGTCTCATATACCTTCTGCAAAAAAGCATGAGAAGGAAAGAATATCATATAATTTCCATTCCGGTTCTTGACAATCTCATGGATGTATGAGGCGATATTGTAATATTCCATATCTGTTCGTCTCGTATATCTGCTTGTCACATCGCTTCCGATAAAAAGTGCCTTCCTCTCAGGGTCGAACACCGACTTGGCATATACCTCGTAATCTCCCCCTTCGCCTCCCAAAAGACCCTTATAATACTGAATGGGAAGCAGGGTTGCGGAGAACAAAATGGTACTTCTTCCCTTCGCCATACATTCCCGCAGATTTACCGACGGATTCACACAAAAAAGCTTTAAAATAAAGCTTCCATCCTCCCGCATCTCCGAGTAAACGACGTAATTCTCGTCCACCCTCTCATAAATATCGAGAAAATGGGATACCGCGAAGTAAAAGTCCAGAATTTCTGACCTTATCTCATTTTCATGTACCGCATGTCTGCCGTCATACTCCTCCAAATAAGTCTCCATCACAGCACTAAGCCTCTGTAACGCCATGACAAAGGGTGAGATATACTCTTCGATCCGATAGTTCGTACACTCCCGTTTCAAAGTTAATAGCTCCTTGTTGCATTTCTCCAGATAATGCTCCATTTTACCGTCAATCTCTTTTACACTCTTCTTTAATTTCAGGAAATCTTCCTTGCAAAGCACTGCACTGTACATTTCCCTGCCGCGGTCTACCAGATTGTGAGCTTCGTCGATAAGAAAAATATAATCGCCCTTCACTCCATCCGCAAAAAAGCGCTTCAAATACACATGCGGATCGAACACATAATTATAATCGCAGATAACGGCATCGGAAAACAAGCTCATGTCCAGACACAGCTCGAAGGGGCATACCTGATGAGCCTTTGCATACTCTTCGATCGCCTCTCTGGAGAAATTGTCCGAGTGGGTCAATAAGTCGTATATAGCCTCGTTAATGCGGTCATAATGCCCTTTCGCATACGGACAGTACTCCGGATTGCATTCCGTTTCCTCCATAAAGCAGATTTTTTCCTTGGCCGTCAGTATCACAGACTTCATTTGCAGCCCTTTTCTCCTCAACAGCTGAAAGGTATCGTCGGCAACAGTTCTTGTAATAGTCTTCGCCGTCAAATAGAATATCCTTTCTCCCAATCCCTCACCCAAGGCCTTAATTGCAGGAAAAACTGTGGAAATCGTCTTGCCGACTCCCGTAGGCGCTTCTATAAAAAGTTTTTTACCGTGGTAAATACTCTGATATACATAGGTCACCAGATCCTTCTGCCCCTCTCTGTACGGAAACGGGAAAGAAAGATCTTTAATGGACTGCGTCATGCTTCGCTTCCACTGGAACTCGAAGTCAGTCCACCTTTTATATTGCGTCAAGATATCCTCGAACCACTCTTTTAATTCCATAAAGGTATAGCTGGAATGAAAATACTTGATTTCCTCCGTATCCAGATTACAGTAGGTCATACGGACGCAAATTTCCTTCAGTTTATTTTTATCGGCATAAATATACGCATAGCACTTCGCCTGTGCCAGATGGACTGCGAAAGCCTCTTTGATTTTCTTAAGCTCCAGATAAGTCCCCTTGATTTCATCCACCGTTACCGGAGTGGCTTCCGTACCGTCTATGATTCCGTCTGCTCTTCCTTCTACGACAACAGTATATTCCTCCGTCTCATACGGATGCCTGAGAACTACCTCCGCATGATAATCGGACCCCATTCGCCTTTGTATCATCCTATGCACCCGGCTGCCTTCCTGCATCGCCTGATCCGGTGCTGTGGTCCTTCTATTATCAATATTCCCGGAACGCAGTACGAATTCTACCAGATTGCGAACGGATATATGTATTTCTTCCTTTTTATTCTGTTCCACCTTTATACCCCATATCCGCTCAGCGGACTCATATCCCATCTCTTCTCTCCAAATCCTCAACCAATATAATCCATTCCACAATAGCCCCATAGAAATGAAGAATGAGGCATATATATCATAGCCTATTCGTGTGAGCTTTCTTCCGGAGCAGAGACGCTACTGAAATCATATTTCCATCTTGCCCGAAGGGCTTTTATCTTATAGGACGTACTTTCCTACAAGGATTAGGGTGTCAAAAGATCCTTTTGTGAATGTCTCCAAACAATATGACCAAGATAAAAAACTCCCCATAAAGATAGTCTACTCTATCTCTTATAGGGAGTCAAACAACATTACATTCTTATTTTGCATTGTCCGTTTCTCGCATCACCCAGACCGTTTCGAGGTCAAGATGCGACGGCAAAATGCCTCATAAATGATTCGAAGTCCTCATCATAGCCGGAATAGGAAACCGTTAAAATCTGATTAAAGTCCAATCCCAACACTCCGACGATGGATTTCGCATCAACTACGTATCTATTATAAGCAATATCAATATCAAAGTCACATTTCGATGCCGCTGCCACAAACTTTTTCACTTCGTCGGGTCTCAACCTTATTTTACGATGTATCATAAATATCACCCTTCCTTGAAAAATCCTTTCATGAAAATATCTTTCTCGCAGTTACTTGAGTATTATACCTTATTTGCCATAAAAGTAAAGTGAAATTTTTATAAACTGGATCTATTGAAACATTAGCCGCTGAAATATTTTTTCATATTGACCACTCCCAATCTTCAATATTTGTCAAAATATAAAGAATGCACAATTTATCTTTTATCCCTTTACTTTACTAAACTGCATATTGATCATTATTTCCTAAATTCTACCATATATTCTTGGAATCTTAAGGGGAGCATACTTCTTTGTAAATTCAGGTTTTTTCTCTCCTTTATCGCTATTTTATGGCAGAAATACGTAAACAGTTCCTGGTATTCCAGCTCTTCCTTCGAATAATTCTCCATCATTTCCCTGCTGATTTCGGCATTCGTAACGAGATACCAGTCTTTCGAGGCCGGATGAACGACAAATATTCCCCTGAGCTCATCATATATGACAAAATTTAAAAGAGGCAATCTATCCGCAAAATGAGGAGCCAAAAAGGTCAATATATTGTTCTTAGGCCCTATCTTAGAAAAGAATATGCCGTTTTCCAGCTCCTGAAACCGGAGAAATCCCATCAAATGAAGTATCTCGTTGTTGGCTCCCCGGCTCAGCTCAAACACCTTGTGTACATAGGGATTCTTCAGGTTGCCCATGACCTGCCTTCCATTTTGCATTTGCAGACCGCACACAACAGTCTTGTATACAGCCTCTCCCTTATGCTTGTCCTCCGAAGCCAGCGCCCTGCATATATTCATATACGTCTCTTCGCCCAACTCCCTCTGAATGGTGCGGGATACCTTTACCGCCATTCCGGCGTCTGGTGCAGCAGGTATATATTCTGCAAATAAACGAAGGTTCTCCTCTTCCCCGATCTGTATATGCAGATGGCTGTGTTCCTCCTTCAAGGTATATGCTTTATAGATTCCGGTAAAAATGCCTTCCAGGGAATCCTCACATATTAAATATTTCTCTTCCATATCAATAGCCATGCCTTTCTCATATCCTGCAGACTTTGGGCCGCAGGCACAATATTTGCAAGCATAATAAATTATGCTGTGAAAATTCATTTTTCACACTATACATACCTCCGTTACATCTGCCCCAGCACCGCTTTATGAGTATCGATAATATCCGGCTGCATAGTAAAGCCTACATCGTCAAATAAGGATAGCTGCTTATAGGTAATTCCATCCTTGTCAAAGGGAAACTTCTCCTTTACCGTAAGAAGATTTCTCGTGATATAATCCTCCTCTATCTTCGTATTGTACATCATCTTTCCATTGCATGTAATGAAATAGAGCGCCCGCTTAAGCACCACTCCTATCTTTTTCAAATCGGGAAAGTTAAGAAAACCGCTCCGTCTCGCCATCACGATTCTCTGTGCGCTTTTCACCCCGATCCCCGGTATTCTGAGCAGCAGCTGATAATCCGCCCTATTAACTTCCACCGGAAACATCTCCAAATGACGCAGCGCCCAATCGGCCTTGGGGTCCAGCAGTACGTTGAAATTCGGTCTTTCTTCGCTCAAAAGCTCTCCTGCCTTAAACCCATAAAAACGAAGCAGCCAGTCCGCCTGATACAGCCTGTGTTCCCGAAGGAGCGGAGGGCCTCCGGGAAGAGCGGGCAGCTCCTTGTCCTCGTTCACATTTACAAAAGCAGAATAAAACACTCTTTTTAATTCAAATTTTTGATAGAGGTTTTCCGCCACTGTCATTAACTGATAATCGTTTTCCGGCGTCGCACCTACGATAAGCTGGGTAGACTGTCCTGCAGGGACAAACCGGGGTGCATTTTTATATAGAACGATTTCATTTTTACTGGATTTAATTCCATTTTGGATCTGGCGCATGGGTGCCAGAATATTCTTCCTATGCTTATTGGGGGCGAGACGGCTAAGCCCCTCCGCTGTAGGCAGTTCCAGATTCACGCTCATCCTGTCAGCCAGCATCCCCGTCTTCTGAATGAGAAACGGGTCTGCGCCGGGTATCGCTTTCACATGAATATATCCCTGGAATCGGTGCTCCCTGCGCAGCTTATACAGTGTTTGATAGATCAATTCCATGGTAAAATCCGGATTATACAAAATACCTGAGCTCAGAAAAAGCCCTTCGATATAATTTCTTTTATAAAAACCCATGGTCAGCTCGCACACCTCATCCGGCGTAAATGAGGTCCTGACGACATCGTTGGATTTTCTGTTAATACAATATTTGCAGTCATAAATACATTCATTGGTAAAAAGTATCTTCAATAAGGAAATGCATCTTCCGTCCGCACTGAAGCTATGGCAGATGCCGCCTGCCACGGTATTGCCCATACCGCTTCCGCCGCCCTTCCTGTCCACACCGCTGGAGGTGCACGCCACATCATATTTGGCCGCATCCGTCAAAATTCCCAGCTTCTCCATTACAGACATCTCTTCCGAAACTTTATAATTCATCATAACTCACCGCCGTTTTCGAACACTTGTTTGTATTATAATATCATATTCATTCCCCTTTTTCAACAGTTTTATCGAACAAATGTTTTTTATTTCAGTTCGGCCTTGTTTCATTGACATACCTGCCTATCTTTAGTATAATTTTGTCAGAAAAAGCTGATGCTTTGTCACCGGATAAAGCATATAAGGCATTCAGGGGCAGACCGTAGGTATGATGCGTTTCCCGCATCAGAAGGTTTGTTTTTGGATGTTTTTTGTTTCATAACGCATAAACCAATTATATTACAAAGGAACATATCTCATTATGACCACAAAAACCTATGATTATTTACCAAAAGAAGCCTCGCTTCTGCGGGAAGATATATTCGTAAAGGAGCAGGGTTTTGTCGATGAGTTCGACGACATTGACAATGTTTCCACTCATCTCGTCCTATTTGATGGAGAACTGCCGATAGCAACCTGCCGCTACTATTTCGATAGCGGGAAATCGGCATATGCCATGGGCCGTATCGCCGTAGCCAAGGCATATAGAGGGAAAAATATCGGCACCCATATCCTGATGTATAAGCAGTTGGAGGCCGGGAATGAATAATCCGAATTACCTATATGTAATACCGATTTTACTGGTCATACTTTCCAATGTCTTCTACCATATATTCAGCAAGAATACACCTTCCGACGTAAATCCATTTCTGGGCCTTATCGCTACCTATGGGGTAGCCCTTATTTCCAGCATTCTCTTGTTCTTTCTAACAAAAAAGGAAAGCTTGCTCCTTGAAATGGGCAAAATGAATGTATCTAATTTTCTGTTAGGACTCGCCATACTGGGAGTAGAGGGCGGATATCTTCTGATGTACCGAAACGGCTGGGAAATCAGCAAGGGCTCTCTAATTGCAAATATGTGTGTCGCGGTGATCATGCTGTTTATCGGCTGGCTCCTTTATAAAGAGGGGCTTTCCATGAAAAAGCTGGCGGGAATCGTCCTTTGCATTGCCGGCATGTTCGTAATCAATACCAAATAAGAAAGAGGTGTCATATGTTTAGAGAAATGAGACGAAAAAAACAGATTTTATCGGAGGGAGAATGTATCGATGTCTTGCAAAGAGGAACCTCCGGCGTTCTCGCTGTGTCCGGAGACGACGGCTACCCTTATGCGGTCCCTCTCAGCTACGTGTATCATGATTCCAAAATCTTTTTTCATTGTGCCAAAGCGGGGCATAAGATAGATTCCATTACAGGAAATGAAAAGGTTTCTTTCTGCGTTATCGATAAAGACAGCGTAGTACCGGAAGAATATACCTCTTATTTTCGCAGCGTCATCGTTTTCGGGAAAGCCCGGATCATAGAGGACGAAGCGCAGGCAAGAAGCGCTATCGAGAGATTGGCAAAAAGATATTCTCCCGAGCAGGAGCAGGGACGCCTTCAGGAAATAGACAGATTGATGGCACAGCTTTGCATGATAGAACTGGATATCGAGCATATGTCCGGCAAGGAAGCGATCGAACTGGTCCGGCAAAAAAATGCTGCTGTGAAGCAGTAGGCTTCACAGCAGCATTTAATGCACATAAATAACTGCTTTGCACTATTTATCGCTTGCATTATCGGTCAAAACGCGGTTAAATATTAGTTGTGTATAATTATTTTTATTTATGATTATTAATAATGAAAAATAAAGCGAGGATGATTACTTATGAGCAAGCCGGTTATTCCCAAAAACTACCAGTCGGCACTTAATTTGCACGATACCCAGATCGGTATTAAAACTGTCAAGGATTTCTTTCAGAATCTTCTTGCCGAGCGTTTGAACCTGCTGCGTGTATCCGCACCCTTATTTGTCACTCCCCAATCGGGTTTGAACGACAATCTGAACGGCGTAGAACGCCCCGTTACCTTCGGCATTAAAGAGCAAGGCGATGCAGAGGCTGAAATCGTTCATTCCCTCGCCAAGTGGAAACGCTCGGCGCTTCAAAAATACGGGTTTTCCCATGGAGAAGGCCTCTATACCGATATGAGCGCTATCCGCCGGGATGAAGAGACGGATAATATTCACTCCATTTATGTAGATCAATGGGACTGGGAAAAAATAATTTCCAAAGAAGAGCGTAATATCGAAACCTTGCAGGAGGTAGTCCGCACCGTATACAAGGTGCTGCGCAAGACGGAAAAGTATCTGGCGATCAGATACGATTATATAGAAGAGATACTGCCTCACGACATTTTCTTTATCACGACGCAGGAATTGGAGAACATGTTCCCCGATAACACGCCGAAGGAGAGGGAATATTATATCGCCAAAGCAAAAGGCGCCGTATGTATTATGCAGATCGGGGATCTGCTGGAATCCGGCGAAAAGCACGACGGACGCGCTCCTGACTACGATGACTGGGCTTTAAATGCGGATATTGTTGTTTATTATCCGGTTCTCGATATTGCACTGGAATTATCTTCCATGGGGATTCGAGTGGATAGAGAGGCTTTACTTTCTCAGCTGGAAAAGGCAGGATGCCCGGAACGCACAGAACTTCCTTTTCAGAAGGCGATTATTGAAGAAGAACTTCCATATACGATTGGCGGCGGTATTGGACAATCGCGTATCTGTATGTTCTTTTTGCGTAAGGCGCATATTGGAGAAGTACAATGCTCACTTTGGCCGGATGAAATGATAGCTGCTGCCAAGGAGAACGGACTGCAGTTACTTTAGAGAATCATGCCGGCCGTTCATCGGTCAAATGCTCCGATATGGCTACTCACTAAAAGTATGAGTTTGAATATCAACTACCTCCTGTAACCTGCTAATGATCTCGTGATAACGCGGCTCATTTACTAATAGAGCATATTCCCGGTCAATAATTATGCTGTGCGCAAGTATTTTTTTAACATATGACGCATCGCTTGGTTGCCCGGTCAACTTGTCAAAGCAAGGATTATTGGAATAGTCGTAACTTAATTCCAGAATACTTTGTGCATATGCTTCCAAATAACTAAGCGCGTTTTCCTTGTCTCCTTGAGAAGCAAGGACTTTGATCATATCAGGATAAGCTGTTTCTTCTTTTATCCCAAATAACTTTGTCATTTCAAAGTTTATTTTTGCAAGAGCGCAGGCCGTTTCCATATCCTCCCGCTCTTTGGCATACGAACATAGAACACTCAATTCCTGACTGATCCGGGGAACATATCGTCTGATATTTTCCTGGGTCAGTTTTATTGCTTCGTCATGTTTACCACGTAACGTGTAAATAGAGGGATACAGCAAGTCCGGATCTGTTTTGGGGTTGGGCAGCTCCTCCAATAATTCTTCCGCCCGGTCAAGCTCATTCAGCATCACATAATATCCAACCATGACCACAGTCGCGCTAAAGGCATATTTCGAATGTCCGCCGGCCAATACTTCTTCATAAATATCGGCGGCACATCGATAATACGATCGTATTTCCTCCTGTTCGATACCCGGTTTTAAAAACATAAAACTTTGGAACAGATTGCCGAGATGAAACTTTAACGGGATACTATTAGGATACTCTTTTAACATTTTCTGACAGAATGACCAGCCTGTATCAAATCCCTCGGATTCGTAGATACTGCCGGCCCTTTTTGCCAGTTCACTGACCTCTTCGTCAGAGAGCTCGTTCTGATAAGAGAGTAATTCATCTACCGTAGTATTTAGAGCGCGTGCAATAGGAGAAAGCAATGTAATGTCAGGGTAAGTTGCACCGGTTTCCCATTTACTTACTGCCGGGGCAGAAACACCTAATATATTTGCGAGTTGCTCCTGTGTCCATGCTTTTTCTTTACGTTTTGTTATAATGATCTCTCCAATATTCAATGCCATATCATTCGCTCCTTAAAGAAAAATAAATATCTGTCTTTATCTTAATATTACAGCATTACAAAAACAATAGATGTGCATTTAACATATAGGCTGATTTTATTAACCATTAGGAAATATGTTTTCTATTAGAATTGAAGAACCATGTCAAATAATGTCTCCTGCATTAAATAATTTGGACATAATAAAAGCAAGCATATTAAGACGGTTTTGCAAATTCCCCTTTGACATTAAGTAATAATATGCTTGCTTTATTATTAAGTTTGTACTGCGGTGCAGGATTTAAATCCGTTAGTTCTGCACTGCTTTTTTTATTCCGTGCCAGCACGGCAGTATGCTTAAAGTTTCCAGTGTCACCGGTATAAGCATCAACATTTTAACATTCCAAATAGGTGTAATCCATATAATCACCAGCAATATTACAGAGATTATTAACGCACCAGCGTTTTTTTTCTTAATGATCTTTTCGTCTTCAATAGGATTATTTTCTGTAAAAAAAGGTGCATACCGTTTATTAACAACAATAATCCCTATCGTTAAGGCTATCATTACGCCAATCGGCAGATAACCGATATAATCCGCTCCCACACAGGAAAGGACGCACACGAGCGCCATGGACAAGAAGCAACCAAGGCTTGACTTCATATGCACTCCTCCTGCACAGGAACGCAACAAAGAAAAACATCCAATAGATAGGATCACATCCCATGCACGACCGAAAACGAGCCCGAGCAATATCAGTCCTATTACTTTGAATAGAGAATTAAAGATTAATTCTATTCCATAGGTAACCGCTATGGCTTGTGTCTCCGACATCTCATTGCGTTTCAAACACCAAGCCGTAATCTTACTCGCAAGCATATGCTCCATGCTGTACACCTCGTCTCATCTCGTGATTTTATTTATACCATACTTTGATAAAATTTTACCATATTTTTCCTAAACGCTCAATTCCATTTCTTAAACGATTACTTTCTTACAACTTATTCCATATATAGAAATATTATCATAAGTTTGTTGTAATTGGTAGTAAATTCGGTTAATATGTCGTATCATGACATGGTTAATATCAACTTTATTGAGGGGGCATGATGTTACCGGTATACATTTGTGATGACGATGAAAATCAGCTGCAGCATTTTAAAAAATTGATATCCAACACAATCATGATTGAAGATATGGATGCTTCTATCGTCTGCACCACTTCTTCTCCCTATCAGCTTCTTTCCTATTTGACAGAACATAAGACCCCGTCTTTATATTTTCTTGACATTAATTTGAATACCTCCATGGACGGTTTCTCCCTTGCCAGAGAAATAAGGAAATACGATCCGCGGGGCTTTATCGTGTTCGTCACTGTTCACAGCGAGCTTTCTTATCTTTCCTTCAAATATAAGGTCGAAGCCATGGATTATATTATAAAAGACAGCCATGAGCTTTCCTCCCGTATGCGCGAATGTATTCTCAAAGCCCTGGAACTGTATACCCTTCCTACCAATACCATTCAGAAGGCTATCGCGTTAAAAATCGACGGACGTATCATTTCCATGAAACTGCCCGATATTTACTGTATCGAAACCTCCACAGTAGCACATAAGATTCGAATTTATAAGAGAAACGGATACACCGAGCTTTTCTATTCCCTGAAGAAAATAGAAAAGCTTTTGGATGATTCATTTTTTCAATGCCATAAATCCTGCATCATCAACCTTTCCCATGTAAAGGAAGTAAATATCAAAGATTGTCTGGTGACTCTGGAAAATGGAAAGGTATGCCCGGTCGCTACCCGCATTGTAAGGACTCTGGCGCTTAAATTGAATATGGAGATTCCTTAAAAAGTATTGATGCAAAAATTATTTTTGGCGCCCTTTGATTTTACTGAAAAACAAATAATATATAACGAACAGAATCGTCGTTACCACCCATGTGAGCGGGTAGCTGAACATGATCGTATAAATATTCTTTCGAAGCGGCACCGCCAGCATAAGCCATGCTACGCGCAGAGCGCATATCCCTATCAGACATATAAGCATTGGGATCCAACTGTCGCCCACACCGCGCAGGGCTCCGGATAGAATCTCAATCGTCACATATGTGAAATAAACCGGCACGAGGTAACGCAGCATATCCACCCCTATCCGGATTACCGCAGCATCCGTGGTAAACAGCCGGTAGCAATATATTCCCCCAAAATATAATACGAAGGAAATGAAAAAGGTGGCGGCAAAGGTCATAGCCATGCATATCCGCACGCCCTTCCTCATCCGCTCTTTCTTCCCCGCTCCGTAGTTCTGTCCCACAAAAGTTGTTACAGAGATGCCAAAGGCACTGACGATCATCCAGAATATGCTGTCTATCTTGCTATAGGCCGTCCATGCCGCTACGGTATCCGTTCCCAGAGAATTAATGCCGGCCTGTATAATGACGTTAGAGGAACTGTACATGATCGACTGCATGCCTGCGGGGAATCCGATCCTGATGATTCTTGCCAGCATTCTCTTGTCCAAACGGATATTTCGAAGGACCAGACGGTGCATATCCGAAGTCCTTACTAACAGCATAATGACCAATACCGCGCTGAGCGCCTGGGAAATGATAGTCGCTAACGCCGCCCCTGCCACTCCCATGCCAAAGCCTACAACGAGCAGCATATCGAGAACGATATTGGTCAAACAGCTCACGATCAGAAAGTACAGCGGCCGTTTGGAATCTCCTACCGCCCTGAGTATTCCCGCACCTATATTATAAACGAGATTTCCTACCATCCCTAAATAATAAATCCGAAGAAAAGTAACCGACGGCCCAAGTACATCCTCCGGAGTATTCATGGCTTTTAATACCGCCGGGGCGGTGATAATGCCTGCCGCCGACATGACAAGACCCGCGATCACGCTGAAGGCGATAGCGGTATGCACCGCGTATTCCACCATCTCCTGCTTCTTCGCTCCGTAATATTGGGAGATAATAACAGTGGCTCCGCTCGATAGACCTACGAAGAAGCCTACGATTAGCTGGATCACTGTATTAGTGCTTCCGCCCACGGCAGAAAGCGCCTCCTTCCCCACATATCTTCCCACGATAATGGCATCGATCGCATTATATAACTGCTGAAAAAAGGTGCCGAACAAAATAGGGAAAAAGAAGAGGAGCAACTGTTTCCAGATTACTCCTTCCGTTATGGCATTACTTTTTCCCATACCCGTAACTTTTATATTATTTTTCTCTTGCATCGAATTACCGGACATTTCCTTACTCATATCCTTCCGCTTTTGTAGATTTTGTCTTTAGAATCCACATATAACTCTGTATTCGATAAGCAGTATATCGCACTTGTCCTAATTTTTCAATCGAAATATGAAAGATATTATCCGCATACGCCTGTTCAAATAATAGTTATCCGCCGCCATGCATTCGGTTCAGTAGTTTTTGAGCCAAAGGATCAGACTGATTATTCAATTTCTGCTTTTGCAGCCCATGTAAACATGTAACACGTATTTTCAGGTGCATCCGGAACACCCCCGGATAATTTCTGAAATTCTCCATCCAATCCTTTTTCTTTGGCAGACAAATGAAAGTGGCAGGCGGCAATACCCATATCCACCTTCTGAATATCATAGGGAGCTCGTTCTGCGTAGCCCTTGCTCTTTGCTTCGTAAAAATGATAGGTATATCCCTGACGCACGACTCGCCATGGCTGAAGGTTCGAAGCAGAAGGTCCAAGACGCACATGTTCCAGCACAGTCGCGTATTCCTTGGCATCTTCTTGCAAAAGAGGGACGGAAAAGCTGCTGTCAAAGAAAAGGGTATCCCAAGGCTTGCGCTGATCAAATTTACCAAACTTTCGTATGAGAGAAGGCACAATACGCTTTTTGTCACTAGCGTAACCGATTGGGGTGACGATGGGGAAAACCTCATTTTGCTGAACTTCCATCGCCTTCGCAAATCTGCCGCGGTTAAAGGTCCCGCCCAGCCAGCATGTGCCAAGCTCCAAAGAAGTCGCATACAAAACAAGCTGCTCTAATTCGTAGCCCAGAGCCTCAAGTGCCATATCTCCATTTTCAACAGCTGCGCCGATAAAATACTTTGCACCTTTAATCATACCGTAAGTGCCTAATTTTTCTGACTCAATCACATCCGATTCCAGCAAACGAAAACGGACTCTGCCGGAAAACGGGTTTGAAAGAGTCTTCATATAAGCATGGAGTTTTTCTAGCGTAGCATTATTCAATGAACAATCTGAATAAGATCGCACACTGGTGCGTATACGGATGGCTTCTTCAATAGAAAAATCTAATCTCATAGCTTTCCTCCTCAATCTTTACAAGCTTTTGATAAAGATTAATATCCTGATACAGCCAGAATCTTTTTGTACGGTTTCCTGTACTGGTTTTTGATCAGTATAATCAATCTGTCCACTTTTCATGATGTACCTTTTCGATTTTGTACCGATCGATAAAATCATTTTTCTGTCCGTCGGGATAACCTACCGAAATTAAAGCAAATGGTTTAATCCTATCAGGCAAGTCAAAAAAGGCCCTTACATTTTCTGCTGCAGAGGCGGCCGTTGCTATACCAAGCCATACGCCTCCAAGTTTCAAATAGGCGGCTTCCAGTAAAAGGTTTTCTGCTGCCGCCCCCATATCCTGTTGCCATGCTGTAGGCACTTTCAATTCATTCTCATCTGCCAAAAGAACAACGGTTACAGCTGATCCTGCAACCGGCTTTGCGTAGGGGGACACCTCAGAAAGTTTTTTGAGCGTTTCTTTTTCTGTTACGACAATAAATTCCCACGGCTGCTGATTGGCCGCAGATGGAGCCTGCATAGCGGCCCTCAGCAATCGATCAATCTTTTCCGGCTCCACGGCCTGATCCTTATATTTGCGTATACTTCTTCGATTAAATATTTCCTCCATTTCAAACACCTCCAAATATATCTCATAAAAATAAAACTAATCCTGTGGGTTTTCCAGTCTCCTCAACAGCTTCCCGCTAAGTGCAATAAACTGCCTGGTTTCCTCCTCTGTCAGAATATCCTTATACATGGCATGAAGGTCATTCCATGCTTTTATAATTTCAGATTGTAAAAACAACCCTGTCTCTGTGGTGCTGATATAGACATTCTTTCCATCTGTTTTTCTATAGATCAATTTTTTGTTTTCAAGCTTATCAACAAAACGCGTGATGGTTGAAGGTGTCAGATGCAGCAGTTCCCCAATCTCTTTCTGTTGCATGATGCCTCTCTGGTTGACAAGGTATAAAAGCAGCGCATGGCTCGGGGACAGCCCGCTTTTCCGAAAGGCTTCGTCCGCTATTTTCCCGAACACACGTGCCAGTTTAGCTGAAGAAAAAAACAAACAGCTATTCAGCCTGCAGTCCTGCTCATTAGTATTACATGGATTATCCAATAAATCACCTCTTTTGTTTGTACATACAAATATAACGCACTTTATTTCTGTTGTCAATTCACTCTTTCTGACAAATGTCCGGCAAATTAAAGAAGGTATCCATTATATTGTCGCTGATTTAAAAAGAAGAAAAATTTCGTATTTTCGACAAAATGCAAGTAAACTGTCAAAATGGCAAAATCTCCTCTTTTCAAAACCTTAGGATTTTTATCGTCACAAAAAGAGGATAGTTAAAAGGAATCTTGATAATATTTACACCGGTCTCTTTTAAATTTCTACAGTTTTCCCCGGATCGCCACAGTAATTTCTCTTTCTCACCGCTAAATCAGGTATATTTCGGCGGTTATCTCTTCAGAAGTACTAATTGATAACGCATATTCATTTCCGAAAGCAACAATCTGAACTGAATGAAGGTTTTCCTGCAAATACACGGTCGTCTTCGCCAGCGCTCCCTCCCGAAGTTCATATATCCTAATTTCAGGATTCTTCAAATAGTTATAATCCGGTTTCTGCTCGCATGCACACACCCATTACCAGAATCGTATTTTTATTGTATCCGATCATTAAGAATTCCATGGACACCATGGAAGATATACCGGTCAGGGACAGAAAGCTGACTTTAAAACTGGATATCTTATCCACATTAACACCTTGTGGGCTCGATACCCTTAATCTATTGATCAATTCAAAAAAAAAAATATCTCCGATATAATCACTACCGAAATGGATAGAAGCTTATTGGAGACTATACTGCACAATTACTACAATAAGTAAAAAAGTAAAGAGGATATCTACCATAAGTTCCCGGTAAATATCCTCTTTTTTAAATAATTTCTTTATTGCACGTTTAGGTTACTGTAGCCCATCAGACTCTCATCTACCGCTCTGGCGGCTTCCATTCCTTCACGGATAGCCCATACGACTAATGACTGTCCTCTGCGCATATCGCCGGCAGCGAAAATGTTCTTCACGTTGGTTTCATATGCTCCCGGAGCGGTCTTAACGTTGGTCCTTTCATCGGTCTCCACTTTGAAGGCCTCCGTCACGTACTTCTGGCTGCCGAGGAAGCCTGCCGCAATGAGGACCACATCCGCCGGAAGCGTCTGCTCACTTCCCGGAACCTCTTTCATGTTCATACGGCCTGTCTTTTCATCTTTTTCCCAAGCGAGCTTTACAATTTTTACGCTCTTCAAACGTCCGTTTTTATCCTTGATGAACTCCTTCACCGTAGATTCATAGATGCGGGGATCGTGTCCGAATACCGCAATCGCCTCCTCCTGACCGTAATCCGTCTTGCAGACCTTCGGCCATTCCGGCCAGGGATTATTCTCGGTGCGCGCATCCGGCGCTTTGGGCATCATTTCTATCTGCGTTACGGACTTACAGCCATGACGCACAGATGTGCCCACACAGTCGTTACCCGTATCACCGCCTCCGATAATAACCACATGCTTATCCTTTGTATTCACATAGTTTCCGTCCTGAAGATTGGAATCCCGCAGGCTCTTCGTATTCGCCTTAAGGAAATCCACCGCGAAATAAATGCCCTGTGCATCCCTTCCGGGTGCAGAAATATCTCTCGGATTGGAGGACCCGCAAGCCAGAACAACTCTATGGAAGTCCTTTTGCAGGCTTTCCGGAGTCAGATCCTTACCTACGTCCGTTCCAGCCACGAAGACTACTCCCTCCTCTTCCATGATCTTTATTTTGCGCTCCACTACGCTCTTATCTAATTTCATATTCGGAATTCCATACATCAACAACCCTCCCATACGGTCTGAGCGTTCAAATACGGTTACCTGATGTCCTCTTTTATTCAACTGATCTGCCGCTGCAAGCCCTGCCGGTCCGCTGCCTACTACCGCCACACGCTTTCCGGTGCGCACCTTAGGCGGTTTCGCAGACGCATAGCCCTCCGCATAAGCATTTTCAATAATGGCATATTCATTTTCCTTGATTGCCACGGGACTGCCGTTCAACCCGCAAGTGCACGCTCCTTCACAGGGTGCAGGACACACTCTGGCGGTAAATTCCGGGAAACTGTTAGTTTTTTTCAGACGATTGTATGCCTGCTGCCAATTTCCTGTAAATACCAAATCGTTCCACTCCGGTATCAGATTGTGAAGAGGACAGCCGGAAGTCATGCCGCCCAGATTCACGCCGGACTGGCAGAAAGGTACTCCGCAGTCCATACATCTGGCCCCTTGAATTCTCTGTTTTTCCTTCGGAAGATGCTCGTGAAATTCATCGAAATTCTTAATTCTCTTTTTCGGTTCCGTTTCCTTGGAAACTTCCCTGTTATAATCCATAAATCCTGTTGGTTTTCCCATCGTATACGCCTCCTTTCCTTCCTACTTCGCGCTGTTTGCGTAGAATGCTTCTATTTGTGCCTGCTCCGCACTAAGTCCCTTTTCTTCCATCTGCACGATAGTCGTCAGCATTCTTTCATAGTCATGAGGAATGATTTTCTTGAATTTCGGCAGATAATCCTTGAAGTTATCGAGAATCTTCTTTCCCTTTGCCGAATTGGTAAGAGCCACATGCTCCTTTATCATTTCCTTAAGCTCCAGTACATCGTATTTGGAAGTCAGCTCGTGAGAAGAAACCATCTCTTTATTCAACCGGATGTACAAGTCGTTGTTTTCATCCAGCACATAAGCGATACCGCCGTTCATGCCCGCTGCAAAGTTCTTACCCGTAGGCCCCAGTACCACCACGCGTCCTCCGGTCATATATTCGCAGCCGTGGTCTCCTACTCCCTCTACTACCGCATGGGCGCCGGAATTACGAACGCAGAACCGCTCTCCCGCCATACCGTTTATAAACACTTTTCCGCTTGTCGCACCATATAGGGCAACGTTTCCTATAATGATATTGTCCTCTGCCTTGAATCCGCTTCCTGCCGGAGGATAAACGATCAGCTTGCCGCCGGATAAGCCTTTGGCAAAATAGTCGTTGCTGTCGCCTACCAGCTCTAACGTAAGTCCCCGGGGGATAAATGCGCCAAAACTCTGTCCTCCCGTGCCCTTGCATAAAATGCGGTAGCTGTCTTCCTCCACGCTATCTCCGAGCTGCTTGGTAATTTCCGAGCCGAGGATCGTTCCAAACGCACGGTCCGTGTTTTTCACATCCACCTCTATGCTTCGTTTCGTCCCCTTGGCAATCGCTCCGGAAAGCTGTTTTAACAATACCTTCTCATCCAAGGTCTTCTCCAAATGGAAATCGTATACCAGCTTAGGATCGAAGGTCATCTTCTCCTGACTGCCTGCATAAGGATTGGCGAGAATCTGTACCAAATCCACCTGCTGCTGTCTCTTCGTCAGACTTTCCTTCATCTTCAGCAGATCCGTACGTCCTACCAGTTCATCGATGGAGCGCACGCCCAGCTTCGCCATATACTCCCGAAGCTCTGTCGCAATAAATTTCATAAAATTCACAACATATTCCGGTTTACCCTTGAAGTTCTTTCTAAGCTCCGGATTCTGTGTCGCCACGCCCACCGGACAGGTATCCAGATTACATACTCTCATCATAACGCAGCCCATGGTTACAAGCGGCGCTGTCGCAAAGCCGAATTCCTCCGCGCCGAGAATCGCCGCGATAGCCACGTCGCGTCCGCTCATGAGCTTACCGTCCGTCTCGATGCGCACTTTTCCTCTCAGACCGTTCATAATGAGCGTCTGATGGGTTTCCGCAAGGCCTAACTCCCACGGAAGTCCCGCATTGTGGATGGAGTTTCTCGGAGCTGCTCCGGTACCGCCGTCATAGCCCGATACGAGGATAACTTGCGCCCCCGCCTTGGCAACACCAGCAGCAACCGTTCCCACACCCGCTTCCGAAACAAGTTTTACAGAAATTCTGGCATCTTTATTGGAATTCTTCAAATCATAAATCAACTCCGCCAAATCCTCGATGGAATAAATGTCGTGGTGAGGCGGCGGGGAAATCAAGCCTACGCCGGGAGTCGAGTGTCTCGTCTTCGCCACCCACGGATATACCTTTTCTCCGGGCAAATGTCCCCCTTCACCGGGCTTTGCTCCCTGTGCCATCTTAATCTGTATTTCTTTGGCACTGACGAGGTAGCGGCTGGTCACACCAAAGCGTCCGCTGGCCACCTGCTTGATGGCTGAGCAGCGGTTAAGTCCATCCTGCCCTATGGTCAGGCGCTCCAGGTCCTCTCCGCCTTCTCCTGAGTTGGATTTACCCTTCAGCGTGTTCATGGCTATTGCCATCGTCTCATGGGCTTCTCTGGAAATGGAACCATAAGACATAGCGCCCGTCTTGAATCTGGTGACGATCTCTTCCACACTCTCCACTTCCTCCAGCGGAATGCTCTGCTCGGGATAGTTAAAATCCATAAGTCCTCTTAAGTTTTTAACAGAGGTTTCATCATTCACAAGCTGAGTATACTGCTTGAACATACCGTAATCGCCGCGCTTTGTAGACTGCTGCAGCAGATGAATGGTAGCCGGATTGTAAAGATGTTCATCCGCTCCGCTTCTCATCTTATGATGTCCCAAGCTGTCCAGCGTCAAATCGGTTTGAAGGTCTAACGGGTCAAAGGCTCCCGAATGCAATTCGTCTACTTGCTTTTCTAAATCCTTTAAAGTGATGCCGCCTACACGGCATACGGTATTTGTAAAATATCTGTTGATGACGTCATAGTTTATACCAATAGCTTCGAATATCTGGG
Organism: Bacillota bacterium; assembly: GCA_023408815.1. Taxonomy (GTDB): domain Bacteria; phylum Bacillota; class Clostridia; order Lachnospirales; family Lachnospiraceae; genus Kineothrix. Next base: position 18,589 of record JAEYJO010000080.1, on the reverse strand, counting down.
AGCCTTGATAGGACTGAATGGTAGAGATACCCATTTTAGAAGCAATTTTCACGATTCCGTGCAAAACGGCGTTGTTGTAATCATCCACTGCCGCATAGTAATCTTTGTCCAGCATCTTGTTGCCGATCAGCTCTTTGATAGACTCCAGCGCCAGATACGGATTGATGGCGCATGCCCCATAGCCCAGAAGAGTAGCAAAATGATGCACCTCCCTCGGCTCTCCCGATTCCAGAATCAATGCAACGCTCGTTCTTTTTTTCGTTTTGACCAGATGCTGGTTCAAAGCGGATACCGCTAACAGGGACGGAATCGCTACATGATTCTCATCCACACCGCGGTCCGAAAGGATAAGGATATTACCGCCTTCTCTATAGGCTCTGTCCACCTCTACGTACAGCCGCTCTATGGCCCGTTCCAGACTGGTGTTCTTATAATAGGTAATGGGCACCACTTCTACTTTGAAGCCATCCACCTTCATACTCTTGATTTTCAGCAAATCCGTATTTGTAAGAATCGGGTTATTGATCTGCAGTACGTTACAGTTCTTCGGTGTCTCCTCCAACACATTTCCTTCCGTTCCGATATATACCGTGGTAGAGGTCACTACCTCCTCCCGGATGGCGTCAATGGGCGGATTGGTTACCTGTGCAAAAAGCTGTTTGAAGTAGTGGAACAATGGATGGTAGGTCTTGCTCAGCACCGGGAGCGGAGTATCCACGCCCATTGCCGCAATAGCCTCCCCACCGTTTCTCGCCATGGGGAGAATACTTGTCTTCAATTCTTCATAAGAGTAGCCGAACGCCTTCTGCATGCGCTGTCTTTCCTCATCGGTGAATTCCGGTACTCTTTGGTTGGGGATATGCAGGCTTTTTAACGTAACGAGATTATTATCCAGCCACTCGCCGTAAGGCTGAGAACAAGCATATCGTTCCTTCAACTTATCGTCGTCGATAACCTCTCCCTTCACCATGTCCACAAGGAGCATCTTGCCCGGACGGAGTCTTTCCTTCACTATTATTTTCGTCGGGTCTATATCCAGTACGCCTACTTCAGAAGAAAGAATGAGCTGTCCGTCATCCGTTATTATATAACGGGATGGCCGAAGTCCGTTACGGTCGAGCACAGCGCCCATAATATCTCCGTCCGAGAACAAAATGGAGGCAGGGCCGTCCCACGGCTCCATCATGGTGGCGTAATATTGATAAAAATCTTTTTTATGCTGATTCATCGTCTTATTATTCGCCCAGGGCTCAGGAATGGTAATCATCACCGCAAGGGGCAGATCCATACCGCTCATAACGAGGAATTCCAGAGTGTTATCCAGCATGGCGGAGTCGGAACCGGAAGCATTTACTACAGGAAGTACTTTATGGAGCTGTCCGTTCAGATGTTCGGATTCCATATTCTCCTCTCTGGCCAGCATCTTATCCGCATTTCCGCGAATCGTATTGATTTCGCCGTTGTGCACGATGAAGCGGTTAGGATGCGCTCTCTCCCAGCTTGGATTGGTATTGGTCGAAAAGCGGGAATGTACCACAGCAATGGCTGATTCGTAATCCTTATCCTGCAAATCGGAAAAGAAGGTGCGAAGCTGTCCTACCAGGAACATTCCTTTATATACAACGGTCCTGCTGGAGAGGGATACTACATAGGTATTGTCGCCGGACTGCTCGAATACGCGGCGCACGATGTAGAGCATACGGTCAAAGGCGAGACCTTTTTCCACATTCGCCGGCTTTTTAACAAAGCCCTGCATAATATAGGGCATACATTCTACTGCTTTATGTCCAAGCACGGAGGGAACGGTTTCCACCTTCCGCCAGCCGAGGAAGGTCAGACCTTCTTTTTCCACGATGATTTCGAACATTTTCATCGCTTGGTTTCTCTTCATTTCCTCCTGCGGGAAGAAGAACATTCCTACTCCGTATTCTCTTTCTCCGCCAAGCGTAATTCCCAGAGGAGCGGTAACTTTCACCATGAATTTGTGAGGTACCTGTGTCAGGATTCCAACACCGTCACCTGTCTTTCCTTCTGCATCTTTTCCGGCTCTGTGCTCCAGATTCTCCACTATTTTGAGGGCATTTTCAACTGTTTCATGACTTTTTTTACCTTTGATATTAACGCAGGCACCGATACCGCAGTTGTCGTGTTCAAATTCAGGGCGGTAAAGCGGCGCTTCCGGGATGGGCATTTTCACATCAAACATATCTTTTCTCCTTTCATATGTTGGCGGCAGGAAATTGTGAGTTTGGCAATAGCCTGGGCCTTGGGGAACTTAATGAATATCTTATTCATAGCTTAATTTATAACAAAAAAGGGCGCAAAAAGCTCTTAATACGCTTCTTTGCGACCTATGCAATTACTATACACCTATTTTTTTATGCTGTAAATAATTATTTTGGTCATTATTGTCTGATAATTTGACTATTCGGTTTATTCACAGGTTATTGTCAGACTTCATTCGATATTTTCTCACTATTTTATTTCGGATTTATTCATGCTATTTGTTAGTTTTTTCAGATAAACTCTGGGCTAAAGGCTCTACAAAGTCCAGAATTTATTGTTTTAAAAAAAATTACGCTTTTGGAAAAATTTTATGTATATTTTTTTAGTTTCCACATGAGGAAAAAGCTTATGAGTGAAATTGTCAGAAAAATCAAGCAATTTAACATAGTAGCCATTCCGGTCAATCCCTGACTGCTGTATGCAGTCATGAAAACGCTCAGATTAGCCAGGGAATGGAAGAGAACGGGCGCAGTGAAAGTTTGGAATAATTCGTAGGAGAAGGTAATCGCTATTCCGAGGATGCAGCCGTAGATTCCTTGTACCAGATTGCCGTGGTAGCCGCCGAATAATATGCCGCAGACGATAATGGATAGTGCGGGATTGAAGTATCTTTTCATTCGGTTATAGATAAGGCCTCTGAATACAATTTCCTCGGCAAGCGGTGATAAGATGCCGTAGATAATTATGCCTGCGGCAAAAGCCACTCCGAATTGTCTGGATGCTATGTCCTGATAGGAGGCGGATCTCTCCGCTATTCCGGTGAGCAATAGGAGAAGGTTGGTTCCCATAGCCAGCGTTATTGCAAATATTGCCAGCAGAATATATGCTGCGAAAGCGCTTGTTCCGGGTATTGCCTGATTTATTGCCCGGAACTTTGCTTTAGACGCTCTCTGAGACGCTGCCTGGGAAGTGTTTTCCCCGGGTTTTTTGCGAAGCAGCCCGGCAAGCTGGAATTCTGTCTTAGCCATAGGCCAGACGAAGGCCATGCCGATTAACAGGGAGAGGGCATTCAGGACGGCGTTTACTGTCTGGGTATGGGCAAAAATATATTCCGCGTAGCTTTCTCCCAAACCCAAGCTCATATTCATAAGATATGCAAGCAGTACCTGCGCCAGATCGTGAGCGATAAAATACACCACGAAGGGCATCAGTATATTCCATGTCTTTTTTAATGAAGTTTCCGGTTGGGGTGTCATTGTATCAAAAGCCTCCTCAATTCTTCTACTGTGTTCACGATATAGTCGGCTCCTGCTGCCTCCAGTTCACCTTCTCCCGCATAGCCGAAGGTCACTCCCACAGTTGTCAGCCCGTGTTCCTTGCCTCCAAATACATCGAATTCCCGATCGCCGATTATTGCGGTATGTTCTTTATCTATGCATGCGGAAAGCTGGCGAAGAGCTTCCTCTACTACTTCTTCTTTGCTTCCTCTCACACCGTTTAGCTCACTTCCTACTACCACATCGAAATATTGGCGGATTTCAAAATGACTCAATATCTTTTCTACGAATACGGTGGGTTTACTGGATGCTACTGCCAGCACCTTTCCTTCATCTTTCAGCGCTGCCAGCATCTCTGCTGTGCCCGGATATATTCTGTTCTGAAAAATCCCTGTGGGGGAAAACCATTCCCTGTATTTTACAATTGCTCTTTGGGCCTGCTCCTCATTGAAGCCGTAATACTTCATGAAGCTGTCCTTAAGCGGCGGACCGATGAAGGGCTCCAGCTTATCCAAATCCGGCTCGTCAATTCCAAAGGACTTAAGCGCATATTGTACCGATGTAGTAATTCCCTCCTTGGGATCCGTCAGCGTTCCATCCAAATCGAATAGCAAATACTTATATTTCATTCCGTTTCTCCTTGTTCATTAACCATAACGATTAGGGTGTCAAAAGGTTTTTTTTAATATTCGAGTCAATATGCCCAAAACAAAAAGACTCCTGCTCCGAATTCCAATATATAAGAAGTTCTAAATATTTTCATAGGCGCATTCGTTCTTTTTGTTTTGGGCATATTGTCTGGAGATGTTCGCAAAAGAACCTTTTGACACCCTAATCCCATAACGGAATTATATCATTATACCTCCTTGACGCGCAACCCTGCCCGTGATACACTATGCTTCACTTGTAAGTATCCGTTACTGTGAACAGAGTGAACAGTAACAATTATCCACTTCATTAATTGTCACAGCCTTTTTTTGGCAAAATCCAAAATTATAAACCGACTTGGCAAGATATAAGTAACTGTAAATTATATTACTACTAAGAGGAAGCAAACATGATTACACTGGAACATGTAAGCAAGACCTACAAGGTCTCTAAACGTGACGCTGGATTTTATTCGGCATGCAAGGCTTTATTTCGCAGAGATTACGAATATATCCATGCGCTGGATGATGTCTCCTTTTCCATCGGGGAGGGAGAAATGGTCGGTTACATCGGCCCCAACGGAGCCGGAAAAAGCTCTACCATCAAAATTCTAAGCGGTATACTAACACCGGACAGCGGTACTTGTCTGATCAATGGACGCGTTCCGTGGAAGAACCGTATCGAGCATGTAAAAGACATCGGTGTCGTATTCGGTCAGCGTACCCAGCTATGGTGGGACGTTCCTGTTGCAGATTCTTTCGAGCTGCTGAAGGAAATCTACAAGATGGATACCGCTTCCTACCGCTGCAATCTGGAACGGCTCACCGCCATGCTGAACCTTTCGGATCTGCTGAAAACTCCTACGAGACAGCTTTCCTTAGGCCAGAGGATGCGCTGTGAGATCGCGGCCTCGCTTTTACATAATCCCCGCATACTTTTTCTGGACGAACCCACCATCGGATTGGATGCCGTATCGAAGCTTGCCGTCAGAGAGTTTATTTTACAACTGAATAAAGAAAATAACACTACTGTCATTTTAACAACTCACGATATGCAGGACATCGAAGCATTGACCAACAGAGTCATATTGATAGGCAAGGGGCACATCCTCCTGGACGGAACTTTGCGCGATATCCGGAAGAATTTTGAAAGTACCGAAGCGGCTCTGGCGGATTTTTACCGCACCTACGACATATAAGGAGGCCGGTATGAAAAAATATATCGCATTTTTCCGCCTCCGCTTCTCTATGGGACTTCAATACCGGGCTGCCGCTGCCGCGGGAGTCGTTACCCAGTTCGTATGGGGAGGGATGGAAATCATGATGTTTCGCGCCTTTTACAATGCGGATCCCGATGTATTCCCGATGACGTTTCAGGCTGTCTCCGCCTATATCTGGATGCAGCAGGCATTTCTCGCGTTGTTCATGGCATGGCTCATGGAAAACGAAATCTTCGACTCCATCGTAAGCGGTAATGTCGCCTATGAACTGTGCCGCCCTATCGATGTATATAACATGTGGTTTTCCAGAAGTCTCGCCAACAGAATTTCCAAAGCAGTTCTCAGATGCATGCCAATACTCCTTGTGGCAGGCTTTCTGCCTGAGCCTTATGGAATGATGCTTCCCGAAAGCCTTCCGGCGCTCATGCTCTTTTTGCTCACCATGCTTACAGGAGCAGGGGTAACGGTAGCTTTTTGCATGCTCGTTTATATGATTTCCTTTTTTACAATATCTCCAGCCGGAATCCGGATCGTTGCTGTTTCCACGGTGGAATTTTTCTCAGGCGCAATTATTCCGTTACCCTTTTTCCCTGAAAATATCAAGAAAATACTGGAGCTGCTCCCCTTTGCTTCGATGCAGAACGTTCCTCTCCGGATTTACAGCGGAGATTTGATCGGCTCTCCTATGTGGCGAGCGATTTTGCTCCAGTTCCTATGGCTTTTGATTCTTGTTCTCATAGGAAAACTCTTAAATTCCCTCGCAATGAAGCGTATCTCGCTGCAAGGCGGCTGAAAGGAGTCGATGAAAATGAAATTATACGGCAAATATTTTCTTATACACGTTAAAAGCATTATGGAATATAAAACCTCCTTTTTGCTCACCTGCATCGGACAATTTCTTGTGTCCTTCAACGTATTTCTCGGCATATACTTTATGTTCCAGCGCTTTTCAAGCGTCGAGGGCTTCACCTACAGCGAGGTTCTGCTTTGCTTTGGCATCACACTCATGGAGTATTCTCTGGCAGAAGCCTTTGCCAGAGGCTTCGATATGTTCCCGGAGATGATCAAAAAAGGGGAATTCGACAGGGTCATGGTACGTCCAAGAAATGAGATCCTTCAGGTTCTCGGCAGCCGCTTCGAATTCACCCGCATCGGAAGAATACTGCAGGCAATCGTCATGTTCGCTTATGGCATTGCAAACAGTAACATTTCATGGGATGTTACGAAAATAGGCACCGTAATCTTCATGCTGATTGGCGGTACGGCTGTTTTTACCGGCATTTTTCTTATCTATGCCGCCCTATGCTTCTTTACCACGGAGGGTCTGGAATTTATGAATGTACTGACGGACGGAGCGAGGGAATACGGCAAATATCCGGTGAACATTTACGGGAAAAGAGTTCTGCAGTTTTGCACCTTCATCATCCCATATTCTTTGATTCAATACTATCCGCTTTTAAATTTATTGGACCGGGGCAAGCCATTCTATAGCCTGCTGCCGCTTCTTGCTTGTTTATTCCTTCTTCCCTGCCTTCTGCTATGGAAGTTCGGCGTAAAGCATTATACTTCCTGCGGGTCTTGAAACAAAGGAGTTTCCTCCGGAGTTGAAAAAGTGTGCAGAAAATAATATACCGCATTTTCCGGCAAAATCAAGCCCGCTGGCACTGAGAACAAAAATATACCGCACCTCCGAGGTAAGCTGTCTTCTGTATGGGATTGCCGCAATAAGGACAGGGGCCTCCAAGTGTCTTTTTACTGAGCTTAGTGCGGTATCCTCCGGCTTGCCCGAAGAGATTTCTCTCAGTATCTCTTCCGCCCTTTTCCGTCATCTCCCGAAGGACATTCGTAACTGCCGCATATAAATGCTTCCAATCCTGCTCGCGCAGACTGCCTATTTTCTGCTTCGGATGGATTCCGGACTCCAGAAGAATGTCCTGCAATACACCGTTGCCAAGTCCCGGAATCCTCTGCTCGGTAGCGAGCATCGCCTTTGCGGAAAGCTTCCCGCTTAACTCCTCTCTTAACGACTGGAAATACGGGTAATCGAAGCCCTCTGTTCCGGGCATGGGCTTTTCCTTCGCCACGAGATAATAAAAATTATCGTATTCCTCTGGCTTAAACAAAAACATCGCCCCATACATCTGGACTGTACATATGAGAGAACTTTCGTCCTCAAAGGTTATCCTCATCTGATATCTTTCGGGAAGCTTTTCTCCCTTTCCAAAATATCTGATATTCGTTCCGTCTCCCACCGTAAACCTGTAGTCCTCTACTTCCATCTCCACCATGCTTCCGATTCCATGGATTTCTCCTACTGTTTTTCCCTGAAGCTTTCCGGCATACTCCTGCGGTTCATCAGTATACCAGGCAAAGGAATGTTTCGTATGCTCGGTTTCCACCTCCGTTATTTTCTTTCCTTTGACCGTATTGGTCAGTTGCTTTGCCAACGTCAGACTTTCCGGTATCTCTATCATTTTTATGCTACGCTCCTTTCATACTTTAATTACCTTCCCAGTATATCTTGATATCTATTTTGATTCCTGAACTTATCCTTAGGGCTTATCTGAAAATTGCTTGTATAACACTAAGAGAAGTATCCGGTTCGACACAATGAGCTTTCAGACACACCCTGGAGAAATTATAACATTTTAAGTAGTCAACAGCATGTCATATTATATTTTTATTCGGATATACTCCTGATTTGCTGAATCATCTGTTTTATATAAAATCATTTCACAAATCGATTCATTATATGGTAAAATCGTAATGCTGAGACGATGCTGCATTTTTTTCAAATATTATACTTTCGCCGAAATTTGCAGATATCGAAAACGAGGAGGATAGTGTGAAAAATTGATTTTTCACAGCATAATTTATTATGCTTGCAAATGTTGTGCCTGCGGCCCAAAGTTTGCAGGCTTTGAGAAAGGTATGGTAATTTTTATGAATCAGGATATTCAAAGTTATATTGATAACTATAACGAAGAAATTCAATTATTGTTTAGCAGACTGCGGGAGAACATCTATAAAAGCGTATCCTGCGAAATAGAGGAAAAGATGTGGGCGAAGCTGCCAAGCTTTTATGCAGGCGAAAGGTTCGTCCGTCTTATTCCGTTTAATGACCATGTCAATGTAGAGGCTGCTGCCATTGTCGATTATAAATCTCAACTGGAAGGTTATAAAGTCACGCCAAAAGGAATGCTGCAAGTTTATCTTCATCAGGAAGTTCCGTATAAAATAATTCAAACTATATTTACAGAAACGTTAGATTGTTGACTTCAAAGACATGGCAGGGATCCTTCTCACTAAGGTGTGTCTGAAAACTGCTTGTACCGGGCTGAGTGTTACACTTTTGGGGAGGCAAGGCGCAATTTTGGGGGCATAGTGGTACTACGTTACCAAAATTGCAAAGCGGAAGCCGAACATATCTGGCAAAGCGGGAAACCGAAGAAATGGTACTATGCCATACCTATACTTGTTGTCTGGCTTCTTATCCTATGGCTGATAATAAAAACGGTCCTTTTCTACAGAATCACGACGTAGTTTTAGCATTCGGATAAATCCTCTCCATTACCTCATCGCCAAAACGCTCATCTATCCATTCCTCCAGCCTGCTCTCCGGGCTTACTCCATACGCTCTTTCCGTATAGCGTGTCAATGCCATCCCGGACATGGCTATATTACAAATCATAAACACGAGAAAAGACCATGTGAAAATTTTACCCATTTTCATCGGAAGCTTTTCTATTTTTTCCGACAAAACCGGATATAGTCTTTTCAGCCAGATGACCGCCGCTATTCCCCAGAAAAAGCAGTATAGCAGGTTGATTCTTCCTCCCAGATTAAAGGGGATCTCGCTGTAGTCCCAAAACACCTGACCGAACACGGCCTCCGTAAACACGCTGCATAGGTATTCATACACACCCCCAAGTACAGTTCCGAACAGAAACACGAAACTGTCCGATTTATGCCTATGGTTATGTAAAAGAGCGGTAGCCAACACGATCGCCAATCCCCAGACAATGCTAAAAGGGCCCCATACCACACTGCTGCGACTCATCCACACTCCGGCAGTGAGTCTGCAAAATATCGTTTCGATAATGTCCCCCAGAAAGGCTCCGATAAAAAACAACAGGACCAGCTTATAAAATCCGCAGCCCTTTGCAAATACCGTCTCCTTTACGCGGCTTTTTTGCTGCTTCTGCCGCTTGGGATAAGCCCGTTCCATACGCCTATTGATGTAATCCGCAATATAGTTTCCAAGGCGGATACTGATATTTCCCAGCCGGTGTTTCATCTTTTCCGCATTCGGGAACCGCTCCTGTATTCCGGCAGCAACCATATAAGAACCGGCTCCGTCCATTAGCATTATTGCCGCCACTGTCCATAGGACAATTTTCATAACGGTTGCCGGAAACATTTCATAGAAACTTAAAAGCAACGGATTCACATACTTAAGTCCCAGCACTCCCAGGATTCCCCAGGCCACAGAGTATTGAAGACAGACATATCCGTCCAGATTCCATTTCTTATTGGAGTAATTCCACCATCGGCTTTGCCCTGTCTTTTCCAGCATATGTGCGGCTATCCACTCGATTACCGTGCTAACGCTCATACATCCCAAAAACAGGAAAATCCACGATTCCTTTAAGTCATTAAAACCTACAGTCATAATGACCGCACAGATACCGTATACGACGCAGAACGGTCCGCTCAATATACCTCTGTTAGAAAATACCTTCGTCTTCATAACCGTTATGCAGGTTTCTCCCAGCCATCCAATAAAGGAATACAGAAGAAACAGCCACAATAATTGATAAAAAATACTTTCTCCCATTAAAACCTCCTGGAACCAGCCAAATAATGGCTTTCCTATAAATATTAAAGGATGCCCTTCTCAAGATTCTCACAAACCCTCATAAGAACCCTGTGAAAAGTCTCCATATCCTCCCGGGGAATATCCTTGCCAAGTATCCCTTCCAACTGTTCAAAAGCCGCCCGGATATTCAATGCCTTTCCCCTGCCCTCTTCCGTCAGGCAGATGAGCGTAGAGCGCCTGCTCTCAGGATTGATTTCACGATTTAAAAGCCCCAGCTTTTCCAGATTATCGATAGCCCTCGACATCGTGGTGGTATCCATGTGACAGCGGACGGAAAGCTCCTTCTGACTTATATGATCTTCCTTTAGAAGATTATTCAAGATTCCGGCCTGACCCTGGCCGGGCGTCAGCCCATTATCCAGAAGCACCGGAGAAATCAGCTGTTTCCGCGCCTTTTCTTCACGTATAAAAAGTTCTCTTATGCTGCTACTCATTATAGTCCACTTCCTCTCTTATATCCGTATTCCTCTTACTTTCGCTTATAGCAAATCTCATCAACTCAATTCAAACTGACCAGTATAAAGCTGATAATATCGTCCTTTTTGCGACAGTAGCTCTTCATGGTCGCCCCGTTCTATGACCTTGCCCTGTTCCAGAACAAGAATCGCCTTGGAATTGCGGACGGTAGACAACCTATGGGCGATTACGAATACTGTACGGTCCTCCATCAGGGTATCCATGCCCTTTTCGATCAGCTTCTCCGTACGAGTGTCGATTGAACTGGTAGCCTCATCCATTACGAGCACGGGCGGCTGAGAAATTGCAGCCCTCGCAATTGCCAGGAGCTGCCTCTGCCCTTGTGATAAATTTGCTCCGTCGCTTTCTAACAGAGTATCATAACCCCCCGGCAGTCTTTGGATGAAGGAGTGTGCATTGGCTAACTTTGCAGCCTTCACCACATCCTCCTCGCTTGCCTGAAGCCTTCCGTAACGGATATTATCGGCTATGGTTCCGGTAAACAAACGGGTATCCTGAATAATAAGAGAAATGGAGCGCCTTAAATCAGACTTTTTAATGTCCCTGATGTCAATTCCATCATATGTAATCTGCCCTTCCTCTATTTCATAGAAACGGTTGACCAGATTGATAATGGTAGTTTTTCCTGCGCCGGTAGAACCCACAAAAGCTATTTTCTGACCGGGCTTTGCATACAGATTGATTCCGTCTAAAATTGTGTGTTCCTTCGTATAGCCGAATACGACGTCGTGGAAACGCACGTCTCCCTTTAAGGGCACATAGGAAAAACTGCCGTCCGCCTGCTGTATTTTCCATGCGAAGGCTCCCGTATACGTATCGCTTTCCCGAAGCGTGCCGTCATCCTCTCTCCTTACTTTTTTTAATGTAATGGTTCCTTCATCAAGTTCAGGCTCTTCCTCCATCATTGCAAATATCTTTTCCGCACTGGCCAAAGCCACCATCAGGAAATTAATCTGCATGGTAAACTGATTCATGGGCATTGCACTTTGCCGTACGTATACAAGATAAGAAGCCAGAGTCCCGATATCCGTAAGACCCGCCAGAGCAAACAGTCCTCCCACACATGCCGAAACCGCATAATTGATGTAGGAAAGCGCCACAATGGTGGGAATCGTCTTTGCCGTATAGGTAAAGGCCTTCGTAGAAGCTTCCCGCAACTTTTCATTCAACTCACGGAACCTTATAAAGTCCTGCTCCTCGTGATTGAAGATTTTCTCCACCTTCTGCCCCGCTACCATTTCCTCCACATAGCCGTTAATCGTTCCCAGATTTTTCTGCTGAGCGGAGAAATACGTTTTGCTCATCTTCCCGTTATGCCGGATATACAGAAGCATAATAATCGAAAATACTATGACGATAAGCGACAGACGCAGATCCAGAATGAGCAGCATAACAATCGTTCCAACCGAGGTTATAAAGCTTTGAATGAGCAGCGTAAAACTATTGTTCAAAGCCTCCGATATAGTGTCCACATCGTTTGTAAAATGGCTCATCAAATCGCCATGGGTATGAGAGTCGAAGTAGCGCAGCGGAAGCTTTTGCGTATGCTCAAACAAATCGCTTCTGATTTCCGATACTATCTTTTGGGAAATATGGACCATAAGCTTATTGTAAAAATAGCAGGTCAACACTCCCGCTCCATATATAGCTTCCATGATAACTATCATTTTCATAAGTCCCGGTATATCTCCCGGCATAATATAATCGTTTACCACCGTTTTTAATAAATAGGTACCTGCGATACCGGAAGCAGAGCTTATACAGACGAATATCGCGATCACAAGCAAAGAAGCTTTATGCCGCCCTAAATAACGAAGAAGCTGCAGCAAGGCTTTCTTCGCATCTTTCGGTTTTGCATTAGACGTAGGTCTGGCCATTATAAATTACCTCCTTGCAGTTGCTGGGAACAGTCACCAAAGTCAAGCAAATTTGCCTCCGGCTCGTTGCCTTCACGCGAATAAATATCGCGATAGATTTCATTATCCTTCAGCAGGGTTTCATGCGTTCCTATTGCATTTATTTTACCGTCGTCAAGAATTATGATCTGGTCCGCATCCATGATAGAGGTAATCCGCTGGGCAACGATGATTTTTGTCATTCCCGGCAGTTCCTTATTAAGCGCCTCCTTTAACCTTGCTTCCGTCGCAGTATCCACGGCGCTTGTGGAATCATCGAGAATCAATACCTTTGGCTCTTTCAGTATGGCACGCGCTATACATAAACGCTGCTTCTGTCCGCCGGACACGTTAACGCCTCCCTGCCCCAGCTCCGTGTCATATCCATTTTCCAGACGGCCGATGAATTCATCCACACAAGCAATGCGGCAGGCACGTTCTATCTCCTCCCCAGAGGCGTTCTCCTTGCCCCACAAGAGATTTTCCCTTACCGTACCGGAAAACAGCGTATTCTTTTGTAGTACCATCGCGATGGAATCCCGCAGCCTTCTTTGGGTAAATTCATAAATCGGATGCCCGTCGATAACAATATTTCCCGCAGTCACATCGTAAAGCCTCGGTATCAGCTGCACCAGTGTGCTCTTAGAGGAACCGGTAGGACCGATGATTCCCACAGTCTGCCCCGATTCAATATCCAGAGAAATATCGGACAAAACATATGCCTTTGCAGTTTCCTTGTATTTAAAATATACGTGCTCGAAGCGGATGCTGCCGCTCTTCATTTCGATATTCTTTGCCAGTTCGTCTTTAATGGCAGGCTCCTCTTCCATTACTTCCAGGATTCGTTTCCATGAAGTCAAGGAACGGGTGAACATTAAAAACACGTTAGAAAACATCATAAGGGAGTTCAGCACCTGGAGAACATAGCTTAAGAAGCTGGTGAGGCTTCCTACCTTCATTCCGCCAATTGCCACCAGATTTCCACCAAACCAGAGAATGCTTATAATCGTTACATACATTACGAACTGAAATGCGGGCATGTTAAGAACTGCCAAAGAAAAGGCTTTTTCAGAATTATCTCTAAGATTCTGATTTACTTCTTCAAATTTGGTGATTTCATAATCCTCCCTGACATAAGCTTTTACCACTCGGATCGCTGCCAGATTCTCTTGGATAATACGATTTACATAATCCACCGCCGCCTGCATTCTCGCATATAGAGGGCGGACATTCTTTACAATAAAAAATAGGCTGATTCCAAGCATAGGAGCTGCAACCAAAAAAACTACCGCCAGCGCCGCATTGATTTTGAAGGATAGAAAAATGGCGATAAACAGCATGACAGGAGACCGAAATCCCGGACGCAGACCGTTGGTAATAGAGTTCTGAATGGTCGTAACATCGCTGGTAAGTCTTGTAACCAGAGACGGAACACTGAATTTATCCGTGTTGGGAAAAGAATACGTCTGCATTTTCTTAAATTCCGCAGCCCGGATAGCCGCTCCAATCCCATTGCCGCAGACGGCAGTGAATTTGGCATATAAGTTTCCAAGCCATAGCGAAATTACCGCGCAGGCCACCATCTGTAAGCCCTTCCACAAAATGTAGCTTCTATCCCCGTTTACAATTCCCACGTCGATGATATCAGCCATAATCATAGGAATGATAAGCTCAAATACCGTCTCTACCTCGATACAAATAATCGCCAGAATCAGTTCCTTTTTATAGTCTTTGGCATAGACTAAAAATTTCTTCATAATAGATTCTCCTAATTATTGCTATCACAATTGTTGCGTATGCATTAATTGTAACAGCAACAATTATAGTACTATGTATGTGAATAGTCAAGAAAAAAGGCGGCTATTTCCGGCCGCCTTCTTCTTATCTTTTCTGGTTTATGGGATGTATTCCTTCTTCTCTGACATTGTGTCCCGGGTTTTGATTTTCGGGTTCTGACTTTTGCGTAATACTATTGTACTTATCATGATTCTTTTGCCGATTTTGCTTTTCCTGCTTTTTCTTATCCATGCGATTCACCTCTGGAATAGTATGCGTATGGCTAGAAGAAATATTCACAAAATTATTCCTCATTACATGGAAGATTCCTCATTCGTATCATATAGTTTCAACATAGAGATTACGCCGATCTTTTCAAGCTTTTTAACAAGGCTCTCCGCATTTTTCCGGCTTTTATATGCACCGAGCTGCACGATCCATTTCTTGCTTCCCGGGGCAATCTCATCATCTGCTGCATCAAATCTCGTAAGATTATACTTTTCTATGTAATCATTGATTAGAGATTCCGCGTAGGTCAGTGATGTCGCATAGCCTAAATCCTGAAGATATTGACATACGAGTACATATTCTTCGCAGCCTATAACAGGGCCATAGCGCAGTGTTTTTCCGCCGTCCATGCTTCTTTTGGATATGTAAGTGTTATGGTCTAGGATGGACTCTTCCCAGCTTCCATATGCACGCCATTCGGTGTTGTCAACTATGTAATAGCTTCCGTCAGACCGCTGTTCCGTGGCAGCCTTGATATACGTCTTGCCCGTCCAGTCATTCTTTTTAATTCCGAACAAAGCGTTCGCTTTCTGAGCTAACTCTGAAGTACCTCTTGCGGATTCCTTTATCGCTTGAGCCAACACTACGGAGGGCAGCATTATTTTTCTGTTTATCCAGTCCTGCCTTGCGACTTCGCCTACGAACTCCACAAAATCCTCCAAGGGCATGTCATGCGCTTCTTCCGATACCGGCTCCGGCGTTACCGCATAATTATAGATACTGTTAAAGATAGCCTGTGCTATAGTATCCGCACCACCTATTTTATTATAAAGATCTACATCCGCCTGATTATCGCAAAAGCATACCTCAATCAGCATGGCCTTTGCTTTTGTCTTGTTAATGACATAAAGTCCGCTGCCGGCTTTCACTCCACGGTTTTTAAACCCAAAAGCAGAAATGTTATTGCAGACGTTCAACGCCTCCTCATACTGTCTGCCCTCGTAGGTATAGACCTCTACACCTTGTCCTGTGTGAGACGCCGAGGCGTTGAAATGGATACTGATAAACCAGTCCAGATCTTCCCTGTTCGCCAGCGCCACCGCTGCCGCAAGATATTCATTCTGTGTACCTGCTTCATCTATCGTACAATCCACCACTTTTACACTCGCTGCACGTAATTTCTCCATGAGGGAATATCCGACAAGCCTCGTGTGGTTGGATTCCTTGATAATACCTACGGCGCCATATCCGGCACCGCTTATCGTATGGCCACAGTTTACGCCTATTGTCATAGTATACACTCCTTACTTTTTCAACTCCGGCAGCCCTGCGGTTGAGGTCAGAAGGGATAATATCCCGGCCAGTGCCGATGCGGATACTACCACCGTCCAGTTTACCTCCGACATGATTGCGGCGGTACCTATGGTAGCTGCTGCCGTTTGGGCTACTGTTTTGACTGCTCTTATGCCTGCTGCCTTTAACCAGTTTATGAGCTCATTATTTTTCATATTCTTTCTCCTTTTTATAAGATTGTCGCTATTGTTGTTATAAAGGCCCCTACGACACCGCCTGCAAAGGCCGTAATGATAGCTGCCTTTACTTGACGGTTGGTCTCCACCGGCACCTTTTCCAGCATCTCCAAACGAACTCCCTGTTTCTTTTGCTCCTCCAGCATGTTCTCCATGTTCACCGCCATTTTATTAACGGATATGGCAAGCTCTTGAATAACTTTGCTTTCCGATTCAAGTTCCTTAACCCGGTGTTTCAGAGAGGCTATTTCGTGTTCGTGCGCTTCCAGTTTTACCGCAATTTCTGTTTCCATCGCATTCCTTCTTTCCTTAAGCCTTAGAGCCGGTAAAGATTGCTCTCTAGCCGGCTCTTTAATTCTGTTTATAAATTTCCTATAATATTAACTCGTCCCTTATATTTGTGCTTTAAGGTATAATACAAATTATACAGCAGTATATACTACAACTATTTCTAAAATACTTAACACATCATATCCAACAGTTGCATTAGTCGTGAAAGTAAATGTTGCAGTATTTCCGGATGATGATACCGACGTACTTAACGTTCCTAATTCCGTATTTGAATTGGCAGATGCCACATATTGAGCAGATAAAACACCTGCATATATAGCTTTATAACCGGACTTCGATATATCTAATGTTATACCGTTTTTTCCTGCTGAAATATTTGTTGTAATTTTTTCTGCAAGTATCCTGGATTGTCCGGCATTATACCCTGCGTTATATTGAGCCGTATTATCCACACCTGTTCCTGTTATTTTTACTCCATTTACCCATGCCGTCTTGCCTGTACTTAAGTTATCTGCTGTAGCTGTGGCAGCTGTCTGACTTGCCAACGAATTAGCAGTAATACTACCGCTCCCGTTATGATATCCGACCGGAATAGTGTAAGATTGTCCTGCATTCAGTGAAGCATTAACTGCCCCTCTATCTGCCATTGTTCCAGATATTCCTACAGCATTATTATTTGTAAAGGTATATCCGCTTAATACATGCCCTGGCGTTGCAGTTCCGACTTTTGTAGCAGCTACTCCATCATTGTATTTTTTATTTGCCACTATCTCAATATTTTCCGCAATGACATTGGGACCTGCATTACCGGCTGTAGCACATCCCAATTCTGTCACTTTACCAGCAATTGTGTTACAGCCATTCTGAAAAGACGTTTTAAATCCTTCAAATTCAGTATCTAAATCTTTAATTTTATCGTCAAGCGCTTTACCCATGATCGCGTCTAATGCTTTACCTTCAATTGTCGTGGTTAAGTTTGCAGCCAACTCGGGAGTTTCGCCTGCCGGGCCCTGCGGTCCGACATCACCCTGCTCACCTTTTTCACCCTTCGGTCCCTGCGGTCCTTCCGGGCCCATCTCGCCGTCTTTACCATCAATTCCTTCTGCTTTTACACCGGTATCTTCATTTCCAACATACCAGTTTCCATTTTCACCAATAACCGGCGTTGCAATAACGCCATCTCCACAACTATGAATGTACACTTTCTGAAATCCTTTTTGCATAATAATTCCCTTTCGTTTTAAATTTTGTCAATTAATAGTTCCTCCACATGTGTTAACCATAATATAGAACATATGTTCGGTTATTGCAATAGTAAAAACATACAAAATAAAAAACAATTTTCTATATACTTATTTCAACTTCAATCTAACTTTTTATATAGTATTGTTAGTTAACAGATTTTCTTGTATGATGAATAATAACAGCAATCAAATGAAAGTCAAAAACAGGGGAGGTTTTAAAAATGGATATTAACAATATAGATAGCTTAGCTGAAGAATATCTATGGGAAGATTCCGCAGGGCTCCAATCGAAGTCCTTAGGAGAGGCCGCTGGAAGTCAGAAGATTTATGTGAATATCGACTACGTTCCTCCGGGAGCATACAGCGCAAGATACCACAGCCATTCCCAACAGGAGGAATTCTTTCTGATTCTCTCAGGGGCGGGAACCCTTCGCTTAGACGGAGCGGAGCATCGCATAAAGCAGGGTGATTTTATAGCGAAGCCGGCGGGAAAGGACATTGCACATACCTTCTATAACTCCGGAGCGGAAACACTTGTCATCTTAGATGCCGGAACGAATGAAAGTGAAGATACATGCTACTATCCCGATGAAAATATGTATATGCAAAAATCCAACGGCATTAAACGCATTTTCAACGGCTCGCAACTGGATACCTCATGGTATCCCAATCCGAATTCTGACTCAAATTAGAATTATACTTAGTCCAAACCCATATTATCACTATCCAATAAAATTTAAATTTTTCTATAAAAAATAAGAGCAGGAAACCTGTTTGATATGCTCCCTTCTAGGTAGACAAGTGAAATAATAAAAGCTTGTCACTTAGAAGGGAGCATATTTTATGGGCAGAAAAGCAAAGTTTTCCTTTGAAGTCAAAATAGATATTGTTCAGAGGTGC